>CAKTPO010000003.1 GCA_934591845.1 uncultured Oscillospiraceae bacterium | reverse complement strand
TTTCATTGCTTATTTTGGACATAATATGACCCCCAAATGTCGGATTCTCTGTCCAACATTTGGGGGTCATATCACTGTGGAAGGGTGGCGGTTACTTCTTATTTTTATGATCAATAATCCCGATAATCAGGGTGATCAAAGCCACAAGGAATGAGCAGAACTCAATGAGATTCGGCCATGTAACCATGTGTACCACCCCCTCTCTTTAACGAACGGGGGCAAAAGAAGTGTACCCCCGAAGAACTCTGGGGGACCGCCTGCCGGGGTGCTGGTAGCACCGACAACAGCATAACACAGGATTTGACAAAATGCAAGCGGGGAGACAAATTTTTCCCGGTTGGCCTAAAAATCCCAGCCCCCGTGAGGGCTGGGATTTTTTAGCACGCTTTCAGCAAGGCCCAGGCACCGGCCACCATCAGGCAGGGTACCAGCAGCAGCAGACTCCCGGCAAAGAGAAGGCACAGCAGCAGCACCGGCAGGGCCAGCACCATGAGAACACCGGCCAGCACCTTGGCGGCACCCCAGGTCAGCCGAAAGGCCAGGCCCAGGCATTTTACAAACAGCCAAACGAACAATATCAACGTCAAAATCTCAAACATCTTCTGTCTCCTTTCCCAGGGGGTTCTTTTCTGGATGGCCTTACTTTATCACACATGGGGCTTTTCGGAAAGGGAAACAGCAGCAAAATAGCAGGGGGTATTTCCGCTATTTGGGAAAAATAGTTAACCTCTGCGCTGCTCTTTTTTGACCCGGTAGGCTTCCAGGTCAATGGCCCCGCTGAGGAGCATTTTCTCCGACCACAGCTGCAAGGTTTCCACGGTAACGGAGATGCGCTCCAGCTGGTCCTGGATGTCGATAAAATCCTCCAATTCCCCGTTGTCGATTTTTCCGTCGGCGGTGATCTCAATCAGCCGCTCCTGTTTTTTGTTGACGGCGTTTAAGGAGGCCAGCATTTCCAGCACGATGGCGGAAAGCTCCTTGATTTGGATTTCCGGCACGTATTCCCGGCCAATGGGGCAGAGGTTGGAGCAATAGTAGTTGCACAGCCCAGGCTTTTTGTATTTCTGGGCCATGGTCAGCACCTCCTCCGGATAGGGTGCGCATTTTTCGCTTTCGATTTTCTCAATGCGTTCCGGACTGAGGGTTTCCAGCAGTTCGGATGCCCGTTCCCTGGACAGACCAAATTCCTCCCGGGTCAGCTGAAATCGGTTTTTGTGTTCCTTTTTAGAGGCTCGTCCCATGGAGCTTCCCCCTTTCTTTTGGAGCATTATACCACAGCCCCGGAAAAAAGTACAGATTTCCGGGATTTTATTTGACGTAGGCCCCAGGGTTTGGTAGAATAGAGGCAGTTGCGAGGTGAGCGTATGGAAAAGCCTTTTTCTCTGGGCATTTTGGTAGGCCGGTTTCAGACCCTCCATTCCGGCCATGAGCAGATGATTGAAACCGCCCTGGCCCTGTGCCGGAAGGTGGGTATTTTTGTAGGCTCCTCTCAGGAGTCCGGCACCCAGAAAAATCCCTTTCCCTTTGAACTGCGCCGGGAAATGCTGGAAGCCCTTTTTGGGGACCGGGTGGAAATTTACCCCCTGCCGGACATTGGCGTTGGTAACGTGGGAGCCTGGGGGGACTATGTGCTGGAAAACGTGGAAAAGCGGTTTGGCCAGATGCCGGAACTGCTGATTTCCGGCAAGGAGACCCGGCGGCTGGACTGGTTTGACAGCGTCCAGGGGGTCCGGGTGGCAGAACTGTACATCCCCAAGACCATTGAGATCTCCGCCTCCCAGATGCGACATTTTCTGCTGAACGATGACCGACAGCAGTGGGAATGTTATGTAAACAAGAGAATCCATCCGTTCTATCCTACACTCCGGGCCCTGGTGCTGGAATCCGAAGATAGACGGGAGACCCAAAGTATATAAAGGAAGTGGCCATATGAAGCTGGAACCCATTGTAACCTCTCTGTTGGATACGGATTTGTACAAATTCAACATGGACCAGGTGATTTTCCACAAGCACACGGACTTAAACGGGGAATACTACTTTAAGTGCCGGAATGAACACACGGTCTTTACCCCGGAAATGCTGGAGGAGATCAACGCCCAGATTGACTATCTCTGCGGTCTGCGCTTCACCCGGGAGGAGCTGAACTACCTCCGCTCCATCCGCTTTATCAAAGACGACTATGTGGAATTCCTGCGGCTGTGGCACCCCATCCGGGAGTATGTCCACACCGGGCTGAGTGACCAGGGGGAACTGATCCTGACGGTGAAAGGCCCCATGTTCAGTGCCATGCAGTTTGAAATCTACCTGCTGGAAATCGTCAACGAGGTCTATTTCAGAATGCACTATGACTATGCCCAGCTGGAAAAGTCTGCCCGACAGCGGCTGGAGCAGAAAATCAAGGATTTTAACTCCGGCAAATACACCTTCCGTTTTGCGGAGTTCGGCTGCCGCCGACGGCTCTCCCGGCAGTGGCAGGATGAGGTGGTAAGGCGGCTGTCCCAGGAGACCACCAACTGCGCCGGTACTTCCAATGTGTACCTGGCCATGAAGTATGATTTGACCCCCATCGGCACCTATGCCCATGAGTTTGTCCAGATGTACCAGGGCATTGACTCCATCCCCCTGGCCTACACCAACCACTACGCCATGGCCGACTGGTATGACGAATACCGGGGCGACAACGGCACCGCCCTGACGGACACCATCACCACCGACCTGTTTTTGTACGATTTTGACCGCTCCATGGTCAATAACTACACCGGTGTCCGCCACGACAGCGGCGACCCCTATGAGTGGGGGGAAAAGATGATCCGCCATTTCCAGAAATACGGCGCCGACCCCAAGGGCAAGGTGCTGCTCTTCAGCGACAGCCTGGATTTTGACCACGCCCAGAAGCTCTATGATTATTTTAAGGACCGCACCAAGGTCTCTTTCGGCATTGGCACTTTCGTCACCAACGACACCTGCGAGGAGGCTCTGAACATCGTCATCAAGCTTCAATACGTCAATGGCCGCCCGGTGGCCAAGCTTTCCGATGCCCCCGGCAAGGAGATGTGCCAGGATGACGACTACCTGTCCTACCTGAAACGCTCTGTAGATTTCCGCCTGGACCGGGAGAAAAATGAGCAAGGTCAGTGCAGATAAAAGGAGAATACCATGAAAGCAACATTTTTAGGCACCGGCTGCGCGCTGGTGTTGGAACGGTACAATACCTGCTTCCTGTTGGAGGAGGGGAACCGGAAACTGCTGGTGGATGCCGGCGGGGGAAATGAAATTCTGGTGCGGCTTCACAAGCTGGGTGTCCCCGTAACGGCCATCGGGGCCATGTTTGTGACCCATAGCCATTCCGACCACATTTTGGGAACCCCCTGGGTCATCCGGGCGGTGGCCACGGCCATGGCAGAGCAGGGCTACACCGGCACCTTTACCGTGGCGGGCTGCCGGGAGACTCTATCCCAGGTTCGGGCCATTTGCGAGATGATTCTTGGAAAAAAGCTGACCAAGTATTTTGACGGTCAAATCCTGTTCCGGGAAGTTACCGACGGGGAAAAACTGGACTTGGCAGGCTTTTCCATCCAGGCCTTTGACATTGGCTCCAAAAAAATGAAGCAGTTCGGCTTCCAGCTGGACCTGCCCCAGGGGGGCCAGGTCTGCTTTGCCGGAGACGAACCGGTGAAGGAATCCACCGAGGGCTACGCCCAGGGGGCCAAGTGGCTTTTCAGCGAAGCCTACTGCCTGTATGAGGATCGGGAGCGTTACCAGCCCTACGCCCGCAGTCATGTGACCAGTCTGGATGCGGCAGAGCTGGCAAACCGCTTGCAAGTAAAGAATCTGGTGCTCTACCACACCGAGGACTACGGCCCGGATCGGAAAGAACGCATGACCCAGGAGGCCAAAACCGTCTACTCCGGCAATGTCTTTGTTCCGGAGGACATGGAATCCATTGAACTGTAAAAAGCAACATCCCAGGCCCGAAATGGCCTGGGATGGTTTTTTATTGGGGTGCTTTCTCATGTAGCCCCCTGAGCAGTTCCGGCAGCTGGGAGAGGGCTTCAATCTGGTAGTCCGGAGTGATGTTCTCCGGGTGGGTCTTGTGATGAGGGTTTACCCAGCAGGTGGGAAGCCCCGCGTTGATGCCCCCTAAAATGTCAGAGGACAGGCTGTCACCCACCATCATGGCCTTTTCCGGGGCAAATCCAGGAATCTGGGCGGCGCAAGCCTGGAAAAATTCCTTGGCGGGCTTGTTGTAGCCCAACTCCTGGGAGACAAAAACCTTTTCAAAATAGGGGTATAGTCCGGCACTGGTAAGCCTACTGTGCTGCACCGTGGCGGTGCCGTTGCTGGCCAGAAAGAGCCGGTAGTCCTTTTGCAGGGTTTGCACCGCTTCCAGTGCGCCGGGGAGAAAAAAGTGACCGATCCCCAAATTCCGCTCATAGACCTGGGCCACGGCCTGGGCATCCACCTGGCGGCCCAGTTCCTCAAAGAGCATCCGGAACCGCCCGGTAAGAACCTGGGGCCGGGTCAGCTCTCCCCGTTCCAGCATCTGCCAGTGCAGCAGATTGATGTCGTGATAACGGTTGAGGATCTCCTCGGTGGGTTCCAAATCAAAGGCGGTGAAGGTCCTGGCAATGGCCAGCCGTTCGGCCTTGTGAAAATCCAGAATGGTGTCGTCCAGATCCAGGAATAAAATCTCGATCATTTGCTTTCTCTCTTTCTGTCCGCAATGGCGTTGGCAATCCTTGCAAACTCGGCAATGCCCAGGGTCTCTCCCCGGACGTTTTCGGGGAGTCCGCAGCGGGCCAGTATTTCCTCTGCCCCGGCCTTGCCCAACTCCGGGAAGCCGGAAGCCAGACCGTTGGACAGCTTTTTCCGGCGCATGGCAAAGCTGGAACGGACCGCCCGGAAGAAAATGGCCGTATCGTGAATATCCCAGGGCTTTTCCTCCCGCCGCCGCAGCTGGATCACCGCGGAAGTCACCTTGGGCTGGGGCAGGAAGCAATTGGGGGGAACGTCAAAAAGCAGTTCGGGCTGGGTATAATACTGGCAGAATACGGAGAACGCCCCGTAATCCTCCGTCCCAGGAGCGGCGGCGATCCGCTGAGCCACCTCTTTTTGCACCATGACCGTGACGGATTCAAAGCACTCCGCCTCCAAAAGGGCGGAGAGAATGGGGGTGGTGATGTAGTAGGGCAGATTGGCACAGGCCATAGGCCGCAGCCCCGGGAATTTTTCTGCCACAAGTTTCGGAATGTCCAGCTTCAGCACATCCCCCCAGAGGATCTCCACATTGGAAAAGGGAGCCAGGGTCTCTTTCAGAATGGGTTGCAGCCGGGTATCCACCTCCACGGCGCAGACCTTCCCCGCCCGCAGACAAAGCTGCTGGGTCAGCGGCCCGATACCGGGGCCGATTTCCAGCACCCCAGCGGTTTCATCCACCCCCGCCTCCTGCGCAATAGACGCCGGCACCCAGGGCGCAATGAGAAAATTCTGCCCCTTGGCCTTAGAAAACCGGAACCCATGTTCCGCCAGCAGCGGTTTCATAATTTGAATATCACAGACGTTTACCATAAATACTCCTTGTAGATGTATATAAGAGGAAATGGACAATTCTTTTTAGTTGACAGTGGACAGTGGACAGTTGACAGTTATCCCCTCAGGAACGCTCCAAAAAGGCCTTCCCCGCCGGGGAAGGGGGACCGCAGCGGCGGTGGATGAGGGGCGGGGCGGCGTTTTTCATTGTAGGAACAACGGGCGCAGAGGTAGACATACCGAGTCTCACCGTAGGGAACGGCCTATGTGCCGTTCCGCTGCGTGGCAAATATAACCTGTGCGGACAACCGGAACCACCCACCGACATGTCATTCCGAGCGCAGTGAGTCGAGGAATCTACGCAAGTGGCAAGTTTTATCTTGTGGTGGTTCATTATCCAACGTAGAAGATTCCTCCACTCCGCTAACGCTCCGGTCGGAATGACATAATAGGGGAACGTTTGTACGAATTCGCCTACTGTTTCTACAGTGTTTTACGTCGCCCCGCTACCTCATCAGTCAGGGCTGCGCCCTGCCAGCTTCCCCGGAGGGGAAGCTTTTGTTCCGTCCTTTCAGGTGCGGAACGGCACACAGGCCGTTCCCTACGGTTTCGCTGAAAGGTGGACATTTTCAACCGGGGTATTCTAAAGACGTGCGGTGTAACGTTGCGCATTGTAGGAACGGCAGGCGCAGTGATACCACGTCCGTCCCCCAAAAATTGTCAATTGTCAATTGTCCATTGTCAATTGGGAATAACTGTCAACTGTCAACTTTTTTCCCCCCCATCATACCACACGCCCCCCTGCTTTTGCAACCGTTATCCCAGAAAATACACAGTGCATCGGCGGCGGCCAAAGGTGATGCACTCCTCGTAGGTGGGGAAATACAGATCCATCCGGTCGCCTTTGATGTCGCCGCCGCAGTCTTCGGCCTGGGCCAGGCCGTATTGGAAGCTGCCGTCAGAGGCCACAATGAACATGCGGGTGCCGTAGGGGATGTACCGGGGGTCTACCGCCACGGTTCCCCGGCGGACGGTGGTGCCGGTGGCGGTGGTGGTGGTGCAGCCCTCGTCCGTGTGGGTGTAGGCAGTGGCCCGCACATAGTCCACCTTGGTATAGGTCAGCCGTTCTCCGGTGGGAAGGGAAATCACCCCGTCCCCGATCACCAAGCCCTGGGTTCGTTCCCCTTTCGGCCCGCAGCCCTGGGCGATGATCTCCGTTACCGGCCCGGCGGTCTGCCGCTGCTCTAAGATTTCCCGGCTCTCCTCCACCCCGTTGGCATAGGTCACCCAGGCCCTACAGGTCAGGGTGCCGTTTTTCCCCTGGGCCAGGGTCTGGGTCATTCCCTGGGGCAGGTCGGGGGCGGCGCAGACTTGGGTGGCATAGGGAATTTCCCGGACAAAGGTTTCCTCCCGGCTCTCGACCAAATCCACCCGCAGTTCCATGCCCGGGGAGAGCGGGGTTTCCTGGGGGCAGGACAGCCGATCTCCCGGCCCCAGGGCAATGCCCTGCCGCTCCAAGAATTCCCCGGCGGTCTCCCGGCCAATGGGGATAAACCGGCGTTCTCCGTGGTAGTAAAATTCCACCATGGGGGCCCGGCGGACGGTGATGGTGTCCTTTTCCCGGGTGTAGCCGTCCTGGGGGTGCAGCTCCACCCCTGCCGCCGCCAACGCTTCCCGGGTGGTGCCGGGGTAGAGGGTACAGGCGTAGGTCCTGCCCCCGTCATTGATGAGATAAGTAGTTGCAAACACGCTCTGACACAGCACCGCCCCCAGGATGAGACCCGGGATAAAAAACAAAAACCGCCGCAAAAACACCATTCCTCTCTGGCATTCCGCGATTTCTCTATCGCTTTTCGGCGGTTTTGCCTGTGAATGGGGCTATTATAAAAGAATTTCCCAAAAAATCAAGAATTTCGGGTCGGTGAAAATTCCCCCGAAAAGCCGCAAAAACCGGCGGCTTCCACAAAAGAATGTGGAAAACCGCCGGTTTGGTATCTAATTTTCGGGATTTTGGGGAGAGCCGGTCGAAGGGTTTGGGTTACTTCTTGGTTCCCTCTACGATGCCGTTGGCAAGACCCACCAGGCCCTGCATTTCGCTGGGGATGATGATCTTGGTGGCCTGACCGTCAGCGACTTTCTGCATGGCTTCAATGGCTTTCAGCCGCAGGACGTTGTCGCTGGGGGCCTTTTCGTTCAGCATGGCGATGGAGTCGGCCAAAGCCTGCTGCACCGACAGAATGGCCTGGGCTTCGCCATCGGCTTTCAGAATGGCAGCCTGCTTCTCGGCCTCGGCCCGGAGAATGGCGGCTTCCTTTTCGGCGGAGGCTTTCAGAATGGCGGATTCCTTTTCGCCCTCGGCAATGAGGATGGCGGACTTCTTCTGGCCCTCGGCCTGGAGGATGGACTGACGGCGGTCACGCTCGGCCTTCATCTGCTTCTCCATGGAGTTCTGAATGTCCGCGGGGGGCAGGATGTTCTTCAGCTCTACCCGGTTGACCTTGATGCCCCAGGGGTCGGTGGCCTCGTCCAGAATGGAGCGCATTTTGGTGTTGACCACGTCACGGCTCGTCAGGGTCTGGTCCAGCTCCAGATCGCCAATGATGTTTCGCAGTGTGGTGGCGGTCAGGGTTTCCATGGCCATCATGGGCTGCTCCACGCCGTAGCAGTAGAGCTTGGGGTCGGTGATCTGGAAGTAGACAACGGTATCGATCTGCATGGTCACGTTGTCCTTGGTGATGACGGGCTGGGGGGGATAGTCCAGAACCTGCTCTTTCAGGCTGACTTTCCGGGCCACCCGGTCAATGAAGGGGACTTTGAAGTGCATACCCACGCCCCACACGCTGTGGAAGGCACCCAGCCGCTCCACAACATAGGCCCGGGACTGCTGGACCACGGAGATATTGGTGATGATGATGACGAACAGCAGAATGACAATGGCAAGTAATACAAAGGGCATATGATTTTCCTCCTTATGATTTGACGGATTCCGGCACGGCGGCGGGGGAAACCAGCAGCTTCACGCCCTCCACAGAAGCGACGGTAACGATGGTTCCGGCGGGGATCTTCTCGCCGTCGGCACTTCTGGCCGTCCAGACCATGCCGCCGATCTTCACCTGACCCGAGGGGGCCAGATCGTCGATCTCCTCCGTCACCGTACAGGTTTGCCCTACCAGGGCGTCTACATTTGTTTTCTGGATCTTGGGGTTCACATACTTTTTAAGAAGGGGTCGCAGCAGGGCCAGAAGCACACCGCTGACGGTGAAGAACAGCACCGTTTGGGTCAGCCCTCCGGCACCCAGCAGGGCCGCCAGGGCCGCTACCAGCGCACCCGCCGCAAACCAGATGGACACCAGCGACACCGAGGCCCCCTCTGCCACTACAAAAAGGATGAGAAGCACCAGCCAGACAGAAGCAGAAACGTTCAATTGGGAACCTCCTTCCTACAGCTCCGCTTTTGCTACCTTGCTTATGGGAATATCATAGCAGTTTCTTAAGGTAACGTCAATGCTGTTCTGAGCAAAATAGAGGGGCTTTTTTTGCGGCGGCAGCAAAATAATAATGTTTTTTTAATTTTGCAAGGGTTTCCTTGACAAGGCGGGAAAAGGGTGATATTGTGGAAGAAACTATGGTGAAAGGATGGAACGTTATGAAAAAATTATCGGCACTGCTTTTGACCGCCGCAATGCTTTTGACCTTGGCTGCCTGCGGCAGCGACTCTTCCGCGCAAACCACCGCCCCGGAAACCCAGGAGACTGCCCCGGTAACAGAGGCTCCCACGGAGACTACCCAGGCCCCTACGGAAGTTCCCGTGGTCACCGCAAAGCCCCTGTACGGCGAAATTCTGGACGGCTATTTTGATGCCCTGCTCCAGGGTTTCGGCCCCCAGGAATACATGGACCGGGGTCTCAACTACCTGGTAGGTATGGTAGGGGATGTGGACAAAGTGGGCTACGTCATGGACGATATGGACGGTGACGGTGTCTCCGAGCTGATGATCGGCTCCGTGGATGACGGCCTGATCTATGCCATGTACACCGTGAAAGACGGCCAGGAGACCCAGGTCATTGACGCCATGGAGCGCAGCACCTATCAGCTGACCTCCGACGGCCTGATCTTAAACCGTGGTACCAACGGTGCCGCCAGCTACGGCTACAACCTGTACCGCCTGGAAAACGGCAGCCTGCAATTCCAGGATGCCCTGGTATTTGATGCGAGCAAGGACGAAAAGAACCCCTGGTTTTACACCAAAAACCCCGAATGGGCCCAGGATTCCCTGGAAAGCGTGGACACCGAGGTAGGTGAAACCACCGAACAGGGCCTTCTGGACAGCACCGTCAAAATCAGCTTCATCCCCTTCTCCCAGTATACGGCGTAAGGACGAAGAACATACAAACCCCGGACGTGACCTTCATTCGGTCACGCCCGGGGTTTTAGTTGACAGTTGACAGTTCTTTTCAAATTGACAATTGACAATTGACAATTGACAATTGACAATTTTTGGGGGACGAACGTGACCCCTTTGCGCCTGTTGTTTCGACAATGCACAACGCCGCACCGCCCGTCCTTAGAACACCCCGGTTGAAAAGCGCCCCCATCAGCGAAACCGTAGGGAACGGCCTATGTGCCGTTCCGCACCCGAAAGGACGGAATCGTTACCGATAACCCCCGCACCCCAAATCCCGGTACAAAAGCTTCCCCACTGGAGAAGCTGGCAGGGCGCAGCCCTGACTGATGAGGCAGCGGTACGGCCTGAAACATTCCAGAAACAGTAGGCGAATCCGTAGAAACGTCCCCCACTATGTCATTCCGACCGCAGCGCAAGCGGAGTGGAGGAATCCACCACGTGGGATAATGAACCAACACAAGAGAAAACCAGCCACTCGGGAAGATTCCTCGACTCACTGCTCGTTTCGCTCGGAATGACATGTCGGGGGTGGTTCCGGTTGTCTACACGGGTTATAACTGCAACGTGGCGGAACGGCACATAGGCCGTTCCCTACATACTTTAACGGACGGGTCAAAAAGAACCACGCTGGTTGCCCCCAAAATTGTCAATTGTCCATTGTCAATTAAAAAACTGTCCACTGTCAACTGTCAACTAAAAAAACGGAAACCGCTATTTTTGGCGGTTCCCGTTTTGATTAAATCAGGCCGTGCTGTAGACAGAATTCATAGATGCCGTCCTGGGCTGCGGGGGCGCAGGTGGCAGCGGCAACGGTTTTCAGCTGCTCAGATGCGTTCCCCATGGCGACGCCGGTGCCGACGGCTTCCAGCATTTCGATGTCGTTGTTGCCGTCTCCAAAGGCCATGGCATTCTCGGGGGACAGATGGAAATGGCGGAGTACCGCCCGGATTCCCGCGCCTTTTCCGCCGCTGGCGGGGATCACGTCTACCGCCCGGTCCCACCAGGCGGCGATTTTTGCTCCAACGACACCCTCTAAGATGGCAGGATATTCCGGTTCCCGACACCCAAGCATCAGCTGGTAGATGTTCTCCCGGCGCAGCAAATCAAAATCCGATGCTACCGGCAATGTCAGATTTCCGATGGCGGCATAGTCCGCCAAGTCCTTGTCCAGTCCGTTGGCTCCGATCCGGTCTTTGGTTGCCGCAGCTACAGGTCTTCCGATGGAAGAAGCATTCCGGACGATTTGCGCCACCGCCTCCGATGCTATGGGGTTTTTGTATATAGGCCCCTGTGCATCATAGCAGTAGGAGCCGTTGAAGGTCAGAAAAGCATCAAACTCCACGCCTTCAAATACCGGCACACAAATAGGGGCACGGCCTGTGGCAATGCAGATTTTGATGTCCTTGTCCTTGAGCCGTCTCAGGGCTTCCAGTGTCTTTGGGGAGGGCTGCCTTGCCCCCATATCCAGCAACGTGCCGTCAATATCGAAGAAAATGATTTTAATGGGATTCATTTGGAGATTTCTCCTTCCGGGGAAGATTTTGCAGTGGTGAAGAAAAGAATTCCTGTGCCGATGCCGGCCATCACCACACCGGCAGTCAGCATGGCTCTTACCCCGAATCCCAGCGCGATCCCACCGGCAAGATTTCCGGCAGAGCATCCAAGCGCATAGGCGGCGGTACTAAAAGCCTGCCCTTTGACCGTGTCGGCAGGGCGAACCGTAGCCCCTGCATAGGAAACCTGGGTCGGATGTAGAAAGCCGTAGGAGGTCATGTGCAGCAGCTGAAGCAGATAAATAGCAGAAATGCTTTTGGCAACAAAGAGAAAACAGACGGCCCTTATAAGAAAGGTCACAGCGGAGATTCTCAGCAGTGCGGCATCACTGAGCCGGGCATGAATTCTGTCAAAGCAGAAAATCACCGGGGCGGTTACCAGGGAAGATAGAAACAGTGCCGTTCCCACATGGCTGCTGTTACCGCCGAAAGCACGAACAATAGCAATCATATAGTTTTCGGTCATAGCAAGAAACATCCCCAGAAAGGCAATCCCCAGGAGGGTCAGGCAGTAACGGGGATACTGCTGGAAAAACCGGAAAAGAGAGCAGCTGTCCTGAATTTCCTGGATAGCAGGCTCCGGTTTTTGAAGTTTTGGGTAACCCAACAGGGAAAAAATGCACAGGCTCCGGGTCAGAAGCAGAAGCAGGAGCATCCAGGTCATGCCCAGTCTTGCAATGACAAAGCCAAGCACCAGACTGGAAATGGCGGTTGCTGTAGAGCCAATGCCTCGGGCCGCACCGTAGTTGACGGGGTAGCCTGCCTGACGAAAAGAAACACACAGAGCATTGAGCAGCGGAATCATCACATCGCTGCTCCACAGCCCCACCGTGTATGAAGCGGCGATCAGGGCTTGGGGGAGCTTCGGTATCAGCAGCAAGCAAAAGCAGGAAAAACAGAGGATCGACAGGCGAAGCAGTATTTTTGTCAGAAGAAATCCCTTTGCCCGGTCAACACGGGCTGCCAAAACCGGCTGGGCCAGACAGGAACCAATACCGGATAAGGCCAGCAGTACCCCCACTGTGCCGGAGGAAAGTCCCTGATCCAGCAGGTAGGTTGTTGCAAAGGCGGTAGTGCCGGAGTATGCTGCCCAGAAGGTAAACTGGGTAAGGCTGTATCGGGGTGTCAGATTTTTCATGGGATGCCTCAGGAACGGAAACTGTTTTCCACCACACCGGGGAGATAGTCATAAATCGAGCAGCCCATTCTCTTTTCAAACCGGGCTTTGATTTCCAGCACCGTCTTCCAGCGGTCCACGGTTGCCGGGTGGACTCCATAGCGGAGGGCCACATCCACAAACCGCTTTTCCAGCAGACAAAAGCCGGTAGGCAACGCCAGGGCATCACACAGCTGCACCAGCCGGTCATAGTCATCGTAGACCGCCGATTTTACAAACCGGGCAAGATACTCTTTGTCTGCCTGGGGCATGTCGAAGACCCCAATCGAGGAGGCAATATCCTGAATCATAAAGGCGTGGGAAATGCAGATTTGAGCCGCTTTTTCCCAGCCACGGGCCATGCAGTACCGGTAGCCATCGATCAGGTGCCGTTCGGAACTGACCCCGGCGTGTCGGCCAATGTCATGGAGCAAGCCGTAGACGTAGGCATCATAGGGGTCCAGCCCAGGGCATTGCTTTGCGATATTTTCACAGGCCATGGCCACATAGCGGCTGTGGGCAACCCAAGGTCCAGGATTTTCCATCCGGGCATCCACCAGGGCGTTTTCGGCATCATATTTTGTCAGCAGCATACAGATTCCTCGCTTTCCGGAGGGCGGGCCGGGAAACCGGCCCGCCGGACATATTGGACTGGAATTGGAAAGTGGGCCTTTCCTGCTCCTTACTGACAGTATAATGCAGTATGGGCAGAAATACTATCTCATTTACGCTGATTTTTATAACGTTCGTGCCAATCTCTGCGGTATTCCCAGGGCGTACACCGAAAACGAAGCCTGAAAATCTTCCCAAAGTAGCTGCCGGAGCCAAAGCCGCAGCCATAAGCGATCTGGGTAATCGGGGTGTCGGTATCTGACAGAAGCGCACAGGCTTTTTGCAGCCGGTACTCCCGGATATATTCCACAGGGGTCATGCGCAGATTGGTTTGAAACAGCCGAAAGCAGCTCCGTTTGCTGATATGGCCGTAGGCCGCCAATTGGTCAATAGAAATCGGATTCTGGTAGTGTTCGTGGATATAGACCATCAGTGCCTTTACCAGCCGGTCCGCGCCGTCTGTCCGTGGGTCTTCCCCCAAAAGTGGCTCTGCCTGTTTTAATATCTTCTGCCAAATGGACATCAGGGACTCCCGCAGCTTCCACTCATAGCCCCACTCCGCAGGGGATAGCTGAAAGGCCCGGAGAATATCTTCCAAAATTTCCTTTTGACCGGCATCCTCAGAGGAAAAGGCCAGTATTTCCAGACCAGGCGCAGAGGTCAGAGGCAGAATGTATTTTTCTTCGATGCGGCTGCCGTGGCCCCCTGCCAGAAACACCGGGTCGAACAAGTGCAGCAATTGCACATTGGGAAGGTTCCCATCGGTCACACAGGTCGTATGCAGGACGTTGGCATTGACGAACCCTCCGGAACCGGCGGGAAAGGTTCGCTTTCCGTGAGGCGTGGTATATTCCACGCAGCCGCTTTCCACATAAAACAGCTCCACCGTTTTATGCCAGTGCCAAGGAGCGCCCAGGGCCATATACCGGTTCAGGTCTGCCCGGGTGGCAAGATAGGGAAAATCCACCGCCATTCCCGGCAGCAGCTCCTCCTTGCTTTCATCCCGGATGTTGATCTCTTCCAGCAACTTTATGGACGGCATACGCCCTGCCTCCTTTTTCTGCCGTTTCATTTACTATAACACAGCATTTTCCCAATTTCAATTTTGACGTTCCTGTAATGAAAGTGCCTGCCACACAAGCCCACCCTCTGCCCCGTATGGGGTTTGGGGCCATATGGGCCAAACGGTATCCCCATGGACGAACCGCCAATAACTGTCAACTGTCCACTGTCAACTGTCAACTGTCAACTAAAAAAACGGGAACCGCTATTCCATACGGTTCCCGTTTTCGTTTAATTATCCCCCCGGTGGTAGCGGATCTTCATATGCTCCGAGGCGTTTTTGAGGATTTGGGACAGGGCTTTGTCGGAGGACTCTTTGACCATGGCCAGGATTTTCTCGTTGGCTTCCAAAAGGATCTCCGGGGAAGCACCCTCCAATATTTTTTGGTCGTATTCTTCCAGATACTGCTGCCCCCGGTTCATCACGGTGTTGCGGTAGCGTTCGTTGTACAGCAGTGCCGAACCCAAATGGGCATCGGTCAGGGCGGCGATCAGGCGGCTGTGCCAGTACATGTGGTCGGTGGATACGGTTTCTGTGGTACCGCTGATGTATTTCGGGAAGCCGGAAACACCGGTGTACACCGGGAAACAGGCGGTAAAGCCGCTGCCGCCCATGGACAGCCACTGAACGCCCTGGATGGGCTGGGGGAGGTAGCCGCGGATTTGCTGAATGCCGCAAACGTCACTGTTGGGGACGGCGATGGTCCGGTATTTGCCCTTGGCGGGGGAATTTCTGTCATAGGGGTCGTAGGGGGTCCCCTGGTAGTAGGAACCCAGCACATACCGCACGTCCTCCACCGTTACTTTCCGTTCCGGACGGAAAGACCAGGGGATGTCGTTGCTCTCCGGGGTGAAGTCCGCCCCCACGCCGTCCCAGCGGTAGGTTCGGGGCAGGAAGTAGCGGGCCATGAACCAGGCCCGGGGGGTATTGTAAATGTGGTCCGCGTCACGCTGGGAGCCAAAGGCCAGCCGGGGATTGAAGCTGTCCCCCAAGTCCAGGGCCAGATGGTGCCGCTCCACAAAGGTCTTTAAATCCTTGGAACACAGATGCTCTTTCTGCGGCCCATAGGCATCGGCAAAGTCAAAATTGTCCAGGCCAAACTGGTTGGGCATGATCACCACCCGGTCATCCGGCACCCGCCGGGCGATCCAGTGGTGGCCACCGATGGTTTCCAGCCACCAGATTTCCTGGCCGTCGGCAAAGGCCATGCCGTTGGCTTCATCGGTGCCGTACTGCTCCAAAAGTTCTCCGGTGCGCAGCACGCCCTCCCGGGCGGTATGGATGTAGGGCAGCACCAGGGTCACCAAGTCTTCTTCCCCAATGCCCCCGGGAATTTCCTGGCTTCCCCGGCCTTTTTTGGGCCGGTACTCCACATAGGGGTCAGCCCCCAGAACCCGGGCGTTGGAGGTAATGGTCTCCGTGGCGGTCATGGCCACGTTGGCCTGGTTGATGCCGCAGGCGGGCCAAAGGCCGTTGGTTTTCGTCACATTGGGGCAGTCCGTATACCCCAGAGCGTTTCCGGGCAGGGGAACGGTCAGATGGGAGCGGACGGATTTGTAGCTTCCCGGCTCTTTCCGAGGGGCATGGGCCAAAACACGCTTGGACTCAAAGCCGCCGTCATCATTCCGGGCAATGATGGTAGAACCGTCATGGCTGGCGTTTCTGCCCACCAGAATCGTGGTACAAGGCATGAATATACGCTCCGTTTCTATTTATAATTTTTTATCTGGTTGGTTTCAGACGCTTTAGGGTGTCGGCGGCATCCTGCAGGGCCAGACGGCTGGAAGATACAGCGGATTGCAGGGTGTCCAGCTGGGCACTGACCTGCTGGGAAATGCCGGTCATCTGCCGCAGGGCACTTTCCACTCTGGCGGAAGCCTGGGTCAGCACTGCGCCGGTCTCAGAATAGACCTGCTCTGCCCGCTCCCGGGCCACCCGCTCGGTGCGCTCGGCACGGCGGTAGGCTTCCAGCTCCTGGTTGGATTCCAGCTTGGCCCCACTGGCCTGCACCATGGCCTCTTTCCGGGCCTGCTGGGCCTCCTCCAGCTGGCTTTGCAGTTGGGAAAGCTGCTGCAGGGCCACTTCTTTCTGGGCCAGGGCTTCCTCCCGCTGCTGCCGGGCCTGGTTTAATTCCTCCTGCAAGTCCAGCACCCGGGCTTCCAGGGCCAGTCGCTGGGGGTCAAGGCTTGGCTTGCTCTGCTGCTGCCGCAGGGCTTCCAGCTCTGTATTCAACTGGGTCAACTCCGTATTGTGCCGGTTGTTCAGGTATTCTAAGTAATTGGCCACATCCTGCCGGTTAAAGCCCCGGAGGGCGGAACGAAAATTCAGATTCATAGAGCAGTCTCCAATATTTGGGATTTGTCCCATTATATCATAGAAAGCCCCAGAAAACAATAGAGCGTGCCATCTTAACGGAATACCATATTGGCAAAAATCCGCTGCATTCTCTCGTTGGGGAAGCGGCTGTCCAGGAACGCCCAGAACGCGTTGGACGCGGCAATGCCCTCCACCCGGCAAGACCAGCGGAACACCGTTAAGAGGGTCACCACGCAGTCAAAGACAAAGAACGCTGTCAGGCACCAGGTGAGCATCTTGCCAAAGCGGTTGGGGATTTTCAGAATCAGCTGGGCCATAAAGGGATACAGGGTCTTTACCCAGAAAATCCCCAAAACGCCCCAGAAAATGGAGTACAGCAGACAAATTCTGCCATTAAGGTTAAAGGGCATGTGGCTGTAATCCCAACTGACGGAGCCAAAGAGCAGCTCCTGCGCCCAGGAGCAGAAATATTCCAGAACGCTGCCCACCAGGAAGCCCCCAAGGAAGGACAGCCAACGGCCCCGGTTCCGGAACCGGTAGAGGGCCAGGGTCAGAGCCAGAGCACCGGCACCGTAGACCATATTAAAGGGGCCGTAAACAAGCCCTGAGCGACTTTCCAGATAGCCGTTGGTCACCAGGCACCACAGAAGCTCAATGACCACGCCGCCGAAGCAGCCGATGAAGCACACCAGCAGCAGCTTATAAAGATTCATCCCCGCCGCAAAATGGCCGCTGCGGGTCTCCTCCAAGTCGATAACGGCGTTGGCCGGGGCCGTCAGCTTCCGGTGGTGCTGCCGGGTCACATCGTCCCACCGGGCGGAAAGTTCATCGTAGTTTTCAAGCAGCTTCCCGTTGGCCCGAACCAGATTGGTGGAAGCCCGCCGGTAGGAGCGCAGCCGCTGCATGACGGCGGTATCCAGCTGTTCCGGGTCCTGGGCCTGGGCCAGGTCTTCATAAAGGCTTTCCAGGCTGGGCTGGCCCTGTTCCAGGGTTTGCAGCACCCTTTGAGAATCCTCCTCCACGAGGCTCACCACATCCCGTTCCGTGATGCTGTCATACTCCCGAATGGCCTTTTTCCACTGCCTGATTTTTTCTTTCCGGGCTTTCTTTTCTCGTTTCATGTTGGTTCTTCCTTTCCCTTTTATCCCATACATACCCATTTTTGTCCATGATTTTACAATGTCAATCTCAATTGGTTCTCAACTGTTTTTGAACAAAATGTGAAATTTGAATAATTGCAAAAAGTTATTGACGTACCGGTTTTTTCGTGATAAAACAGTTTTATATGGATAGTTTTTAGGAGGATTCCAGGATGAATGTATTTTTAACCCTTGCCTGTCTGTTTTTCATCGGCAGCGTGGCCGGATGGGTCATTGAGCTGCTGTTCCGCAACATCGTACACCACAATAAAAAGTGGGTGAACCCCGGCTTCTGCACAGGACCCTATCTGCCCATTTACGGTTTCGGCCTGTGCACGCTGTATCTGCTGGCAAGCCTTGAAAGCTACGGTCTGATCCAGAACCCGGTGTGGAACAAAATCGCCCTGTTTGCCGCCATGGCCGTGGGCATGACCCTGATCGAGTATATTGCCGGTATTTTCTGCCTGAAATATTTCAAGGTCATGCTGTGGGATTACTCCGACATGTGGGGGAATATCCAGGGGCTCATTTGCCCTTTGTTCTCCTTTTTCTGGGCGGTGATGGGGGCCATGTATTACTTCCTCATTCACCCCTATGTGCTGGGTGCCTTGGATTGGCTTTCCCGGAATCTGGCGTTCTCGTTCTTTATCGGCATGTTCTTTGGGGTGTTTCTGATTGACGTGTGCCATTCCGCCAACCTGGTGGTAAGACTCAAGGCCTTTGCCGAGGAAAACCGGATGGTGGTTCGCTACGAGGCCGTCAAGAAGCACATCCGGGAGAATTTCGAGGACAGCAACATCCGCCTCAAATACAACTTCTTCCGCCCGTTCCGTGACGAGCGTCCCCTGGAAGAACGCCTGAAAGAAATGCGGGAAAAGCTGGAACGCTTCAAGCTGCAAAATAACAAAACCTAAGGAGGTTTTTCCATGAACGAAGTCAAACAGCCCAAAAAGCCGCTGATTTGGTACTACAGTGTGGTACTGATCGCCATCCTGCTTTTCAATGTCCTGGTGATGCCCATGATCGCGGACATGAAAATCAAAGAGGTGGACTACGGCACCTTTATGTCCATGACGGAGCAAAAGGACATTGGCCGGGTGGAAATTCAGGACAATCAGATATTGTTCACCAACAAAGACGATTCTCAGATTTTCAAAACCGGTCTGCTGGATGACCCGGGCCGGACGGAGCGGCTCTATGAAGCCGGGGCCAAATTCTCCGGGGAAATCGTAGAGGAGACCTCCCCCATCCTGAATTTCTTCCTCTACTTCCTCCTGCCCATGCTCATCTTTGCGGGGCTGGGTCAGATTCTGTCCCGGAAGATGATGGACAAAATGGGCGGACCCAACGCCATGTCCTTTAACATGGGCAAATCCAACGCCAAGGTCTATGTCAAGTCCTCTGACGGCATCCGGTTTTCCGATGTGGCCGGTGTGGACGAGGCAGAGGAGAGCCTGTCCGAAATCGTCAATTACCTCCATGACCCCTCCAAATATCGGGAGATCGGTGCCACCATGCCCAAGGGCGTGCTGCTGGTAGGCCCTCCGGGTACCGGCAAGACCATGCTGGCCAAGGCCGTGGCCGGTGAGGCGGATGTGCCGTTCTTCTCCATCTCCGGCTCGGAGTTTGTAGAAATGTTCGTGGGCATGGGTGCCAGCAAGGTCCGGGACCTGTTCAAACAGGCCAAGGAAAAAGCCCCCTGTATCGTCTTCATTGACGAGATCGATGCCATCGGCCAGAAGCGTTCCGGCGGGGCCTACGGCGGCAACGACGAGCGGGAGCAGACCCTGAACCAGCTATTGACAGAAATGGATGGCTTTGAGGGGAATTCCGGCGTGATGATCCTGGCGGCCACCAACCGGCCGGAGTCGCTGGACCCGGCCCTGACCCGGCCCGGCCGTTTTGACCGGCGGGTGCCGGTGGAACTGCCGGATCTCAAAGGACGGCAGGAGATTCTGAAAGTCCACGCCAAAAAGGTACGGCTGACAGACGATGTGAACTTTGAAACCATCGCCCGGATGGCCTCCGGTGCCAGCGGCGCGGAACTGGCCAACATCATCAACGAAGCCGCCCTCCGGGCCGTCCGGGATGGACGGAAAGCCGCCTGTGAGGCAGACCTGGAAGAATCTATTGAGACCGTTATCGCGGGCTACCAGAAAAAGAACGCCATTCTGACGGACAAGGAAAAGTTGGCGGTTGCCTACCATGAAATCGGCCACGCACTGGTTGCCGCCTTGCAGACCCACTCTGCCCCGGTGCAGAAAATCACCATCATCCCCCGGACCTCCGGTGCTTTGGGCTACACCATGCAGGTGGAGGAGGGCAACCACTACTTGATGACCCGGGAGGAACTGGAAAATAAAATCGCCACCCTCACCGGCGGACGGGCGGCAGAGGAGATCGCCGTTGGCTCCATTTCCACCGGAGCCTCCAACGACATTGAACAGGCCACCAAACTGGCCCGGGCCATGATCACCCGGTACGGCATGAGCGAGGAATTTGACATGGTGGCCCTGGAAACCGTTTCCAACCAGTATCTGGGCGGCGACAGCAGCCTGAGCTGCTCTGCCCAGACCCAGACCCGCATTGACGAGCTGGTGGTAAAGCTTGTCAAGCAGCAGCACGACAAGGCCTTGGCCCTGCTGCGGGAGAATCGGGACAAGCTGGAAACCCTGTCCCGGCACCTGTATGAAAAGGAAACCATCACCGGTGACGAATTCATGGAGTTGATGAAGCAATGAATCTGCTGTTCTGCATCAATGCCCGCTTTCGCCCCCTGCTGTGCCAGTGCCTTCGCTCCATCGTCCTTCACGGCGGGGAAGACCGGTACGATGCCTACATCCTCCACTCCGATTTAAGCCAGGAGGATATGGATGCCATTTGCTGTGTCAGCTCCCAGATAAACTGTGTCTTTCTGCCTGTAGACCCCAAACTTTTTGACGGTTTCCCGGAGCGGAAGCGGTACCCCAGGGAAATCTATTACCGGCTGGCGGCCCCCCTGCTGCTGCCGGAACAACTGGATCGGATTTTATACCTGGATGTGGACACCCTGGTGATCAACCCCTTGAAAAACTTTTATACCATGGATTTTCAGGGGAACTACTACATCGCCTGTACCCACATCCGGGAAACCCTGACCCGGCTCAACGACCTGCGGCTGAAAGTGCCGGAAGGCGCCCCCTATGTAAACACCGGCGTTATGATGCTCAACCTCCCCGCCCTGCGGCAGAATCTCACCATGGAGCAAATTCGGGATACCGCCCTGCAAAAAATCGACTCTTTCTGGCTGCCGGATCAGGACCTGCTGACCGTCATGCACGGAAACAAGATTCTCCTGGCCGATGCCCAGAAATACAACCTCAGTGACCGCATCCTGAACTTCTACAATGCCGACCCCCGGCACCCCCGGCACCCCCGCCACGACCTGACCTGGGTTCGGGAAAACACGGTGGTACTCCACTTCTGCGGCAAAAACCGCCCGTGGAACCCCCATTATGTGGGAACACTGGGGATTTTCTACCAGGAGCTTCTGGAAGAACGTCGATAGGGGGATGCTGGCTCCTTTGGAAGCCCTTTTCGCCACCGGGCGTAAAAATCAAGTAAAGACGGCAGCCACCAAAAGCTGCCGTCTTTTTATATGGAATTTAGGGCTTATTCCCCCTGCCCCAGGGCGATTTGTTCCGGGGTGATGGGGAGTTCCCGGTGCCAGACACCGGTTGCCCGGTAGATGGCGTGGGCGATGGCGGGGCCGGGGGTGTTGATGACGATCTCGCCGATGGATTTGGCACCGAAGGGGCCGGTGGGTTCGTAGCTGTGTTCAAATTCCACCCGGAGATTGCCCATGTCCAGGCGGGTGGGGAGTTTGTACTGCATGAAGCCGGATTCCATGGGGCGGCCACTGGCATCATAGGTCACGTTTTCCATCAGGGTGTGGCCGATGCCCTGGACGATGCCGCCCTCGGTCTGAATGGTGGCCAAAGCCGGGTTAATGGGAATGCCGCAGTCCACCACAGCCATGTAGTTGAGGATGTCCACCTTGCCCGTCAGCTTGTCCAGCTCGATTTCCACCATGCCCACCATAAAGGGCGGGGGCGAAACCGGGGAACTGTGGGTCTCGGTAGCCTCCGGGGCGACGGTATTGCCCACCTGGGCCTTGTAGCTGATGTCCTTAAGAGACACCTGCTGCGCACTTCCCACCCGGCGGACAAAGGAACCTGCAAACTCCACATCCTCTTTCCCGCAGTCCATCATCTGGGCGGCAATGGTGCAGATGCGCTTTTTCAGGGTGTTGCAGGCCTTGACCACGGCCTGACCGGTGATATAGGTGGTGGAGGAGGCATAGGAGCCGGAGTCGTAGGGGGATACGTCCGTATCGGCCCCAAAGACCGCCACATCGTCTACGTCACAGTCCATGATCTCCGCCACCATCTGGGCCAGAATGGTGTCGCAGCCGGTACCCATGTCCGCGGCACCGATGACCAGGTTGTAGGTGCCGTCGTCGCTGAGTTTCAGGGTGGCAGAGCCCACGTCCACATTGGAAATGCAGCTGCCCTGCATAGCCATGGCCACACCGGCGGTACGGACTTTGCCGTTTCCCATATCCCGGACCTTGGAGCGTTCCTCCCAATTGAACATCCGGCGGCAGTGCTCCATGCACCGGTCCAGGGCGCAGGCGTTGGCGATCTCGCCGTAATAGGCATCCATGACCATGCCCTCCCGGACCATGTTTTTGTCCCGAATTTCCGTGGCATCCATCCCCAGCCGCTCTGCCAGCTCGCTGACCAGAGACTCCACGGCAAAAATGCCCTGGGTAGCACCGTAGCCCCGGTAGGCTCCCGCCGCCTGGTGGTTGGTGTACACCACGTCATAGTGGAAGCGGAAGGCCTCCAGAGAGCCGGTATACAGGGGCAGGGCTTTGTGGCCGGAGAGTCCCACGGTGGTGGGGCCGTGTTCGCCGTAGGCACCGGAATTGGACAGGGTGTACAGGTCCATGGCCCGGATGGTGCCGTCTTTCATGGCACCCAGGCGCAGGGTGATCTCCATTTCATGCCGGGGAGAACCGGCGATCTGGCACTCCTCCCGGGTGTAGGTGATCATGGCGGGCCGCCCGGTTTTCATGGCTACAAAGGCGGGATATACATCACACACCGCCGTTTGCTTGGCACCGAAGCCTCCGCCGATCCGGGGCTTTTCCACCCGGATCTTGCTTTTGGGAATGCCCAAGGCCCGGGAGAGGATCCGCCGGGTGTGGAACACGATCTGGGTGGAGGAAATCACATGGAGCCGCCCGTACCGGTCAAAGCTTGCGTAGGCGGTAAAGGGTTCCATCATGGCCTGGTTGTAGGCCTTGGTGTGATAAGTCCGTTCCAGAACCATGTCACACTGGGACAGAACCCCCTCCACGTCTCCATGCACTTCATCGTCACTTGCAACCATGTTCCGCTTGGGGTCGCCGCCCACGTCACAGGGGGGAAACCAGTCCTCCTCCGGGTGGACGAGAATGGGGTTGTCCTTGGCGGTGCGGAAATCCAGCACCGGCTCTAAAACCTTATACTGCACTTTGATCAGCTTCATGGCCTTTCGGGCGGCCTTTTCCGTTTCCGCGGCGATAATGGCCACCACGTCACCGGAAAACCGCACATGCCGGTCAATGATCAGCCGGTCATAGGGGGACGGCTCCGGAAAGGTCTGGCCCGCAATGGCAAACCGGGTCTGGGGTACATCCTGCCAGGTGAAAATATCCACCACGCCGGGAACCTTTTTTGCATTTTCCGTGCGAATGTCCTCCACCAGGGCGTTGGCATGGGGAGAGCGGAGGATTTTTACCACCAGGGCGTTTTGGGGTGCCACGTCATTGGTATACACAGGCTTTCCCAGAAGCAGCTGCATGGAGTCTTTTTTTCGGATGGATTTATTGATGGCTTTATAAACGTTCTGTTCCATAGCTGCCTCCTTAGCCCCGCCGGGCTGCAAGATAATTCCGAATGCCCCGAAGCTGGCCCTCATAGCCGGAGCAGCGGCAGAGGTTTCCTGCCAGGAAAGCACGAATTTCCTCATCCGTGGGGTTCGGGTTTTCCCGCAGCAGGGCAACGGTATTCATTACAAAACCGGGGTTGCAGAAGCCGCACTGATCGGCCCCCTGGTCGGCAATGAAGCCGATAAAGTCTGCGGCTTCCTCCTGTAGCCCTTCCAATGTGTAAATCTCGTGGCCCTCTGCCCGGACGGCCAAAGTCGAGCAGGAGAGAATGGGCTTTCCGTCCAGCATGACGGTACACAGGCCGCAGTTGGAGGTATCGCAGCCCCGCTTGACGCTGAGGCAGCCCTGGGCCCGTAAAAAGTCCAGCAGCACCGTGTCCGGGTCTACGGAGGCGGTGATGGCCTTGCCGTTGAGTTTCAGTTTGATTTCCATGTTACTTTCCCTCCAATTCCGTCATGGCCCGCTGGGTCAGCACCCGGACAAGATGGGTGCGGTAGGCGGCGCTGCCCCGGAGATTGCCCTCGGTGGGGATGTTTTGGGCCGCAAAGTCCCCCAGGGCCTTGGGTTCTGTCTCTTCCGTCCGTAACAGCATGGCCCGGCCCGGCCGGGCGCCCACGCTGACCCGGGTCTCCCCGCCCATGCGGCACACGGCGCAGGCGAGCACCGGGAAATCCGTCCGCTGATTCCGCATGGCGGTGTAGACCATGCGGCAAGGTGTCTTTTTCACAAGGAGCCGCACCAGAATGTCCGAATCCTTTTTGCGCTTGGCGAATTCTTCCAGGGGGATGATGCCGCCCTTATACAGCTCCACATAGGTATCCAGGGCCAAAAACACCGTCAGCACATCGGAAAAGCCAAACCGGCCCCAGATGCTGCCGCCCACCGTGGCCATATTCCGGAACTGGACACCAACGATGTCCCGGACTGCATTCCGGATGGCCCCCTGGGTATAGGCGTTCAGGCCTGGGTGCTGCTCCAAATCCCGGAGGGTGGCCATGGCTCCGATGGAAAACTCCGTTTCCGTTTCCCCGATGCCCCCCAGGCCCAGGTCGCACAGGTCAATGGCGGTGTTGACGGTGCCGCTGCCCAGCCGGAGCCAGAGCATGCCCCCGAGAATCCGGTTGCGGCGGTTCTGGTTCAGCTGCCAGGCTTCTTCCAAAGACTGGGCGCGAACGTATTTCTGGATGGTGATCATAGGCAAATGCTCCTTTTTATTACCCCTACCCAGCTCTTGCTGATGGGAACAGCTTTTTCCTGGGCGAATGCGTACTTCTTCTTATACCAGTATAACATCCCCAATTGATTTTGGAAAGAGGATTTGTTATGATAGCGGGGTAATTTGACGAAAAATGCCAAAGGAGGAACACCCATGGCGCAAACAAGGCTTCCGGCAGAGGGTATTTGGAGGGCTTTTGAGGGCAGCGGCAAGCGGCACCTGATTTTGACCGGTTCCAAAGGCAGCGGCAAGACCACCTTGCGAAAGTCTCTGTTTCCCGCCGGTACCCCAGGGCTGACCAGTTGGGCCCTGCCCAGACAGGCGGTGTTTTTGAGAGACAACTGTTCCGGGGAACGGATTCAGATGGCGGTTTTTGACGGGCGGCTGCCCGGGCCGGGAAATCAGATGGTGCTGCTGGAACAGCCCTTTTTGTCCTTCGGCATCCCGGCGTTAAAGCGTTGCGCCTGCGCCCCTGCCCCCTGGGTCACCCTGGACGAAATCGGCTATCTGGAAGCCCAATGCGTTCCTTACCAACGAGCCGTCCTGGAACTATTGGAGAAAAAACAGGTCTGCGCCGTGGTGCGGAAGCAGGAACTGCCCTTTTTGACGGCACTGTGCAGACGGCCGGATGTGTTTTTGGTAGACCTGGATGACCCCTTTGGGGCCTTGGGCTGTGTGATCATGGCCTCGGGACTGGGGAGACGGTTCGGGGGGAACAAGCTTCTGGCGGATTTTGGGGGACAGCCCCTGATTTGTGCCGTTCTGGATGCCACCCAGGGGCTTTTTGAAAAGCGGGTATTGGTGACCCGATATGAGGATGTGGCGGCTCTGGGCCGGGAGCGGGGCATCCCTACCGTTCTCCACCACCTCCCCTACCGCAGTGACACGGTGCGCCTGGGCCTGGAAGCCCTACCGGGGGTGGAGCGGTGCATGTTCTTAGCAGGAGATCAGCCCAAGCTCCGCCGGGAGACCCTGGCGGCCCTGGCTCTGGCCTCCAAAAATGCCCCCGCCTCTTTTTGGCGGCCCCAATGGCAGGATACCCCTGGGTCTCCGGTGGTGTTCCCCCGGTGGTCTTTCCCCCAACTGCTGGCACTGCCCCAGGGAAAGGGCGGCGGTGTGGTGGTTCAAAAATATCCCGAACGGCTGAAAACGGTGGCCGTTCGGGATGAACAGGAATTAAAGGATGTGGACACGCCGGAGGATTTACAGGCGTTGCTGGGCAAGTGATTTTTACTGTGCTGGTTTTTCTTTGGGCAGGAGAATGTTCAAAAGAATCGCCACCATGGCCGCCGGGACAATGCCGGAGCCGCCAAAGAGCAGCTTTACCGCCTGGGGGGCATGAACCAGAATGGCACTGTTGGCACCCATGCCGTAGCCCACGCCCAGAGAGACGGAGACAATAGAAAGGCTCCGGGCGGTCAGCGGCTCTTTGGTGATCAGCTGAATGCCGCTGATGACGATGGAGGAGAACATCATCACCGCCGCGCCACCCAGCACCGACTGGGGCATGATGGAAACCAGGGCACCCAGCTTGGGGCACAGGCCGCAGAGGATGAGAAACACCGCACCGGTGGAAATGGCGAACCGGTTGACCACCTTGGTCATGGCCACCAGACCGACATTCTGGCTGAAAGAGGTATTGGGCAGCACCCCAAAAAGGGCTGCAAAGGAGGAACCCAGGCCGTCACAGATGACACCGCCGGAAAGCTCCTTGTCCGTGGCTTCCCGACCAAGGCCGCCCTCCATCACACCGGAAATGTCACCAACGGTTTCCACGGCGGTGACGATGAACATGATCAGCACCGGCAAAATGGCCCGCAAATCAAAGGTGGGCTTCACCGGCAGCAGCTTGGGGATCTCAAACCAGGAGGCGTTGGCCACCTTGCTCCAATTCAGCACCCAGGCCTTGGTGTATTCCACGCCCTCGGCGTTGACGGCGGTGGTGGGCAGCACAAAGCCCATGACAAAGGCCGCAATGTAGCCGCAGATGATGCCCAGCAGAATGGAGGCAAAGCTGGCAAAGCCGTCGGTGCCGTGCTTGAACACCAGAATCATCACCAGCACAAACAGGGCCAGCAGCAGATTTTCCATGGAGCCAAAGTCCTGGGCGGTGTTGCCGCCGCCAAAGGAATTGATGCCCACGGAAATCAGGCTCAGGCCGATGGACATGACCACGGTGCCGGTGACCACCGAGGGGAAGAATTTCCGCAGAGGCTTTAAGAAGAAGCCCAGCACAGTTTCAAACAGTCCTCCAATAATGGAAGCACCCATAATGGCCCCGTAGGCCACCACACCGCCGCCCATGGTGGCGGCTACGGAGTTGAAGACCCCGATAAAGCCGGAGGAAGTTCCCATGACAATGGGCACCTTGCCGCCTACAGGCCCGATGGCAAACAGCTGCACCAGGGTCACAATGCCCGCAACCAGCATGGCATTCTGCAAAAGATGGAGCTGCAACGACCCAAACTCCCCACTGGCAATGCCGCAGACACCGGTAATGATCAGCAGCGGGGTGAGATTTCCCACAAACATGGCCAGCACATGCTGCAAGCCTAAAGGAATGGCCTGTTTCAGGGGCATTTTCCCATCCAGCTGAAAGGCGGTTTCAGACAGCCGATAGCTTTTCTTCATAAAAAGCCCTCTCTTTCATAATTTCGTCATAATTAGTATAACATCTGCTTTTTCCCATGTAAACCGGGAATGACGCACGAAAGTGTGGCCGAAATCGAAAGATAATCGGGTAAAATGCAACAGAAAAAAAGCCAGGCAGCCGAAAGCTGCCTAACATATCTATCTTACCACTTTTCATTTCCTATATCAATTGATGTTTTGTAAGAAAATCTCCCCATTTCTTTGTGTAGGTTCCCATCTTGCAAATCCCCGGAAGTGTGCTACTATATAGATACAAGAAGGGACGAAAAGACAAGCAAAAGCCAAAAGCAACGGTCACAGCAAAAGCAAACGTAGCGGTAGCACCCAAAGCAAAGGCCACAGCAAAACCCAAGCAAGTACGCATCCCAGGCAAAGCGAAAGCAAAAACCAAGAGAATGCAAAAAAGCAAAGGTCAACGCAAAGCCCAAGCAAGCACCAAGGTTATACCCAAAACGTAAGCGAAGTGAAAACCAAAGCAACAGCGAAGCAAAAGCAACAACCAACTGCAAGGTTCAAAGCAAGAAAACGCAAAAAACCAAACCAGAGGTGAAGGCAAAAAGCAAACGCAAAGGCAGAGCAAAAGAGATAAACAGATTCGTACCTTCTTGAATCAGTAGAAAGGATGGTTACAAGTGAAACTGCAAATTGACAATGAAATGAGATAAGCTCTCGATCAGTAGTCAGAGGACTGGTTGAGAGCTTATTTCATTTTTGTCCCTCCAAACCCAAGAAGCCTTTTTCTCGGTGTCTGCCTTTTGCAGCCGCCGGTTTTTCTTTTTCCGGGCGGAATTACCCCCGGATGAAAAAACACCCATCAGCGAAACCGCAGGCAACAGCCTGTGTGCCGTTCCCTACAGTTTCGCTGATGGGCGGACATTTTCAACCAGGGGTTCCAAATGAGGGGCGGCGGGGTTTTTAGAAATCGTCGTCGGTGGAGAGTTGGTTTAAGATGGCGGCCAGTTTGGCGTTTACGGAGTCAAAGTCCGCCACGGCATCCATGATCTCGTCGTAGGCCACGTCTTTGCCGGCGGTGCGGAGTTCTCCTGCCAGGTCGGCCACCTCCTGGGCGTGGGCATCGTTGTGGCTGACCAGGTATTTCATCAGGGTCAGCAGCTCTACCAGGGGGGTGGCGCCGTTGGCGGGGGCGTGGGTGTGGGGGAGCTCTCCCTGGGTGTGGCTGTGGGTCAGGCCGCCGTGGGTATGGGGGACACCGCAGTGTTCGTGGGCCAGGAGGTCCCGCTTGCGGCCTACCAGCTGGTACATCCGGTCGTTGGAGATCATGACCTCCACATCGTAGTGGGCATCAAAAAGCCGGGTGAGCTTCCGGGCCTCCATCAGCTCTGTGGAAATGGCGCTGGCATGTTCTTCATGGTGGGCGTTGATGGTCTCCCGGCTGGCCCCGTGGGCCACGGTCAGGCGGCCCCCCTCTTTCAGGAACCCTGCCAGCACTTTCAGCAGCCGCTTGGGATAGGGAAAGTGGGGGAAGGCATTGTAGACCACAATGCGGTCAAACTGTTTTTCCGGCTTCCAGGTTTCCACGTCGCCGCAGACCAGGGTGATATTGGAGAAGCCAGCCGCCTTTTCTTTGGCAATGGCTGCCATGGCGGGAGAGAGGTCAATGGCCGTCAGGCTCCTGACCTTCCTTTCTAGATACCAAGGAAACAGCACCCCGGTGCCGCAGGCCACATCCAGCACGTCCTGCCCTTCCCCCACCTGGGCATTGTCCAGAATCGCCTCTACGATAGCGGGGTCCACCAGATTGTCCTCGTCCCATTGGGGGGCGCAGCGGTCAAAATATGCGATCATCTCGTTTTTATCCATGGGGGAAACTCCTTCCGATTCCCGGGGCCTTGGTGCCGCCGGGAAAAATTTTCTTCATCATAGCATATCTTGTTCCTTTTTGAAAGCCCCCCGGGGGGATTTCAAAACGGTGGCCGGAAATCTTCAAAAGTTGTGCACTTTGTCAAATGTGTCCCAACGGCTCAGGGGCCCGATATGAGATTTTTATTCATAGCGGTTTTGTAACCGGCATTTCGGGGCAGAAATTCTTTGGTTCTCCTGCTATTTCGCAAGTCATAGTTTGACGAATTGTACAAATCTGTAGGAGCCGTCTTGAGAAATCCCTGGTTGTGTGGTAATATAAACATATAAAAACAGAGATTTTTTGCACATGTATTTTATGTGGTATGTGGTTTTGGTGATCCGCATATGCTTTTCGGCAGGGACGAAAGGAGGAATAGGTATGACGAAAAAACAAATCTATTATTCCAGAACGTACCGGAAGCTTCGGGTGACACCCAAGCGGAGTCTCATTTTGTTTCTAGCGGTGGTCATTCCCGGGCTGTTGCTGCTGATTTTCTTTATGCCGGAAATCACCGGCGCATTTTGCAATATCGCTTCTAATATATTGCAAAAACTAGGTCTTGTGACCTACCGGGGGGTGTGGCCCAACCGGCTGTTTCAGAAAATCCATTATCTCAAAGGTACTGCCGGGGTGCCCACGGCCAGGTTGTGTGTATATAATGGTCTGGTGAGTCTGGCCATGATTTTCCTATGTCTGATCCTTCCCACCAGGAATCGGCCTGTAAGCATTTACCTCACCATCAACGCCGGAATTCACCTGGTATCCAGCCTGTGGTTTCTCTTTGCGGGGGACCTGTTTCCCTATGACTTAGAGGACTTTTCCCAGCTGTATATGATTCAGGAGGTGGGCATTTGGGTGGTTTTCCTGGTAATGACCGCCGGTGTCACCTCTATTTTAGGCGACCGGGGCCTGGGCTTCAAGCTGGGAACCATCGGCGGGGTCCTTATCTACAGCTGGGTCTTTGGGCTGGTGCGCTACACCCTGTTTTTGTATCTGCTCAGCCGGTATTCCATGCTCTACATGACCGTCATGTACTTTACCTTCGGGCCCATGTTCGACTTTTTATACCTGGTTATGCTCTATGGGCTTTTCATCAACCGCATGGTAAACCTCTATGACTCCGTCAAGGGAAGGGAGGAATGGGAATGGTCGTAAGAATTCTAAAGGGGTATATGTATTTCATCATCGCCGTGATGCTTCTATATACCCTGCGACACTTCTGTTTTACGGTGGTTCGGCTTTTGGGCAAACAGCGGCTTTACTACGGCGACATCATCACCAGCCGCATGAAAACCATCTCGGTGCTGATCCCCATGCACAATGAGGAGCTGGTGCTGCGAAACGCCCTGGATGCTTTGCTGGAATGTGACTATGACCGCAATCTCATGGAGATCATCCCCATCAACGACCACTCCACCGACCGCACCGGGGACATGCTGGAAGAATACCACGCCAAATACGATTTTATCCGCCCCCTCCACCGCTACACCGGACGCCGGGGAAAACCTTCGGGGCTGAACGATGCTATGAAGATGGCCCGGGGGGAGATCATCGTGGTCTTTGATGCGGACTACCGGCCCGCCCGGAATCTGCTCAAGCAGATCAGCCTGGGCTTTGAGGACCCCCACGTGGGGGCAGTCATGGGGCGGGTCATTCCCTACAACACCAACAAAAACATGCTGACCCGGCTCATTACCCTGGAACGCTCCGGCGGCTACCAGGTGGACCAGCAGGCCCGTTACAACTTAGGGGCGGTGCCCCAGTATGGCGGCACCGTGGGAGGCTTCCGGAAAGATTATTTGCTGGAAACCGGCGGCTTCCGGGAAAACATTCTGGCAGAGGACACGGAACTGACCTACCGGCTTTTTACCAATGGCTGGAAGGTACTCTACGCCAATTCCGCCGAGTGTTACGAGGAATCCCCGGAGACCTGGAACATCCGGGGGCGGCAAATTCGCCGCTGGTCCCGGGGCCACAATCAGGTGCTGTTTCACTACCTGATCCCCACCCTGCGAAGCCCCTACATGACCTTTATGCAAAAAGCCGACGGGGTGTTTCTGCTCTTTGTTTACGCTGTACCTATGTTTACCCTGGTGGGGTGGCTGGTGTCCATGGCCCTCTACTTCCTGGGAGAAATGGACATTATGAGCGGCTGGTGGGTGATCCTCTTTTTGGGGGTCTATGATGCCTTCGGAAACTTTGCGCCTTTCTTTGAGGTGGGCACCTCCATGGTCTTAGACGGCACCCCGAAAGAGGCCCTGCTGCTGCCGCTGCTCATGTTTAACTTCTTCTTTTACATGTGGCATATTTCCCTGGGCTTCGTGGATGCCGTCACCGATGTGCTGACCGGCCGGGCTGCCATGTGGGACAAAACCGCCCGGTTTGCCCAGAGTAAGGAGGGAGTCCGATGAAGTGGCTGCTCTTATCCTTTGGACTGCTCTTTAGTCTACCTCTGATTCTGGCAGCGTTGTACTGTAAATTCCGGGAATCCAAGGTACTGCACATTCAGCAGGACTACGTTCGGGATCCCCGGTATTTTGGAAACAGCTTCCGCAAAAAGCTTCGCTCGGCACTGCCGGTGGGTGAAGACCGGGTATTGACGCTCTCCCGGCAGGAACACTGCCTGTTCCCCCAGGATCTGAAGCCGGAAGATGTCCATATCCAAGAGCTGGTACTGGCCCTGGAAGAAGGGTTTGCGCCCAGGGAAGCCTATGTATTTGAAAAGGAGATTTACTGCGCCCAGGATGCCGTTCTCCCGGAAAACACCCGATTCCGTGCCCTTTGCGGAGAGAAAAACGTCACACTGGCACCGGGCTGCCAATGCCTGCGGTGGGTAGACGGCGCAGAAAACGTCACCGTTTCTTCGGACTGCGATTTGGGCCTGAGTGCTTCGGCGGGAACGCTCCTGACCCTCCGGCCCCGGACCCGGTTTCAGCGGCTTTACGCCCCGGAGATCCGGCTGGCCCTCTCTCCGGAGGCACCGGCCCCGTCGGTGCCCAGGGAGCTTCCCTCCAAGCGGCATATGGAAATCCTCCACGACCTGCGCAGCGTTTCCGAACACCAGGCCGATGAACAGGGCCACCTGCAGGCCAACCTCATCACCCGCCACAACCTGCGTATTCTGGAAAATCTCACGGTGGAAGGAGACATCAGCGGCGACTGGGGCGTGCGGGTCATGGCTGGTGCCGTGGTATACGGCAACATCTTTGCCGGTGCCGATGTGCTGTTGGAGGAAGGGGCCTGGGTCTACGGCAGCATCTTCTCCCAGGGCAGCGTGCGCCTGGGGAAGGGGGCCGGTGTGGGCATACCCGGGGAGATTTCCTCCCTGATCGCCAGACTTAACATGGAATGCGCCGGAGAGAACCGGGTCTACGGCTACGTCAGCGCCGGTACCGGCGGAAAACTTACGGGAGAGGAAGATGAAGCGCCATGAAACGGAAAGCACCCTATTTAATTGCGCTGTTCCTGCTGCTGCCGCTGCTGGTGCTGTGCCTGTTTCTCCAGGCCGTTCCCATCGAGGTGCAGGAGGCCCATAGGGCCTATGTACCGGAAAAATGGGATCAGTACGGTCAAAACGGACTGGCCCCGGGGACGAACCTTTCCCAGAGGAAAATTCTGGAAACCGATACGGCCGTTGCCTATACTGACCGGGTTTTCCGGCTCCTCAGCATTTCTGACCAGCAAGCCGGGTATGCCTTGCGGGCGGCCCAGGCGATTCAAAACGCCTGCCCTGGGGTCAAAAATGTGTATCTGCTGCCCATCCCCGGCCGGGCGGTGCTGGAGCCGGAATTCCCTGAACAGACCGAGCAGTTTGAAACCTTTGTAGAAAGCCTGGAAGAACAGGGAAACGTGATCAACGTATTGCCCCAGCTGGAAGCAAACGGCGGCCGGAACCTGTTTTTCAGAACAGAGAGCATCTGGACCCTGGAGGGGGCCTTTTACGGCTACCAGGCCATTCTGGAAAAGCTGGGCAGGGAGCCGGACGATCTGCTGGGCTACCGGAAATATCTGTTCGGAGACTTCCATGGCAGCGTTCTTGCGACTCAGAAAGCCCAGTGTAAGTCAGAAAAGCTGCTGGAACTGCTGTGGGAAATCCCAGATGATCCCTATGTTCTCTATATCAACGGCAGAAATCCCAATCGGGAAAAGCTGACCCAAAGGAATGAGGAAGACGGCACCATCCAGACCTTTGCCCGCCGGACCGTCCGCATGAACAGTATGGGGCCAAACGGCATTGTGGGCGGCAACCATTTTCTCCACAGCATGGTAAGCGGCCAGGGCCAAGGGGGCATCATTCTGGTGACGGACCAGGCGGGAAAACTGCTGGCGCAGTTTTTAAGCGAAGCATATGAATGGGTCTATGTGGTGAACGTCCGAGAGGATCAGACCTTTGCCCAGGACCTGCCCGGCATCCTGGAGGAGATCGGGGCGGACACGGTGATCTACGCAGCCACCGAAAAACATATGGGGGACCAGTCCTATATGCTGGCCCTGAACCCGTTTCTCAGAGGGGAGAGATAGGCCATGGTGCAATGGATTCAAAACACACTTGTGAAATTCACGGAATTGACCGGGCTGACCGGGAAGCTTTCCTTGGACATTTTGGCAGATTTCCGGCTGTATCTGGTGCTGGGTGTGGCCTTTTTGCTCCTGGGCATCCGGCTGTACCGGGGGCTTGTGAGCTTCGGGGTCTTCCTGGGGGTGGCAGCCGCCATGACCCTATGGCTCCGGGGAAAGGCCGGTTGGCAGCAAACCGTCACCGCCTTTGTGCTTCTTGGCCTATTGGTTTCTGCCATGACTTTCAGCTTTAAAACCCTGGATGCCGCCCTGCTGTGCTGCTTTGTAACGGCGGTGCCCCTGTACACCCTGGGCATTCCCTGGTGGGGAAGCGGACTTCTGGGGCTTCTTTTCGGGGTGGCAGCCTGGTTCTTTCCCCTGGCAGGGGTTCTCTGGGGCAGTGCCATGCTGGGCGGACTCCTGCTCTCCGGCACCGGGCTTCTTCCCGGATGGCTGTGTTGGCTTGCGATACCTGTGGGCATTGGGGCCCAATATGCCCTCTTTGGAAAAAAGCAGAAGCTCTTTACAAAGTGTATCCCGGACCGGCTCAAAGACCGGCTGGACAAAAGAAGGGCGGGGACAAGGCCATGATCCAGGTATTGCGGAAGGAAAAAAAGTACATCCTCCCCCGGAAAAATGCCATGGAGTTGGAACGTCAGCTCTCCGAGATCATGGCCCTGGACCAGAACGGAGTGGAGGGCCGGTATTTTATCCGTTCTCAATATTTTGACTCCCTGTACGACCGGGACCTGACGGACAATCTGGCAGGAGTCTGGAAGAAATCGAAACTGCGGCTGCGGGTCTACTCCCTGGATGCCGAAAAAGCCAAGCTGGAATGGAAGCAGAAATGGGGCCTGGACAGCCTCAAAAGCTCCCTGACCGTGACCCGTGAACAGGCCCTGGCTATGGAGCGGGGGGAGGCGGATTTTCTACTCAATATGGACTCCGACCTGGCCCGGGAACTCTATTTCCGGTTTACGGAGGGCTGTTACCGGCCCAAAACCATTGTGGAATATTGGCGCAAGGCCCTGTTATACCCCGCGGGGGATGTGCGCATCACCTTTGATACGGACATTCGGGGTTCCGTATGCCCCTGGGGGCTTTTTGAACCCCTGGGTACTTTCCCCATCACCACCACGGAATATGTTCTCATGGAAGTCAAATACTCGGAGCTGATTCCCCAATTGCTGGTGGATGTTTTGCGTGAGGCGAACAGCCTGCAAACCAGCAACAGCAAATATTTCCAGGCACGACTGCTGAATTTTTAAGAGGAGGGCGAAAATTATGAGAGCCTACATACTGGAAAATCTGACGAACACACAGTCTTTGGATTTGGCGGTGATCTTGCTTAACAACACTGTGTCCTTCATCATGGCCTTTTTCATCATGTTCACCTACAAGCTGTCCTATACCGGCACCGCCTACAGCCGCCGGTTCAATGTGGCCATCGGCTCCATTACCATCATCACCAGCATGATCATGAGCATCATCAGCAACAATGTGGCTTTGTCTTTGGGCATGGTGGGCGCCCTGTCCATCATCCGGTTCCGGACGGCGGTGAAAGATGTGCGGGATGCCACCTATATTTTCTGGGCCATTGCCGCAGGCATCGGCTGCGGCGTGTCCCAGTACGCTTTGATCGCCATTGGCTCGGTGTTCCTGCTGGTGTTTTTGCAGCTGACAGGCAAGGGCTTCTCCTCTTACCGGCAGATGCTGGTGGTTCAGGGGGAAAGCAAGGCACTGTCCCGGATCGAGGCGGCGGTTTCCGACTTCTTTGACGGAAAAGTCAAGGCTTCCATGCGGAACATGACGGAAGAAAGCTGTGAGCTGGTCTACTCCATTCCAGAGGGGCTTCTGGACCGGGCCTCCAAGAAAAACCAGATGGACATCACCGAGGCCTTGATCCACATTTCCGGGGTTCGGCGGGTGAACCTGGTGGAGCAGAAGGACGAGCTGAGCCAGTAAGGGCAACAGCCTAAAAGGGAGGTGAAGCCTTTGCGCGGGATCAAGAAACTGCTGCTGTGCCTGCTGGCGGCACTGACGGTGCTGACGGTGACGGTGCTGGGAAACGGCGTTGTAAACGCCGGAACGCCCAAAGAAAAGAAACAAGCCCAGCCCCTGACCAAGGAGCAGCTGGACCGGTGGGACGCGCCGGACCGGGACTACCTGGAGTTCTACGGGCTGCCGGTATTCAAAACCACCTTGCCGGTGATTTACATCAACACCCAGGGCCAGCAGATCGGCAAGGAAAACAAAATCGAATGCAGCATTGCCCTGGGGGTGGACGACGGCAAGCCCCACTCCATCGAGGCCATGCCCCAGGCCCTTTACCGGGCCCGGATCAACTACCGGGGGGCTTCCTCCTACAGTAAATTTGATAAAAAGCAGTACCGTATCAAGTTTTTAAAGGACCATTCCGACAAGGCCCAGAATGTGGCCCTGTGCGGCATGGGGAAAAACAGCGAATGGGTATTAAACGGCCCCTATCTGGATAAGACCTTGGTGCGCAACAAGCTGATTTATGATCTGGCCCGGGAGATGGGCCAGTGGGCCCCGGACAGTCGGTTTTGTGAGCTGTTTGTGGATGGAGAATACCATGGAGTCTATTTGGCCATCGAGCCCGTGACCAATGGCGACAGCCGCCTGCGGCTGTCCAAATTCGGCCTGGTCTCCGGCAAGACCCCCTATCTTGTGGAGCGGAACCGGGATTCCCTTGTAGACAAGGCCCTGGTGACCTACGGCAAGGAGATGGGCTACACCAGCCTGTCCATGTACATTGACTATCCCAGCCCTTCCAATCTGACGGAAAGGCAGGAGCAATACATCCGGGAGGACCTTTCCGCCTTTGAGCGGGTGCTCTACGGAGACGATTTCCTGGACGAATATACGGGCTACCGGAACTACATCGACATGGACAGCTGGGTGGACTACTTCGTCATCAATGAGTTCGCCATGATCCGGGACGCGGGAAATCTGTCTACCTACGCCTACAAGCGGATGGAGGGGAAATTGCAGCTGGCCTGTTGGGACTTTAACAACGGCTTTGACAATTACCCGGAGTACATTCTGGACGGCACCGGCTTTGAAACCATCAACAATTCCTGGTTGGACCGAGTGAGCCAGGACCCGGTGTTTATCGACCGGGTGGTGGAGCGATACCGGCAGCTGCGGGAAACCACCCTGTCCCAGGAGCACATTGACGAGCTTCTGAAAAGCTATCAGGACCAGCTGGGAGAGGCCATTGACCGGAATTTCCAAATCTGGGGTTCCTCCTTTACGGAGCATATTCTGGTGGGCACCCGGGCCGACGGAAGCACCCGGGACATCACAAGCTATGAAGAAGCCATGGAGCAGCTGAACACCATGATCCGGAAACGGCTGGAATTCTTGGACGAGCATCTTGTAGACCTTTATGACCGCACGGAAGGAAGATAGAAAAACATGAAAAAAATCATCCTGGTATTCGGCACCCGGCCGGAGGCTATTAAAATGTGTCCCCTGGTTTTGGAACTGGAAAAAAGTTCCCAATTGGATGTGAAGGTCTGTGTCACGGGTCAGCACCGGGAAATGCTACAGCAGGTTCTGGATATTTTCGGCGTGGTGCCGGATTTTGATCTGGCCATTATGAAGCAGGGCCAGGACTTGACGGATGTGAACGTGGCGGTGCTCTTAGGGATGCGGGACATTCTGAAGCAGGAAAAGCCGGATGTGGTGCTGGTTCACGGAGATACCTCCACGGCCTACGCCGCCTCTCTGGCAGCCTTCTACCAGCAGATCCCCACAGGCCATGTGGAAGCGGGGCTGCGAACCAACAACATCTGGTCCCCCTACCCGGAGGAATTCAATCGTCAGGCCATCGGCCTCACCGCTACCTACCATTTTGCCCCCACAGAGCTTTCCCGGCAAGCCCTGCTGCGAGAGGGCAAAGACCCGGCGAAAATCTATGTTACCGGCAACACGGGCATTGATGCCATGAACTATACCATCCGGGAGGACTTTCAGGACCCCATTCTTCACTGGGCACAGGGTTCCCGGCTGCTGCTGGTCACCGCCCACCGGCGGGAAAATCTGGGAGACCGGATGTCACAAATGTTCCGGGCCATCCGGGCCATTGCAGAGGAATTTGCCGACGTAAAAGTGGTCTACCCCATGCACAAAAACCCAAAAGTCCGGGAAATCGCCCGGCGGGAACTGGGCGACTGCCCCAAGTTCTTGCTGACAGAGCCCCAGGATGTGGTGGCCTTCCACAACCTGATGAAGCGCAGCTACCTGATTCTAACGGACAGCGGCGGCATTCAGGAGGAGGCTCCGGCCCTGGGAAAGCCGGTGCTGGTTATGCGGGACACCACCGAACGGCCGGAGGGCGTTCAGGCAGGGACCCTGCGTTTGGTAGGCACCGACTTTGACGGCATCTACGCCGCCTGCCGGGAGCTGCTGACCAACCCCCACTCCTACAAAATCATGTCCAAAGCCCAAAACCCCTACGGCGACGGCCAAGCCAGCCGCCGCATCCGGGAGATTTTGGAGCAGACGTAAGCACCCCCACCAAACCCCCACTGCGCACAAAAAATTTCTTTGTGCACGGTGGGTTTTTGCATTCCCCTCTTGCCTTTCCTAAAAATCCCGGTAGAATAAAGGAAAAGGCCACAGTTGCCCCAAAGGAGATGCTTCTATGGAACCAAGTTTACACTGGCTTACCGACCCCACCGTGTTCCGGGTGAACCGGTTGGATGCCCATTCGGATCATGTTTGTTACGCCAGCCCTCAGGAACTGGCCGCCGGGGAGACCTCGCTGCGGCAAAGCTTAGACGGGGTCTGGGATTTTGCCTGGAGCCGCAACCCTGGGCAGCGGCCTGAAAAGTTCTGGCAGGAGGATTTTGACGATGGGGCCTTTGGCACCATCCGGGTGCCGGGACATATGGAGCTCCAGGGCCACGGGGAGATCCAGTATATCAACACCCTCTACCCCTGGGATGGCCGTTGTGAGATCCGGCCCCCGGAAATCGACTGGGAAAACACCCATGTGGGCAGCTACGTCCGCCGTTTTGATTTGGAGCCGGGGCTTCTGGGGAAGCGGGTCTGCATTTCGTTCCAGGGGGTGGAACAGGCCTTCTATGTCTGGCTCAACGGCTGCTTTGTGGGCTACGCCGAGGACAGCTTCACCCCCTCGGATTTTGACCTGACCCCCTACATCCGGGAAACCGGCAACCGGCTTTGCGTGGAGGTCTACCAGCATTCCAGTGCCGCATGGCTTGAAGACCAGGACTTTTTCCGGTTCAGCGGCATTTTCCGCAGTGTGTATCTTTACGCCAAGCCCGCCGTCCATGTGGAAGATCTGTGGCTGCAAACGGGGCTGTTGGAGGACAACACCACCGGCACGCTGCAAATCCGGCTGATTTTAAGCGGAGAAGTGGAACAGGCGCAGCTGCACTGCGCCATTCAGGGGCTGATGGAGGGGCCGATTCCTCTGACCTTTGACGGGGAATATTACAGAAGCCCCGTCTTTACCTTCCCCAATGTCCAGGCCTGGTGCCATGAACACCCCAACCTTTACCGAGCCGTGCTGACCCTGACTTCCGGGGTGACCCAGGAGCTGATCCCCTATGACATTGGTTTCCGCCGGTTTGAAATAAAGGACGGGCTCATGCTCTTAAACGGCCAAAGACTCATCATCCGGGGGGTCAACCGCCACGAATGGAACCCCTCTACCGGCCGGGCCATCGGCATGGAGGACATGAACCGGGCCATGGAAACCATCCGGAAGAACAATATCAACGCCGTCCGCACCTGCCACTACCCCAACCAGACCCCCTGGTATCACCTGTGCGACCGGAACGGCATCTACATGATGGACGAAACCAACCTGGAAACCCACGGCTCCTGGCAAAAACTGGGGAAGGTGGAACCCAGCTGGAACGTCCCCGGCAGTCTGCCCCAGTGGAAAGACTGCGTGGTGGACCGGGCAAAGTCCATGCTGGAACGGGACAAAAACCATGTTTCCATTCTCTTCTGGTCCTGCGGCAACGAATCCTACGCCGGGGAAGACATTCTGGCCATGGCCCAGTATTTCCGGGCCACGGATCCCAGCCGCCTGGTTCACTACGAGGGCGTGTTCCACAACCGGGCCTTTGACGCCATTTCCGATGTGGAAAGCCGGATGTACGCCCCGCCCCAGGACATTCGGGATTATCTGGAAAGCAACCCTCAAAAACCGTTCCTGCTGTGTGAATACATGCACGACATGGGCAACTCCCTGGGAGGCATGGAAAGCTACATCCGCCTGGAAGAAGAATTCCCCCAGTACCAGGGGGGCTTCATCTGGGACTATATGGACCAGGCTCTCTGGCACAAAAACGCCCAGGGTCAGGATGCCCTGGGCTACGGTGGAGATTTTGGAGAACGGCAGAGCGACTATGCATTCAGCGGCAACGGCATCGTCTTTGCCGACGGCAGCGAAAAGCCCGCCATGCAGGAGGTGCGCTACTGGTATGGGGGGAAAGATGCCCGAAACGCCCAGGATGAAGCAAATGCTGCCGCCCTCCGGCGGTTCCGGCTGACGAACAGCAGCCGCCGGCAACCCCTGAACATCGTCCACGGAGACGGGGCCCTGGGGGTCTTTGGTGCAGGGTTTGAAATTCTCTTTTCCTACCCCGAGGGCGGCCCGGTGTCTTTGGTGGCAGACGGCCAGCAATGGCTCTGGCGGGCACCCCGTCCGGCCTTTTGGCGCGCCCCTACGGAAAATGACCTGGGCTGCGGCTTCGGGGCAGACAGTGCCATCTGGTCAGCAGTGGATGCCTGGCAGAAATGCAGCGGCATCCAGGTTTTGGAGGAGACCCCTCAGCGGCTCTCCATCCGCTACAGCTACACGGCCCCCGCCATGCCGGGGCTGGAAACCCAGGTGACCTATACCGTCACCGAGGACTGCCAGATGGAAGCCCACATCCGCTACACCGGCGCACCGGGCCGTCCGGAGCTGCCCCTGTTTGGTCTGCGGTTTGAAACGCCCAAGCCTGTAGACGAAATCACCTGGGCGGGCCTTTCGGGCGAGACCTATCCGGACCGGAAAAAAGGCGGTATTTTTGGGATTCACCGGGAAGCCCCCCATATTCCAAGCTACCTGGTTCCCCAGGAGTGCGGCTGCCACATGGACACCCAGGAGCTGACCCTGTGCCTTTCCGGCCACGCCCTCACCGTCACCAAAACCACCGCCCCCTTTGCGTTCTCCGCCCTGCCCTACACCCCCCACCAACTGACCGGGGCCCACCACCGGGAAGAACTCCCCACCCCCTGCCGCACCACCGTCACCCTCTGCGCCGCCATGCGGGGCCTCGGCGGCATCGACAGCTGGGGCAGCAACGTAGAAGCCCCCTACCGGATTTCCGGGGAAGACGACATTCAGTGCTCGTTCCGGTTTCAGCTGTAAACGTTGGGGGAAGACGTACCGCCCCGGAACGGCCTATGTGCCGTTCCGCACGTGAAAGGACGGAACCATTACCGATAAAACCCAGCCACGTCCCACCGAAAAAGCATATTGACATTCCCCCAAATTCCACTATAATGGTGAAAAACTTCTGAGGAGGTGTGACCATGGATCCACATATTGGAATCAGCACAAAAACTTCAGCGCCAGCCCCCCAGACCCACTTTATGGACGGCTTTTCTTATGACAGCGATACCCAGCTGGTGCAGGAGATTTACCGCAGATCCGATGAAAGCAGCCGCCTGACCAAATCCAAGGCTGCCCGGGTGGAATTTTTGACCAACGTCAAATACATTGAAAAGTACCTGACACCGGGGGCGAAAATTCTGGATGTTGGGGCGGGGACTGGGGTATACAGCCTCTATTTTTCCCGCCGGGGCTATGAGGTTTCCGCCTTGGAGTTGGCAGACAGCAACATCCAGGCGTTCCGGAATAACCTGACGGCGGAGGATTCCATCGATCTGGCCCAGGGCAACGCCTTGGATTTAAGCCGGTATCCCGAAAATTCCTTTGACATTGTGCTGTTGTTTGGCCCCCTGTATCATCTGCACAGCGAGGGCGACCAACTGCGGTGTATCCAGGAAGCAAAACGGGTTTGCAAACCCGGCGGCAAGCTGTTTCTGGCCTTTATTTCCAACGACATGGTGATTCTCACCATGTTCAACGAACACCCGGATTATTTTATAAACGGCGACTACAACAAAACCACTTTCCGCTGTGATGATTTTCCTTTTGTCTTCCACACCCTGGATGCCTGCCGCAGCTTGCTGGGCAAAGGGGGATTAAAGGTGCTCCACGAGGTGGCTTCCGACGGTGTCAGCGAACTGCTGAAAGATAAAATCAACGCCATGGATGACGAAAGCTTCGCCCAATATCTCCGCTTCCACCATTACACCTGCGAAAAGAAAGAATACCTGGGCAGCTCCAACCACCTGCTGTTTGTGGCAGAACAAGATTAACGGCCATCATTCAAAAAGCCCGACAGTACGGTTGAACGTGCTGTCGGGCTTGGTATTTCGTACAGAACACTTACAGTTGATACTTCATGGCAAATTTGTGATTTTATCAGTTATAACTGATAAAATCCAGAATCCAGCAACGTTTATCAGCTATACCTGAAAACCGCTCCCCTGAATTGAGGAGCGGTTTTTCAATCAGAAGTCTTATTTTTACGCAGGGTTTGTTTTGCGGAAATCAGAATATCAGATAGAATTTTTGTCTCTACCGGGTCACAGTCCGCAATCAGTTCTGAGAGCCAACTGTTCAGCAAAGGCTTTCCGGTTTGGATTTCCCGGCAAAGCAGTTCATCGGCAGAGCAGTTCAGCGCATTGAGAATGGAAATGAATACTTCAAGGCTGGGGACGGCAGAACCGGATTCAATATGGCTCATGTGACTGGGGCCAACTCCGATCATTTCCGATAAGCGTTCCTGGGTAAGCCCCTGTTCCATGCGAAAACGCTTGATTCTTTGACCAATATCCTGATAGTCAACAGGCATATTCCTTGCCCCCTCTGAATTATGTACATCTGTATTGTAAATACAGAATCATTCTGTTAGAATGATGTAAAAATACAGATGTGCTTATAGTACAGAAGGAATGGGGAGAACATCATTTTCCTGATCGCCTTTTGCTAAATAGTTTTTAGAACACCCGCACGCAGTCTTTTGTGATTTCGTTCAGGGTGTGAACGCCGCACATCTGCATGGTGTCGGCCAGTTCGGCCTGGAGTTTCTTGGTCAGCGCCACGGCACCCTCCGCACCGCCGCCGTAGACGGCGCAGACGTAGGGTCTGGCTACCACCACTGCCTGGGCGCCCAGGGCCAGGGCACGGAAAATATCTGTACCGGTGCGGATGCCGCCGTCTACCAGTACGGGCACCCGGCCTTCTACCGCCGCCACGATTTCCGGCAGAACCTCTGCCGTGGCAGGGCAGCCGTCCAGCACCCGGCCACCGTGGTTGGAGACCAGAATGGCATCGGCCCCGGCTTCCAGAGACTTAAGAGCACCCTTGACGGTCATCACACCTTTAACGATAAAGGGCCGTCCGGCCATTTCCCGGATCTCCTTCAACTGCTCCACGGTCTTGCTGCCTGCGGGAGGATTCATACCCTTGAGGAAGGGCAGGCCTGCGGCATCCACGTCCATGGCCACGGCGAAAGCACCGCTTTCTTTCACCAGTTCCATTTTTTCCCGGATCAGCTCCATGTTCCAGGGCTTGACGGTGGGTACGCCCATGCCGTCCACGGCCTGAATGGCCCGGGTGGCCTGAACCATCACGTTGGCATCCAGCCCGTCACCGGTAAAGGCGGCAATGCCCGCCTGGGCGCAGCCGCTGACCAGGGCAGCGTTGTAGGTTGCATCGTTATAAAGGTCGCTATAGTGCATGGTCACAGCCCCAACGGGGCCTGCAAACAGGGGGGCCGCAAAGGTCTTGCCAAAGAGGGTGCAGCGGGTATCCGCCTCGCCGTAGGCGCACAGGGTATCCATGTTTACCCGGATGTTCTGCCAGGCATCATAGTTCCGGATCGCCGTATCCCCCACGCCCTTGGCCCCGGGCCCAGGCACCGTATTCCGGCAAGCCTGTCCATTGCACACGGGGCAGGCCTTGCACTTGCCCATATTTCCCCGGGCATTGGCCATTACTTCCTGATAGGTCATAAAAACACCATCCTTATATATGTTTGGATAGGCCCAGTATAGCACATTCCCCGGCGGTTGTACAGATGGGGGAGGAGAATTGACAATTGACAATGGACAATTGACAATTTTTTGATGTTACGAAGGTTTTCCCTTTGCGCCCACTGTTTCTACAATGTGGAGCGCCGCCCCCGCCCGTCATTCTGGGGAGTAAAAAACCGCCCCGAAGGGCGGTTTTTTTGACGTTATTTCCACAATCCGTCGGGGTACATGCCCTTGGCGGTCATAGTCTTGAGGGCTTCTACCACCACGGGCTTGTCGGCGGCGTAGGTGACACCGTACCATTTGTCCGGGGAGTAGAGCATTTTAACGGTGGCTTTGTCCTCGCTGAGCAGTGCGGAGACGGTGGAGGGCAGGAAGTATTCGCCCTTCATGGGGTTTTCGTTCAGGGCCTTGTCCAGGAAGGCCGGGAAGCGGGCCTGGCTTTCGGCGGCGAAGCTGGGGGTGAAGCCCCACATGTTCATGGAGACGGTGGTCTTGTCTCCCAGAGGGGTCCAGGTTTTGCCGTCATCCTCGGTAAAGCGGATGCCGCCCTGGTACTTTTCGATTTTGGTCCGCTCCACCACGCTTTCCAGGTAGCCGTCGCCATTCACCTGGCACACGCCCCGGGCCACGGAGCCGTTGTCGGTGACGGTTTTGCCCAGTTCGTAGCCCACCATGCAGTAGCGGTACTTGTCGTCATCGCCCTGGGCGGAGAGGTAATTGTAGATTTCCCGGAATGCGGCCTTGCCGTAGTAGTCATCGGCGTTGATGACGGCAAAGGGGGCAGAGCCGATGGCTTCCCGGGCGCAGACCACTGCGTGGCAGGTACCCCAGGGTTTGGTGCGGCCCTGGGGGACGGTGTAGCCCTGGGGCAGCTTTTCCAGCTCCTGGTAGGCATAGCGGATCTCCATGGGGGCCTTTTGGAGTCTGGCTCCTACGGTGTCCATAAAGTCCTTTTTAATGGCCTCTTTGATAATGATCACCGCGGTGTCAAAGCCCGCCTCATGGGCATCGAACAGAGAGTAATCCAGAATGGCCTCCCCCTGGCTGCCCACGGGGTCAATTTGTTTCAGTCCGCCGTAACGGCTGCCCATACCGGCGGCCATCACCACCAAAATCGGTTTTTCCATAATTCGCGCTCCTTATCTTCTTTCTTCTTCCACGATTTTTGCCATTTCGTCCCAGTGCTTTTCCATTTCGGAAACCAGCTTGAACTGGGTCCGGGCCCGGTCCAGGTTGTGCTCCGGGTAGTGGATGCCAAAGTAATGGTCTCCGTCTAAGTAATCCGTCAGGAACCGGACACCGCACTCCAGGGTCATGGTCAGCGCACCCAGGGGCAGGGCTTTCCGCTCGTTGTCGGTAAGACCCGGGCAGGCGGTGAGGAAGCCCCGGGTGAAAATCCGGAACAAATCCAGATCAATGGTCATCTTACTGAGGTCCTTCTCGTCCTCGGCGGCGGTAGCGGCACCGAAGCGGATGGAGTCCCCAAAGTCGTAGGCACTTAGCCCCGGCATGGTGGTATCCAGGTCGATAACACACAGGGGGGTCCGGGTCTTTTCGTCCAGCATGACGTTATTGAGCTTGGTATCGTTGTGGGTCACCCGCAGGGGAAGCTGTCCTGCCTTGCACATGGCGGTAAGCTTGCCGCCCACCTGCTCGTGGGCCAGAACAAAGTCGATTTCCGGCTTTACAGAGGCAGCCCGGCCCAGGGCATCTTTTTCCAGGGCCTGCCGGAACAGACGGTACCGGTCCGGGGTGTTGTGGAAGTTCTTGATGGTCTCGTGGAGGGTCTCTGCCGGGAAATCCGACAGCTGCTGCTGGAAGGTGCCAAAGGCAATGGCACTCTGGTAGAAGTCCTCCGGGCACTCCGGGGCTTGCAGGCACAGACTGCCCTCCACAAAGTCATACACCCGCCAGTCGCTGTTTTCCCCCATATGCACCCAGGTGGCCCCCTCCACCGTGGGGATCAAAGTCAGGGCCCCGTAGGGGTTCTGGGTCTTGGTTCGCAGATGCCGGGTCACCGCGGCGATGTTCTCCTGCAAGCCTGCAATATCCGGGAAGGCCCGGTTGCTGAGCTTTTGCAGAATATACCGGCGGCCGGAGTCCTGCACCACCAGATAGGTTTCATTGATGTGTCCGCAGCCGTAACGCTGGCAGGAGACGCTATTCCCCTCCAATTGAAAATGGGACAGCACCTCTTTCAAAAATGGTTCCATAAAATGTTCCTTTCCGCCCGAAAACCGCTCCTGCCCCTATGGATGGGCGCAGGCCTGGGGGCGATGTCGTTATGGTCTTCCTTTGCACAAATAAATCATAACAAACATATCCGTAAAGTCAATGCCTCTTTCTTATGATTTTTTTCATATTTCTAGCTTATTTTGGAAGTCTGTTAAAAGCATACAAGTTTCTTTCTCCTATTTTGTGTACAATTCACTCCACGCTTTCCTTGCTTCCCAGGGGGTTCTATGGTATAATCCCCTTGAAATAGCGGTTTTTTGGGATTGCGTTTACCATTTTGAATTATTTGGGTATCCCCTCTCCGCTTTTTCAAAAAGCTTCGTGTATTTCCTATCAAAATAATTTTTTCCTATATGGAGGTATGGAACATGAATTATCTTGGCGTAAACTATTCCATCAAGGCCACCCCGGAGTTGGATCCTGGGTTTATTCCCTTCGGCGTGTGGATGGATGCCTACCTGAAGGATGCCAAAAAGCCCATTGCCATCGCCATTGAGCGGGACCGGGGCCAGGTGTCTGTCCGGAAGACCTTTATCCACGGTACCCCCGAAATGGCCAAGGCGGACTACCGCTATGTAGAGCGGCTGGTGAAGTTCCTGCTGTGGTCCATCGGCGGCTTCAAGGTGTATGTCTGCGGCTGCTCCTGCATTGCCAAGCGGCTCCAGGCCGACTACTCCGCCACCGGCTGCCGGGCCTTTGACTTTGACTTCTTCCACAAGCTCTATGAAGTGGATCTGGAGATCATCGACCTGCCCCTGGAGCAGTGCCCCGCCGCCAACGAGTCCACCCAGCCCCTGGGCGGCCACATGGACGGCTGCCGCATCGGCTTTGACGCGGGCGGTTCTGACCGGAAGGTCTCTGCGGTCATCGACGGCGAGTGCGTCTATTCTGAGGAAGTGGTCTGGTTCCCCAAGCTGAACGAAGACCCCAACTATCAGTATAATGAGATCCTCACTGCCTTCCGCACCGCCGCCTCCAAGATGCCCCGGGTAGATGCCATTGGCGTTTCCTCCGCCGGTACCTTCATCGGCAACGCCCCCATGATTTCCAGCATCTTCTATAAGGTTCCCCGCAGCCGCTGGGACGAGGTCAAGACCTGCTTCGACCGGGCTGCCGCCGAGATCGGTGACGTGCCCATCGTGGTAGCCAACGACGGTGACGTGTCCGCCCTGGCCGGTGCCATGGGCCTCAACACCGGCAACATCATGGGCCTGGCCATGGGTACCTCCGAGGCCGTGGGCTATGTGGATGCCGACAAGAACGTGCTGGGCTGGATCACCGAGCTGGCCTTTGCCCCTGTGGATCTGAACGAGGATGCCATGGTGGACGAGTGGTCCACCGACCGTGGCGTGGGCTGCAAGTACTTCTCCCAGGATGCGGTAATCAAGCTGGCCCCCAGAGCTGGTATTGAACTGGATCCCGCCCTGTCCCCCGCCGAAAAGCTGAAAGTCGTCCAGGCCCTCATGGCAGAAGACGACCCCAGAGCCGCCAAGATCTACCACGACATCGGTGTCTATCTGGCCAACGCCGTGGTGCAGTACAGCCACTTCTACGATATTGAACACCTGATGCTCATGGGCCGGGTCATGTCCGGAAAGGGCGGCGACATCATCCTGGACGTGTGCCAGAAAGTCCTGGCCGACGAGCATCCGGAGCTTGCCAAGCACTGCCAGGTCATGCTCCCCGACGAAAAGACCCGCCGGGTGGGCCAGTCCGTGGCCGCTGCCTCTCTGCCTGAAATCAAGAAGTAAAAAGCATTGATTCAAAGAATAAGGACGCCGGTTTTGGCGTCCTTATTTTTATGCTTTTACACAATGGGGTGTTTCAATGCCCATTCTCTGCCGTATTTTTTCAGTTCGTCCTTTTCGATTTTGTCGTTCCAGGGCCGATAGCACACGCCGTTGGGAATGCCGGGGTAGAACCGCCCTCCGGGGCAATAGGTATCCACCGCCCGGCGGACCTCCGCCCGGATCTGCTCTTCGGTAATGTCTTCCACATCGATTTTAGGCCCGTCAATGCCGCCGACCATGGCCAGCTTTCCCTCTGTGATACGCTGGATCTCCACAATGTCGTTCTGGGCGATCACGCCCTGCCAGATGTCCACGCCGATTTCCACCATGTCCGTTACCAGAGGCTGGCAGATGCAGTCCGCATGGTGCATATAGATCATGCCCTCTTCGTGAATGGCATCGGCAATTTCCTTTTGCAAGGGCTTAATCAGCTCCCGCCACACTCTGGGCGGCAGGAAGACATTCTGCTTGGAACCCCAGTCATCATGGTAGAAGATGATGTCCGGGTGGATCTGTTTGCCCATTTCGTGGATATAGTCGATTTTGTAGTCCGCGATCACCCGCAGCAGCTCCGCCATTTCCTCCGGGTACTCCATGTAGTTACACAGAGCGTTTTCCATGCCCATCAGGTGGTGGCTGCGCTCAAACAGGCCGCCGCCGAACATGACGCCAACAAATTTTTCTTTCCGGTCCGTGGCATCCGCCACCTGCTTGGCCGCGGTCCAATCCAGACCCCGGGTGGGCGGCACCACCAGATCTTCTTTCCAACGCTCAATATCCTTGATCACCGCGTTTTCCGCCGTTACATGGGGATGGGGTCCGGGTGCGCCGGGTTTGTAGATGTAAACCGTTCCCCAGGCGTCTTTGTGTTCCTTGCCGTCCTGGGGGAACATTCCCGACATCAGCACCGGGTCCGGCACCAGCTGAATGGCATCCATCAGGTCAAAATAGTAGTCCGGCTGCTGGCGGTTGTAGATCGCCATGGCATTTTCACGCAACGTCATCATGGTTTGCTTCCTCCTATTCTTATTTCACGCCGGGGATGGTACAAACACCTACCAGGCCCAACAGGGTCAGCACACCAAAGACGCAGAAGCTGACACTGTAGCCCAGGTTCACGGCCAGGACCCCAAACAAAGCACTGGCAATCAGGGTGCCGATACCGATAAACATATTCAGAACGGAAATACCCACACTGGCTTTTTCCGGAGCAATGGATTCCCCGGCCACGGTGTACAATAGACCCATGGCAACGGCGGGCAAGCCCTGGAGCCAGATGGTCACATTCAGCAGCGGGCCGGCCGGGAGAAAGGCGATGAGGAACCGGGACAGGGCCATCCACATCAGTGCGCCAAAGTAGATCCACTTCCGGGTTTTCAGCAGGTCCGACAGCGTTCCGCCAATGGCCGTGGAACACGCCCCAACAATGGCACAAACACTGACCAGGGATCCGGCGGCTTCCGCGGTATAGCCGTGATGCACCACCAGGAACGTGGGGGCAAAGCTCATAACCGCCATGGTACTCATCATAAAGAACAGCCCGCCTACAGACAGCTGGAAGACGTTCTTATCCCGAATGGCCTCCATCAGGCTGATTTTCGGCGCGCCCTTTCCGGAAGCACCCATGGGCGGTGCCACCTGGTCGGTGATGAAGATCATCCAGGCCACCAGCATCACCACGCTGTAGCCGATGGTGAACCACCAGGCGGGGGCAATGTTGTCTGCGCTGGTGATCCGGGGTACCAGGTTATACATGACCAGCTGGGCAATGGTGCCGCCGGTAATGTAAATGCCGTTGGCCCGGCCCCGCAGTTCCGGCGCGAAGAGACAGGCGATCACATAAGGTCCCAGAATGCCCGTGGCACAGATGCCCGCGCCTACCACCAGCTGGGAGGCAAACATCACGGCGTAGCTGGTGGTTCCGAACACGCCCACCAGAGAACCCGCAATAATGAGGCACATGGCCAGGATGCCGGTCTTCCGGGGTCCGACCTTGCCCATCATCACGCCGAAGGGCATGGCCAGGAAAATGCTCAGAATGCTCAGAGCGGATACCAGCACACCGGCCTTTCCCTCGTCAATGGACATGCCCTGCATCAGATAGGTGAGGATGGGCTGCAAGCGATACTGGCAGAAGCCCGCCGTCAGATAGGACAGGACGATGATCGCCAGATAGACATAGGGAGAGATTCCCTTTTTCTTTGTTTCCATAATTTCCCTTCCTTTCTTGGTCACCGGTTTCCGGCTTGTGCTTTTACTATAACCCAGGCAGCCCAAAACAGAAACGGGCAGCGTTTCCTCTGTTTTTCGTCCTCTGGGGATACTTTGCCCATAAGGGGGTGTGAACTGTTTTTTCTTTTCAGTGGGCATTCTGCACATATAGAAAGGAATTTCTGTAGTGTTCCTACAAAAGGAACCCCGGATTTTTGTATTATTTCTCCAAAAATCCGGGGTTTTGAGGGGTTCTCCCCAGGCAGTCCCCCACCGTTCTCCACTGGACAAACCGGTGATTTTTCGGTATACTGTAAAAAAGATTTTCCAAATTCCCTGGAATCATCGGTACTTTTTCCCTGGGAGTCTGAAGAAGCAGGAGGAATGCCCTATGGACCTGAGTCTGGAAACCCTATTGCTTGCCCTCCATGTGCAAAACGCACACATTGCCGCGGGCAACACCTATTCCATCCGCCAACCCCGCCTGAGTGCCGCCGCGCTATGGTCCAAAGGCCAGGCTTTGCGCAGCGATTTGTGCTATGTAGTCCCGGCAAAGCTGCTGAAAGGCGGCCAGAGCTTTCCCCCCGGCACCGCCCTGGTGATTGTTGGGGCGGTAGAAGAAGAACCCCTCCGGAGTGGCGGGTTGGACGCGCTGGTTCTGGATGTGCCGGTGAAAAAAGACACTTTCAACGCCGTATTCAATCAAATCAATGGGATTTTCCAGCGTTATCAGCAGTGGGCCTTGTCGCTGAGCCAAATCCTGGCCCGAAACGCCTCCTTAGACCGGGTGCTGGAAGCGGGAGAGTCCTTTTTCGGGAATCCCGTTCTGGTGCTGGACCGGAACTTTTGTCTCCTGAGCAAATTTGACCCCAATATCAAAATGGGGTGGGTCCGTCAGGAGAAGACCAACCAATGGATGCTCTCAGAGGAGGCCATCTCCCTCATCAAGGCCTTTTCCTCCCATCCGGGCCGGGAGAGCCGCAGCCCCTATCTGCTGTCTGAGGACTATCTGCCCTACAGCACCCTCTTTCTCCACGTCAGCCGGGGAAACGCCATTTTCACCCTGGCCGTTCCCCAATTGCGGACACCCCTGGAAACCCTCTCCCCCAGTGCCTTGCGCTACTTTGCCGAGTGCGTGTATACCGCCCTTTGCCAATCGGATTTTCACTACGGCCACAGCCGCCGATTTGAGGAATTTCTGAAAAAACTGCTGTCCGGGGAACAAATCGAGCAAGCGGTCATTGACCAACAGCTGCTGACCCTGCGCTGGTTCAACAGTGACCGTTACCTGTGTCTGGCCTTTGAGATCAACGGCTGGGACCGGGCCAATTCCGTCTACCATAGCACCTGCATGAGCCTGGAAAGTGCCTTTGCCCAGAGCTTCGCCTTTTTATATGAGGATAAAATCGTGGCCCTGCTGAATCTGGACCAGGCCCGCATCAGCCGGGACGGTGCCATCCAAAAGCTGATCCTGTTTCTCCGGGAGCATCTGCTCCATGTGGGCATCAGCTATACGTTCTTTGATTTCAGCACCCTTTCTTCCTATTACAAGCAGTCCCTGGCCGCCCTGGAAATGGGGGGACTCTACGCCCCGGACATCTGGCATTACCGGTTTGAGGACTATGTGCTGCCCTATTTCATGCACTACGGCACCACCCGGATCAATGGCCGCCACCTGTGCCACCCGGACCTGGTGCAGCTATGGATATATGACGACAAAAACGGCACCGAGCTGCTGCCCACCCTGCAAGAATACCTGATCTGCGGACTCAACGCCACAGCCACCGCCCGACAGCTCTTCATCCACCGAAACACCCTATACCAGCGGCTGGAAAAAATCCAGCAGATCATCACCTCCGACTTAAACGACCCGGATACCCGCCTGTTCATGCTCATGTCCTACCGATTCATAGACCTGCTGAAACTGGACCCCGTAAAAAAAGCAAGTGCCGACCCCTCCCAGTGCGAAAAATAGCCTCAATGGGGCGGTACCGTTTACCCCCACAGGTTGAATACCCATGTGTTTCACATTTTTCAAAACGCAAAATAGCAATAAATCCGTTAAATACGCAGTATTGGTAACAATTTCAATGCAGGGGCGGCAATCTGCCGCCCGCCACGTATCGAATATAACCTGTGCGGTTGAATGGAAACACCTTCCGATATGTCATTCCGAGCGAAAGAGTGAGTCGAGGAATCTTCCCAAGTAGCAATTTTATCTTGTGGTGGTTCATTCTCCAACGTAGAAGATTCCTCCACTCCGCTTGCGCTACGGTCGGAATGACATATGAGGGGACGTGTCTGGTTTTTATCGGTAACGGTTCCGTCCTTTCACGTGCGGAACGGCACATAGGCCGTTCCCTACGGTTTCGCTGATTGGTGGGCGTTTTCAACCGGGGTGTTCTAAGGACGGGCGGGGCTGCGTTTCGCATTGCAGAAACAACGGGCGCAAAGGAAATCATACCGAGTCTCACTGTAGGGAACGGCCTATGTGCCGTTCCGCTGCGTGGCGAATACAACCTGTGCGGATAAAACAAAACCACCCCCCGATCATGTCATTCCGAGCGAGTGAAACGGAGTCGAGGAATCTTCCCAAGTGGCGGGTTTTACCTTGTGTTGGTTCTTTTCTGCCACGTGGTGGATTCCTCCACTCCGCTTGCGCTACGGTCGGAATGACATATGGGGGGACGTGTCTGGTTTTTATCGGTAACAGTTCCGTCCTTTCACGTGCGGAACGGCACATAGGCCGTTCCCTACGGTTTCGCTGATTGGGGAACCTTCCAACCGGGGGATTCTAAGGACGGACGGTGCGGCGTTGCGGATTGTGGGAACAACGGGCGCAAAGAGGCCACGTCCGTCCACCAAACATTGTCAATTGTCCATTGTCAATTGTCAATTCGAAAAAACTGTCAACTGTCCACTAAACCCCCGTCCATCCTGATGTCCTCTTTCTTGAGCTTTTCCCAGGAGAACGTCTCTGCCAGTTCTTTTGCGGAGATGGGGGCGTTGGTGGGAAGCAGGCCCGCAGTACAGCCCAGGGTGCCTAAAAGGGCTTCCGGGGTCATTTTTGCCCGGATGGCACCCATGTCCATGTCCCGGTCCCGTTTGCTCAGGCGGCGGCCGTCTGGGGATAGCAGCATGGGCACGTGGGCGTAGGTGGGATGGGGAAAGCCGAACAGTTCCTGCAAATACATCTGCCGGGGGGCAGAGCTTAAAAGGTCCGAGCCTCTTACCACCTCGGTAACACCGGCCTCCCCGTCATCTACGGTGACGGCCAGCTGGTAGACGTAGACCCCGTCGGCTCGACGGACCACCATGTCTCCGCAGTCCCGGGCCAGGTTGCTTTCGTAATGGCCCTGGATGCGGTCTTCCACACTCCACAGCCGATCCGGCACCCGGACACGCCAGGCAGGGTTTCTCCCAAATGCCGCCTGCTGCGCCTCTGTCAGATTCCGGCAAGTGCCGGGGTAGACGTAGGTGCCGTCACTTAAATGGGGGGCGTTGACACTGTGGAGCTGGCTCCGGGTGCAGTAGCAGGGGTAGAGGAGCCCCTGCTGCTGTAACCGGTCAAAATACCGGTCATAAACAGCACTGCGCTGGCTCTGGGGTTCCGTTTCCCGGTCCCAGAGAAGGCCCAGCCAGGTTAAGTCCTGCCGCAGAATGTCCCCGTATTCCCGGCTTGTCCGCTGGGTGTCCAGATCCTCCATCCGCAAAACCATTTCCCCGCCCCGGGATTTGACGGAGAGCCATGCAATCAGGGCCGAGAACACATTGCCCAGGTGCATCCGGCCTGAGGGAGTGGGGGCAAAGCGGCCTACCGGTGTTATCGGATCCACAGATACCACCACCAAAACAGCCCCGCAATGGCCAAAAGCTCCAACGCAATGGCAAATTTCAGCCCTATATAGGACTTCTTTTCCTTTTTAGGCAGTTCCTCCTCCTGCCGCAGAGTCTCCTCGATTTCCGCCCCCGGGTTCCAGAGTTTCACATCTTCGTCTTCCTTCTCCCGGGTATAGCTTCTGGACAGAGGCTCCCGATGGGCACCGTCCCAATCCACCGATTCCAGCGTACCGTCTAAATCCAAATCTTCCAGGTCGTCAAATTCCTCCAATTCTTCCCCTGGTTCTTCCTCCTCCGCTGCCAGCAGCTCTTTTTGCAGCCGCTCCAATTCCTTCCTGGGATCATCAAACACAGGCCCTTCCTCCTCCGTTATTTTTTCCCCTATCATACAGGAATCCCGGCGGATTGTAAAGAGAAATCCGCCGGGATAATGTTATAGGGCTTATCAGAAAATCTCCTCTGCCGCTTTCAGGATTTTTTCGATTTGCGCCGGTGTGTGGGCACAGGAGAGGAACATGGCTTCAAACTGGCTGGGGGCGGCATAGATGCCGTGAGACAGGAGCCCTAAGTACCAGGTTTTGAATTTTTCGGGGTCCGAAGACCGGGCAGCGGCGTAGCCGGTAACGGGCCGGTCCGTAAAGAAGACCGTGGCGATGGAGCCTACCCGGTTTACCTGGGCGGGGACGTTTTTCAGCCGCTGCTGCAGCCCCTCCTGGAGCATGGCTCCCAGGGATTCAAGCTTCCGGTAGATTTCCGGATGGCTGTCCAGAATTTGCAGCTGCTTGAGTCCCGCCGCCATGGCCACCGGGTTTCCGGAAAGGGTACCGGCCTGGTACACAGGGCCCAGGGGGGCAACCAGCTCCATGAGCTTCCGACTGCCGCCGTAGGCACCTACGGGCATACCGCCGCCGATAATTTTTCCGTAGGTCACCAGGTCTGCCCGGACTCCAAAATACTGCTGGGCACCGCCGGGGGCCAGACGGAAGCCGGTGATCACCTCGTCAAAAATCAACAGGCTGCCGAATTCGTCACACAGCTGCCGCAGCCCCTGCAAAAAGCCGGGGGCCGGGGGTACCACGCCCATATTGGCGGCCACCGGCTCTACGATCACCGCCGCCACTTCCCCGGGGTTGGCTTCCAGCAAGGCCCGGACGCTTTGCAGATCGTTGAACTCCGCCGTCAGGGTGTCCTCGGCCATTTCCTTGGGAACACCGGCGGAATCCGGGGTACCGGTGGTCAAGGCTCCGGAACCGGCCTTCACCAGCATGGAGTCGGAATGGCCGTGGTAGCATCCTGCGAATTTGATGATTTTCCCCCGGCCGGTGGCCCCACGGGCCAGGCGCAGGGCGGACATTACCGCCTCGGTGCCGGAGTTGACCATCCGCACCATTTCCAGGCCGGTCATTTTACAGACCTGCTTGGCCATTTCCACCTCTACGGCGGTAGGCGCACCAAAGCTCAGCCCTTTGGACATGGCCTGGGCCACAGCCTCCTGAACCTGGGGCTGGCAGTGCCCCAGAATCAGGGGGCCCCAGGAGCAGATCAGGTCAATGTATTCCTTGCCGTCCTCATCCCACACCCGGCTGTCCTGGCCTCTTTGCAAGAATCGGGGGTAAGTACCCACACTGCGGCAGGCTCGTACCGGGGAGTTGACCCCACCGGGAAGAAACCGCTGGGCTTCCTCAAAGAGTGCTTCTGAACGTGTCATTTACCCCAGTTCTCCTTCCTGCATGGCTTTTGCCAGTTCTTTTGCAAAGTAGGTGATCAGGATGTTGGCTCCTGCCCGGTAGATGGACAGGGCACTTTCGCACATGACCCGGTGTTCGTCAATGAGCCCCGCCTTTCCGGCGGCCTTGATCATGGCATACTCGCCGCTGACGGAGTAGGCGGCCATGGGCAGGTCAAAGGCATCGCTGCACTCCCGGATAATATCCAGGTAGCTCAGAGCGGGCTTGACCATGAGAATGTCCGCCCCCTCCTCTACATCCAGCGCGCACTCTTTCATGGCCTCTTTCCGGTTGTGGGGGTCCATCTGGTAGCCCCGGCGGTCCCCAAAAGCGGGGGCGGAACCGGCGGCATCCCGGAAAGGTCCGTAGAACGCAGAGGCATACTTGGCGGAATAGGACATAATGGGGGTATTGACATAGCCGTTTTCATCCAGCACTTGGCGAATGGCGGCAATGCGGCCATCCATCATGTCCGAGGGGGCCACCATGTCCGCACCGGCCTCCACATGGGACAGGGCAGTTCTGGCCAGCACCTCCAAGGTCTTGTCGTTGTCTACATTGTGGCCACAAAGAATGCCGCAGTGGCCGTGGTCAGTGTACTCGCACATGCACACATCGGTGACGATGTACATCTGGGGATACTTTTCCTTAATGGCCCGAATGCCCTGCTGCACCACGCCGTTAGAGTCCCAGGCAGAGGAACCGCAGGCATCTTTATGGGCGGGAATGCCGAAGAGCAGCACCCGGCTGACACCGGAAGCCAGACAGCTTTCAATTTCTTCCCAGACCCGGTCCGGGGAATAGCGGTACTGGCCCTCCAACGAGGGGATGGGTTCTTTGATGTTCTCCCCCTCGATAAGAAACAGGGGGTAAATCAGGCTCTCCGGGGATACCCGGGTCTCCCGCACCATGCGGCGAAGATTCTCGCAGGAGCGGAGTCTGCGGGGACGAATGGTCATTTCCATCAGAATTCCTTCTTTCTAATACATTCGATCAACGATTCCATGGTGGCTTCCTGAGAAACCACCGTGGCAATGCCATACTTCTGGGCCTCGGCCTGGGTCTGCTGTCCGATGCACACGCCGGTCACATTCCGGAAATCCCCATCCGGCAGACTTTCCACAAAGCCCTTGACGGTAGAAGCGCTGGTAAAGGTCACTGTCAAGGGTTTGTCCAGCAGCGGCATGACCTTTTCCGGGTCCGGGCTGGCATAAACCGTATCATAGCAGGCCACATCCTCAAAAGCAATGCCCTTTTGGCTCAAAAGGTCCGGCACGGCGTTGCTGCCTTTGCTTGCCCTGCACAGAAGCACCGGCCCGGAGACATGCTCCAAGGCCACGGCCAAATGCTGAGAATCATAGGTTTCCGGCACAACATCCGGGATAATACCCTGTTTTTTAAGAATCTGGGCGGTTTTGGGGCCAATGGCCGCCACCGTCAGGCCACCCAAGGCCCGGGCATCTTTCCCCAGGGCGTGGAGCCGGTCAAAGAAGATGTTTGGCCCCGCGGGGCTGGTAAAGACCAGGCACTTGTATTCCTGTAGCCGCCCAATGGCCAAGTCCAGCTCCACCGCCGGGTCTCTGGGAACGGTGCGGATACAGGGGTAGTCGATGACCTCTGCCCCCAGGGACCGGAGTTTGCCAGTGAGACTGCCGCTGCGGTCCGCGGGCCGGGTCACCACGATTTTCGTTCCTTTCAGAGGCAGGGCATCAAACCAGTCAAACCGGTCTGACAACTGGCAGACCTTCCCCACCACAATGATGGCGGGGCTTTTGATTTTTGCCGCTGCCGCATCCCGGGGCAGGTTTTCCAAGGTGGAGACCACCTTTCGCTGACCGGGCAGGGTCCCCCGCTCAATGACGGCGGCGGGCATTTCCGGCTCCATCCCGGCCCCCAGCAGTCCCTGGCAGATCTGGGGCAGAGAGGTGACGCTCATTAAAAATACCAGCGTGCCTTTCGTCCGGCGCAGGGCATCAAAATCAATATGCAGTTCCGCCCCTGCCCGGGCGTGGCCGGTGATGATGTGCAGAGAAGAACAATAGTCCCGATGGGTCACGGGGATGCCCCCGTAGCAGGGTACGGCCAGAGCCGAGGTCACACCGGGTACCACCTGAAAGGGAATCCCCGCCTCCTCCAACAGCTCCAATTCTTCCCCACCTCTGCCAAAGAGGAAGGGGTCGCCGCCTTTCAGCCGAACCACCCGGTAGCCCTCCTGGGCTTTCCGAAGCAAAATCCGGTTGATCTCCTCCTGGGGTACCAGATGATGGCTGGATTCCTTGCCCACGTCAATGGCCTGGGCATCGGGGGAGATCAAATCTAAAATAGCGGGGCTTACCAGCCGGTCATACACCACCACCTGGGCGTTTTCCAGGGCATGACGGCCCTTTTGGGTCAAAAGGCCCGGGTCTCCGGGTCCGGCCCCTACCAAAATCACGCTGCCGCTCATGGGCATTCTCCTTTCAGTTCCAGGGCCAAGGCACGGCCCAGGGCTTCCGCCTGCTCCTTAGGGCCACAGGTGGTCCCCCGGCGCAGAACGGTTTCATCCGGGCTGACATAAAGCCCGGTGATCTCCATATCATCCCCCGCAACACGGGCGTAGGCCGCCACAGGAGAGGTGCAGCCCCCGTCCAGAGTCCGGACAAAGGCCCGCTCCGCCAGGGCGCAGCAGGTGCTGTCCGGGTCTGTGAATCCTGCAAGAGGGGAAACATCCGTCCCGGCCCGGGCCTGTACCGCCAGAATGGCCTGGCCCGCAGCGGGAAGAATTTCTTCTACCGTAAAATACCGGCTGATGCGGTCTTCCAGCCCCAGCCGCTTCAGGCCCGCCGCTGCCAGCACCAGGGCGCAATACTGGCCCTCCTGGAGCTTCCGCAGCCGGGTCTGCACATTGCCCCGGACGGCCTGGATTTCAAAGTCCGGGTAGAGCTTTTTTAATTGCAGCTGCCGCCGCCGGGAGGAGCAGCCGATGGGCTTGCTCTTATCCAGTTCCGTAACGCCCTCTGGCAGCACCAGGGCATCCCGGGGATCCTCCCGCCGGGAGAATGCAACCAGTGGCAGGTCTTCCGGGGTTTCCATAGGCATATCTTTCAGAGAATGAACCGTAAAATCCACCCGGTTTTCCCGAAGGGCCACGTCCAGTTCCTTTACAAACAGGCCCTTGCCGCCGATTTGATCCAGAGTCCGATCTAAAATCTTGTCCCCGGTGGTTTTCATGGTCACAAGCTCCAATTCTGCCTCCGGGCAACGGGCCTGCACGGCATCCATAACCATCTGGCTCTGAATCACCGCCAACCGGCTCTCCCGGCTGCCGAAACGAATCTTCATTCCAGTTCCTCCAATACCTTTCGGATGGCCCGGGCCGCCCGGGCGGTTTTGTGGTGATCCTTGCCGGAGGATACCACCCCGGCGATCAAATCCTCCCCGGCGCAGATGGCGGGGAAATAGAAGCCGCATTCCGCTTCACAGTCCGCAACGGATACGGGGATGCCCCGACGCTGTGCCTCCTGCCAGACAGCGTGGTTCACTTCCCGGCTGTCCGTTGCCGCCACTGCCAGCGTAGCCCCGGCCAGATCCCCGGGGGCATAAGGCCGGGGAAGCCAGGTAAGGCCCTGGGGGCTACATTTTAATTCCGGGGCCACCACCAGGATCTCACAGCCAAACAGCCGCAAGGTAGCGATCCGCCGGGAGGCAATGGTACCTCCACCAATGAGTACCACCTTTTTCCCGGTCAAATCCACAAAGAGCGGGAACCGGGGGCTTCTTTCGGCGGTTTTCATCCGCTTTTGCCACTGCAAAAACCGTTCCAACTCCTGCCGGGCAATGGTCTCCATGGCAGAAAGCTCCTCCCCGGTGCCGGGGCCGCCGGTACCCAGGGCATCGGTGTCAAAGAGTTTGAGGTAGTCGGCGCATTCCGGGTCAATATCCCGGGGTACTGCCAGGTCTACCGCCACTTTGGGGGGCATTTTCAGGGTCAACAGCTGTTCTTTTGTCAATGTATAGTGGGGGCTGGTGGTGGCGGACACCAGGGCATCAGCCCCCTCCAGGGCTTCCAGCCGGTCTTCATACCCCACCGTCCCGCAGCCCCGGGGAATCACCGTCTCCCCGTGGCGATAGGTTCGCAGGGTCACCTGAACCTTTGCCCCGGCCTCCTGCAAAATCTCCGCCGCCAAGCGGCCCATCTGGCCGTTGCCGATGACCAAAACCTGCTTGTTATGAAGCCCTTGCAGTTCCCGTTCCAGGATTTCCCGACACTTAGTACCCATGGAGGGAATGCCCCGGGCCAGATGCACTTCCGTCCTGGCCCGCTTCCCGGCGGTAACAGCGTGGCGGAACAATGCCGCAAGACTCGGGTCTAAAGTACGGCATTCCTGGCTTCGCTCCATGGAAAGCCGCACCTGGGTGATGATCTGATCCTCTCCAAGAATCTGGGAGTGGAGTCCACAGGCCACTTCCATGAGATGCAGTGCCGCTTCCTCTCCCACCCGGGTGGTGAAAAAGGGGGCCAGAGCCGCTTCCGGGGCCTTTGCCCCCCGGCACAGCAGCCGCCAGGGACTACTCTGGGGGTCGCCGCTGAGATAAAGCTCCGTCCGATTGCAGGTGGAAAGCAGCACACAGCCCTCCACCCCCGGCTGCCGGGAGAGCCAGCTTAAGAGTTCTGCCGCCTGTTCCCCGGAAAAGGCCAGGGTTTCCCGCAGGGCTACCCCTGCCCGGTGGCAGTCCAGGCCGGACATCAGTAGGCTCATTCCCGGCCCTCCTTTACAATGACCAGGGAGAAATAGCCGGTGGTTTCTTTCAAGTCCCGGAAATCCGGGTAGACCCGTTCCGTTTCCATGCTGCAATTTTCCACCATGGCGGCATTTCCCAGCATGTCCCGCTGTTCCAGGGTCTTTTTCAAGTCCAGAATGGCAGAACCGGCTTTCATAAAGACCTTGTTGGCGGGAACATCCAATAGCTTCTCCGGGTCATGGGAGGCGGGGATCACCAGCAACGGCTCGTCCCCCTGGCACAGAGAAATATTCAGCCGTGCCGCCGCGGCGCAGAACGAGGGAACGCCGGGTACCACCTCCACGGCGTAGCCATGGGTGCGGACAATCTCGTGAATGTACATATAAGTAGAATACACCGTGGCATCCCCCAGAGTGATAAAGGCCACTTGCTTGCCCTGGTCAAGCAGGGCCATAATATTCTGGGCGGCCTGGGCATAGGCCTTTTGCAGCCGGTCTTTGTCCCGGGTCATGGGGGTGGAGACCAAAATGGGGGTCTTGCCCTTTAAGTGATTTCTGATGATGTTCAGGGCGGTTTTATCCGCTTTCCCCGTATCCGGGGCCAGGATCACGTCCGCCTGTTCCAGCACTCTGGCGGCTTTCAGGGTCAGCAGTTCCGGGTCGCCCGGGCCAACGCCCACGCCCCAGAGTTTACCCTCCGTATGCAATTCCTCTACAGCCTTGGCGCAATGCTGCACAAACACCTGCCGGATGCCGGGGCATTCCCCCAGGCCCTGCAACAGGCACCGGACGGCGTAGCCCCTGGCCTGTAGCTCCGTTTTCCAGGAGTCCTCCTCCCCTGCCAGGTCGTTCCGGGCATGGTCCCCCGCCACCAGCATAAAGGGAGCCAGGGTCAGCTTCTTGATTTCCGGTCTCTGGGCCAGCCGGTCCTTTACCCGATCCAGGGTGGGATACCCCTCCACCGTGGCAACATAGACCCGGTCGCTTAAGTCCTGCAAATTCTGCTCCAACTGGCCGTAGGCGGCATTGGCAAAGTGGGGGGTGCCGTGGCCCATCAGAACCAGGGCCTCGTCCTGCTCCATGGCAGGCAACCAGGACAGCAAAGCCTTGGATACCGACTCATAGTCCTCCTGGGCATGGAGCAGCGGGGCCCCCAGGGAAAGCTGCATCCGGCAGCGAAACGGCTCCAACTGGCCCACCAGCTTTTCATATTCCTCCCCGTGCATCACATGGGTGGGCTGTACCGCCACATGGGTAAAGCCCTGTTCCTCCAGCCGTGCCATGGCCTGGGACACATTGTCAATGGCCAGACCGTCCCGCATGCGCAGCTTTTTCAGGATCACGCCGCTGGTAAAGGCCCGCCGAATTTCCCAGCCGGGGAAGGCCCGGGCAATGTCTTTTTCCGTTGCCAGAATGGTTTTTTCCAGGGTGTCCTGGTAGGAAGTTCCAAAGGAGACCACCAAAATCGCTTTTTTCATGCTCTTTTCCTTTCTTCTGCGGCGGTCAAAAACGGGCAGCCGAAGGCCGCCCGATAACAGAACATCTCTGCTCGATCATCCAAGGGCCGAACACCGCAGCCTTGATTTTTCACCGAGGGGCAAGCCCCTCCCGGCACAAGCAGGTTTCCTGGCTCCGGATCATCACGCCGCGGCCTTCTCAGATTTCCCAATGGCTGTTCGCAGTCGCTCCTCCGTTACAGTGACGGGTTCGCTTCGGCCTCTCACCGAATTCCCTTTATCCCCAAAGGGGGACTTGTGTCTATTTCCTTTATAAAATACTCTATTTTTATCCCGGTGTCAATCAAAAGGGCCTTGAATCCGGGACGGTTCCCGAAATATCCGCCCCTTTGTTTGTTCCGCAGCTTCCTTTGAAGCGTTCTTCCCGCTGTCCTTTGCCGCAGCAAAACCCGGTCGAACAGGGCCGCAAGGGGTTCGGGTGGGGCGAAAATTCTGTTACAGCAGGGGATTTTTCCAAAAAATCGGTATAAAATCGGAATTTTTTCAGAAAAAGCTATTGCATTACAGAAAAAATAGTGCTATAATCACATCGAAAGAACGTAGGAAGAAAGAGAGGGGCGCGCCCCTCTCTTTCTTATTGACCGGAACAGAAAGGAAGGTTGGTTCTATGAAGGTAACGGAACAGGTGCAGCTCCTGGCTCTGCCGGTGGTGGAGGCCCAGGGGTGTTCTCTTTGGGATGTGGAATATGTGCGGGAAGGCTCCGAATATTTTCTGCGGCTGTACATTGATAAAGACGGCGGCGTGGATATTGCAGACTGTGAGGCCATCTCCCGGGCCATGGACCCCATTCTGGACGAGAAAGACCCCATCCAGGGCAGCTACCACTTTGAAGTGTGCTCTGCGGGGCTGGAACGGGCATTGAAACGGCCCGGAGATTTTGAGCGGTTTATGGGTTCTGCCGTCACCGTGAAACTCTACAGGCCCTACAATGGGCTGAAGGAACTGCCCTGCATTCTCCGGGGCTACGAGGACGGACGGATCACGGTGGAGTCCGGGAAAGAAACCATTACATTTGAAAAGTCCCAGGTCGCACTGGTGCGGCTTCGGGTGGAATTCTGATTGGAGGAATAAAGTACCATGGCAAGAAAAACAAAAGCTGCCAAGCAGGAGCCCCAGATCGACGTGGGGGCAGAGATTTTCGCAAGTCTGCGGGAGCTGGAAAAGCTGAAGGGCATCCCCGTTGATTATATGGTCGAGCGGCTGAAGCAGGCTCTGGCCAACGCCTACCGGAAGGACCGGGAGGATCACCGGGACGTGCCCGCAGACAACGTGGTGGTGAATCTGGACGAGCACGGCCTGAGCATTCACCTCATTAAGACCGCCGTGGAGGAGCTGGAAGATACGGCTCTGGAAATCCAGCTGGATGCTGCCCGGCGTTATAACCCCAATGTGCAGCCCGGCGAGCAGGTGAGCATCCCTGTAGACTACCAGAAGTTTGGCCGCATTGCCGCCCAGACCGCCAAGCAGGTGGTCATCCAGGGCATCCGGGAGGCCGAGCGTGGGGTCATGTATGAAAGCTATTCCAGCAAGGCCCAGGAGCTGCTCACCGGTACCGTTACCAAAATCGCCCCTGCCAGCGGCGAGGTGCTGCTGCGGGTGGGCCAGGGCAATGAAGTATCCGAGGCGGTGCTGCGCTCCACCGAGCAGATCCCCGGCGAGACCTATGTAGAGGGCCAGATTTTGAAAGTCTATGTGCTGGACGTGCGGAAAAATGACCGTGGCCCTCTGGTGCAGGTTTCCCGTACCCATCCCAACCTGGTGCGCCGTCTCTTTGAGTTGGAGACTCCGGAAATCGCCGATGGCCAAGTAGAGATCCGCAACATCGCCCGGGAACCCGGTTCCCGCTCCAAGATGGCCGTTCGGGCCGCCATGGAGGGCGTGGATCCCGTAGGTGCCTGTGTAGGACCCAGAGGTGGCCGAGTCGGTGCCGTTGTGGAAGAGCTGCACGGCGAGAAGATTGAGATTGTGGTTTGGAGCGAGGATCCCTGCCAGTATGTCAAGGCCGCTCTCAGCCCTGCGGATGTGCTGTCCGTGGCCCTGATCCCCGGCCAGAAGGCTTGCAGCGTGGTGGTTCCCGATGACCAGCTGAGCCTTGCCATCGGCAAAGAGGGCCAAAACGCCCGCCTGGCCGCCAAGCTCACCGGATACAAAATCGACATCAAGTCCGCCTCCCAGGTGCAGGAACCGGCGGAAGATGCTTCTGAGGAAGCGTAAGCGTTCGTTGTAACGGCGGCCAATGATCGGAGGAAAATTGACAATTGACAATTGACAGTTGACAATTGCGGTGATTCCTTCGGAATTGATTTGAAAATTTTCATTTGTCCCCCAGGGACGCATATAATTGTCAATTGTTCATTGTCAATTGTCAATTCAAAAATAGGAGGGGGTTCGACATGCAGAAAAAAATCCCTCAGCGGCAGTGTATGGGCTGTCGGGAGCGTAAGGCGAAGAAAGAGCTGATCCGTGTGGTTCGGGGGGTTGACGGGACTGTCAGCCTGGATTTTAGCGGGAAGGCTCCCGGACGGGGTGCTTACCTGTGTCCCAGTACCGAATGTCTAAAAAAAGCCATCCGTTCCAAGGCTCTGGATCGGAGTCTGGAAACGCAGATCCCCCAGGAGGTTTACGACCGCCTGGAAAAGGAAATGGAGCAGAACAATGGATAAAGCCCTGAATTATCTGGCCCTGGCCCGAAAGGGCGGCCTGGCGGAACTGGGTGAAGAACCCGTAGGCGGTGCCGCCCGGGCGGGAAAGGCCTATGTGATTTTGGTTGCCAGCGACGCCTCGGATCACACCTGGCGCAGAGCCAAAAGCTACGCCGCAGGCACCGAGCAGCAGTGTCTCCGGCTGCCCTATACCAAAGACCAACTGGGAGAGGCTATCGGAAGAGACGCTTTGGCCATGGCCGCCATTACCGATGTCTCCCTGGCCCTGGCCCTGGCCAAAGCCCTGCCGGAACCGGAAAAATATAAGGAAGCCCTGGAGGTTTTGGAAACCAAATCCAAAAAGGCCAGGAAACGCCAGGCGGAGGCCAAGGCCCACGCCCGGAACCTGAGAACAGGAAAGAAGAAACATGTAGCAAAGTAATATCGTCTATTGTGGAGGTGCGTTCATATATGAGTTTTGTGAAGTATCGATTAAAGGAAGTTGCCGCAGATTTTGGTGTAGCCCCCAAGGAAATTGCGGATATTGTGGGCAAGTTTTCCGAAAAGCCCAAGTCCAATTCCCAGGTGCTCACCGACAGCGAACTGAATGCGGTCTTTGAGGTCATGACCCAGACCCACCAGATCGATTCCATCGAGCAGGTATTTGCCGCTCAGAATCAGAAAGCCAAGGAGGCCCCCAAGAAGGAAAAGGAAGCCCCCAAGGAAACCGCCAAAGAAGCTCCCAAGCAGGAAGCCAAGCAGGAAGCCGCCCCTCAGGAAGCCAAGAAAGAAGCCGCCCCTGCCAAAACAGAAAAGCCCAAGGAGCCGGAACGGAAGCGGGAGCGCCGGGTGGTGGATACCTCTGCCGTGCAGGTGAACTCTGCCCGGTTTGACGACCGGGTGGATGCACTGGTCTCCGAGCGGGTGCAGAACTACCAGGGCGGCAAGCAGCGCATCGGCGGCAAAAAGGGCCAGCAGCAGAACAAGAAGGACAACAAGTTCCGGGGCAACAAGTCCCGCAACGAGGAGCAGGAGAAAATGCGCCGCCTGCAAATGGAAGTGGCCCGGAAGGCTCCTGTTACCGTGAAGATTCCCGAGGAGATCACCGTAGGCGAGCTGGCTTCCCGGATGAAGAAAACCGCCGGTGAAGTCATCAAACTGCTGATGAAGAACGGTGTCATGGCCGCCATCAACCAGGCCATCGACTTTGATACCGCCGAATACGTGGCCACGGAAATGGGCTGCAAGGTAGAAAAGGAAGTCACCGTGACCATTGAGGAGCGGATCATCGACGACCATGTGGATACCGCCGAGGAGCTGGAAAACCGGGCCCCCGTGGTGGTGGTCATGGGCCACGTTGACCACGGCAAGACCTCCTTGCTGGATGCCATCCGGAAGACCTCTGTCACCACCGGCGAGGCCGGCGGCATTACCCAGCACATCGGTGCTTACACCGTAGACGTGGGCGGCAAGTCCGTAACCTTCCTGGATACCCCCGGCCACGCCGCCTTTACCTCCATGCGTGCCCGCGGTGCCATGTGTACCGACATTGCCATTCTGGTGGTAGCCGCCGACGACGGCATCATGCCCCAGACCATTGAGTCCATCAACCACGCCAAGGCCGCCAACGTGCCCATCATCGTGGCCATCAACAAAATGGACAAACCCACCGCCAACCCCGACAAAATCAAGGAGCAGCTGACCAAGTATGACCTGATCCCCGAGGAATGGGGCGGCGACACCATCATTGTCCCCATCTCCGCCAAGACCGGCATGGGCCTGGACAATCTGCTGGAAATGGTCACCCTGACCGCCGAGGTTCAGGATCTGAAAGCCAACCCCAACCGCCGGGGCAAGGGTACCGTTATTGAAGCCCGTCTGGACAAGACCCGGGGCCCCATTGCCACCCTTTTGGTGCAGAACGGCACCCTGAAACAGGGCGACATCATCATTGCCGGTACCGCCGTTGGCCGTGTCCGGGTGATGACCAACGACAAGGGCCGCACCGTGAAGGCCGCCGGTCCCTCCACCCCCGTGGAGATCACCGGTCTTGCCGATGTCCCCGCCCCCGGTGACGAATTCGACGTGGTCACCGACGAGCGCATGGCCCGGGAGCTGGTAGAGCAGCGCCGTCAGGCCGCCAAGGACGCCGCCGCCCGGATGCAGCAGAAAGTCACGCTGGACAATCTGTTTGCCCGGATGCAGGAGGGCGAAATGAAGGAACTGCCCCTGATCGTCAAGGCCGACGTCCAGGGTTCTGCCGAGGCTGTGAAGGCTTCCCTGGAAAAGATCTCCAACGAGGAGGTTCGGGTTCGGGTCATCCATACAGGCGTTGGTGCCATCAACGAAAGCGACGTGCTGCTGGCCTCCACCTCCGGTGCCATCATCGTTGGCTTCAACGTTCGGGCCGATGCCGGTGCCCAGGCTTCCATTGCCCGGTCCAACGTGGACATCCGGTACTACCGGGTCATTTACGATGCCATTGACGAAATCGAGTCCGCCATGAAGGGCATGCTGGCACCCAAGTATGAGGAAGTGGTCATCGGCCACGCCGAGGTCCGCATGACCTACAAGGTCAGTGCCATCGGCACCATTGCCGGTTGTATGGTCAAGGACGGCAAGGTCACGAGAGATTCCCAGGTTCGGGTACTCCGGGACAACATCGTCATTCACGAGGGCGAAGTGGGTTCCCTGCAGCGGTTCAAGGATGCCGCCAAGGAAGTCACCGCCGGTTACGAATGCGGTATGTCCATCCTCAAGTTCAATGACATCAAGGAAGGCGACATCTTCGAGTGCTTTGTCATGCAGGAGATCAAGCGGTAAAAAGAATATTGTTGCCCCCAATTTTTGGGGGCAACCGGCTTTAGAACAAGGAGGATGACAACATGGCATCCAATCGAATCAATAGAATCAATGAGGAGATCATGAAAGAGCTGTCAAGCCTTTTGCGGACCGTGAAAGACCCCAGAGTCCAGGACACCATGATCTCCATCACCCGGGTGGAAACCACCCCGGATCTGCGCTATACCAAGGTTTACGTCAGCTTTTTGCAGGAGGATCGGGCCAAAAACGCCTTGCAGGGCCTGAAATCCGCCGGTGGGTATCTCCGCCGGGAGCTGGGCCACGCCTTGCAGCTGCGCTACGCCCCGGAAATCGTCTGGGCAGAGGATGACAGCATTGCCTACGGCGCGAAGATGCTGGAACTGATCAACTCCCTGGAGGTCAACCATGACCAAGAGTCTACAGAGAATTGACGCGGCGGCCTTTCTGCTGCACCATAATCAGTATGTGATTTTGACCCACGTGCGGCCTGACGGCGACACCTTGGGCAGTGCCTCGGCCCTGTGCCTGGGGCTGCGGAGCCTGGGAAAAAACGCCTATATTCTGGAAAACACCGGGGTCAGCCCCCGTTTTGCCTGGATGGTAGAGGGTCTGACCACCGAAACCGTAGAAGATACGGACACCGTGATCTCTACGGACGTGGCATCCCCCGGAATGCTGCCGGAGAACGCCCAGCATTTGCTTCATCGGGTGGCTCTGCGCATTGACCACCACGGCTCCGCCACCTCCTTTTCCGATTTGGAGCTGGTAGACCCGGACAGCGCTTCCTGCGCCGAGGTGGTCTTTGATGTATTGGAGCTGATGGAGTGCCGCCGGAGTCCGGAAATCATGGACAGGCTCTATGTGGGCCTTTCCACCGACACCGGCTGCTTCCGCTTTGCCAATACCACCGCCCACACCTTTCAAACCGCTGCCAGCTGCGCCCAGGCCGGGGCCAGGATCTATGAACTGAACCAGGAGCTTTTTGAAACCAACACCCTGGGAAAACTCCGGATGCAGGGCTGGATCGTGGAAAACATGCGGCTGCTGCGGCAAGGATCCATGGCCATCTGCGCCATTCCCCGGACCGTAGAACAGGAATTGGGGGTCACCAGTGACGACATGGACAATATTTCAAACTTTCCCCGGACCGTGGCCGGTGTGAATATTGCGGCCACATTGCGGGAAACCGAGGACGGTCTGACGAAAATCTCCGTCCGGGCAGTACCGGGCTATGATGCCACCCGCATTGCCGAGTGCTTTGGCGGCGGCGGCCACAAGGGGGCGGCGGGAGCCAGTCTCCGGATGTCCCTGGCCCAGGCGGAAGCACTGGTGGAAAAAGCCATGACGGAGTACTGCCAATGAACGGGATCGTCATCGTAGACAAGCCCCAGGACTGGACCAGCCAGGATGTTACGGCCAGACTGCGCCGGGTGTTTTCCACCCGGCGCATCGGCCATGGAGGAACCCTGGACCCTATGGCCACCGGTGTCCTGCCGGTATTCGTAGGCCGGGCCACCCGGGGCGTTGAATTTTTTGAACATGCGGAAAAGACCTACGAAACGGTACTGCGCTTGGGAGTTCAGACCGACACCCAGGACATTACCGGTACCGTTTTGCAGCAGCGGGAGGTAAACATCTCCCAAGAACAGCTGCTGGAAACCCTGAATGCTTTCCGTGGGGAAATTTTGCAAATTCCCCCCATGTATTCTGCCCTGAAAGTCAACGGCCAGAAGCTTTGCGATCTGGCAAGAAAAGGAAAAGAAGTGGCAAGGCCCCCTCGGCCCGTGACCATTCACGAGCTGAACCTTCTGTCCTTTGACGGCCAGAACGCCGCCCTCCGGGTCCGCTGCTCCAAAGGCACCTATATCCGCACCCTCTGCGAGGACATCGGCACCGCCTTAGGCTGCCTTGGCACCATGGCCTCCCTGCGCCGAACCCAGGCCGGTGACTACACCATCGCCCAGGCCGTCCCCTTGCAGCAGCTGCTGGAAGCGGTACACCCGGAAGAATTTCTGCTGCCTCTTGACAGCATGTTCCTCCAATACCCCGCCCTCACCCTGACCCCCAACCAGGAAACCCGCTGCCGCAACGGCAACCCCTTCACCCACCCCGCCAAAAACGGCACCTACCGGGCCTACAGCCAACAAGGCGAATTTTTGATGCTTGCAACGGTAGAAGACGGGATGATGCGGACGGTGAAAAGCTTCTTCCAAGTGGGTGAATAGTTGACAGTTGACAGTTGACAGTTGACAGTTGACAGTTGACAGTTTTTTCTGAATTGACAATGGACAATTGACAATTGACAATTTTTGCTGGACGGACGTTCCAGGAATATGTCGGTTAGAAAATGTACCCCCAGCGAAACCGTAGGGAACGGCCTATGTGCCGTTCCGTGCGTGAAAGGACGGAACTGTGCCCGATAAAACCCGCCACCCCAAATCACGGTACAAAAGCTTCCCCTCCGGGGAAGCTGGCAGGGCGTAGCCCTGACTGATGAGGCGCAGTACGGCCTGCAACATTCTAGGAACAGTTGGCGAATCCGTACAAACGTCCCCCCATATGTCATTCCGACCGGAGCGTCAGCGGAGTGGAGGAATCCACTACGTGGGATAATGAATCACCACAAGATAAAACTTGCCACTTGAGAAGATTCCTCGACTCACTACCGTTCGCTCGGAATGACATATCGGGGGTGGTTCCGGTTGTCTACAGGAGTTATTATTGCCACGCAGCGGAACGGCACATAGGCCGTTCCCTACGGACTTTAACGGACGGGTACAAATGAACAACGTTGGTCGCTCCAATAATTGTCAATTGTCCATTGTCAATTGTCAATTGGAACGCAACTGTCAACTGTCCACTGTCAACTGCAAATCCCTACGTTACACATAAAGGACACATTGCCCATGAATTCCTATATTTATGCGCTTGGTTTTTTTGACGGCGTGCATCTGGGCCATCAGGCGCTGTTGGATGCGGTGAAAAAACTGGCTTTACCTGGTGCGAGAGGTGTTGTCACCTTTTTGGACCACCCGGATACCCTGGTTCTGGGCCAGACCCCGGGGCTCATCAATACTTCTCAGGATCGGGAACTGCTGTTGAAACATTACGGCATGGACAAAATTGTAGCCCTGCCCTTTGATAAGAAAACCCAAACCACCCCCTGGCGGGACTTTCTGGAAGACCTGCGGGAACACCATGGAGCCGCCGGGTTTGTCTGCGGGGAAGATTTCCGCTTTGGTGCCAGAGGGGCGGGAAATGCCCGGCTTCTGGCGGAATTCTGCCGGGAAGCGGGGCTGCCCTATGCCATTGTGCCGGAACAGACTCTGGGGGGCAGCCGCATTTCCTCCACCCGCATCCGGAAGCTTTTGGATGACGGGGACATGGAACAGGCCGTTGCCTGTATGGGCCACCCCTATATTCTCACCGGCACCGTAGTTCACGGCCACCAGCTGGGAAGGACACTGGGCATCCCCACTGCCAATCTGGCATTTCCAAAAGGCCTGGCCACCCCCAGATTCGGGGTCTACGGCTGCACCACCTGTATTGACGGCAAAACCTATCTGGCGGTAACCAACCTGGGCACCCGGCCTACGGTGGACGGCCACCACATCACCGTGGAGCCTTGGATCCTGGACTATGCGGGAGACCTGTACGGTCAAACCGTGACCCTGGAATTTCGTACCTTCCTCCGGCCGGAACGGAAATTTGAGTCTTTAACGGAACTCAAAACCACCATTCAGGCAAACGCCCAACAGCTGCGGGAACAGGGCAAAGATTTTTCCGGCTTTCTGGGGGCACGTCCTTAAAGAACTTTTCAAATTTGCAAACTTGTATTTATATTCAAAATCCGTTATAATAGGAAAACAGTAAACGAATGAAAGGGGTGATGTCGCATGGGTCTGGACGGTGAAGATCTGGAACGGCGCAGAAAAAAACGGGCCGAAGCCCAGCGGCTCCGGCGGAAACGGAAAACCAGAACCCTGCTGCTGACCGGTGTGGCCCTGCTGGTACTCATCGGCTGCGGCATCACCATCGGGAAGCTTTCCACCGGGGAGAAAGACACCGCCGCCTCCTCCATGGAGACAACCGTGGCCACTACGGCTCCAAAAGCCACGGAGGAAACCGTAGCGGAAACCACCCCAGGCCGCCGGAGCAGAAACCCAATCACCACCATCCACATCCGGGCGGTTGGCGATTTGAACATTACCAACGCCTCCATTGACGCAGGGCTGGCCGCCAACGGCTACGACTTTACCCGGGCGTTCCGGGACGTGGCCGCGGAACTGGCCAACGCGGATGTAACGGTGATGAACATCGAGGGCAACTTCTGCGGAGAACCCTACGGCACCGAAACCTCTTCGGCCCCGACGGAGCTTTTGACCTACCTGAAATCTGCCGGTGTGGATCTGGTGCAGATGGCAAACTCCTTTTCCGTCTACAATGGCCTGATTGGTCTGAACACCACCCTCAATAACATCCGCTCCGCCGGTATCGAGCCTTTGGGTGCTTACGGCAAAACCGCGGATTTCCACAAAACCGGTGGCTACACCATCTGTGACATCCAGGGCATCCGGGTGGCCTTCGTGGCCTTTACCAAGGGCGTTGGCGGCATGGGTCTGCCTGCGGGCAGCGAGGAGTGCGTGAATCTTCTCTATGAAGACTACGACTCCAACTACACCAAAATCAACAAAAAAGGCATTACCTCCATTCTCTCGGACGTGGCCAAGGAAAAGCCGGATCTCACCGTTGCCATGCTCCACTGGGGCAGTGAAAACAACGACCAGATCTCCAAAACCCAGACCCAGATCACGGAGCTGATGCAGAAAAACGGCGTAGACGTGATTTTAGGCACCCACCCCCATCTGGTGCAGCAAATTGAGATGAACGAGAAAAGCGGCACCCTCATTGCCTACTCCCTGGGCGATTTCTTTGGCGATGCCACCCTGGGGGGCAGCAACTACTCCATCATCCTGGATGTGGAGGTCACCAAGGATGCAGACCTGAAGACCACCAAGGTCACGGGCTACAGCTACATTCCCATTTATACCACCAAAGAAGCCGAAGGCGACGGCTACCGCCGGGTGGTTCGCACCAAGGAAGCCATGTACGCCTACGAAAACAACTATGTGGACAAGGTAACGGCGGACTGCTACACCGCCATGAAAAAATCTCTGGAACGCATTGAAAAACGTATCTCCGGCGAGGGATAAGCGGGAGGAAGAACCATGAACAAGGAATCCTTAAATGAATATATTTTCGCCGCCCAACGGGGAGACCGGGAGGCCCTGGTGGAGCTTCTGACCTATTCCTGGGGCGTTGTCAGCTACCAGTGCGGCAAGCTCCTGCCCTCCCGGCAGTCCGCGGAGAAAATGACCACCGTGGTGCTGAAAACCCTGGCAGAAAAGCTGGACACCCTGCAAGACCCCCGGCAGTTCTTCAACTGGCTGGGAAGGATCACCGCCGTCCGGTGTATGCGTGTCCGGGCCACCCTGCTGGAAAACGGTCAGGGAGAGGACCCCAGCCAGAATCAGAATTTCAGCTTCCCCAGTATGGATCTCAACAAAGCCGAAACCGCCCAGGTGGCGGTGATGCTCACGGACCTTTTGGAGGACCGGCAGCGGCTGGGCCTGTATCTTTACAGCCTTAGCGGCCTGAGTCCCAAGTCCATTTCCCAGCTCACCGGCGTTCCCGAGGAACAGGTCTCCCGAGACATTGCCCTGGGCCAACGGGCCGTCCAGAAGCAGATGGGCCTTTACGCCTCCCAGGGTGTCCATTTTGCCCAGGCCGACAGCCTGCCCGCCCTATTGCGAACAGACATGCTGCTGCACCAGGACCCGGAACAGGCGGAAACCCTGGTCTATTCCATCCTGGGCACCCTGACCCTGCCTGCCCCGAAAGCGGCCCCCAAGTCCGGGCCCAAAGCCGCCCCCAAGACCCCGCAGCGCCCTGCCCCGGCGCCCCAGACCCGGCAGCCCCGGCCCCAGTCGGCCCCTCAAAGACCTGTACAGTCCCGTGGGGGCCAAAAAAAGAGCGAGGCAAAGCTGATTAGGACCCTTGCCCTGATCGCAGGCTTGCTGGCCCTGGTGCTTATCATCTCCCTGGGCATCCTGCTGGTGAAAACCAAGAAAGCGGACAAAGCCCTCTCTGTCCCCGCCTCCACCGCCTGTATACAAATGGCCGGAGAGCGGCCCAATACCTTCCTATAAACCAGGCCCCCCAGAACGATTCTGGGGGGCTTGTGTTATGGTAGACATGCCGAGTCTCAACGTAGGGAACGGCCTGTGTGCCGTTCCGTTACGTTGCAATCACAACCCCTGTGGATAAAACGGAACCACCCCCCAATCATGTCATTCCGAGCGAACGCAGTGAGTCGAGGAATCCTCCCAAGTGGCAGATTTTACCTTGTGTTGGTACTTTCTGCCACGTGGTGGATTCCTCCACTCCGCTGGCGCTGCGGTCGGAATGACATATGGGGGGACGTTTGTACGGATTCGCCCACTGTTTCTGGAATGTTTCAGGTCGCCCCGCTGCCTCATCAGTCAGGGCTGCGCCCTGCCAGCTTCCCCGGCGGGGAAGCTCTTGTACCGTGTTTTGGGGTGCGGGGGTTTGTCGGGGACAATTCCGTCCTTTCACGTGCGGAACGGCACATAGGCCGTTCCCTACGGTTTCGCTGATAGGCGGTCGTTTTCAACCAGGGGAATTCTAAGGACGTTCTATTGTGGTTACGTTTCTACGGATTCGCCTACTGTTTCTACAGTATTTCACGCTGCCCTGCGGCCCTCTCAGTCTCGGCTTTGCCGAGCCAGCTCTCCCAAAGGGAGAGCCAAGGGCGCCTTTTCGATACGTTTTCTAAAATATAGACCGTTCCACTATTATTTCCCACTGTCAACTGAAAATAACTGTCAATTCTAAATAACTGTCAACTGTCCACTGTCAACTGTCCACTAAAGGAGAATTGTCAATTGTCAATTGTCCATTGTCAATTGTCATTTCCCCTTCCCCGTCCACGCTTCGATTTCCCGGTCGGTGCCCAGCACCTGGTGGGTGCCCTCCAATGTGTGGAGGGTGCCGGTGTGGTAGTCGATGCCGGAGGTGGCGTAGTCGTAGGTTTCGGCAATGCGGTTGCGCTCTACCCGGGGGTTGGGGCTGGGGATGGCGGACATGAGGCTGCGGGTGTAGGGGTGGACGGGGTTGGTGAAAATCTCCTCGGTGGTGCCGGTTTCCAGCAGGTGGCCCAGGTGGAGCACACCGATGCGGTCAGAGATGTACTTGACCATAGAAAGGTCATGGGCGATAAAGAGGTAGGCCGTGCCGGTTTCCTGCTGGATGTCTTTCATCAGGTTTACCACCTGGGCCTGGATGGACACGTCCAGGGCGGAAATGCACTCGTCGGCAATGATCAGCTGGGGGTCCATGATTAGCGCCCGGGCAATGCCCACCCGCTGCCGTTGGCCGCCGGAGAACTGATGGGGGTACCGGTCCGCGTGTTCCGGGGCCAGACCTACTTTGGCCAAAATCCGGTCAATTTTCTCCTGCCGCTCTTTATGGGTGCTGTAGAGATGGTGGATGTCCAGGCCCTCGCCAATAATTTCCCCCACCTTTTTCCGGGGGTTTAAGCAGGCCATGGGGTCCTGGAAAATCATCTGCATCTGGGTGCGCAGGCTCTGGGTGGTCTTTTTATCCAGCCTGCCGGTAATGTCTTGGCCGTTAAAGAGGATCTGACCCGCCGTAGGCTCATACAGGCGAATGACACTACGGCCGATGGTGGATTTTCCGGAGCCGGACTCTCCCACCAGGCCGTAGGTCTCGCCGGGGTAAATATCAAAGCTCACCCCGTCCACGGCCCGGACGGTATAGCCGGAATTCACCTTAAAATACTGTTTTAAATCCCGCACTTGCAGCAGAGGCTGTTTTTCATCCATTTCGCTCCGCCTCCTTTTTCATTCTTTCGATCCGTGCCTTTAATTCCGGAGGCATTTCCACCTTGGGGGCTCGGGGGTCCAGCAGCCAGGTGGCGGCGTAGTGGCTCTGGGTCAGCTGGAACATGGGGGGTTCTGCCCGCTCGTCAATATTCAGGGCGAAGACGTTCCGGGGAGCAAAGGCATCGCCGGTGACCTCATGGAGCAGATTGGGAGGAGAGCCGGGGATGGTATAGAGCCGGTCATCCTCCGTATCCAGGTCCGGCATGGCACTGAGCAGGCCCCAGGTATAGGGGTGGACGGGTTCATAGTAAATTTCATCGATAGTGCCGGTCTCCACAATGCGTCCGGCGTACATGACGTTTACAAAATCCGCCACCTTTGCCACAACCCCCAGATCGTGGGTGATGTAAATCACGGAGATTCGCCGCTCCCGCTGGATTTTCTGGATCAGCTCCAGGATTTTGGCCTGGATGGTCACGTCCAGGGCGGTGGTGGGTTCGTCACAGATCAGCAGCTCCGGGTCACAGGCCAGGGCAATGGCAATGACCACCCGCTGGCGCATACCGCCGGAGAGCTGGTGGGGGTAGTTCTTCATCCGCTCCTCCGCATCGGTAATGCCCACCTCTTTTAATAGCTCTACGGCCTTTTGGTAGGCCTCGGCCCTGGGGGTCTTGTAGTGCCAGATCATGCCCTCCATGATCTGCTTGCCAATGGTCATGGTGGGATCCAGACTGGTCATGGGGTCCTGGAAGATCATGGCAATGCGCTTGCCGTTGATGTGACGGCGGATGTCCCGCTTTTTCATTTTCAGAATGTCCACGGTTTCCGGCGTGCCGTCATCGTGGTGATAGGTAAACTGGATGGTGCCGGAGTCCACCGTGCCGTTTTTGGCCAGAATGCCCATGGCGGCTTTCACCGTCACGGATTTACCGGAGCCGGACTCGCCTACAATGGCCAGGGTCTCCCCCCGGTACAAATCCAGATTCACGCCCCGAATGGCGTGAACCGGCCCGGCGGTGGTGTGAAATGTAATGCTCAGGTCCCGGACCGTCAATACTTTTTCTCGTTCCATGGCGCACCTCACATATCTTTCATCTTGGGGTCAAAGGCCTCCCGGAGACCGTCGGCCAGCATGTTAAAGCTGAGCATCAGCACCGCCAACACCACAATAGGGGGAATGATCTGATAGGGGTGGGTGGTGAAGCTGTTGAACGCGTCGCTGATGAGGCTGCCCAGGGAGCATTGGGGGACAGGAATGCCCAGGCCCACAAAGCTTAAAAAGGCCTCGGTGAAAATGGCCGTGGGGATGGAGAACATCAGCTGGGTGATGATCTGGCCGATGATATTGGGCAGCACCTCCCGGAAAATGATGCGCATACTGCCGGAACCCAGGGTCCGGCTGGCCAGTACGAATTCCTGCTCTTTGAGTTTCAGCATTTCCGCCCGGGCAATGCGGCTCATGCCGATCCACTCGGTAATGACCAGGGTCAGCACGATGGTGCCAAAGCCGGGTTTTAAGACCATGAGAAGCAGGGTACAGATAACAAGCCGGGGAATGCCGTTGTTGATTTCGGCAAAACGCTGCATGACGCTGTCTGTGACCCCTCCAAAGTAGCCGGAAATCAGGCCGTAGCTCATGCCGATGGTCATATTGATGACGGCGGACACCAGAGCAATGCCCAGGCTCACCCTGGTTCCCTGCCAGACCCGGGTCCAGATGTCCCGGCCCAGGGTGTCGGAGCCGAACCAGTAGTACACATCGTCCAGGCCCTTTTTGACGTAGCCATTGACGATTTTGGAGCCGGTGGAGGTGGTCATTGTTTCATTGCCGTCCAGAATGCCCAGTTTTTCCAGCCCCGGCACTCTGGGGGCAAAATTCTTCTGGGACAGGTTCTGCTCGGCATAGCTATAGGGGGTCATGCCTGGGCCGAAGATCGCGAAAAAGGCGATGACCACGATCAGCACCAGGGCAATAAGGGCGCCCTTGTTGCTGACAAACCGCTTGTAGACATCCTTCCAGTAGCTCTGGGAGGCGAAATTGTTGTCGATATTCACGCCGGACAGGTCATTTTTCGGGAGAAAATCATCCTCCTGAAACACATATTCCCCGGCTGCCGCCACAGGGGCGGCTTTTTTCTTTCCAAATCTCATTTCTTTTTTCCACCGTCCTTTGCCACACGGATCCGAGGATCGATGATCCCGTAGAGAATATCCACCACCAGCATAATGCCGATGTACATGGCGGAATAAATAAAGCTCAGGGCAATGACCACATTGTAGTCATTGGACTGGATGGCCGTGACCAACAGGCTTCCCACCCCGGGGATGGAGAAGATTTTTTCCACCACCAGGCTGCCGGTCATCAGATCCACGATCAGGGGGGCCAGTACCGTGATAATGGGGATCAGGGCGTTCCGCAGGGCATGGCGGGAAATCAGCCGCCAGCCGGTAATGCCCTTGCTCTCTGCCAGACGCATATAGTCGCTGTCCAGCACTTCCAGCATTTCCGTCCGGGTAAACCGGGCAATGCTGGCCATGGTGAACATGGAAAGGGCAACGCTGGGCAGCACAGAAGAGGCAAAGGGGGTCTTATCGGCGTAGAGCATGGGGAAGATTTTCAGCTTGAACCCAAAATAATAGCTCAGGGCCAGGGCAAACACATAGCTCGGCACCGACACGCCGATGACACTGATTAATGTACACAGGTTATCCCAGATGGTGTTATGCTCCAAAGCCGCGATAATGCCCAGAATCAGGCCCACCAAGGCCCCCAGGGCCACCGCCTGACCGCCCACCCGGAGGGACACCGGCAGGCGGCTCTGGATCAGCTGGGTGATGGGGGTGTTTTTGCTGATGGTGTAGCTGACGCCAAAGTCCCCCCGGCAAAGATTCCATACGTATTTTCCGAACTGAACCACAATGGGCTGATCCAGGCCGTATTTTTCATACAGCACCGCCCGCTGGTCGTCGGACAGTTTTTCATCGTTAAAGGGAGAGCCGGGCATCAGCTGCAGCAGGATAAACAGAATCAAGGTGATGGCCAGCAGGGTAAAGGCGGAAATCAACACACGCCTTAGAATATACTTTTTCATCTTCTTCTCCTCTCGGTGGGCCTTGTGCTTGCGGGTGCCCGGGGCAGCCCGTGAACACACTGTAGGGACGGTAACCTGGGGGATTTGTTGCGGCCCCTACAATGTGTTCTTTGAAAATTGCAGCGGCCTTGAATCTCAAGGCCGCTGCGGAGGAATCTGCTTTCGGAAGTTGCTTTGGGTCTTTCCTTAGCCCTTTACAGCGTTCTTATAAACACGGTTCAGTGCCACGGGGTGGAACTCCACGCCCTCAACGCCGGTCTTGATCATATTGGCGTTGGCCTTGGTGTACAGGGGAACGATGACGGCCTGGTCCATGACGATCTGCTCCGCGTCATACATGGCGTTCCAGCGGCCCTCAAGGTCGGTAACGTACTTGCCGGTGGTGCAGTCTGCGATCAGAGCATCAAACTCCGCATCGCTCCACAGGCCGTAGTTGTTGGAGCAGCCGGTGGTCCACATGTTCAGGTAGGTCATGGGGTCAGCGTAGTCAGGACCCCAGCGGGTCAGGCAGACTTCGTAGTTGCCGCTCTGGATGTCGGCCACACGCTGCTTCTTGGGTTCTACCTTGATGTTCATGGTCACGCCGGGCAGGGCCTTTTCGATCTGGTCTTTCAGCACGGCGGCCACGTTCTGGGTCTCGGTCTGGTCCTCTACCAGCAGTTCAAAGGAGAACGTATCGGTACCCAGTTCTTCCTTGGCTTTCTCGTAGAACGCGGCAGCCTTGGCGGGGTCGTCGGAGCAGACATCGGCAAACTTCTCCTGGTCAGCGGAGAAATCGGAGCCGTCAGGGCCGGCGGCGAACTGAGGAGGTACGGCGGTGTAGGTGGCCACGGAGCCATCCTTTACAACGTCTTCTACAATAGAAACACGGTCAACGGCATTGGTCAGGGCCAGACGCATGTTCTGATTGGCCAGGGCGGGCACATCATGCTGGTTCAGGGTCACGTACCACAGGTAACCGGCACCGGTAACAGACAGTTCCGGGTCGCCCTCTACCTGCTCGACCTGGTCGCCGGAGAGCATGACCAGATCCAAATCACCGTTCTGGTAGCTCATGTAGGCCTGCTGGCTGTCTTTGAGCACCTGATAGTTCAGGCCGTCCAGCTGAACCTTGGCGGCATCGTAGTAGCCCGGGTTCTTTTCCAGGGTGAAGCTCAGAGCGGCGGGCTCATAGCTGGTCAGCACAAAAGCGCCGTTGCTGAGCGTGGTCTCGGGGCTGGTGCCGAAGGTACCCTCGGCCAGGCCCTCAAAGAATGCCTGGTTCACAGGATAGAAGGTGGGGAAGTACATCAGGCTCAGGAAGTAGCTGACAGGAACTTCCAGGGTGACTTCCAGGGTCTTGGAGTCCAGGGCCTTGACGCCCAGTTCGCTCTTGTCCATGTCACCGGCAATGATGGCGGCGGCATTCTTGACCTGGCCGATGTCGGAGAGCATGTAGCTGTACTCGGAAGCCAGGGCGGGGTCAACGGCCCGCTGCCAGGCAAAGACGAAATCCTCGGCGGTAACGGGGGTACCGTTGGACCAGTTGGCATCCTGGCGCAGGTGGAAGGTGTAAACGGTACCGTCATCGCTAATGTCCCAGCTCTCGGCAACGGCGGGGACAGCCGCGCCGTCGGCATCCATCTGGGTCAGGCCGTCGGTGTAATCGGCAATGACCTCAAAGCTGGTGCCATCGGTGGCCACCTGGGGATCCAGGCTCTGGACTTCCACTTCCACCATGACGTTCAGCACCTTGTCACCAGTGGCTCCCTCAATGGAAGCGGCGGCAGTGGTATCAGCAGCGGCGGTATCTGCGGAAGCATCCGTCGCAGCGCTGGCAGTGGGCACGTCCGTACCGCCGCCGCAGGCAGCCAGCGACAGAACCATGGCCAGAGCCAGAACCAAAGAAGCAAGTTTCTTCATGTTCATCTTTCATTTTCCTTTCTGAATACAGAATACCCCTTTTTCTCACGGGTTCGGCAACGTACCTGAAAACCCCATCGGGTTTTTATGCACTTTGCTTATGTGGCACATTATAATCCCCTGTTTTCCTCCTGTCAAATAGGAATTGTATTCTCCAAAATATTTCAGATGTTTGCATAAAAATGAAGATTCTATGAAGCCCATTTGTAGAAACATGCACAAGAGATTTTTTCCTTTTGAACGCTGTCAGCGGACAATGCTTCACGTGTCATGTACTTTCAGCCTTTTGTCTATAGGCAGAGCACAACCATATTCAGGCCGTGGATGTTCGCCAATACAAGCCGCATTAACCGCCCCCTGCCCGGAGGGGTGGGTGGACTGAAATCGGTGATATTCGCTGTATACCGTATATATGTAAATATTATTCATTCCTATTTTGCGCACATAAAGTGAACTTTTAGAAAATGTCGTTCTTTTTTAGATACTTTCAGACAATAAATGAAAGTTTATTGCACCGATCCTGCATTCCAAACCCTTCCCCGCCGGGGAAGGGAAACCGTGTCGAAAAAGCGGCCCTGGCTCTCCCTCTGGGAAACAGTTCCGTCCTTTCACGTGCGGAACGGCACATAGGCCGTTCCCTACGGTTTCGCTGGTGGGCGGGCGTTTTCAACCGGGGGTGTTCCAAGGACGGGCGGTGCGGCGGATTGTGGAAACAACGAACGCAAAGGTAAAACGTCCGTTCCACAATAATTGTCCATTGTCCATTGTCAATTGTCAATTTCGTAAAAAACTGTCCACTGTCAACTGTTAACTGTCCACTAAAAAAGCTTCCCTTTCGGGAAGCTTTTTGGGTTATTCCAGATTCTGGGGCATGGTGGCGGCTTCGGCGATGTTGATGGCGTGGCCACCGATACGGTTCAGGGAGTTGAGAATCTCACCGAAGAGAATACCGGCCTCCACACTGCACTCCCCGGTGCGCAGCCGCTCCATGTGGTTGAGCTGGGACTGGGTGGTGAGCTTGCGGATGAGGCGTTGGGTTTTGGCCATGCGTTTCAGTTCGTCCAGGTGGATGTTCTGCTGATAGAACGCGGCCACGGCCCGGTCGAACAGGTCTACGGCGTTGTCGGTAATGGTTTTCAGTTCCGTCATGGCGGGCTGGGTGTAGGAAACGCCCTTTTCGTCCTGCTGCTCTGTCAGCTGCTGCAAATGCTCGGCGTAGTCACCGATTCGCTCCAAATCCGACAGGGCCTGGAAGACGTGGTTGACATACTGGGCATCCCGGTCGGACATTTCCCGGACGTTGAGCTTTACCAGATAGTCGCTGATGGCATCGGTCAGATAGTCGATGACCGTTTCGTTTTCCTCGATCTGCTTGGCATCGGCCACCTTTCCCGCAAGCAACGCATCCATGGAAAGGCGCAGGTTTTCCCGCACCAGGCCGCTCATGCGCTCTACTTCGTTGCGGATCTGCAGCAGGGTCACACTGGGGGAACCCACCAGGTTCACGTCGATGAATTCCAGGCGGCAGGCATCCTCGTGCTTCTGCTTGGGCACCAGGAAGTAGGTCAGCCGTACCACCTGATTGGTCAGGGGCAGCAGCACGGCGGCGGAGACCACCTTAAAGATGATATGCACCAGGGACACCTGGAACATGGGGTCCGGCACCAGGGCCTCCACCCACTGGGTATAGGGCAGGGCCAGGGTTACCACGGTCATAATGACGGCGCCCACCAGGTTGTTGATCAGGTAGATCATGGCCGCCCGCTTGGCGTTGTTCCGGGCGTTCATGGAGGCCAGGATGGTGGGCATGGCAGAGCCGATGTTGATACCGCAGACTAAGAAGGAGGCAAAGTACAAAGGCATCAGACCCTGCATGGCCAACGCCTGCAAAATACCCACCGCTGCCGAGGAACTCTGGATCACGGCACACAGGGCCGCACCTACCAGAATGCCCAGCAGAGGATTCTTGGCGTTCATAATAAAGGACTGGAACCATACCACGTCTTTGAGGGGCTTCATGGCCCCGGACATGGTGTGCAGCCCCTGGAACAGCAGGCCAAAGCCCAGAATAATCTGGCCGATGTGCTTGGTCTGTTTCTTATTGGAATAGAGCATGAGGAATGCCCCAATAAAAATGCAGAACGGGGCAATTCCGGAGACATCCAGGGCGATCAGGACACTGGTGATGGTGGTACCGATGTTGGCACCGAAAATCACGCCGGTGGCCTGGGCCAGGTCCATGATCCCAGCGTTGATAAAGCCCATGACCATGACGGTGGTGGCCGAGGAGGACTGAATGACCACCGTTACCAGAACGCCCAGCAAAAAGCCCATAAACCGGTTCCGGGTCAGCTTTTCCAGCAAGTCTTTCATCCGGGATCCGGCGGCCATTTCCAGGCCGTCACCCATATACTTCATACCAAAGAGGAATGCGCCCAGACCGCCTAACAGCGAGATGATATTGGATATACTCACGAAAGTACCCCCTATATGGAATCTGTGTAAAATCTGTCGTACACACTCTTTACAAGTATACCAACCATCAGACGGCATTGCAACATTTTTTTCATATTTGATTCTATTTTTGGGAAAAATGCTCTGACGTTGCCCTCCAGGAAATTCACAAATCGTTCAGAACTATTTTAAGTTTCATTTCAGAATTCCGTGGTACAGTATGGGTGTAAAGAAAAGATACCAGCAAAAGGAGCTGTAAAGACCATGAGCGAATACTATGATGATTCCATTTATGAAAACCGCACCCCGGAAAATACCGGGATGCCCCCCATTCCCCCAAAAGAGAAGCCTAAAAAGAAAGGTGCAAAGGGGGCCGTGGCCCTGGTGCTGTGCTGCGCCCTGGTAGGCGGCGGCTGCGGCGTGGGCGGTGCGTTCCTGGGTAGCAGACTAGCCCAGGGCGGCAAAGGCGAGACCGTTTATTCTGACGGTGTTTCCACCGTCATGCATGGCGTTCGGGAGACCTCGGCCCTGAAAATCCAGGAAATTGACTCCTCCAAGACCCTCACCGCCGCAGAGGTCTATGCCGCCAACGTGGGCTCCACCGTGGGCATTGTCACCAGTCTCGTGACCACCAACTTCTGGGGCCAGCAGACCACCGGCGCTGCGGCAGGTTCCGGCTTCATCTTCTCCGATGACGGCTACATCCTGACCAACTACCACGTGGTCTCCGGCGCAACTTCCATCACTGTCTCTACCTATGACGGCACCAATTACGATGCCAAGCTCATTGGCTTTGACGAGAGCAACGATGTGGCCGTGCTGAAAATCGAGGCAGAAGGACTGACCCCGGTGGTCATCGGGGACTCCGACAAGCTGAATGTGGGTGACGAGGTAGTGGCCATCGGCAACCCCTTGGGAGAACTGACTTTCTCCGAGACCTCCGGCATCATCAGTGCACTGGATCGGGAAGTGACCATTTCCCGGGGTACCACCATGGATTTGATTCAGACCGACTGTGCCATCAACTCCGGCAACTCCGGCGGTGCCCTGTTTAACATGCACGGGGAGGTCATTGGCATTACCAACGCCAAGTATTCCAGCTCTTCTTCCTCCTCCACCGCCTCTGTTGACAACATCGGTTTTGCCATCCCCATGAACCATGTGTATGGCATCGTCAAGAGCATTATTGAGAACGGCTACATTGAAAAGCCCTATATCGGCGTCAGTGTCCTCTCCGTCAGCTCCGAGACCCAGAAGTACGGCCTGCCCGGCGGCGCCTCCGTCCAGTCCATCACCAAGGACAGCCCCGCGGAAACCGCCGGACTTCAGGTCAACGACATCATCACCAAGGTAAATGACACGGAGATCACTTCCCAAAACGATTTGGTGAAGCTGGTTCGGGCTGCCAATCCCGGCGACGAACTGACCCTCACCGTCTACCGCCAGGGCGAGACCCTGACCCTCACCGTCACCGTGGGCCGCCAGGTACAGTCTGCCAACAAAGAAAGCGACTCCGTCCAGCAGCAGAGCGCCCAGAACTCCCAGGGTTCTCAAGGCTCCCAGGGCTACGGCACCTTCCCCTTTGGCTGGGGCTTCGGATATTAATAAGGGAAACTGTAAACACCCATACAAAACCAACACCGGGGCGCATCGGTACAAAAACCGAAGCGCCCCGGTATTTTTGTTTTCTTAGATCACCTGGATCTGTACCGCTTCCATGGCGGCCAGGGCCGTTTCGTGGCTCTTTTCCGTCACACCGGCGCAAGCCCCGGAAACCACCCGTACCAGGGTCTCCGGGAAGGCACTTTTCAGAATCATGGCGTTGGAAATCACGCAAATGTCCGTACACAGTCCGCACAGGGTAATGGACTCCGGTGTCCCCTCCTGAGCCAAAACCCGGGGCAGAGAAATGCTGCCAAAGCTCAGTTTGTCCACAATGTTTTCGGCATATACCCCCAGTTCCGGACAGATCTGCCACCCAGGCGTGCCCTGAATGCAGTGCTCCACCGGCAAATTCCGCCCCTCCTGGGTCCGCAGATAGTTTTTCCCATGGGTATCCCGGGTGAAAATCACCTTCCCGTCAAAATCTTTCACCAACTCCACCACCTTGGGCACAATGGCCCGGGCCCGGTCAGAGCCCAGAGCGCCGGAGATAAAATCCACCTGCATATCAATAACGATCAAATAATTCATGGCGTTCACCTTTTCCCTTTTGTTTTTCAGAATAAGTATACCAGAACCGGGAGTGGAAAGCAACCTCTCAGCCCTGGCTATACGTGGGATAATGAACCAACACAAGATAAAACCTGCCACTTGGGAAGATTCCTCGACTCACTACGTCGCTCGGAATGACATATCGGGGTGTGGTTCCGGTATGTTTGCACAGGAGTTATATTTGCCACGCCCCGGAACGGCACATAGGCCGTTCCCTACGGACTTTAACGAACGTACAGAAATAAACAACGTTGGTCGCTCCAATAATTGTCAATTGTCCATTGTCAATTGTCAATTATCCCGCCGTTCCCTACGGACTTTAACGGACGGATACAAATGAACAACGTTGGTTGCCCCAATAACTGTCAACTGTCCACTGTCCACTGTCAACTGTCAACTTACTTCCCCGTTACGCAAAAAAAACACCTCCGTTTTCACGGAGGTGTTTTTGAAAAATTACATGTCGAAAGGCTCCATGCTGAGGACGGGGTGGCCGTGCTCGGACAGGAAGTTCAGCAGTTCCTCGGGATCCTCGGTGCAGACGGTTTCATCGGCGATCATGTCGGTGAAGTTGTCAACGCCGTACATCTCCTTGGCGGTAGCATCCAGGCGCTCACGAACCTGATCTTTCAGTTCCTTGGGCATCCAAACGATACGGCCGGGGCCGCCTTCGGCGGCGATGAACTTCTTGGAGGAGATGAACTGCTTGCCGTGGCCCATGAAGCCGGGGGTCTGAACGCCGCCGCCGGTCATAGAGGCCATTTCGGAGAAGCTCATGCCCAGAGGAGTCATACCGGCATGCTCCCGGCAGGTGATGACAACACCCATGGAAACAGGCTCCACGCCGCAGATACACTCGAAGCAGCCGCAGGAGGTCATGGGATCCTGGAACAGGGAGTACAGGGTCACATGCTCCAGTGCGCCGTGGGAGTACTTGGCAACGGCCTCGTCCACGTCTTCGTAGCGGCCCAGCTTCTCGTCGATGCAGTGCTCCTTGGGAACGATCTGGCAAGGACCGGTGGGATCCAGCTCATTGGTGGCCTTGGCATCCAGCCAGGACACGGCACCGCACAGGCCCAGACGTTCGGGGGTAACGATACATACGTGGCTGGGGGAGAAGGCCTGGCACATGATGCAGGTGTAGTACACGGGCACGGACTCGTCAGTCATGGACTTCAGACGGTCGTCACGCTTGTTGAACACGGCGTTGGCGGCAGCCCGCAGTTCCTTGTTCTTCTCGGCATCCACAACGATGGTGACCTGGCACTTATCCACAACGGCCTCGAACTCGCTCTTGACCTTGGCGTAGAGAACCTCACCGATGTGACGGAACTTGAAGCCAGCCTCAAAGTCGGCCTTGCTGATACGGATACGGATCATGTCACGCTGACCGGTGTGCATCACGCCCTCGATGCAGTTCAGGTAGGAGTGGAACTTCCGCTCCATAACGGACTCAAAGTCAGGCTGCATGTTCTTGCCGGCCACGTCCACGGTGTAGGACATGGAAATCTTGGTACCCACGGGGATCTCGTCGATTTCCGGTCCGATCACAGTGATCTTGTGGTCTTCCACCTCGGCAGCTTCCTTGGTGTGTACCAGCTCGAAGCAGTCCACACGGGAGCCGTCGACTTCCACCTGCATGTCGGGACGGCGGATGATTTCGCCTTCGAAAGCGGAAGCGAAGGATACGGGAATGTCAATGTTGGTGATCTTGATCTTGATGTCCCGGGCTTCCAGAGAGGTGGCGTTGAACTTCTCCACATCGGGCTGTACGATCAGGCTCTTGGGAACACGGAAGATGTTCTCCTGCTCGTTGGTGATAACGGGGAAGCCCAGAGCAATGGCGCCGGCGCCGCAGGCAACGATCACATCGTCCAGAGGAGCGAAAGCGTTGACGAAAGCGGGAACACGCTCCATGGTGTACTTCATCAGGCCAGCGGCATCGCCGGGCTGAATGTTACCGAAGATCAGAGCCGCACGGACAGCAACGGACACAACGTGGATGACGGAGGTCACGTCCTTGCCCAGGGGGATCACACGGACGTTGTCGCCGGTCTTGTAGCCCTTCTCCTGGAGCTGATCGATGATGCCGCCCACCAGAGTGACCAGCATACCCTGAGACTGATAGCTCTTGACCAGAGCCACGGCCTCGTCAGCGGTAGGAGCGGTGCCCAGGATAACGGGAACACCGGGGATGTCGCCGGTAACCAGGGGAACACCCAGGGAACGGACCACGGCATCGGGCAGATGGCCGTAGCAGGGAGCCTCGTAGGGCGCATCGTTGCCGATGTACTTCAGAACTTCAATGAATTCTGCGCACAGGGCAGTGGCAACGCCGGACATAAAGGCATCATTCAGACGGTTGTTGCGGGTCATCAGGGTCTTGACCACGCCCAGGGCTTCTTTCAGCTGGCCCAGGGTCTCGACCTTGACACCGGTGACGCCGTAGTAGCAGGGCAGGGAATAAGCGGTGCCGGGGAAGGACACGGCCTGGCCCTCACCGTACTGTGCGATGGCATTGTTGATGGCTGCCTCGGTGAGGCCGTAAACAGCATCGTTGCCGCCGAAAACTCTTTCAAATAAAGTCACGGTATTTCCTCCTAATTTTCTTCACGATCCAGAATCGCTTTGATTTGGCGGATCTCATCAATGGCCTTGGGGCTGAAATCGTAGGGGGATTTGCCCTGACGGTCGGCGTTGATAACATCCGGGTTATAGTGAATGCAGCCCAGCAGATCCTCTGCCGGGATGGTCTCACGGACAAAAGCCTCATCACTTTCGTCCCGGACCTTATTGGCCACCACACGAACCTGCTTGACACCCAGGTCCTTGGCCAGCCGCTTGACGTTGCGGTAGGTCTGGACACTGCGGGCACCGGGCTCAATGACCACGATAAACTGGTCCATATTGGAAGCAGTACCCCGGCCCAGATGCTCCAATCCTGCCTCCATATCCATAATGACCACATCGTTTTTCCGATAGGTCATGGCGGAGAGGATGGATTTGAGCATCACATGCTCCGGGCAGACGCAGCCGGAGCCACCTACATCCACCGTACCCATGACCAGCAGCTTGACGCCGTTGATGTCCTTGGAGTACTTTTCGGGGATGTCGGCCACGTAGGGGTTCAGCTTATAGAACCGGTTGGCATCGGTAGCACCGGTACGCTCCTCCACCAGGGTGCGCATCTTGCTGATGGGGACGATGGCATCTACTTCTTCCTGGCTCAGGCCCAAGGCCAGGCCCAAATTGGCATCCGGGTCTACGTCGGCGGCAAGGACGGTGCGTCCTTCGTCGGCATAGAGCCGGGCCAGGGTGGAGGCAAGGGTGGTTTTACCCACGCCACCCTTGCCGGTAATCGCTAGTTTCATAGTTTAGATGCCCAGAGCCGCGCGCTTCTCTTCGATGCGGGCGATCATCATGTCGCCCATCTTGTCGATGTCCTTTTCCACAACGTACTTGGCCTCAACCCACTTGTTGATGCCGTCTTCGCCGCAGAGCAGGTCACAGATCTCGGAGGAACCGGAAACATAGGGATCCACGCCCAGGAAGGTATCCAGGCCCGTGGAGACAACGTAGTTGCCGATGGAAACGGCCTTCTCAGACATCCATTCGGGAGCGCAGCCCACAACAGGCAGCTGAGAAATGTTCAGGCCGGAGTCCTTGGCCAGCTCGGAGGCCAGGATCAGCATACGGGTGATATCCACGCAGGAACCCATGTGCAGAACGGGAGGAATGCCAGCCAGCTCGCAGACACGCTTCAGACCCGCGCCGCAGTATTCCTTGGCCTGTACGGGATCCATGAGACCAGCCTTGGCGGCAGCCTGGGCGGAGCAGCCGGAAACGATGCAGATGATGTCGTTCTCCAGCATCTTCTTCATCAGCTCAATGTGCGCGGTGTCAGGACGGACCTTGGGGTTGTTGCAGCCGACCAGAGCCACAGCACCACGGAGAACACCGGAGGTGATGCACTCCAGCAGGGGCTTGGTGGTGCCGAACTCGTCGACCTGGGAGTTGGCAACGCCGTCGAGAACCTTGACGATGGCTTCAACAGAGTAGCCCACACGGGTCTTCTGGACCTGGTTGGGGATGTTCACCAGCTCGGGCTTCCGGTTCTTGAAGTTCTCAATGGCCATCTTGACGATTGCCTTGGCGTTGTCACCGGCGGTCTCGGCATTGAACTGAATGAACTCGGAGTCGGGCATCCGGCAGATGGGAGAGGTGGTGATGAACTTGGTGTGGAAGCACTTGGACAGGGGTCCCAGTGCGGGGAAGATGCACTGTACGTCTACAACAATGGCTTCGCAGGCACCGGTGAGGACTACGTTCTCCTGGCTCAGGAAGTTACCGGCCATGGGGATGCCGTGACGCATGGCCACTTCGTTGGCGGTGCAGCACACGCCGGAAATGGTGATGCCCTTGGCACCAACGCTCTTGGCCAGAGCGATCATTTCGGGATCGTTGGCGTAGTAAACGATCATTTCAGACAGGGAGGGATCGTGGCCGTGAACAACGATGTTGACGTTGTCCTTCTCCATAACGCCGATGTTGGCGGTGGAGTCCACGGGCTTGGGAGTGCCGAACAGAACGTCGGAGAACTCGGTGCCCATCATGGAGCCGCCCCAGCCGTCAGACAGGCCGCAGCGCAGGGCCTGACGGACCAGAGCTTCGGGCAGGGAGCTGTTGCCCATGTGGGTCATGTGCAGAGCGGTGGCAACTTCCCGGTCAATGGCCCGGGGCTCGATGCCGGCCTCATGCCACAGCTGCTGGGTATGCTCAGGAGCCCGCTTCAGGAACTTCTGAACGCCGAAGGGCTTGCCGTATTCCATCAGGCCGATCTCAGCCATTTCGTGGGCCAGATCGTAGATGTCCTTGCCCTCGGTCTCCACGCCCCATTCCTTGGCGATGCGGATCAGCTTTGCAGGATCCTTGACCTGGTAGTTGCCGCCTTCCTTGGCCTGGTACAGGGTGTGCATGATTTCACGGCCATGGTCGGAGTGGGTGGCGGAGCCACCGGCGGTAAAGCGCAGGAAGTTACGGCCAACAATGCCGTGAACATCGCAGCCGCAGATGCCGCGGGGAGCCTTGGGGGTAATGCGGCAGGGGCCCATGGAGCAGATACGGCAGCAGGTACCTTTCTCGCCGAATCCGCAGTGGGGGGTCTGGTTTTTGACACGCTGCTGCCAGGAGTCCGCGCCAACCTTCTTGCCGTTATCCAGCAAGGAATTGGTGGCTTCTTCCATTTCTTCGACAGTGGTCAGATATGCCCAATCCTTCAATGTGATTTCCTCCTAATTAAGTAATTCTTTCCAGTCGATACACGTGGGTATTGCCGAACCAATACTGTATCGATAATATTCTACCAATACTATTCAAGATTGTCAATCGGCTTTTTAGACACATTTCACGTACTTTTTTGTATCCCCCCGGGGGGGTATTTGTACAAAACAGACGGAAACCCCCACCGGGGGATAGGAACAAGTGGGAAAAACGCCCTTTTCCTACTTTTTGCGGAAAAAGAAATTGAAAAAAAATTTTTCCCGTGGTATGATGGAGACGAAAATTCTGACAGGTAAGAGGGCAACACATGAGCAAACATTTAACGGCCCGGTATGGGCTGATCCACGGCACCTACTGGATGGTTTACGCATCAATTTCCGGTTATATCAGTCTTTATCTTTTGGAACAGGGCTTTTCCAATGGGGCCATCGGGGCGGCCATTGCCCTGGCAGGCGTGGTGTCGGCACTGCTACAGCCTGTGGTAGCAGGATATGCGGACAAAGAAAACAGCAGAAGCCTCAAATCCATCAACCTGTTTGTAGCAGGGCTCACGGGGCTTTGCGGTTTGGGACTGTGCTTTCTCCGCAGAGATAAGGATGGCTCCATGCTGCTCTACGCCCTGGCTCTGGCCCTGCTGCAATTGCAGACCCCCCTGGTCAACGGCCTGGGGGTCACATCCATCAATTGCGGGGAAAAACTCAACTACGGCGTGTCCAAAAGCCTCAGTTCCGTGACTTTTGCCCTGGTGAGTTTCCTGTTGGGACGGCTCACCGCCGCCCGGGGTGGGTCGCCTGTTCCCGTGGCCATTACTCTGTGCAGTCTGCTCTTTATTGGCTCCATCTGCCTCTACCCCACCCAGCGGGCCCCCAGGCAGCCGGGACAGGGTGCAGGGGTCCAGGGTCTGGCCTTTTTTAAGAAGTACCCCCGGTTTACGGGGGTCTTGCTGGGCTGCACCCTGATCTATATCAGCCACGCCCTGCTGAATAATTTCACCTTGCAGATCATGGTGACCAAAGGGGGCAACAGTAGCCACATGGGCATGGCCATGGCTCTGGCTGCTCTTTCCGAACTTCCAACCATGCTGCTGTTTACAAAAATGCTCCAAAAGAAAAACAGCGGCTTCTGGATGAAACTCACCGGGTTCTTTTTCCTGCTAAAGGCTCTTGGCTCCTGGCTGGCTCCCAACGTGGCGGTGTATTGCCTGTTGCAGCTGACCCAGGTTCTGGCCTGGGCATTGATCGCCGTGGCCTCGGTGTATTACATCAACGCCGTCATGGCCCCGGAAGATGCGGTGAAAGGCCAGGCCTACTACACCATGACCTACACCCTGGCCTCCGTCCTGGCCTCCCTCATCGGAGGACCCATGATCGACCGCTTCGGCGTCCCCCCCATGCTCATTTTCGGTACCCTCTCCGCTGCCCTGGGCACCGCCATCGTCCTGTTTTCCGCCCAGGAGACGGTGGACAAGGGCGTGGATGTTAGTTGACAGTTGACAGTTATTTGCCGAATTGACAATGGACAATTGACAATTGACAATTTTGGGGGTGACCAACGTTGTTCATTTCTGTACCTCCGTTAAAATATGCAGGGAACGGCCCAGGAAAGCTCCAAAAACCTTCCCCAACGGGGAAGGGGGACCGCCGCAGCGGTGGATGAGGGGCGGTACGGCGTTGTACGTTGCAGAAACAACGGGCGCAAAGAGGAAACAAACCGAGTCTCACCGTAGGGAACGGCCTATGTGCCGTTCCGGGGGCGTGGCAAATATAACCCTGTGCAAGCAAAACGGAACAACCCCCCGGTATGTCATTCCGAGCGAACGGTAGTGAGTCGAGGAATCTTCCCAAGTGGCAAGTTTTATCTTGCGGTGGTTCATTATCCCACGTGGTGGATTCCTCCACTCCGCTTATCGCTCAAGGCCTGAATGACATAGCGGGGGACGTTTGTACGGATTCGCCTACAGCTTCTAAAGTGTTTTACGCTGCCCCGCTGCCTCATCAGTCAGGGCTGCGCCCTGCCAGCTTCCCCGGCGGGGAAGCTCTTGTACCGTGATTTTTGGTGCGGGGTTTAGCGCAGACGGTTCCGTCCTTTCGGGTGCGGAACGGCACATAGGCCGTTCCCTACGGTTTAGCTGTCTGGTGGGCGTTTTCAACCGAGGGATTCTAAGGACGGGCGTATATGGGGTTGCGTTTGTACCGGGCTTTGGGGTCTTATTCCGCCAGGTCAAAATCCCGGAAGAAGGCGGTCATGGCTTTCTGACAGGTTTCCGGCTCTACGGGATAGCTCATGGCGTGGCCCGCACCGGGGACCACCACCAGGCGTTTGGGGGCGGCGCAGGCCCGGTAGTTACGGTAGGTCATTTCAATGGGGACGAAGCTGTCGGCGGTGCCGTGGATGAACAGGATGGGGACTTTCACCGTCTTCATGGCGGTGAGGGTGGAGTAGGCACCGGAAGTCATGTGGATTTTTTTCCGGAAGCACCGGTCTACCCAGGCACTGCGCAAGGGGGTGTAGGTCACGTGCAGATTGTCCCGGGCCACGTGGACGCAGATGTCCTGGGGGGAGGTATAGCCGCAGTCGGCAATGATGCCCCGGACGCTCTCCGGCAGGTCCATGCCGGAGGCCATGAGCACTGTGGCGGCACCCATGGAAATACCGGCTAAGTAGATAGGCAGACCAAACTTCTGTTCCTCCGCCCACATGGCCCACTGGCGGCAGTCGCTGCGCTCTAAAAGGCCGAAGCCAATGTAGTCTCCCTGGCTGTTGCCCTGGCCCCGCTGCTCCACAAAGAGGATGTTGCAGTGCTGCTCCAACCAGAAGGGCGCAACCATACAAAAATCCCGGCTCCAGCCGGAACGCCAGCCGTGGAACGCGATGATCAGCCGCCGGGGGTACCGGCTTTTGATCAGATGGCCCACCAGATTCAGCCCGTCGGCGGACTGGATGGCCACGTCCTCCCGGGGCAGGGCTTCCAGCTCCTCCGTGGCCCGGATCCTCCGGGCATTGTAGGCTTCGTCTTTCTGGCCGCCGGAGACGTTGATGTATTTTCCGTAGGCGGGAATTTTCCGGTCCATGGCCAGGTCCGTCATGGCCTTACTGGCCCCGCAGCTCACCGCCGCGGCTCCCACGCCGACTCCGGCCAATGCCCCAATGGCAATGGCCGCAATTTGTTTTTTCTCCATAGCGAAAACCCTTTCGTTAGCATAAGAAAAACACCCCTGGATTTTGAAAAATCCAGGGGTGTTGGCCATTGTTATATTCCGTAGCCCTGGGGGTTCTTGCTCTGCCAGTTCCAGGAATCCCGGCACATGTCGGCCAGGGTCTCCTGGGCTTTCCAACCCAGAACCTCGGCACTCTTGGCGGGGTCTGCATAGCAGGTGGCGATGTCGCCGGGACGGCGGTCCGTGATCACATAGGGGACCTTCACGTTGTTGACTTCCATAAAGGTATTGACCATGTCCAGCACGCTGTATCCGATACCGGTACCCAGGTTGAATACCTCACAGCCCTTATGCTCGGTGACGTACTTGACGGCGGCTACGTGGCCCTTGGCCAGGTCCACCACATGGATGTAGTCCCGGACGCCGGTGCCGTCGTGGGTGGGATAGTCATTGCCGTAGATGCTGAGTTTCTCCCGGCGGCCAATGGCCACCTGGGTGATGTAGGGCATCAGATTGTTGGGGATGCCTCTGGGGTCTTCACCGATGAGACCGGACTTGTGGGCACCGATGGGGTTAAAGTAGCGCAGCAGCACCACGCTCCACTTGGCATCGGCATGGCTCATGCCGGAGAGGATCTGCTCGGTCATGTACTTGGTCCAGCCGTAGGGGTTGGTGCAGCCGCCGGTACGGGAGGTCTCCCGCAGGGGCATTTCGTTGTCGGCGGTGTAAACCGTGGCGGAGGAGGAGAAGATGATGTTCTGCATACCAACTTCCCGCATCACCTTGGTCAGCACCAGGGTGGAATTCAGGTTGTTGTCATAGTATTCCCAGGGCTTGGCAACACTTTCGCCAACGGCTTTCAGGCCGGCGAAGTGGATCACGCAGTCGATGTCGTTTTCTGCAAAAATCTTTTGCAGCAGGGCCTCGTCCCGCACGTCACCCTCATAGAATTTCAGGGTCTTGCCGGTGAGCTTCTGCACCCGGTTCAGGCTTTCGGGGTTGGAATTGCACAGATTGTCAATGACGACCACGCCATAACCGTTTTCCAGCAGCACCAGACAGGTATGGGAGCCGATATAACCGGCACCGCCGGTAACCAGTACGTTCTTCATGAAAGAACCTCCTTTTGATTGGTAACTCTATTTTAGTACAGAACGAAAAAAATTGCAATGTCTGTTTGGTAAAATCCTGTATAAAAAAAGAAAAACCCGGGGATGCACCGCCGCTCCGTCAAAAAAAGAGGATATGTCCCTACAGTTTAGGACATATCCTCTGTCGTTTTATGCTTCCCCACCGGTCTGTTTTTCCTGGATGCGCTGGGGCAGGGTTTCCAGGTCCTGGGTCCAGCTGTCGTAGGCGGGGTCTTCCCGGTGGTCCGGGAGGGGGCAGTTCTGGGTGAGCCAGGTGCCGAGCCACTGGGTGTTCTTTTGGGCACCCCAGTAGTTTAAGTGATCCCCCCGGTCGTAGGTGTCGGTGGTCCAGTCGATGCCCAGATCCAGCAGATTTCCGTCCAAGTAGACGATGCCAAAGTCTCTGGCCAGGTCTTCCATGGTGTTGTGCCGCCGGACGGTCCAGTTCATGGGGCTGGGGACACTGTATAAAATCAGCTGGATATTGTTTTCGGCGCAGAGGTCATAGATTTTTTGGAAGGAGGCCCTATTGGCACGGCTCAGGGGCTCCCATTCGTTCATAGGGGCCATATAGCCGGACAGGTCTTCCAGAGGGTCGGCACTGGTCAGCAGGTGGTAGCCCCGGTCCGGGTAGGCCCCGGTGTACAGGGGGGCTTCCAGATCCCCAAGGCTCAGGCTTTTCCACCGGTCATGGTGCCGCAGCACCGGAAACAGCCGCTGGGCATAGGGCTCCAACAGATCCCGCCGGGCATAGACCCGGTAGAGCACGTTGGTTTCCAGCACCACCACCTGGGGGGTCTGGTTTGTCAGGGCGGTTTCCAGGAACCACACCGTTTCATAGGGCTTCTGGTCCACGCTGGCGCAGACGAAAGAGGCGATGCCCTGATTTTTCCACAGTTCCAGAGGGACAAAGCCGGAATAGGCCTCGCTGTCCCCCAAAAACAGCAGATCAATGGAATTTTCCGGCTGGGACAGCAGGGCCGTAGGGTCCGTATCCAGCCGCCCTGCGGCGGCGGTGTTGTCCTTTGGCACAAACACCGGACCCAGGGCTGCCAGCACCAGAATCAGCACCAGGAGAAACAGCCCGTCTTTCAGTATTCTTTTTCCCAAAGAGTGGTTGCTCCTTCCCCTTACAATCTATCGGTGGCCGCAGCGGCCAGGGCGGTGAACGTCTCCAGATCCCGGTTCCACCGGGCAAATGCCGGGTCTTCCCGCTTGTCCCGCAGGCCGTAACTGTCCAGAACGGTTTCCAGACAGGCACTGGCCTTTTCCGCTCCCGTGGCGTTCAAGTGGTCGCCGCCATCCAGAGTATCCTGGGACCAGTCGATGCCAATATCCAGAAGATTCATATCCAGGTAGGGCACTTCCAGTTCCTCTGCCAGTTCTGCCACCGCCCGGTGGGCGGCATCATTCCAGTTGACGGAGCTTGGCAGGCTGAACAGCACCATGGTAATGTTCCGCTGGCGGCAGAGCTGGGCCATGCGCTTTACAATGCGAACACTCTGCTCCGGAATGGGGTCTTCCCCCTCCTGGGGGGCCATATAGTCCCCGGGGTCGGCGCCAGAGACGGCCTTTCGCAGATAATAACCCCGTTCCAGCATGGGATTGTCATAGCAGACCGGCTGTAGTGCCTGGGCGGGCTTTAAAAATTTCCAATTGTCGTGATATTCCAGTACCGGGATCAACCGGGAGATCCGCCGGGTCCCGGATTCCAGAGGTGTCAGGGCCTTATACAGCTGGTGGGCCTCCAAAAGTACGACCTTGGGCTGCTGATGCTTCAGGGCCGTATCCAGAAAACCGGCGGCTCCCTCCGGGTCAAGGCCCGTGGCGGCGCAGACATAACCGGTATAGCCCTGGTCCCGCCAGACGGTCCAGGGGTTCACGCCGGTCATGGCCAGACTATCCCCCAAAACCAGATAATCCAGGGTGTTTTCCGGTTCTGCTAAGATGCCGTTGGCCAGAATATCCCTCATCCCCGCCTCTGGGGTGTTGTTCTTTGGCAGAAAAACCCAGGAAGCCCCCAGAATCACCAGCACCAGAAATCCTAAAAACAGTATGGAACGCATTGCTTTTCCCATTACGATCCTCCCATCCGGGCCGAAGCCCCCGCCGTTTCCTGGGGTTCTTCCCGGTCCGGGAACAGGCCGGTGTCCGCCAGGTAGGTGGCTAGATACCGGCTTACCTTTTTGGCCCCCCATTCGTTCAGGTGGTCGCCGCCGTCCAGGCAGTCGGTCTGCCAGTCCAGGCCCATCTGTTCCAGATTCATATCCAGGTAATGAAGCCCCAGTTCCTCTGCCAGGGCCGCCACCCGCCGGTGCCGTTCCAGATCCCAGACCGCGGCATTGGGTACGCTGATGAGCAGCAATTGGGCCTCATGCTTTCGGCAAAGGGATCGCAGCGACTCCAGCATCCTTTGGGAGGACTCCGGAATAGGGGCCGGGACCTGGGGATCGACCATATATTGCTCCGTGGCCGCCGGGTCTACTTCCTGACTGGAAAAATGTCCCCAGCCATCGTGCCGCCAGGTCCAGTGGGGGCATTGGGTCAGAGTTTTGAGGTTCATGGTTTTCCAGTTGTTATGATCCCGGAACACCGTGAGCCGGGATTGGACCCGCTCCAGGGCAGGTTCCTCCGGGGACATCTCCCGGTAGAGTACATTGGCTTCCAGCAGCACCAGCCTGGGGGACTGGCAGCTTAAAAACCGTTCCAGATAGCTTCTGCTCTGGGCCAGGGTCTGCAAGGGTACAGAGCAGTTATAGCCCGGAATGCCCTGCTCCTCTAAAATGACCTTGGGGGCCAGACCGTAAAGGGTCAGGCTGTCGCCCAAAATCACATAATCGAAGCTGTTTTCCGGCTCCGCCACAAAGGCACTGGCCGTAGGGAACCGCAGTTCTTCATTGCTTCTGGGACAGAGTGTCCAGCCCACCCCCAGCAGCAGCAAGGCCAGCAGCCCCAGAAAAACGGCACAGGCCCATATTCTTTTGGTCATCCGTCAGCCCCCCTGATCACAGCGGAGCCTGTTTGATTTTGGCGTAACGCCGGGGGTAGGCCTTGGGGGTGGGGGCGACTTTCCGCAGGACGATCACTGCATGATCTGCCCCCTCCACATCAAAATGGGTCATGGATTCCTTTTTGAGACCCAGCTTTTTCATGGCCCCTGCGCACTCTGCCAGTTCTTCCCCTGCCGCGGCCCCTTTCAGGGCCACCACCGCCCCGCCGACTTTCACATAGGGGGCCAGCAGTTCCAAAAGGATATTGAGTCTGGCCACTGCCCGGCTCACGGCCACGTCATAGCTTTCCCGGCAGGTTTCCACCGCCTCCTCGGCTCTGGCGGTGACACACCGGGCCGGGACGTTCAGCTGGGGCAGCACCGTTTCCAGCCAGTGGACCCGCTTGCCCAGACTGTCCAGCAGCGTTACCTGGGTATTGGGACAGGCAATGGCCAGCGGAACCCCGGGAAAGCCTGCGCCGCAGCCCACATCAATGAGGGCTTTACCCTCTAAATCCATGCAGTGCATTACCGTAAGACTGTCCAGCAGATGGAGCCGTGCCACCTGGTCCGGCTCTGTAATGGCCGTCAGGTTCATGACCTTATTTTGTTCGATCACCGCTTCGCCAAAGGCGCAGAGGGTGTTCTTGGTTTCTTCCGAAAGTGCCGGGGAAAACCCGGGAAGTCCCTGCTCCAGGGCATTTTTCATTTCTTCTCTGATTTCCATCTGGTCTCCTTTTACCTTGCGTTGACGATGCCCGTCAAATCCACCTGGGTCTTGTCCAGGGGGTCAAAGGGGTTTTCCTCCACCGCCAGACTGGGCAGCAGGATTTCCTGAATGTGCCAGCTGACCAGCAGATCGCAGACCTCCCCGTAGGAAGCAAGGCCGGAGCTGTCGCCGCTGGTTTGCAGATACGTGCTGTTCACCTTGTCTCCCACCTTGGTGGCGGTTTCGTTTTTCCGGGTGCGGTAGAAAGAATCGTACTGGATCATGTCAAATTTCAGATAGTCGCTGACCCCGGCCTCCACCCGGTTCCGGGCTTCCACCGCCGCATTCCCCGGCACGGTGCCCAGAGCCGCCAGACAGTACCGGTAGGCCATAAAGTAGCCTGAATACTGGAACTGGGGGTCGGGGTTGTTGATGGCAGCCAGGAAAGCAGCAAAGTTGGCATCCCGCTCATAGGCGATGCACATCCGGTGGGCCATCTCGTGGCACATGGTAAAGGGCAGGCTCACATCCGGTGCCTGGGGATTCACCGCCGCCTCCCCCGTCAGGGCAAAGGTGAAGCCCGTAATACCCATGGAGGTGTACATATTGGACCAGCCCAGCTTTTTTACCGGCAGGGTAGACCCGGCAAAGACGGGATAGTGCTTTTCATAGGTCAGCACCCGGAAGCCCTCTCCCGCAAGAGAAGCCAGCTCCTCAAAGGTCCGGAAGCTGACGGCCCCGGTGCTGTCTCTGGGAACCTGGGCAGCCAGGACGTTGGCCTGGTTCCGGTAATACTCCGTGGCCTCCGTCAGTTCTTCCAGGGTGTAGGCCGAGGTATCCAGCCGCAGATCCTCCGCAATGGGCCCAGCGTAATAGTTCAGGCCATAGGCCGCAGTGTGCAGGCAGTAAATGCAGGAACACACCGCCAGCACCCAGCCAAACCACTGCACCGGGTTCCACTTGAGTACCAGCATCAGCACCAGACTGGTCAGCACCAGCACCCCCAGAGCCACCGCCAATACCTGCCACAGGCAAAAGTTCACCTGCCCGCTCCACTGGGCCAGCATGGTCTGGGCGGTCCGGGTCACATAGGGATAGATCATATCCACCAGTTCCGAAAACCGCTTGCCGTAAGCCATAAGTACCGCCGTAATGGCCCCAAAAATACCGGCGGTCAGGTATCCACGTAAATATTTCAAAGGATGCCCCTCCTTAAGCGAAAATATCGATCCAGGGAATTCCCGACCCGATCCCCAAAAGCCGCCGGTCCAAAATCAAAAGATTTACCGCCCAGCCGTAGAGCATCAGTTCAGAGTTTTCCTAAGTACCTTAGTATAACACATTTGTCAATGATTGTCTGCATCTTATTCGTTAAAATTTTTGAAAATACAAACAAAAAGCGCACCGCAACCCTGAAGGCGGGCAGCGGTGCGCTGCCAATTGACAATGGGCAATTGACAATTGACAATTTTGGTGGACGGACGTTTTCCCTCTGCGCCTGTTGTTCCTACAATAAATAACGCCCCACCCGTCCTTAGAGCACCCCGGTTGAAAACGACCGCCAACCAGCGAAACCGTAGGGAACGGCGGGAAAAATTGACAATGGACAATTGACAATTATTGGGGCAACCAACATTGTTCATCTGTATCCGTCCGGTAAAGTATGTAGGGAACGGCCTATGTGCCGTTCCGCACGTGAAAGGACGGGACTGTTACCGATAAAAACCAGAAACGTCCCCCTATTGTGTCATTCCGACCGGAGCGCTAGCGGAGTGGAGGAATCCACCACGTAGCAGAAATGTACCACCACAAGATAAAACTTGCCACTTGGGAAGATTCCTCGGCTCACTGCGTTCGCTCGGAATGACATAATCGGTGGGTGGTTCCATTTTGTCCACAGGGGTTATAATTGCAACGCCCCGGAACGGCACATAGGCCGTTCCCTACATACTTTAACGGACGGACAGAAACGGACCACGTTAGTCACTCCAATAATTGTCAATTGTCCATTGTCAATTGTCAATTTTCCCGCTGTTTCCGTCAAATCTCATAAAAACCGACTTTTATTTTTGGAATGGGTTATGGGTTTAACCGTTGCAAAACCCGGTTTGGAGCGGTACTATGAAGAAAAGCCAGCAGCTGCCCCGGAAAAATCACCCTGCCGGTGGAACTGATCATCCGAGAAAGTACGAGGAATTTATCATGTCTGCATTCTTAAAATCTCTGTGTAAAATCGCCATTCCCGTGACCCTGCAAAGTATGCTGCAATCCTCTTTTTCCATGATTGACCAGGTGATGATCGGCCAGCTGGGGGAAACGGGTATTGCCGCCGTGGGACTGTGCGGCAATTATTCCCTGATTTTCTCCGTGATGTTGGGGGCGGTCAGCACCGTGGCGGGCATCCTCATTGCCCAGTTTCTGGGGGCCGGGGAGAAAAAAGAGGCCTGGCGCAGTCTGGATGTGAGCCTGCTCTGGGGCTTGCTCTTGTCCGGTCTGTTCTTGGGGGCGGCGGTGGGCTTCCCCCGGCTGATTCTGGGGCTGTATACGGCGGATACGGGCATTATTGATTCCGGCACCCTGTATTTTCGCCTGATTGGCTTTTCTTACGTTCCTATGGCCCTGAGTTCTCTCCTCTCGGCCTGGATGCGCTGCAAGGAACAGGCCGCCATCCCCTTTGCGGCCAGTCTGGCATCCGTTGCCGTGAATACAAGTCTTAACTATCTGCTGATTTTCGGCAAGCTGGGTCTGCCGCCCCTGGGCATTCCCGGGGCGGCTCTGGCAAGCCTGTCTTCCCAGCTGGTGAATTTCCTGTTTGTCCTGCTGGGCTTTGTCATTCTGGAAAAAAGGGAGGGCAGCAGCCCCCTTTGGAGCCTGCGCTTTGAAAAGCTCAGCCATATGGACTATATGATGATGATCCTGCCCATTCTGGCCAGTGAATTTTTGTGGAGCCTGGGCCAGAATGTGGAGTCCGCTGTTTACGGCCACCTGGGCAGTCAGGCTCTTGCGGCCTATACCCTGACCTGCCCGGTCCAGGGGCTGATGGTGGGGGCCCTTAGTGGCCTGTCCGCCGCCGCGGGGGTGCTGATCGGAAAACGGCTGGGGCAGAAAGAATACGACAAAGCCTACATAGAATCCAAAAAAATCATGCTGGTAGGCCTTTTGGGGGCGGTGGTTGTCTCTGTCGGACTGATTTTGCTGTCGAACACCTACACCTCCCTCTACCGGGTGGACACTGCCGTAAAGCAGCTGGGCAAGACGCTGCTGGTGGTCTTCGCCCTCTACGCCCCCGTTAAGGTGCAGAACATGATTTTAGGCGGGGGCATCCTCCGCAGCGGCGGCAACACCCGGCTGATCATGGCCATTGACATTCTGGGCACCTGGCTGGTGGGCATCCCTCTGTGCTTCCTGGGGGCCTACGTGTTCCATTGGGGCATCGTGGGGGTGTACGCCCTGCTGACCACCGAGGAGATTTTCAGGCTCCTGGTATCCCTGGCGGTTTTCAAGAAGAAAAACTGGATGGTCAGTCTGTCGTAAAAAACGCTCCCTCCTGCGTGATCGCAGGAGGGAGCAAATTTCTGGTATTGACTTACTCGATCAGGCCGCTTTCTTTCAGCAGCAGTTCGATGTCGGTGCCACGGGTCTTCTTGATGAGGATCTTCAGCATTTCCTTTTCCTTGAAGGACAGAGGCGCCTGGGAGATGGGCTTCTTGTCGATGGCGTAGTAGCAGGCACGCAGCAGCTCCCGGACATCGTATTTGCTGCCCCAGACCTCGGGGACGGCCCGGTCTATGTTCAGCAGGGTGTAGACGGATTCCATACCGGTACGCATGGAGTACTCGGTGGTGAAAATGGTGTCTCTGGGGGTCTCGGCGAACTGGCCGATGAAAGCGAAGTTCACAGCACCGTCAGGCACTACCTTGGGCCGGTCAGATTCCTTTCTGGGCTGGAAGAAGGCGTTGATATAGGGCATATAGCAGGTGGTGGTGTTGCAGGCACTCTCGGCAAGTTCAGGAATCTCGTCTACAGGCACGCCGATGTGGTACAGCCACTCCTGGCAGATCTCCTCGCCGGTGCACTCCCGCATGGCTTTCTTGACGAACTGGCCGGGCTTGTTGGTGGTCAGGCCATAGACCCAAACCAGAACGGTGTCCTTGTCCTGGGCCTTGAACTGGGGCTGACGGTTGATGGTCCAGCTGAGGTACCAGTTGTCGGTGCTGTCCTTGACGGTAACAATGCCGCCGGTGGTGACTTTCCCGGCCCGGGGATCCCGCTGGCAGATGTCCATGATGTGGCGGATGATCTTCTCGTCCTTGGTCTGCACCGTGGCACTCATCCAGTTGGTGGCCTCTACATCGGAGCAGAAGTTGTCGGGGTTGCCGTATTCGCCGTTCTTGGCCTGGGCGGCAATGTTCTTCCACAGATCCCAGCTTTCGCCGCAGCCATTGACGATGTTGTTCAGGTCCGGGGCGTGGGTCTGGTCGCCGTAGCAGGAGGTATCGGTGCAGCAGCCGTTGGTGATGAACACCAGGTCGTCTTCCACCAGGTCGATGGACTGCTCCACGCCGTCCTTGACGTAGACGATCTTCCGGGCGATCTGCCGGTCACCCACATGGTCGATGACCACGTTCTTGACATCCATACCGAACTCTACCTTGACCCCGTGGGCTTCCAGGTACTTTACCAAGGGCAGGATCATGCTCTCATACTGGTTGTACTTGGTGAAGCGCAGGGCGGAGAAGTCGGGCAGGCCGTCAATGTGGTGAACATAGCGGCAGAGGTACCGCTTCATTTCCAGTGCGCTGGACCAACGCTGGAACGCAAACATGGTCTGCCAGTAGAGCCAGAAGTTGGTATCCCAGAAAGAATCCGGCAGGATGTCAGAAATCTTCTTGTCTTCCAGCTGGGCCTCCGGGGTCATAAACAGCTTGGAAAGGGCCATGGCGGACTCCCGGTCCAGCTTGAACTGCTTGTCGGTGTGGGCATCCTGGCCGCATTTCACGGTAGCACGGCAGAGGGAATAGTTGGGGTCGTGCTTGTTGAGCCAGTAGTATTCATCCAGCACGGACACGCCCTCGGTCTCAATAGAGGGAACATCCCGGAATACATCCCACATAACTTCAAAATGGTTGTCCATTTCCCGGCCACCACGCATATAGAAGCCCTTGGAAACGTCTTTCCGGCCATCGCAGCTGCCGCCGGCCAAATCCAGCTTTTCCAGCAGATGGATGCGCTCGCCCTTCATCTGGCCGTCACGGACCAGGTAGAATGCGGCAGTCAGACCGGCAAGGCCGGTGCCGATGATATAAGCGGACTTGTTGTCCACGCCCTGGGGCTTTTCGGGATGTGCAAAAGCTTCGTAAGTTCCGGCAGAATAATACATAATAAAACCTCCATCGTTTTTTCGGGGTGCTGTCTTGTTTCCAAGCGGCACCGTGTTTTTGTTTTCATGGCTACAGTATACCCCAATTTGTTCGTTCCGCCTATAAACAGCCCCGGCACCCTGATAAAGATTTCAGCAGCGGGGGAGATGTGCGTATTTTTTTATCATTTTCTTTTGAGTGATAAAAGCCATCCAGGCACTTGAAAAAATGCCACAAATCCTGTATGATGTGTTGGTAAAGACTATTCATTTTCAAACACATTCGAGGGATGGAATTATGATCGAAATCTTAAAAGCCGTGCTCTTTGGCATTGTAGAGGGCGTGACCGAATGGCTGCCCGTATCCTCCACCGGCCACCTGATTTTGCTGGATGAGCTGGTGCAGCTGAACGTATCGGAAGCCTTTAAAAGCATGTTTGACGTGGTGATCCAGCTGGGGGCCATTCTGGCGGTGGTGGTGCTGTTCTTCCACAAGCTGAATCCTTTCTCCCCGGACAAGACCCCGGCGGAAAAGAAAAACACCTGGAACCTGTGGGCCAAGGTGGTGGTGTCCATCATCCCCTCCGGTGTGGTGGGCGTGCTCTTTGACGACTGGATGGATGCGAACCTGCACACCTCCACCGTGGTGGCTGCCATGCTCATTGTCTACGGCGTGGCCTTTATCCTGGTGGAGCGGCGGTATCAGGGCCGCCATCTGGCGGTGGACGATGTGGACCACATGGACTGGAAAACCGCCATTGGCATTGGCCTGTTCCAGTGCCTGAGCCTGATACCCGGTACTTCCCGTTCCGGCTCTACCATTTTAGGCGGCATTCTTCTGGGGGCCAGCCGGTCCGCCGCTGCGGAATTCAGCTTCTTTATGGCCATTCCCACCATGCTGGGAGCCAGCGGCATCAAGCTTCTGAAATTCTTTATGACCGGGGTGGGCTTTGCCGGGCCGGAGATCGCCGTGCTGCTTGTGGGCTGCGCCGTGTCCTTCCTGGTAAGCCTGCTGGTCATCCGAGGGCTGATGAACTACGTCCGCCATCACTCCTTCTCCGCCTTTGGCGTTTACCGCATTGTTCTTGGTATATTGGTTCTGGCCTATTTTGCCATTGCGAAATAATCATTAATACTTAATGGAGGTTATCCCATGGAGTACATTCTTGAAAACAGCTATCTGAAAGTCACCGTCTCCTCCAAGGGTGCGGAAGTCGTCAGCGTTCAGCGGAAGTGTGACGGCGTGGAGCACATCTGGCAGGCAGACCCCAGTGTCTGGGGCAGCCACGCCCCGGTGCTGTTCCCCCACTGCGGCAAGGTGGTAGACGGTATCATCCACGCCAAGGGCCGGGATTATCCCGCCAAGCAGCATGGCTTCGCCCGGGATTTGGAGCATATTCTGGTGCGTTCCTCTGCGGATGTATTGGAGTTTGCCCTGGAAAGCAATCCCGAAACCCAGGCCCGGTTCCCCTATGCCTTCCGTCTGGTCTCCACCTTTACTTTGGACGGCCCTACCCTGTGCCACACCCTGACCGTGGAAAACAACGACCAGGAGGAGCTGCCCTTCGGCATCGGCTTCCACCCCGGCTTTGCCGTGCCCTTTGACGACCAGCACACCCTGGAGGACTATGAGATCCGGTTTGAAAAAATGGAGTCCCCCCTGTGCATCAACAATCTGCCCCACGGCCTGATGCACGGCAACTTCTACTACCTGGGCTCCAACATCATCGCCCTGCCCGTCACGAAAGAACTCTTTGCCAATGACAGCCACTGCATGACGAACCTGTCTTCGGGCACCCTGGGCCTTTATGAAAAGGACACCGGCCGGGCCGTGGTCTGCGACATTCAGGGCTTCCCCTACACCCTGCTGTGGAGTGCCCCCGGCGGCGACCCCCGGTTCGTCTGCATTGAGCCCTGGCACAGCCTGCCCAGCCCCGAGCGTGGCGCTACGGAGTGGACGGAAAAACCCGCCGCCGCCATCCTGGCCCCCGGCGAATCCTGGTCCACCACCCTGCGCACCACCTTCCAGCGGTAACGAAAAAGCCACAGCCGTCGGAACCAAAACTTGCTATCCCGAAATAAAAACTTGCGGAAGTCCCAGAATACCGGGGCTTCCGCAAGTTTTTGTGTATGGATCAGGTTTACCGATGCTCGCCCATGAAAAACAGAGCCAATGTGCCGGGGCCGGAGTGGGAACCGATGACGGCGCCCACGTAGTTGATGTATACTTCTTTCACCCCGTAGTCCCGCTTCAAAAGGCCGGACAGATACTCCGCATCTTCCAGACAGTCGCCGTGGGAGATGAACATGACGGGGTTTTCGTAGCCCCGGCCCAGTTCTCCTACCTTTTGGGCCATGGCCTGGATGGAGGCCTTTCTGCCCCGGGCCTTGCCCACGCTGATCAGGTGGCCTTCATCGTCCACGTGGAGCACAGGCTTGATGGAGAGCATGGTGCCCATAATGGCAGTGGCGGCATTGATGCGGCCACCCCGTTTCAGATACATCAGGTCGTCCACGGTGAACCAGTGGCACAGGTGGAGCCGGTTGTCTTCCAGCCATTGGGCCAGGGCATCAATAGAGAGCCCTTCCTGCCGCTTCCGGCTGGCGTACCAGGCCAGAAGGCCCTGACCCAGGGAGGCGCAAAGGCTGTCTACCACCCGGATGGTGCGCTGCGGGTAGGCTTCCTGCAAGTCCGTGGCGGCAATGACGGCAGACTGGTAGCTGGTAGAAAGACCGGAAGAAAAGGACAGCACCAGCACATCCTCCCCGGCCTGGAGCACCGGCTCTATGGCACTGGCCCACTGCTCGGGGTTTGCGGCGGCAGTGGTGGCCACCTCTCCTGCCCGGAGGCCTGCGTACATCTCCCGAAGACTGTCGTCGTTTTTATCCGGATAGCTCTCCCCCCGGAAATTCACCGTCAGGGGGATGGCCACCAGGCCCAGCTCCCGGTATTTATCGGCTGTAAAATCACAGCAGGAATCTGTGAGAATTTGATAAGGCATCAGGTATCACTCCATTTACTTATATGGTTGGCTGAACATTATTTCCCTTTTTGGGGAAAAGCGGCAAAAAACAGGCAGGCCCACAAAAACATGGACATGGCCCAGTTCCCCAGGGCCATCATGGGGGTGGAAACCACCGTAAGAAACCCGTGGAGCACATTCCCCAGGGCTTTAGAGCCGGTGGCAAAGAGAATGTTCATGATCAGCAGGGCCAGAGTCAGGCCCAGGCTGGTGAGGCTCACGGTTCTGAGAATGTGCAAGGTTTTCTGGTCCCCGGCCTTTTTGGCTTGCAGCAGCAGCAGTCCGGGGGGCAGGAAAAAAATAAGGGAAAGGATTTTAAGCACGATCCCCAAAGCCCCCTCCTTTTCCGGGAGAAAGCCCAGGGCAGCGCAGACCGCAAAGGCGGCCCACCACAGGGTATACAACTTGTTCTTCTTCATAAGCCCTCCTTCTGTTGGCCATTTTACTCCATCGGGGCCAAAAACACAAGAGGAAAAAAGGCTGGACAGGCCCCCGGGTTTCTGATATAATAAATCCGCTATAACCCGGGGAAACTGAGGGATGGTCCCCGAAAAGGAGCGGTTATTATGAAGTGTCCCTTTTGCGGAGATCAGGAGAGCAAAGTCATCGATTCCCGCCGGTCCGAAGACGGCCTGAGCATCCGCCGCCGGAGAGAGTGCTGCCGCTGCGGCCACCGGTTTAACACCTATGAGATCGTGGAAAGCCAGCCCATTCTGGTGGTAAAACGCAACGGCTCCCGGCAGAATTTTGACAAGAATAAAATCGTCAACAGCATGATCCGGGCCTTTGACAAGCGCAAGGCCGACATTGTGGAGTTGGAGCGCATTGCCGCAGAAATCGAGCAGACCATCCAGGCCTCTTTAGAGCGGGAGGTCACCACCGAGCGGCTGGGCGAAATGGTCATGGAGCGGCTCAAACCCGTGGACGAGGTGGCCTACATCCGCTTCGCCTCCATTTACCACCAGTTTCAGGATGCCAACAGCTTCATGCAGGAGATCAGCAAATACCTGGAGGAAAAATAATGCTTACAGCCACTGCGGCCACGGAAGCGGCCCTGGATTTTGAGGCCATCAAAAAGGCTTTTGAAGACTTTGATCTGGCCAAGCTGCTTCCCCAAATTGACCATATTTTTGATAAAATCACCGTGCTTTGCAGAGTCTGTGTCATGCTTGGGCCTGTTCTGCTGCTGATTCTGGGCCTGTGCTATCTGCTGCTGGCCCCAAAGGAAGCCAACTTCTACTTTGGCTACCGCTGCTACTACGGCATGGGTTCCGTCCACGCCTGGCGCTTCACCCAGCGCATCGCCGGCATGGTCTTGGGCGGCCTGGGCCTTGTTCTGACCCTCATCATGGCCATCCTCAGCCTGGGCTTCGGCTCTATGGAGGTAGAGGCCATGCTGTGGAGAACCGTCTGGTGCCTGGTCTGGCAGGCGGTGCTGACCTTGCTTGCAACTCTTGCCATCAACGGCCTTGCCATGTTCTGGTTCAACCGCAAGGGCGAACTGCGCAGACACCCCAAAAAAGAAAAATAAACAGATGCAAAAAGGACGTACCGGAAAAATAGAAATCACTCCAAAATCAGAATATGATATGATCCCCCTAAAGCAGACCACGGAAATATCCAAAGTCTATTTTAGGGGGATCATATCAACCTTGCGTGGGGGTTATCATTTTCTCAAAGCCCCAGGATGGTCTTGGCGAACAGGAAATAGACCAGCAGGGACAGAGCATCCACGATGGTGGTAATGAACGGCGATGCCATGACGGCGGGGTCGAAGCCCAGGCGTTTGGCAAGGAGGGGCAGGGTACAGCCTACCATTTTGGCGATGACCACCGTCACCCCCAGGGCCAGGCAGATGACCAGGTCTACGGGCAGGCTGATGCTGGTGTTGCCCATGAGGAGCCGGTCTACCAGCAGCACCTTGATAAAGCACAGCACCGCCAGGGTCAGACCGCAGAGAACGGCGGTACGGACTTCTTTCCACAGAATCGTCAATACATCGGAAAGCTCCAATTCATCCAGGCTCAGGGCGCGGATGACGGTGACGGAGGACTGGGAGCCGCAGTTGCCGCCGGTGTCCATCAGCATGGGGATAAAGGCGGTCAGGGCGGGAAGCAGGGCCAAGGCACTTTCAAAAGAGGTGATGATCATGCCCGTAAAGGTGGCCGACACCATCAAAAGCATCAGCCAGGGGATCCGGTGCTTATAAAGGTCAATGGGGGAGCTTTTCAGGTAGCTCTTTTCCGAGGGGATCATAGCGGCCATGATCTCCATATCCTCCGTGGCCTCTTCTTCCATAACGTCCATGGCGTCATCAAAGGTGACGATGCCCACCATGCGGTTTTCCTTGTCCACCACCGGCAGGGCCAGGAAATTGTACTTGGAGAACATCTTGGCCACTTCTTCCTGGTCATCCTGGGTGGTGACGGAAATGACGTTGGTGGTCATGATTTCTTTAATTAGGGTATCGTCACTTTCTGCCAACAGCAAATCCTTGACGGTGACGATGCCCTGCAACGTCCGGTCCTTGGCCAGGACATAGCAGGTATAAATGGTCTCTTTGTCCACACCCTGGCGGCGAATGCGGAGAATGGCCTCCTCCACGGTCATATCCGGCCGGAGAGACACATACTCCATGGTCATCAGGGCCCCGGCGGAGTTTTCCTGATAGCGCAAAATCTGATTAATGGAGCTGCGCATTTCGGGGTCTGCCTGGGTGAGAATACGCTTGACCACGTTGGCGGGCATTTCCTCTACCAGGTCCGCCGCATCGTCCACGTACAGTTCATCCAGCACTTCCCGCAATTCATTGTCGGAAAAGCCCTGGATCAGCAGCTGCTGGGCCTCCGGGTCCATTTCTACAAAGGTCTCCGCCGCCTCCTCCTTGGGAAGCAGCCGGAACATCAGGGGGATCTGTTTTTCCTCCAGGCCGTCAAACAGGGCCGCCACGTCACTGGGGTTCATGGTCACGAGAATATCCCGCAGAGAGGCGTACTTCTTGTCTTCCAGCATTTTCAGGAGGGCTTTTTCTACGATTTCAAAACGTTCTGCCATTTTTGTTCCTCCAATATTCAAAAAATATTGGCGCAAAGCAGACTATCAGGCCCGCAGGATGACGGGCAGATTTCTACTTCGGCCAGGTATATTGCCGCTTCCGCCGGCATCCATGCTTATTCCCCCTTGTTTACACAAATTTGCTTTTATTGTATCCTTAAAAAGAAAAAAAGTCAACCTTGACAGTGGATTTCTTTAGACCTAAAATGGTATAAAAGCAGAAAGGAAGGGCCAAAAAATGATTCGTTTCGCCCGGGAGTCCGATGTGGAGGCCATGCTGGCCATTTACGCCCCTTATGTGCTGGAAACCACCGTGACCTTTGAGTATGTGCCGCCTACCGTGGATGAATTCTTAGCCCGGTTTCAAGGCATTACCCAGAAGCTTCCCTGGCTTGTGTGGGAGGAGGAGGGGGCCGTGCTGGGCTATGCCTATGCAAGCCTTCCTTTTGAGCGGGCGGCCTATGCCTGGTGCGCAGAACCCTCCATTTATCTGCGCCGGGATGCCCGGGGCCGGGGGGCCGGGAAAAAACTTTATGAAATTCTGGAAAGCCTTTTATGCACCATGGGCTATGTTGTAAGTTTTGCCATTATCACCGGAGAAAATGCCCCATCTTTGGCCTTTCACCGGAGTCTTGGATATGTTCCATGCGGGAAAATGGTAAAATGCGGACAGAAATTTGGCCGATGGCTGGATGTCTGTTGGTTGGAAAAAAGGCTGAATTCTGTCGAAATTCCCAGGAATCCACCTATTGCATGGAGGGAGTTTAGAGAAAATCGCCAAAAGATTTCTGATATTTTAGGCAAAATGTCACTTTCGGAATTGTGAAAAATATGATATGTTATCCGTGGAGGAAAATACGATTTTTTGACCAACGTTCTTCCGTGTTCCCTTTGGTGATCCCAATGACAATATGAGGAGCTGTGACCATGTACTTTCAGAAAAAACGCTGTATTGCCATGCTTCTGGCCGGTGGCCAGGGCAGCAGACTCAAGGTCTTGACCGAAAAGACCGCCAAGCCCGCCGTTCCCTTTGGCGGAAAATACCGCATTATTGACTTCCCTCTGTCCAACTGTGTCAATTCCGGCATTGACACCGTGGGCATCCTGACCCAGTATCAGCCCCTGGAGCTGAACGAATACATCGGCAACGGTCAGCCCTGGAACCTGAACAAAACCCACTCCTGCGCCCAGGTGCTGCCCCCCTATGAGCGCCACGACAAAAAGAGTGGCTGGTACAAGGGCACTGCCAACGCCATTTACCAGAATATTGACTTTATTGACCGCTACGACCCGGACTATGTGGTGATCCTCTCCGGCGACCACATCTATAAGATGGACTACGCCGCCATGGTGGAGTACCACGAAAAGCATGAGGCCTCCTGCACCATCGCCGTGCGGAACGTGCCTCTGGCGGAGGCTTCCCGGTTCGGCATTCTGAACACCAACCCGGACATGTCCATTTATGAGTTTGAGGAGAAGCCCGCCCGGCCCAAGTCCACCAACGCCTCCATGGGTATTTACGTCTTCAACTGGCAGGTGCTGAAAAACGCCCTGATCGAGGACGAGGACGATCCCAAATCCTCCAATGACTTCGGCAAGAACATCATCCCCAATCTCTTAAATCAGGGCCACAAGATGATGGCCTATCCCTTTGACGGCTACTGGAAGGACGTGGGAACCATCCAGTCTTTGTGGGAAGCCAACATGGATCTGCTGGGCAAGGAGCCTGTATTCAACATCCGGGGCGAGCGGTTTAAGATCTACGCCCGGAACAGTGCCATGCCCTCCTCCTTTATCGCCAGCTCCGCCATCACCGTCAACTGCTTCATCGCCGAGGGCTGTGAGGTAGAGGGCGAGGTTCGCCACAGTGTGATTTCCGTAGGCTGCAAGATCGGGGCCGGTGCTGTTGTTGAAGACAGTGTGGTCATGCCCGGTGTTGTGGTAGAGCCCGGTGCCATCGTGCGCCACGCCATTCTGGGCGAAAACAGCCGTGTCTGCAAAAATGCCGTTGTAGGCGGTGCTTACGCCCCCGGTGAGGAAATGCTGATCAGCGTGACCTCCAAGGGTGCCGTGGTGGAAGAAAACGCCGTGCTTCGGCCCGGCGACATGATGTAAGGAGGCGTGATACTATGAACGCAATGGGTATTATCTTCACCAATGATGCCAACATCGGAGAGTTGACCGCCAAGCGGTCCATCGCCTCCATTCCCTTTGGTGGCCGTTACCGCCAGGTGGACTTCGGCCTGACCAACTTAAGCTGGGCCGGTGTACACCACGTAGCCATGATCTCCCGGTTCAACTACCAGTCCCTGATGGATCACATCGGTGACGGCGAGGAGTGGGGCCTGGAACTGGGGGAGGGCGGTCTGCAATACATCACCCCCTACTCCACCTCCGAGACCCACAGCTACCGGGGCAAGCTGGAATCTCTGAACAACGCCATGGCCTTCCTGGAATACAGCGAGGAAGACGAGTATGTATTCCTGGTAGACTCTGCCGTGATTTCCAACATCGACCTGAAGCGGGTGCTGGCTGACCACATCCAGAGCGGCAAGGACATCACCGTGGTGGTCAAGTCCGGCGTGGCAAACAGCAAGAAGGTGCTGGATCTGGCCGTGACCCTGGACGAAAACAAGGAGATCAACGACATTGTGGTAGACTATGCCGCAGGCCCGGAATACCTGGCCTCTATGGACATTTTCGTCACCACCAAGAAGTGGCTGATCACCATGGTCCGGGAGCGCATCGCCCACAACTTCTTCCACATGGACCGGGATCTGATCCTGGGTGGCTGGAATTCCGGCAAGGTCAGTGTCAACGCCTGTGTTTTTGACGGCGTGGCCCTGTACAACGACAGCGTGGAAGAATACTTTCAGAACTCCATGGCCCTGCTGAAGCCCGATGTACACAAGTCCATTTTTGACCGGAAGCACCCCATCTACACCAAGGTCCGTGACCGGGTGCCCTCCTACTACGGTGAGGACAGCTGCATTGACAACTGCATGGTAGCCGATGGCTGCATGCTGGAAGGCTACGCCAAGGACTCCATTTTGTTCCGCCAGGTGACCCTGGCCAAGAACGCCCACATTGAGGACTGCGTGGTGATGAACGACACCGTCATCGGTGAGGGCGCAGAGCTGAAAAACGTGATCCTGGACAAGAACGTCACCGTCCGTCCCGGCGCCAAGCTCATCGGCACCCGGACCAATCCCATTGTGATCAAGCGGGGGGACACTGTATGAAAATTGCCATCTGCGCTTCGGAAGCGTCGCCTTACGCCAAGTCCGGCGGATTGGGAGACGTGATGGAGGCGCTGCCCCGGGCCCTGGCCAGAATGCCGGGCAACGAGGTAACGCTGTTCCTGCCTTACTACAACAAAATCAAAACCAATACCGCCTATGAAGTGGAAAAGGTGGCCCAGTTTCGGGTGCAGATGGGCTGGCGGCAGCAGTTCGCCGGCCTAATGAAACTTGTGACCGCCCCCGGCGGTGTGACCGTCTACTTTATCGATAACGACTATTACTTTGGCGGCCGTACCGGTGCCATCTACGGCGACATGGATGACGGCGAACGTTTCGCCTACTTCTCCAAAGCGTGCCTCGATGCCCTGGTGGCCCTGGACAACGCCCCGGATGTGATCCAGTGCAACGACTGGCAGACCGGTATGATCCCCGTGTATCTCAAGGCCTGCTACCGGGACTCCATTCTGAAAAAGACCCGGTGCATGTATACCATCCACAACATCGAGTATCAGGGCTGGGCCAACAGCAACTTCTTTGATGATGCCCTGGGTCTTCCCTGGGAGTATCGGGGCTGCATGGATATGAACGGCTCTGTGAACATGATGAAGGGTGCCATTGAGACTGCGGATCTGGTGACCACCGTCTCCGAGACCTACGCCCGGGAACTGATGTACCCCTACTATGCCCACGGCCTGGACGGCATTCTGGCCAGAAACTCCTGGAAGCTCACCGGCATTACCAACGGCATTGATACGGACATCTTTAACCCGGAAACCGACCCGGCTCTGGTAGACCACTACTCCGCCTGGGCCATGCAGCCTGGCAAATCCCGGTGCAAGGTGGCCCTGCAAAAGGAACTGGGTCTGCCCCAGGACCCGGATATACCCATGATGGTCATGGTCACCCGGTTCGCCGGACACAAGGGCCTGGATCTGCTGTGCTATATCGCCCGGCGGCTCATGTGGGAGGAAAATGCCCAGCTGGTGGTATTGGGTACGGGCGAAGCCCAGTATGAAAACTTCTTCCGGGATTTGCAGCAGCAGTTCCCGGAGCAGGTTTCCGCCCAGATCACCTTTAACTTAGGGTTGGCAGCACGGATTTACGCCGGCGGTGACATCTATCTGATGCCCTCCAAGAGTGAACCCTGCGGCCTGAGCCAGATGAACGCCATGCGCTACGGCACCGTGCCTGTGGTTCACGCCACCGGTGGCCTGAAAGACACCGTTCCCCCCTGCAACGAGCAGGGCCAGGAGGGCCTGGGCTTCACTTTCCAGAGCTACAATGCCGATGACTTCTATGCGGCCTTGAAACGCTGCCTGAACCTGTACCTCACCGACCGCCCCGGCTTCCAGGAGCTGCAAAAGCGGGACATGGAACAGGATTTCAGCTGGAACGTCCCCGCCCAGAAATACATGGAGCAGTTCAAGAATATGCTGGCCTGGTAAGCCCGCTTCCCCAAGGCGGAAACCATACGATGTGGTTTCCGCCTTTTTAAGTGCGGCCCTGAGAAAACGGTACAAAAGCTTCCCCACTGGGGAAGCTTGAGGCAGCGGGGCAGCGTGAAACATTCTGGAAACAATAGGCGAATTCGTAGAAACGTACCCCCTTACACCTCCGTCCTTTGAACTCCCTGGTTGAAAACATCGACCAAACAGCGAAACCGTAGGGAACGGCCTATGTGCCGTTCCGCACGTTTAAGGACGGAACTGTTACCGATAAAAACCGGGAACGTCCCCCGTTGTGTCATTCAGGCCTTTAGCGCAAGCGGAGTGGAGGAATCCACTACGCGGGATAAAGAACCACCACAAGATAAAACTTGCTACTTGGGAAGATTCCTCGACTCACTACCGTTCGCTCGGAATAACATCATCGGTGGGTGGTTCCGTTTTGTCCACAGGGGTTATAACTGCAACGCCCCGGAACGGCACATAGGCCGTTCCCTACGGTGAGACTCGGCATGATTCCCTTTGCGCCCATTGTTCCTACAATAGAAAACGCCGTACCGCCCCTCATCCACCGCCTGCGGGCGGTCCCCCTTCCCCGGCGGGGAAGGTTTTTGGAGCTTTACCGGGCCGTTCCCTACATCCTTTAACGGCTGTGCAGAAATAAACAACGTCGATCGCACCAATAACTGTCAACTGTCAACTGTCCACTGTCAACTAAAAAGAATTGTCAATTGTCAATTTTTTCCCCCGCCCTTTGGGGCGGCACACACACATCCATAACACAAGGAGACAAAACCATATGAGAATCCTGTTCGACAGCAAGCTGCCGCAGCACAAACGCCCTTTTGGGTGCGTGAAACCCGGGGAGGAATGCGCTCTGCGGGTGCATATTCCGGCGGCGGTATTGACCCGGGAGGCCCACATCGTTCTGTGTGACCAGGACGGTCAGGAACTTTCCCATATCCCCATGGCCTATGAAAAAACCGTAGGGCCTTATGAGTATTGGCGGGGAACCTTCCGGCTGGAGAATCGGGGACTGTATTTTTATTTCTTCCGCATCACCGACCCCAATGGCAGCTTCCGGCTGCTGAAAGAGGGGGACGATGCCAGCATGGAGGAGGGCACCTACTGGCAGCTCAGCTGTATTCCGGCGGACTTCTACACCCCGGAATGGGCCAAGGGTGCTCTTATTTATCAGGTTTTCCCGGATCGGTTCGCCCGGGCGGGCTGGTGCGACTGCACCGGAAAGCTGGGGCCCTATACCGTCCACGATGACTGGAACGAGGAGGTCAGCTGGCAGCCCGATGCACATGGCATCGTCCATAACAACGATTTCTACGGGGGCAACTTCCGGGGTATTACCGAGAAACTGGACTATATTGCCTCCCTGGGTACCACCATTTTGTATCTGAACCCCATCAGCAAAAGCTTCTCCTCCCACCGCTACGACACCGGCGACTACAAAACCCCCGACCCCATGCTGGGTACCGAGGAGGACTTTGCAGAACTCTGCCGGGAAGCCCACGCCAGGGACATCCGGGTGATTTTGGACGGGGTCTATTCCCATACCGGCTCCAACAGCCTGTATTTTGACAGGTACTGGGCCTTTGGCGGCAACGGGGCCTACTGCCGCCAGGATTCTCCCTACTATAGCTGGTACACCTTCTACCAGTGGCCTGACCGCTACAACGCCTGGTGGGGCTTTGACACCCTGCCCACGGTGAACAAAATGGACGACCGATTCCTGGACTACATCATCAGGGATGAGGACAGCGTGGTGGCCCACTGGCTCCGGCTGGGTGCTGACGGCTTCCGGCTGGACGTGGCAGACGAACTGCCCGATGAATTCATCGCCCTGCTGCGCCAGCGCATCCGGGAACTGAAACCCGATGCCCTGCTCATGGGCGAAGTGTGGGAGGATGCCTCCAATAAGGTGGCCTACGACCGCCGCCGCCGGTATTTTACCGATGGAGAATTGGACAGCGTGATGAACTATCCGTTCCGCACCGCCATTCTGGACTTTATGCGGGGCCGGGACAGCGGCGGCAAGCTGCGGGATACGGTGATGACCATTGTGGAAAACTATCCCCCCCAGGTGGTGGCCTGCAACATGAATCTCCTGGGTACCCACGACACCCCCCGGATTTTAACCGCCCTGGTGGATGATTTTGACGGCAGCCGGGAGGAAAAGGCCGCCCGGCGGCTCAGCCGGAACCAGATGGAAGTGGCCCTGGATCGGCTGCACATGGCTGTCTTCCTGCAATACACCCTGCCTGGAAGCCCCAGCCTGTACTACGGTGACGAGGCCCTGATGGAGGGCTATAAAGACCCCTTTAACCGCCGGACCTACCCCTGGGGCCGGGAGGATGCGGAACTGCTGGCCTTCTTCCGCAGCCTGGGCCATCTTCGGAAAATCCATCCGGAACTGCGCCGGGGGGACATCCGCTTCCTGGAAGCCGGGGACAAGCACCTGGCCTATGAACGCCAGTGGAAAACCCGGAAATGTCGGATTTACGTCAATCGTTCCGGAGATGCCTGGAACGTGACCCCGGGCAAGGTCTGCATGGGCATGTATCTGAAATTGGTCAATCGGGATCAGCTGATTCTGGGCCCCCATGGTTTCTGCATGGTGGAGGTATAACATGGAATACTTTCTCTCCGGCTATTGCCGCTGTCAGGACCAGAGCCGCCGGGTGCTGCTGGAAATGGAAAACAAAGAGGACTATGATGTAGACTGCAATTTTGGTGTTTGCCCCTATGAGGCGGACTGCCAGATCGCCGCCGAAATCCGGGAGAAACTGGAGGTTTAAGATGCTGTTTTACGATGCCGACCCTATTCTGATCGCTGCTGCGGTGATTCCCGCCATTTTCCTGCTGATTCAGGTCAACCGGGCAGACAGGCTGGACAAAGAGCCTTGGGGGCTGTTGCTGGGCCTGGTGTTCCGGGGCATTATCGCCACTACGTTGGCAGTGTTTACCGAGGAGTTGGGGGAAGTGCTGCTGGAGGACCTGTGGCCGGAGGACAGCGTTCTTTACCGGGCCATCATGTATTTTATCGTGGTGGGCCTTTCGGAGGAGGGCTTTAAGTACCTGGTGCTGAGGCGCCGGACCTGGCGCACCCCGGCCTTTAACTGCCAGTTTGACGGGGTGGTCTACGCCGTCAGCGTGTCTCTGGGCTTTGCGCTGTGGGAAAACATCGGCTATGTTGCCATGTACGGCCTGGGCACTGCCATGGTTCGCGCCCTCACCGCCGTCCCCGGCCACGCCTGTTTTGGCGTGTTCATGGGTGCGTTCTACGGCATGGCCAAGCGGTACGAAAACTACGGCTTCCCCCAAAAGAGCAAAACATGCCGCCGCCTGGCGGTGCTGGTGCCCACCCTGCTTCACGGCATCTATGACTACATTGCCTCCTCCGATGCAGAGGGTTCTGAATGGCTGTTTTTGCTGTTTGTCATCATCCTCTTTGTCTGCACCTCCCGAAAAATCAAAAAACTCTCCCGGGAGGATCAGTACATCGACTGAACACTACCAAAAAGAAAAGAAACAGGCTGCCGCAGTTTCATTGCGGCAGCCTGTTTTGAACGTTGTATGCCCGGTTCCGGGCAAGGTGGGGTGTCATCGAAGCGAACTTTCCGTCTCCGCGTTTTCCGGAATGTTCCAGGTCTTACCGGCAAGAAACGCACCGTCCACACGGCCTTTGGCACAGTAGTTTCTGACACTGCGCTGGGATACATCCCACTTTTTCGCTATCTGGGCAACGGAAAGATAGGTCATTTGCAGTCCTCCACCAAGAAATCAAAACAAAAAGCAATGTTATTTCATCAAATAGTATACCACACTATCGGCAAAAATACAAACCGTTTTTGCTTGTTTTTTCTAAAATCTTGCCGATAGAAGAACGTCCCAGGTGCCCCCGGCAGTGGGGCGGGCGGCTTGCCGGTGTTTTACAGATGGGCTGTTTTCATAAAAAAACCGCCCCAGGTATTCCCGGGACGGTGCTACAAGAGCCGTATTTAATGGGTGACCATAAATTTGCCGCAGTCTTGCTTAAAAGCAAGGCATTGCTCCTGCGTGCCGGAGATGGTCACGGTGAGGGGGCCCGGGAGTTGGAGGCAGAAGATCTCCATGAAGTTCTTGCCATCCACACTGCGCAGGCCGTCGGACAGGGCCACGGCACACAGGGGTGCAGCCAATGCAACAAATTCATTAACATCCAATGCGGAACGGAGATGGATGATAAATTCCTGCATAATTCGCCTCCTGTGACTGTACAAGCGCCGGGTCATCGTGTATAATATATCCTGTTAAAGATATATTTCAAAAATATACAACCATTATACCATAATTTGCATGAAATGCAATTGTCGGTTTGGCTAATAATGACAAAGGAGCGACCGAAAAATTGGCGAATTTTACAAAGAGGCGCATTGCCTTTTACACCCTGGGGTGTAAGACCAATCAATATGAGACCCAGGCCATGGAGCATCTGCTGCGGGCTGCGGGCCATGAACTGGGGCGTTTTGAGGAACAGTGCGATGCCTACGTCATCAATACCTGTTCCGTTACCGCCGTGGCGGACAAAAAGAACCGGGCCATCATTCGCAGGTGCCGTCGGGAGAATCCCAATGCCGTCATCGGTGTTTGCGGCTGCTATACCCAGCACGACCCGGAGACTGTCAAGACTCTGGGGGTGGACGTACTGGGGGGCTCCGGCGGACGGCAGGAATTTTTGGAGCACCTGCTGGCAGCCCTGGATGGAAAAGAACACACCGACACCCTGGACAATGCCCTGCGCCGCCGGGAATTTGAGTTGCTGCCCGCCGGTGGCCTGGAAACCCGCACCCGGGCCATGCTGAAAGTCCAGGACGGCTGCGTGAATTTCTGCACCTACTGCATCATCCCCTATACCCGGGGCCCTGTCCGCTCTGCCCCTCTGGAAACGGCCCTCCATCAGGCCCGGGAGCTGGCGGCCCAGGGCTACCGGGAGATCGTGGTCACCGGCATTGAAATTGCCAGTTGGGGGGTAGACCTGCCTGGAAAGCCCCCGGTGCAGACCCTGATCGAGGAATTGTGCCGCCAGGTGCCGGAAGTCCGTATCCGTCTGGGCAGTCTGGAACCCCGGGTGGTCACGGAGGACTTTTGCCGTGCCCTGGCAGGTTTTTCCAATCTCTGCCCCCAGTTCCACCTGAGCATGCAGTCCGGCTGTGACAGCGTTCTTGCAAGAATGCACCGGAAATACGACACCGCCCGGTATTATGAAAGTGTACGCCTGCTGCGGGAATATTTCCCCGGCTGTGCCGTCACCACGGACATGATCGTGGCCTTCCCCGGAGAGACCCAGGAGGAATTTGAGGAGAGTCTGGCCTTTATCCAGAAGTGCGCCTTTGCGGATATGCACATTTTCCCCTATTCCCGCCGCCCCGGCACCCCTGCCGACGCCATGCCCGGCCAGCTGGGCAACGCCGTCAAAGAGGAACGGAGCCGTCAGGCCATTGCCCTGGCCCAGGAAATGAACATTGCCTACCGAAAGGCCATGGTGGGCACCACCCAGGCGGTGCTCTTTGAGGAGATCCAGCAGGGTCTCTACACCGGCCACGCCCCCAATTCCATCCGGATTTACGCCCCGGGGGAGGACTTGCACAACCGGGTCAAACAGGTTCTGATAACCGATCTCTTTGAAGACGGCCTGCTGGGCCGGGTGGTGGGCGAAGAAAAGGGAGAAACCATTGCCGCCCCTTAAACCATAAGATGTGTAAAAAGGAGCCAGAGATGAGTACCACCCGCTACGATTTGCAGGCAAAAAATATCCATACGGACAGCGAGAAGGCCAAATTGCTTTATATCAGCAGCGCAAAATACGGGGGTGACTGGTTCAGTGTGCCCCATACCCACAACTGTGCGGAGCTGTTTTACGTGATTGGCGGAAAGGGGCAGTTTCTGGTAACGGACCGCTCTTTTACCATCACCGCCGGGGATATGGTCATTGTAAACCCCCATGTGGAGCATACGGAAACCAGTCTGGCCGCCAGCCCTCTGGAATACATCGTCATGGGCATCGAGGGGCTGGAACTGAACATGGATGACACCACGGAGAATTTATTTTGCATCATCAATTTCTACGATGACGGCAGCGATGTGCAGTTCTATCTGAAAACCTTGCTCAAGGAGATCGAGAGGAAGGCCATGGGCTTTGAAACCCTGTGTCAGGATCTGCTGGACATTCTGCTGATCAAGCTCCTGCGGAAAACCAATTTTACCAAGGCCCTGGCATCGGTCCGGGAGGATCTGAGTGCGGATACCGTGGCGGTGCGCCGCTACATTGAAAACCATTATCGGGAGCCCCTGACACTGGACTTGCTGGCCCAGAACGTCCACATGAACAAATTCCACCTGGCCCATATTTTCAGCAAGGAGTTTGGCCTGTCCCCCTTCAATTATATCCAGCAGCTGCGCATCCGGGAAAGCCAGAAGCTTCTGTGCACCACCGACTACCCCCTGAGCCAGATCGCCGGCATGTGCGGCTTCTCCTCCCCCAGCTACTTTTCCCAACGCTTCAGCTCCACCGTAGGCATCAGCCCTGGGGAATACAGAAAACGGAACAAGGGGAAGGATGTGCAGCAGGCAGCACCGGGGCGGTAAAATTGACACTTGTAGAATACCTTGTGATTTGGTATACTATTTCAAAAATGAAGGAGGTCACGCCATGAAGCGGGAGGATTATATCAGCTGGGATGAATACTTTATGGGCATTGCCATGCTGGCGGCCCGGAGGAGCAAGGATCCCAATACCCAGGTGGGAGCCTGCATTGTGTCGCAAAACAATATCATTCTCTCCACGGGGTACAACGGCATGCCCAAAGGCTGCTCGGATGATGAATACCCCTGGGAGCGGGAGGGAAGCCAGACCAAGTATCCCTATGTGGTTCATGCGGAGCTCAACGCCATTCTGAACGCCCATGGCCGGGACTTACAGGGGAGCCGCCTGTATGTAGCCCTGTTTCCCTGTAACGAGTGCGCCAAGGCCATTATTCAGAGCGGGGTAAAGGAAGTGCTGTACTTATCGGACAAGTACGCCGATTCCATGGCTACTCTGGCCTCCAAGCGGATGCTTCAGTCCGCCGGGGTGAAGTTTACCCAATTGCGGCCCACCCTCAAATCCATCACACTGGACTTTGTGCCGGAGGAGGAGCGGACATGATCTCCACCAGAGGACGCTATGCCCTGCGGATGATGCTGGACCTGGCCCAGCACCAGGGAGAGGGGGTCACGGCCCTGAAGGACATTGCCGCCCGACAGGACATTTCCAAAAAGTATTTGGAGCAGATCATCCCCCTGCTCTCCCGGGCGGGGCTGCTGCAAACCACCCGGGGGGTTCACGGGGGCTACCGGCTGACCCGGGAGCCCAGGGACTACACCCTGGGGGAGATTTTAAGAGCCACGGAAACAGGCCTGGCCGCCGTGGCCTGCATGGAAGAAAACGCCCCCCAATGCCCCAGAGCCCAGGACTGCCTTACAAGACCCGTATGGAAAGAACTGGACCGGGTAGTGGGGACGTTTCTGGATGGGGTGACGTTGGAGGACGTATTGGACGGAAACGTACGGAGATAGATTTTGAAAAGCCCCGGAAATGTACTGCGTTGGCGGTGTTTTGGGATGTTTTAATTGACAATTGACAATGGACAATGGACAATTTTTCTTAGTTGACAGTTGACAGTGGACAGTTGACAGTTAATGGGGCGACCGACGTTGTTCATATGTATCCGTCCGTTAAAGTATGTAGGGAACGGCCCGGTAAAGCTCCAAAAAACCTTCCCCGCCGGGGAAGGGGGACCGCAGCGGCGGTGGATGAGGGGCGGTACGGCGTTGCGCATTGTAGGAACAACAGGCGCAGAGGTAAACCTACCGAGTCTCACCGTAGGGAACGGCCTGTGTGCCGTTCCGGGGGCGTGGCGATTATAACCCGTGTGGACAAAACGGAACCACCCCCCGATATGTCATTCCGAGACCGCAGTGAGCCGAGGAATCTTCCCAAGTGGCAAGTTTTACCTTGTGTTGGTACTTTCTGCCACGTGGTGGATTCCTCCACTCCGCTTGCGCTGCGGTCGGAATGACATAACGGGGGGCGTGTCTGGTTTTTATTGGGAACGGGTTCCGTCCTTTCGGGTGCGGAACGGCACATAGGCCGTTCCCTACGGTTTCGCTGATTGGTGGGCGTTTTCAACCGACGGATTCTAAGGACGGGCGTATAGGATGTGCGTTTCTACGAATTCGCCTACTGTTTCTAGAATGTTTCAGGTCGCCCCGCTGCCTCATCAGTCAGGGCTGCGCCCTGCCAGCTTCCCCGGCGGGGAAGCTTTTGTACCGGGCTTTGGGGTGCGTGGGTTATCAGGAGCGGTTCCGTTCTTTCACGTGCGGAACGGCACATAGGCCGTTCCCTACGGTGAGACTCGGTAGGTATACTTTAACGGACGGATACATATGAACAACGTCGGTCGCCCCATTAACTGTCAACTGTCAACTGTCAACTAAGAAAAATTGTCAATTGTCAATTGTCAATTGTCCATTGTCCATTGTCAATTTGAACATAACTGTCAACTGTCAACTGTCAACTAACCCCCTCCGCCGCTTCACCCGACCCGGAAGCGTTCCAGTGCGCCTTTCAGGTCGTCGTGGATGACCAGGGCGAAGCGTTCTACCAGGGGTTCCGGGTCGGTGCGCATGTCGTTTTTGATCCAGTCCAGCATCAGGCCTACGAAGGCGTAGGAGTAGATGCGGGCGATGAAGGCTTTGTCCTCGTCACGGACCACCATGTTGCGGCTCAGTTCGTTGATAACACCCATGAGCAGCTCATCGGTCAGGGGGGTCAGGTACCGCTCCACCTGCTCCCGGCTGACACAGCGGTAGACGTTCATAATAAAGGGCTTGTTCTCCTGGACGGCCTTGAAAATCTGGACAAAGCCCTCCTGCCAGGTTTCGTAGGTCTTTTTTCCATCCAGGGCCCGCTGGGCATCTTCCAGGCAGGCCCACTCTACCAAGTCATAAATGTCCTTAAAATGGTAGTAAAAGGTCATGCGGTTAATGCCGCAGTCCTCGGCAATGTCGTTGATGGTGATTTTATTCAGGGGCTTTTTCAGAAGCAGATGCTTGAGGGAATCTTCCAGGGCCCGTTTTGTAAATTGTGACATAGGCGGCACCTCCGCTTGTTTTCTTTTATTTTATCATAAAAACGAAACCCAGGCAAAAGAAATTATGAACCTTTTGGAAACCCTGGGGGTGCGGTCAGGGGATTTCCAGGCGGCGGCTTGATTTTTTTCCGGGTTTTTGCTAGACTTTAGGTGCGCAGAACATCCGTTTTTCCCGCAACCTCAGGAGGTGCCTATGACCATTCAGCAGCTGCAATACGCCCTGGCCGTATACCGGGCCGGTTCTATATCCGGCGCTGCCGCCACCCTTTACATTGCCCAGCCCAACCTCAGCGGCATGATCCGCTCACTGGAAGAAGAACTGGGTTATCCGATTTTCGTCCGCACCAGCCGGGGAGTCAAGCCCACGGACCGGGGTCTGGAAGCCCTGCGGCAGGCAGCCCAGATGGTCCAGTGCCATGAGAACATGCGGCTTTTGGGTACGGCGGCCCCCCGGGAGCGGTTTCGTCTGGGGGGCATTCCCTATCCCCCGGCCTGCGATGCCTTTGTGGCCCTGTGTGGAGAACATGAAACATTGCCTGAATTGGAGCTGTCCTATTATTGTGACGACCCGGAAGCGGCCTGGGACAAGCTGCTGCTGTCTGAGCTTGACATGATGCTGAGTCTTTGCAGCCCGGAAGCGGGAGAGCGGCTGCTGCGGCAATGCAAGCAGCAGGGGCTTTCCATTCGCCATCTGGTGGAGGTTCCCATCGTACTGCGCATCGGGCCCAACCACCCGCTGTACCACGCCCCGGAGATCCACCTGTCGGATTTTGAGGGCTACACTCTGGTGGACTACAACCGCCGGGCCTTTCTGGATGTACCCAATCTGTCCACCCTGATGAAAATTGACCCGGACCGGGTGATCACCGTGTCAGATCGCTCCATGAAATACACCCTGATCTCCCAAGGCACCATGTACGCCCTGGACTGCAAGCTGCCGCCTATCACCAACCAGCGGTTCAAATTCCGGTGCATCCCTCTGGGAGACCTGCACTACAGCCTCTATGTCATCCAGCGAAGGGACACCGCCGACACCCCCCTGGGGCGGCGGTATCTGGAGCTGTTGTCCTCCATTCTGAAAGATTTGTAAAAAAACGGCGCATGACCGCTTTCGTCATGCGCCGTATGATTATGTCCTTGATGCTTTTCGGTTCTTCCGCTCCTCCAGGGCCCAGGTCAGAAGATACCCGGCTGCCAGCAGGAATAGGCCCCCCAGGGTGTTGTCGCAGAAGGGGTATTTTTCCATCATGGCCACCGGCAGCCAGGCAAGGCACATAAGGGCCATGCTGATCTTCCAGCCGTCCCGGCTTGTAAGCACCACATAGGCCCCGCAGGCCAGCACCTCCACAGTCATGGCCACCGCCGCCAGCATGGCGGGCAGGCCCCAGCGCAGAAGGATTTCCAGGTAGGCGTTGTGGGCATGGGGGATGCCCCCCAGGAGCTTTGCCACGTTCACCGTGCCGAACAGCAGCAGCTTCCAGTCTTTGAGGCCTTCCCGGGCGTACTTCCAGATGGTGGTGCGGTAGTTCAGGGTCTTCATATTCTCCCCCAGGCTTTTCTGATCCGCACCGGTGAGCTGGATATTGCCGTTTTCATCCACAAAGAGCTTTTCGCCCATTTCCCGCTGGCCGGAGAGATACTGCTCTGTCAGCCGGTTGTTGTTCCATTTGTAAAGGCCCTCCATGCCCACCAGCAGCACCGCCACCAGTACCAACAGCACCAGGGCCCCCTGCCAGAGCTTTTTGCCCCGCTGTTTCCACACGCCAAAGAGCAGCACCCCGGCCCCGTAGGCCGCAGCCGCCAGCATGGTGATGCGGCCGTGGGTCATGGCGATAAAGCCCCCCTGCACCGCCGCCAGCACCAGAAGCAGCGCTTGCAGCCACTTGCGCCTGGTCAGGAAGCAGAAAGCAATACAAAGGGTAAAGGCCATAAAATACATGGTGGCCGTCACATTGGGGTGCCACAGCACATTCAGCCGGGCACCGGCCCAGTAGAGGTCCTGGGCCATGGACCGGGGCACCCGGTCCAGCAGCAGCAGAACCGTCAGCCCATCCAGCCACAGCACCACCCCCAGGGTCAGCAGGCCGCAGATTTTCAGGGCCCGCTGTTTCTGTTCATCCCGGCAGCAGGCAGCCAGAGGATACAGCAGCAGGTACCGGCTGAACATCAGCCCCGGGCCCTGGACTTCATAGCCGAAAAAGTGGACATGGGCATAGCGGATAAAGGTGATCCAGGCCGCCATGGCCAGGGCCAGAGCCAGATGATAGCGGGCCGCCCCGGTTTTGGGCAGCAGCAGGGCGCAGCCGGCAAAGGTCAGGGACAGCACCGTTAAAATAGGGTCTACCAGCAGCCGGGTATCCCACAGACCGCTGTCCCCCCGAACCATAATCAGGCCGTGGAGCACCATGGCAAGGCAGCCGCACAGCAGGCCCAGCCCTGCCAGGCGTTTTTGGAGCCGGGTATCAAAGGCTTCCATGGCCTTACTCCTGTTCCAGGGCCATGACCTTGTCAATGCGCCGCTGATGCCGGGGTTCTCCGGAGAAGGGGGTGGAAACCCAGGTGTCCACGATTTCCAGGGCCAGATTCTCCCCGACAATGCCCGCCCCCAGGGCCATCATGTTGGTATCGTTGTGAAGCCGGGTCATTTTGGCGGACAGCACATCGCTGAGCAGGGCGCAGCGGATGCCATGGATTTTATTGGCGGTAATGGATACCCCGATGCCGGTGGTGCACAGGACAATGCCCCGTTCGCAGGTTCCGTCAGCCACAGCCCGGGCGGCCTGGGCGGCAAAGTCCGGATAGTCGCAGCTTTCCGGGCCGTTGGTGCCGAAGTCTACCACCTCATGGCCCTGGTCTTTCAGGTGCTGGGCCACCTTGTTTTTAAGCATGTATGCGCCGTGATCGCAGGCAATGGAAATTTTCATATGTAGTTCCTCCTATATTGCAAATCCTCCGTCCACGTTCAGCACGTGGCCGGTAATAAACTCCGCCTGGGCCAGATATTCCATGGCCCGGGCCACATCTTCCGGTGTTCCGTTCCGGCCCAGAGGGGCCTCCTCCGCCAGTTCCGCCAGCACCTCCGGGGAGACGTTGGCGCACATATCCGTTAAAATCACTCCGGGGGCCACGCAGTTGACCCGGATGCCGCTGGGGCCCAGTTCTTTGGCCAGGGCCTTGGTCAGGGCGATCACCGCTCCCTTGGTGGCGGAGTAAGCCGCCTCACAGCTGGCCCCTACCCGGCCCCACATGCTGGACACCGTAACAATGCTTCCTTGCTGCCGCTCCAAAAAAGAGGGCATGGCGGCTCGGACACAGTTGTAAACGCCTTTTACGTTCACATCAAAAATCCGGTCCCAGGCCTGCTCCTCCATGGATTGCAGCAGCCCGTACCAGCAGATACCGGCGCAGCAAATAAGGATGTCCACCGGGCCGATTTCCCGGAAGACCCGTTCCACAGCTTTTGCCTGGGCCACATCGCAGCAGAAGCCCCGGGCCCCGGTAAGCTCCTCCACCGCCCGGGCGGCATCATGGTTCTTTTCATAGAGGAAAAAGACCCGGTGGCCCTTTTCCGCAAACAATTCCACCGCCGCCCGGCCAATGCCCCGGGAGCCGCCGGTGATGACGACCGTTGCCATATTCCAAAATCTCCTAAAACTACAGACAGGGCGGCAAGAATGCCGCCCTTATTGTTATTATCTTCTTCTGCTCTTGGTCCGGTGGTCGGAATACTGCCGGATCGAGGAGATCTTGCTGTCCGACTCGGACATAAAGGCTTTCAGCTTTTCCTCAAACAGCTGGTCTGCCGTTTTGGGGGCGGCGGGCTGCTGGGGGGCGTTCCGGGGGGCCCGATTGGGGGCACCCTCCCGCCGGGGGGCGTTTCCTCGGAATTCCCGGGGGCCGTTTTCCCGCTGGGGCTTGGGCTCCAGACGCTTGATGGACAGATTGATCTTGCCGTTGTCCGTACCGATGACCATGACCTTTACATCCTGCCCTTCGGTCAGGTGCTGGCGAATATCGCTGACGTAGGCGTTGGCCACCTCTGAAATATGTACCATTCCGGTCTTATTTTCCGGCAGGGCGATAAATGCGCCAAAGTTGGTAATGGATTTGACTTTTCCCTCTAAAACGGCTCCGACGGTTAACTCCATAGATGCTATGTTTCCTCCAAAATAGATTGTCAATTGGTCGTGTTCGGTGTGATCAGCACCGTGTTTGGCTTTACCAGGCCCAGTTCCTGCTCTGCGATCTTCCGAACGGCCTCGTCAGAGGTCATATCCTCCAGCCGGTCCGAGAGCTGGCGGTTGATGCCGGATTCCTGGGCGATCTGGGACTGTAGATCCTGGGTCTGTGTCTGGACCCGGACCCGCACCCAACTAAGGGCCGCCAGGGCCAGCATGGAAAACACCAGAAGGGTCAAAATCAAAATCTTCAAAAGCATGGTGCTGTTTTTGAAAACCACCCTTGTATTTCCGATTTTTATGGTGGACTCTGTCATTGGTGCTACCTCCGGGATGATGTCTGGCTTCCAAACAGTTCTTCCGTCCTATTGTACCCCATTTTCCGGCAGATGCAAACACATTTTTTGCTGTTTTGAAAAATTTTTTCCAAAATGTCAAAACCGCCCTGTAAATCCCGGCCAAAATGGACCAAAAGCCATAAAACACTGGCCTCAAAGCTTTGCCCAGGGTGGCTTCTTCTGCCAGCCCTGCCAGTAGTGCCGCCAGGGCGCAGGGGGGCCGCAGGTCTCCGCCGCAGATGCCAAAGCCTAAATAACAAAGGGCGGCACCCGTGGCCAGCACGAAAAGGCCGTCCCGCAGATGGTTGTGCCCCCGGCCCAAAGGCCGCAAAAAGCCCCAAAACATGCCAAGTATTGCCCCCAGCAGGCATCCCCACAGAAGCTCTGTCAGGGCATCCCCGGGGGCGATCAACCGAACATCCTCCCCCAGAAGCTTCCGGCCCGCTGCTCGTTGTAGCTCAGGGCGCTGATGCTTCCCTCTATCGCCACATTGCCCCCCTCTGTGCTGAGCTCTTTGAGCTTCAAGTCCTCCCCCAACACCGTGAGCATGCCAAGCTCCGTCTGCAAGACCACCTGGGTCTCCTCAAAATGTACCACCTCCGTCACCGCCGTCACATGCAGGCTCTTTCGCTCTGTCAGCCGCAGCATATGGGCCTCCTGAATCATTGCGCCATGCCCCGCTTTCCTTTTGATTTCAGAGTTTCCATTTCCTTAGGAATCTATGAAGCTTTTCCCGGGAGTATGCCCGGGAAATCGTTGACACCGGCCCTAAAAAGGGGTATCATATTTTCAATGATTTGAAAGGCGTGATCTCTATGAAAAAATCCGATGCTGCCACCCTGGGGAAGCTGCTGCTGACCCCGGTGCTGATGATCATTCTGGGCATTGCCCTGATCCTGAGGCCGGACTCCGCTTCGGCTTTGGTGGGGAAAGTTCTGGGATGGGTCTTTATTCTGGCAGGCGTGGCCATGGCGGTGGAGTCTTTGGCGGTGCGGGACATCACCACCGGCCGGGTGCTGTTTACCGTGGTGGCCCTGGCTCTGGGGGTGTGGCTCATCCGCAATCCCCTGCGTCTGGCGGCGGCTCTGGGGCGCATTGCAGGGCTGGTCATTCTCCTGCGCGCCGTACAGGATATTGTCAACGCCACCCGCTGGAAATGCGGCATGAAATATGCCCTGCTCTCCGGCATCATCGGGGCCCTGCTCATTCTCCTGCCCATGACCAGCTCCCGGGCCATCTGGGTGATCCTGGGCATTCTGGTCACCGCAGTGGGGATTCTCACCGCTGTAGACCGGGTGAAATTTGGCCGGGGTCTGCCCTCCGGGGACGACAACATTATTGATGCCCAATGAGATACGCTTGCTGCCGTTTAGAGGGCCGCAGCGGCCATGAGGCAGGCCGGGCCCTTTTGCGGCAGCTGTATTTGGAGGAGACGGGGAAGCCTTTGCCCCCCCTCCATTATTCCCCTGCCGGAAGGCCCTATCTGCCCGGAAGCCCCTATCGGTTCTCCATCACCCATACCCGCCGCCACGCCTTTTGTGTCCTGGGTACCCACCCCGTAGGCATCGATGCCGAGGAACTGGACAGGCCTGTACGCCTGGGTCTTGCCAAACGCATTCTCTCCCCCGATGAATTCCTCCAATTCACCGCCGCCCCAGACAAGCCCCGGGCCCTGCTGACCTTTTGGGTGCTGAAAGAAGCCCAGGCAAAACGCACCGGCCTGGGCCTGCAAGGCTTCCCCAACCACACCCATTTTGACCTGCATGACCCCAGAGTGTGGGAGTGGGACGGGTGTCTGGTGGCGATGCTGGTGGAAGCGGAAAAGAGTTGACAGTTGACAGTGGACAGTTGACAGTTATGTTCTAATTGACAATGGGCAATTGACAATTGACAATTTTTGGGGGACGGACGTGTCCCCTTTGCGCCAACGTTCCGGTAAACCTGATACCTGAAAGCCCGGTACAAAAGCTTCCCCGCCGGGGAAGCTGGCAGGGCGTAGCCCTGACTGATGAGGGCGGGGCGACCTGAAACGCTTTAGAAACTGTAGGCGAATTCGTAGAAACGCTTCCCCCATATACGCCCGTCCTTTGAATCCCCCGGTTGAAAATGTCCACCTGTCAGCGAAACCGTAGGGAACGGCCTATGTGCCGTTCCGCACGTGTAAGGACGGGACTGTTACCGATAATACCAGAAACGTCCCCCCATACTGTCATTCCGACCGCAGCGATAAGCGGAGTGGAGGAATCCACCACGTGGGAGAATGAACCAACACAAGATAAAACCTGCTACTTGGGTGGATTCCTCGACTCCGTTTCACTCCGCTCGGAATGACATAAACGGTGGGTGGTTCCGGTTGTCCGCACGGGTTATAACTGCAACGTGGCGGAACGGCACATAGGCCGTTCCCTACGGTGAGACTCGGTTTGATTCCCTCTGCGCCCATTGTTCCTACAATGCGCAACGCCGTACCGCCCCTCATCCACCGCCTGCGGGCGGTCCCCCTTCCCCGGTGGGGAAGGTTTTCTTGGAGCTTCCCTGGGGCGTGTCGATAAACCCGGCACCCAAAGGCACGGTACAAAAGCTTCCCCTCCGGGGAAGCTGGCAGGGCGCAGCCCTGACTGATGAGGGGCGGGGTGGCCTAAAACGCTCTAGAAACTGTAGGCGAATTCGTAGAAACGTAACCCCATATGTCATTCCGACCGGAGCGTTAGCGGAGTGGAGGAATCCACCACGTTGGATGATGAACCACCACAAGATAAAACTTGCCACTTGGGAAGATTCCTCGACTCACTGCGTTCGCTCGGAATGACATAATCGGTGGGTGGTTTTGTTTTGTCCACAAGGGTTGTATTCGCAACGTGGCGGAACGGCACATAGGCCGTTCCCTACGGTGAGACTCGATTTGTTTACCTTTGCGCCTATTGTTTCGACAATGACGAACGCCGTACCGCCCCTCATCCACCGCCTGCGGGCGGTCCCCCTTCCCCGTTGGGGAAGGTTTTGAGAGCTTCCCTGGGCGTTCCCTACATACTTTAACAGACGGACTGAAATGAACAACGTTGGTTGCTCCAATAACTGTCAACTGTCAACTGTTCACTGTCAACTGAAACAATTGTCAATTGTCCATTGTCAATTGTCAATTGTAAAATACCTTCCCGAAAGGATCATACTTATGCTATTTGACACCCACGCCCATATGGATGACCGGGCTTTTGATGTGGACCGGGAGGAGCTGCTCTCCCGGGGGCTGCCTGATGCGCAGGTTGGGCTATTGATGAATCCCGGGTGCAGTCTGGCTTCTTCCCGGGCGGCAAGTAAACTGAGCCGGGCCTATCCTTATATTTATGCCGCCGTTGGCTCTCACCCGGATGTGGCGGACGAGGTGGACGAGGCTACACTGGATGCCTACCGTGCCCTTTGCCGGGAGAATCCCAAAATCAGGGCCATTGGGGAAATCGGGCTGGACTATCACTATGAGGACATCCCCCGGGACATTCAGCAGCGGGCGTTCCGGCTGCAAATGGAGCTGGCCCGGGAAGTACAGCTTCCGGTCATTGTCCATGAGCGGGAGGCCCACCAGGATGGGATGCAGATCGTTTCCGACTTTCCCCAGGTTCAGGGGGTGTTTCACTGCTTCTCCGGCTCTGCGGAAATGGCCAAGTGGCTGGTGAATAAGGGATATTATGTAGGCTTTACCGGAGTGCTGACCTTCCGCAATGCCCGCAGGGCGTTGGAAGCGGCGGCAGCCGTCCCCCGGGATCGGGTGGTCATTGAAACGGACTGCCCCTATATGTCCCCGGAACCCTTCCGGGGCAAGCGCAATGACCCTACCAGGCTCTACCGCATGGCCCAGGCCCTGGGGGAGCTCTGGGGCGTTCCCCCTGAGGAGGCCCAGGCCATTACCTATGAAAACGGAAAACGTCTATACCGCATTGGAGGCGAATAAAAAATGCTGAACCAAAACGCCTATGCCCTGGGGGCCAACCGATCCTGCATCCGGGAGCTTTTTGAATACGGTCGGGCCAGAGCCGCCATTGTGGGGCCGGAGCATGTATTTGACTACTCTCTGGGAAACCCCTCCATCCCCGCCCCGGAGGAAGTAAACCGGGCCATCTGTGACATTGTACGGGAGCTGCCCTCTCTGGAAGTTCACGGCTATACCTCTGCCGTGGGAGACCTGGAAACCCGGGCGGCCATTGCTCAGGATTTGAACCGCCGCTTTGATGCCAACGCCGCCCCGGAGGACTTTTTTATTGCCGGTGGCGCGGCCCCGGAACTGGTGGCGGTGTTCAAAGCTCTGGCAATCCCTCAGGGGGAAATCCTGGCCATTGCGCCCTACTTCCCGGAGTACAAGCCCTTTGCCCAGGAGGCGGGATTACAGTTCCGGGTGGTGCCCCCGGATGTGCCGGGGTTCCAGATCCGGCTGCCCCTGCTGGAAGAAATGCTGAACCAGCATACCCAGGCGGTGCTGATCAATTCCCCCAACAATCCCAGCGGCGTGGTCTACAGCCGGGAAACCCTGCAGGCCCTGGCTCGGATTCTGGAAGAAAAGTCCAGGGAATACGGCCACCCCATTTATCTGATTTCCGACGAGCCCTATCGGGAGCTGGCCTACGGGGTGGAAGTGCCCTTTGTCCCCGGCATTTACCGGGATACCGTCATTTGCTACTCCTATTCCAAGAGCCTGTCTTTGCCGGGAGAGCGCATTGGCTATGTCTATGTCCCCCGGGAGGCCACCGACCAGAAGGCCCTGCTGTCTGCCGTGGCCGGTGCCGCCCGGGCCTGCGGCCATGTGTGCGCCAACAGCCTGATGCAAAAGGTCATTGCCCGCTGCGCCGCTCTGGGCCCGGACTTACAAAGCTACGACCGGAACCGTCGGGCCCTCTATGAGGGCCTTACCGCCATGGGCTACGAAATGCCGGAGCCCAAGGGGGCCTTTTACCTTTTCATCAAGGCCCCGGGGGGCGATGCAGTGGCCTTTTCGGAACGGGCCAAGAAAAAAGATCTGCTGCTGGTTCCCGGCGACGGCTTTGGCTGCCCCGGCTATTTCCGCATTTGCTACTGTGTCAGCTATGAAATGATTCAAAACAGTCTGCCGGTGTTCAAGGAACTATTCCACAAGGAGCATCCATGAAATTCAAAAAAACCGTCTACAATCTGATTTTCGGCATCGGCACCCAGCTGATCACGCTGGCGCTGGGGCTGGTGATCCCCCGGCTGATTTTGCAGAGCTACGGTTCGGAGGTCAACGGGCTGTTCAACACCCTGAATAACATCTATACCTATCTGTCTCTGGTGGAGGCGGGCATTGCCACCTCGGCTCTACAGGCCCTTTACGGCCCCGTCAGCCGGGACGACCACCAGAGCATCAATGAGATTCTCACCGCCACCAAGCGGTATTTCCACCGCTGCGCCATGCTCTACGGCCTGGGGGTCCTGGTTCTGACGGGCTGCCTGCCCTTTTTACTGCGGACGGACATCAGCCGCACCGCCGTGGCCCTGGTGACACTGCTGCAAGGCTGCGCCAGCATTCTCAATTTCTATGTGGTGGCGGGAATGACCAGCCTGCTATCTGCCGAGGGCAAGGAGTATGTGCAGAACAACCTGACCCTGGTGACCACGGTGCTGACCAGTCTGGCCAAGATCATTCTGGTAAATCTGCGGGTGAACATCGTCCTGTTGCAGCTGGCCTATTTTGGCATCAGCCTGCTGTCTGTCACCGTTTACTTTATCTACTTCCGGCGGCACTACCCCTGGATGGACCGGAACCAGTATAATCCTCAGGTCAAATTGCAGCAGCGGGGGGCATTTTTGCTGCACCATGTGGTGTATGTGGTTTTCAACAATACCGATGTGGTGCTGCTGGGGCTTCTGTGCGGGCTGAAAGTTAGCAGTGTGTATTCCATTTACAATCTGGTGTTTTTCAGCGTTTTGCGGGTTATCAACACGGCTTTCAGCGGTGTAAAGTTCAATCTGGGGCTGGCCTACAACTCCGACCGGGACAAGTATCTGCTGCTGCACGACACCTACAACACCTGCTATCTGGGCTTTGTATTCGGGCTTATGACCGTGTGCTACCTGCTGACCCCCAGTTTCATCGGCCTGTACACGGCGGGCATTACCGACATCGCCTACTTAGATCCCTATCTGCCCATGCTGTTCTGCCTGTGCAATCTGTTTTCCTGTAGCCGCTCTACGGAGAACAACCTGATCAGTCTGGCCTTCCACGCCACCCAGACCATTCCCCGGGCCATTGCTGAGGCGGTCATCAATCTATCCGTCAGTATATTGCTTGTGTGGAAACTGGGGATCTACGGCTGCCTGCTGGGCACTCTGGCGGCCCTGCTGTACCGAACCAACGACATCATCATCTACGGCAACAAAACCATTCTGGGCCGCTCCCCCCGCCGTTCCTATATTACGGTGCTGAGCTACTTTGCCCTGTTCTTTCTCATCGTCTTCCTGGGCCGGTTCTGGGCCCCCCACATCACGGGATACGCCACATTCTTCCTGTGGGGCATCATTCTGACCCCCATTTCTCTGGCGGTATACTACACCCTGGGCTTCCTGGCAAACCCCACCTCCGCCCGCTTTGTAGGCGGCGTACTGAAAGGGAAGTTCCACCGGGGGTAAAGGAAGTGGGGAAGACGGCTGGGAAATTAACAATGAACAATTGACAATTGACAATTTTCCCGCCGTTGCCCATTCCCAGTGGGGCAATTTCATAAAACCCCCAGACCGGTTTGTTTTGGCCGGTCCGGGGGTCTTTTTACAGCAAATCTTTGTTTTTCTGGTAGGTATTCATCACGCATTCCATGGCGGCACCACGGAAGCCTTTTGTTTCCAGGGTCTGGACCCCCACGATGGTGCTGCCGCCGGGGGAGCAGACCGCATCTTTCAGGGCCCCGGGGTGTTTTCCTGTGGCCAGCAGCATTTCCGCTGCCCCGGCCAGGGTCATGGCGGCGTACTCCATGGCCTTGGCTCTGGGCAGGCCGCAGGCCACGGCGCCGTCGGCCAGGGCTTCGGCAAACATATAGCAGAAGGCCGGGCCGCTGCCGGACAGGGCACTGGCCGCATCCATCAGCCGCTCCTCCAGGGGGTCTAACAGGCCGCAGAAGCCCATGTCCCGCCGCCAGTCTTCCAGGGTCTTCCCGTCCACCAGATCGTTATAGCAGTAGGGGATCACGCCCTTGCCCATGGCCGTGGGGGTATTGGGAATCATGCGGATGATGGGAAGCCGGGTTCCTGCCATGGCTTCCAGGTCTTCCATGGAGATGCCTGCCGCCATGGTGATGAGCAGGGGCTTCCGCTGGGCCAGAACTTCCTGCAAGGGGCTTAGCACCTCTTTGACCATATGGGGCTTGACAGCAATAAAAATCCGGTCACAGTTGGCGGCAATATGGGAAACGTCCGAATACCCGATGCCCCATTCCTCTGCCAGTGCCCGGGCCTTCCCCGAGCGGTCGCTGACCAGAATGTCCCCGGTGTTGTGGCTCAGGGACTTGGCCACCGCCCCGCCCATATTGCCGCAGCCGATAAATCCATACTTCATAAAGCTTCCTCCTTAACGGATATTTCCGTTTCCGTGGATGATGTATTTGTAAGTGGTCAGCTCCTGCAAGCCCATGGGGCCCCGGGCGTGGAGCTTCTGGGTGGAGATGCCCATTTCGCAGCCCAGGCCGAATTCCCCCCCGTCGGTAAACCGGGTGGAGGCGTTGACATATACCGCCGCACTGTCAACAAAAGCGGTAAAATAGGCTTCCGCCTGGGGATCCCTGGTGACAATGGCCTCGCTGTGGCCGGTGGAGTGGGCGGCAATGTGGCAGACCGCTTCCTCTACCCCGGCAACACACCGGACGGCCAGAATGTAGTCCAAGAATTCCGTATCAAAGTCCCGGTCTCCCGCGGGGGTTCCGGGGATGATGCTTTGGGCCGTTTCGTCCAGCCGCAGTTCCACCGGTCTTTCCCGCTGGACTACCAGCCGGTCATAGAGCATGGGCAGAAACACCGGGGCGATCTCTTTGTCCACCAGCAGCACCTCCTCGGCGTTGCACACGCTGGGGCGGCTGGTTTTGGCGTTTTCCACGATGTTCAGGGCCATGGTCAGATCCGCTGTTTTTTCCACATACACATGGCAGATGCCCGTGCCGGTGGCGATACAGGGAACCGTGGCGGTGGTGACACAGGCCTGAATGAGCCCTGCCCCGCCCCGGGGGATCAGCAGGTCAATATAGCCGTTGGCGGTCATCAACTCCCTGGCACTTTCCCGGGAGGTGTCCTCCACCAGATTCACCGCATCGGGGGTCACGCCCTGGGCCTGTAGCCCGGAGCGCAGGGCCTCCACAATGGCCTTGGCACTGCGGAAGGCCTCTTTGCCGCTTCTGAGTACGCAGACATTGCCGCTTTTGAGGGCCAGGGCCGCGGCGTCACTGGTAACGTTGGGGCGGCTTTCGTAGATAATGGCCACCACCCCCATGGGGACGGATACCTTTTGAATTTTCAGCCCATCGGGCCGGGTGTGGCTGTCCAAAATCCTGCCCACCGGGTCCGGCAAGGGGATCAAATCCCGGATGCCCTGGGCCATGGCGGCGATGCGCTCCGGGGTCAGTTTCAGCCGGTCCAGCATCACGGGAGAAATATGGCTCTGGGCGGCCTGGAAGTCCAGCTCGTTGGCCGCTAAAATGTCCTCCTGGTGGGAAAGCAGGCCTTGGGCCATGGCGTTTAAGGCGTTGTTCTTTTCCTGGGTCGTCAGGGCGGCAACGTTCCCCTTGGCGTTTTTGGCCCGCTGCAACAGTTCGTTCATAGCCGTTCCTCCTCTGAGAATGTGGTGCCTACCGGTTTTCCATCCAGAATATCATAGAGTTTTTTGGGGTCGTTGCCATTGGCAATGACCATGGTGCAGCCGCAGTCCAGGCAGATTTCCGCCGCATGGAGTTTGGTGACCATGCCCCCGGTACCCTGGCCGGAATTGCTGACCCCGGCCAAATCCCGGATACGGTCATCGATTCTGGAAACATGGGTCAGAAGCGTCGCTTCCGGGTGGGTGTGGGGGTCGGCGGTATAAAGCCCGTCAATGTCAGACAGCAGTATCAGCAAGTCTGCCTGGACACACCGGGCCACGATGGCAGCCAGGGTGTCATTGTCCCCGATGACGATTTCATCCGTTGCCACGGTGTCGTTTTCATTGATGATGGGCAAGGCCCCCAGTTCCAGCAGCCGGTTCAGGGTATTGGTAAAATTCAGCCGTCGGGGCACACTTGCGGTGTCCTCCCCGGTGATCAGCAGCTGGGCCACGGTGTGGTGGTATTCGCTGAACAGCTTGTCATAGATATACATGAGCTCACACTGGCCCACTGCCGCCGCTGCCTGTTTCCCGGGAATATCCCGTGGCCGCTGCCGCAGCCCCAGTTTCCCCACCCCCATACCAATGGCCCCGGAGGAAACCAGTATCAATTCATGGCCGGCATTTTTGATGTCGCTCATAACATTACAAAGTTCCTCCACCCGCCGGATATTCAGGTGCCCGGTAGGATGGGCAAGGGTGGTGGTGCCGATTTTGATGACGATACGCATATGTTTTTCCTCCTGGAAGTGGGATGTAGATGGGGCGGAACGGGGAAATTGACAATTGACAATTTTCTTAGTTGACAGTGGACAGTTGACAGTTGACAGTTATTGGGGCGACCAACGTTGTTCATTTTGACCCGTCCGTTAAAGTATGTAGGGAACGGCGGGTAAATTGACAATTGACAATGGACAATGGACAATTATTGGAGCGACCAACGTTGTTTATTTCAGTCCGTCCGATAAAGTATGTAGGGAACGGCCTATGTGCCGTTCCGGGGCGTGGCGATTACAATCTCTGTGGAAACAAAACGGAACCACCCCCCGACATGTCATTCCGAGCGAACGGTAGTGAGTCGAGGAATCTTCCCAAGTGGCTGGTTTTATCTTGCAGTGGTTCTATGTCCCACGTGGTGGATTCCTCCACTCCGCTTGCGCTGCGGTCGGAATGACACAACGGGGGGACGTGTCTGGTTTTTATTGGTAACAATTCCGTCCTTTCACGTGCGGAACGGCACATAGGCCGTTCCCTACGGTTTCGCTGGTGGGCTTTCATTTTCAACCAGCGGATTCTAAGAACGTACACGTCCGTCCCCAAAATAACTGTCAACTGTCAACTGTCAACTGTCAACTAAGAACAATTGTCAATTGTCAATTGTCCATTGTCAATTTGAACATAACTGTCAACTGTCAACTATTCTTCACCGCTTTCACCAACGCTTTCACCAGCTCCCCGATGACGATGGGTTTGGACAAAAACCCGTTCATGCCTGCATCCATGGCTTTCTTCCGGTCTTCTTCGAAGGCGTTGGCGGTCATGGCCAGGATGGGGATGGGGTTGTGCATTTGGCGGATTTGTTTTGTGGCGGTGTAGCCGTCCATGATGGGCATTTGGACATCCATGATCACCAGGTCGTAGGTGCCTGCGGGGGTGGTGCGGAGACGGTCTACGGCTTCGGCGCCGTTTTGTACCGGGTCTACGGTGAAGCCGTACTGGCTCAGGATGGTCAGGGCGATTTCCTGGTTCAGGGCGTTGTCCTCGGCCAGGAGGATGCGCTTGCCGGTGAAGTCCGGCTTTTCCGGGGTCTCAGGTGTGCCCTGGTTGTCCTGCTGGCGGTGGGGCTTTTCCTCTTGGATGGTCAAAGGCAGATGCACCACAAACGCCGTGCCCTTATTGGGCTGGGAATGGACTTCGATGGTGCCGCCCATTAAATCCACAATGTTTTTGGCAATGGCCATGCCCAGGCCCGTGCCCTGGATGCGGCTGACGGTGGAGTTCCGTTCCCGCTCAAAGGGCTCAAAAATCCGCTGGGCAAACTCCGGCGACATACCGATGCCGTTGTCGATGATGCGGAATTCATAGCTTCCCCGTCCGTTTTCGGTGCCGGGCAGCTGCCGCAGGCGCAGGGTGATATTGCCCCCCGCCGGGGTAAACTTCACGGCATTGGACAGAAGGTTCAATAGCACCTGGTTGAGCCGTGTTTTGTCGCAGTATACATCCTCGTTCCACACATCCTCGGCTTCCACATAGAGCTTTAGCTGCTTGGTCTGAACCTGGCCGCTGAGCATGGCTTTGATGTCTTTAAGAATCTGGAACAGGTTTACTTCCGTCTCCTCCAACTGGATTTTGCCGCTTTCAATGCGGCTCATATCCAGGATGTCGTTAATGAGGGACAGCAGATGATTGCTGGAAGACAGAATTTTTTCCAGATAGTCCCGCACCCGTTCTTTGCTGTCCATATTGTTGATGGCCAAAACGGAAAAGCCCACAATGGCGTTCATGGGAGTACGGATGTCGTGGGACATGTTGGACAGGAAGGTGCTCTTGGCCCGGTTGGCACTTTCTGCCGCACTGACGGCCTCCTGGAGGGCCTGGTTTCTCCGCTTGTCCTCGGTCCGGTCGGAGAGCACCAGGATGTACTTCTGCCGGCCGGCTACCTCGGTTCCCATGGCCACGATGTGGAACCACCGCCTCTCCCCGGTCTTCTGGTGCAGGTAGGCATAGTCCCATTCCCGCTGCTCCCGGGCAACCAGCCCATAGAGGTAATCGGCCTTGTGGGCCGTGGTATTTTCCGGGTTCAGCCGTTCCATGATGCGGATATCCTCTTTAATGGACTCCGCCGTCAGACCCAGGAGCCTTTCGGCGTTGGGGCTGACGTAGTCGGCCCGGTTGGTATTGGTATCCAGCATGAGAAACACATCGTCTACGTTCAAAGAGAGCTTTTCAAACAACTCGTCCCGGTAGAGGATCTCCCGGTCCTTGCGCCGGAGACTGGCGTTGCTTTTTCGCAAAATCACATAGATGACGATTGCCGCTGCCAGCGTCACCACCACCGATACCAGCAAAACGGTTTTGGCTTGCAGGTCGTTCATCCCGGCGTTGACAACGTCCGCAGGAACCAGGCCCACCATGATCCAGTCCTCTATGGAGGTTTGCTCATAGAGTAGATAATACCGGGTACCCCCCAGGCGTACCATCCGGTTTCCGGAATGCCCCTCCCGGAAGTCCTGGGCAAGGGCCTGGTACTGCTCCTGGGAAAGGTCAGAATAATCCCGCAGCATGGCAAGAAAATTGTAAACCGTCTCTTTTTCCCCGGCGGCGTTGTCAATGACCACCCGGCCATCGGCGTGGATCACATAGCTGCTGGTTGCGCCGTCAAAGGCGGAAATATCCAGAATCTTTACAATATCCTCATTGTAATAAGACACGGCAATGGCATCGTAGGCAAAGCCCTGGTAGACCCCGGACAGGTCCGGACAGACCAGAACCAGCATCTGGGGTTTCCCTGGCAGGGCGGCAGTCATGACCGCATCGTCGCCCTGATCGCTTTGGTCTTCCAGGTTCCCTTGCAGCCCCAAATAGCCCGTATCCCCCACCGGGGTCATGTAATAGCCCTCGGAGGACAGGAAATAAAACTGGTGAAAGCCGGTCTCCTCCTGGGCTTCCTCAACATAAAGCCGGATCGCCGCTTCATCCGTTGTGTGGGCCAAATGTCGGCCCCACATATGCAGATAGGTGATGTTTTTCTGCACCAGATCGTTGAACATGGTGGTGGATTGGTGGAGCATTTCTCCTAAGTGGGAAACGCTTTCCCGGTATACCGTCCGGGAGACGAACTCGGCATACCGTACCCCTGCCAGCAGCACCAAGCCCGCCAGCAGCAGGAATACCAGGGCCAAAGCCAGCCGGTGGCCCCAACAGTTCTTACGTCCGCTCTTTTCAGCCATTGAAGCTCCTTACCGTGATATAGTCCTCCGGTGACGCCAGGGTCACGCTGCCCTGTTCCACCGCTTCTACCCAGGTGTTCCGTACCCTGCCCAGGTCGTTTAATTCCAGTCCCTGTTCCAGCAGGGGGGTCATGTGCTTGGGGGTGGCCAGGCAGGTTACGGTGAGTCTGTCCTGGTCCGCAATGGGCTTTCCGTCCTTTTTCATGCCGGCAAGGCTGTAGCCCTGGCCGGTTGCCCGGACATCCAGGGAAACGCCGCTGGCCACCGGCAGAGAACCCAGGTTAAAGGGGACAAAGCCCCCCTCTACCCCCTGGACATAGGCCTTGGCGATTGCTTTCAGTTCTTTCCCCGTAAGCTCCCCCCGGTAGGCCCGCAGACCGTTGGGCATGACCATGTACCCCGCCATTTTGGGGGTATACGCCCCTGCCAGGGCGCAGCCCGTAAAGCTGTTGCCCGTTGCCAATAGCACATCGGTGCCGTAAATGCCCCGCAGGGTGTTTGCCATAAAGGAATAGGAGGGGTTTCCATCCTCAGAATGGGTAAAATTGGAGTAGCCCTCTGTCAGAAACAGGGCCAGAGGGGATTCTAAAGTGGCCATGCCCCGGAGAGACCCGTCAAAGGCCACGTAAGCTTCCTGGGCGTTGTATTCCCCGGAGAGCATTTTGGGGATGACCTCCATGGAGGCATTGAAAAACTCGTTGGAGGCCACCCGAATGAACATCCGGTTTTCTTCCACATAGGGCCGGACTTCTTTCAGATTCTCCGTCAGCTTCAGTTCCACATTCTGACTGTAGCTCAGGGTGTCCTGGCCGTCGGCGATCAGATCCTGGGCCTGCTGGCTCATCATAACCCTTAAAACCCCCATGGCCAGTTCCCGGCGGTGGCTGTCCTGCTCCAGCTCCTGATTGAGCGCCACCTGGAAATAGGGGGTGGTCACCAGCCACCCTTGGCCGTCCTCCCCAAAAAGGGGCAGGAAAATGGCATCCAGGCCCTGATCCCGGAACAGCTGCACCCCGGCAGAAGAACCAAAGTACATCCCTAGTTTCCCCTCCCCGAAAAGCTTCGTGACCTCGGTGTAGCCGTATTCCCCGTCCCGGGCGGTAAGACCCGTATCTTTGATAAACCGCTCCATCCGCTCAAAGGCCCCGGGCCAGACTTCTTTGTCCAGGCCCCTGGCATCGGTGTTTTCCGGAACGCTGTAGGCCCTGCGCCAAGCCCGCCCGGCGGCGGAGCTGAGCTGGGACGCGGAAAGCCCTTGCAGAATCTCCATACAGTTATAGTCGTTGGCAAAATCCGAAGTGAAGCCCTGAAGCCCAACGTTTTCAAAGGCCTTGCAGGCGGAAACGAAGCTGTCGTAATCCGTGGGCAGAGGAATATCGTACTTCTGGAACAGCCCCCGGTTCACCACCAGTCCATGGGCATCGGCGCAGACCGGCAGCCAGGAAACAGTGCCGTCCTCATTGAGGAAGTTTTGGAGGTAGCTGTTGTACACGGCCCCGGCCTCGTTGGTGGTGGACAGATCCATCAGGCTGTCTTTCAGGGGGGCGGCATCGTGGAGGGAGAAGCGGCAGCAGGTGATGATGTCCGGCAGGCCGCCGTTTTTCTCCATAAAGTTGTAAAAGTCCAGATCGTTGTTGCCCACCACAAACTGGATGTTTACATCCGGCAGCTGGGACTGGACATAGGGGGCGTATTTTTCATAGAGGTTGGTGTTCCACAGATACACCCGGATGGTCTGGGCTTCCTCCTGTTTTTTATCAACCTTCCCGCAGCCTGCCAGCAACAGCAGCAGGGCGCACAGGGCATACAAGAACCTCTTTTTCATTCCCTCAACTTCTTTCCCTTTCCCGTCTTACTCCTCTGCCTTTTGAATCAGGGCCTTGCCAAGAGAGCGCAGATACTCCCGATAGTCCCCATCCAGGGGCAGGAAGTCCGTATTGGTCACGGAATTTTCCCGGTAGTTCACCATCATGGACTTAAAAAGTTCCTGAGTGGTGGGCGGGGTGTAGGTAATGGCGTTGGCCCCCGCCCGGATGGTCCGGCGAATGGATTCCTCGGTTTTGCCGCCGCTGGCAATAATAGGAATGTCCGGCGCCGTATCCCGGACCATTTTCACGATTTCCGGAGTCTGGGCCCCACCGGCCACATTGATGATGGCCGCGCCGTAGCGGATGCGCTCGGCAATGTCCGTATCCATGTTCACCACGGTGATTACCGTGGGAATGTCAATGGACTCTGCCACCATTTTAAGATTCAGATTGGAAACCGGGGCATTGAGAACCGCCCCGATGGCCCCCTGGCTTTCCACATCCTTGGCCAGGGTCACCGTCCGCAGGCCCTTGGTGGTGCCGCCGCCAATGCCGCAGAAGACGGGTATGGAGGAATGCTTGATAATGGCATCACTGATGGACTGCTGAGGGGTAAAGGGATATACCGCAAATACCGCATCTGCATCACAGTTTTTGATAATGGCCAGATCCGTGGTAAAGGCCAGACTTTTAATGCGCCTTCCATAAATCACAATGCCGCTGGCTTCCCGGATGACCTCCGGCATGCGCAGGATGTTGTGGCGAAGCTTGCTGTTGATGGTAGGCCTTACGGTAGCGCCGGAAGATGCCGACCGGGTTTCGGTCTTTTGGGTTTCTTCCACCTGCTCCATGATTTCTTCACTCATGTCGGTTCCCTCCGTTTTGGTATGGATTTCCTGGCTTCGCATCCGAATGCAGGATATTTTATTGTAACATAGGGAAATAGCTTGCGCAAGAAGTCAGATGTACCTCCGGTGGATTTTTTTGTAAATTTTTTTAATCAGCACTCCACCGCCACCTTGATGACGCCGTCAGCCTTGCTTTCAAAGAGGGCGTAGCCCTCGGCAATGCGGCTTAGGGGGTAGGTGTGGGTGATGAGGGGCTCTGTGTCCAGCTTTCCCTGGGCAATGAGGGCCAGGGTCTCCCGACAGTCACAGCCGTCCACGCCGCCGGTTTTGAAGGTCAGATTCTTGCCGTACATCTGGGGCAGGGGCAGCACCTGGGGTTCGTCATACAAAGCCACCACCGTCACAATGGCGTTGGGCCGGGCGCACTGCCAGGCCAGCTCAAAGGTAGCAGGCACCCCCGCCACTTCCAGCACCACGTCTGCCCCGCCGTGGTCAGACGCTGCCTTTACAAATTCGGCGCAGTCCTCCGGGGCAACCGTCAGCACCTGGGGGTAATGCTCTTTTACAAACCCCACCCGGTTTTCGTCCTTTTCGCAGACGATGATCTTCTTTGGCTCTTTCAGCATCACGCACAGCAGTGTACACAGCCCCGTAGGCCCGGCACCGATGATCAGCACCGTATCCTCCCGGGTGATCTGGGAGATTTTAGCCGCCCAGAATCCCGTGGCCAGCACGTCGCCCACCAGCAACGCCTGCCGGTCAGTGACGGAATCCGGGATTTTATTCAGCCCCTGATCCGCAAAGGGAACCCGAACGTATTCCGCCTGTCCCCCGTCAATGCGGCAGCCCAGGGCCCAGCCCCCATTTTTGTCGGTGCAGTTGTTGACATAGCCCTTTTTGCAGAAGAAGCATTCCCCGCAAAAAGTCTCCACATTCACCGTCACCCGATCCCCGGGCCGGACGGTGGTCACCGCCTCTCCCACCGCCTCTACAACACCAACCATCTCATGGCCCACCGTGACCCCCGGCACCGCCCGGGGCACGGAGCCGTGCTTGATGTGCAAATCACTGGAACAAATACTGGCAAGCGTCACTTTCACAATGGCATCCCGGGGCTCCAACAGCCGGGGCTTCTCCTTTTCAAGCAATTCGAACTGTCCTTTGGACACATAGGTATAAGCAAGCATCTGTATTCCTCCTGGTTTTTTCTTTTATTCTACCACAACCAAAGCAAAAAAACGACCCCCCGTTTTGCAGGGTGGTCGTAAAACAAAGGGGCCGGTACGGCGGGGAAGTTGACAGTTGACAGTTGACAGTTATTGGGGCAGCATACGTTGTTCATTTGTATCCGTCCGTTAAAGTATGTAGGGAACGGCCTATGTGCCGTTCCGCAGGTGAAAGGACGGAACCGGTGCCGAAAAACCCGGCACACCAAAGCACGGTACAAGAGCTTCCCCTCCGGGGAAGCTGGCAGGGCGCAGCCCTGACTGATGAGGGGCGGGGCGACCTGAAACACTCTAGAAACTGTAGGCGAATTCGTAGAAACGTCCCTCCACTATGTCATTCCGACCGTAGCGTGAGCGGAGTGGAGGAATCCACCACGTTGGAAAATGAACCACCACAAGATAAAACTTGCCACTTGGGAAGATTCCTCGGCTCACTACCGTTCGCTCGGAATGACATACTGATAGGTGGTTCCGGTTATCCACAGGAGTTATAATTGCCACGCAGCGGAACGGCACATAGGCCGTTCCCTACGGTGAGACTCGGTATGATTCCCTCTGCGCCTGTCGTTCCTATAATGACGAACGCTGCACCGCCTCTCATTCTGGCAGGCCGCAGGCCCTTGCCTCTCCCAGAGGGAGAACCAAGGGTGGGCTTTTTGATACGGCCCAATACGCAATAAAAGTAGGATGAATAAGGAGGATTGCATTCTAACCCATCTTATGATAAACTGATACAGAAGCTTTGTAAAATTCCCGTAATCCGGCGTAGACCAAGCCGATTTGCGGGGAAAGGAGGGGACAGGTATGAGAGAAAGGGAACATTTTCTTACAAAATATCTGATTTATGCCGGGATCCCCCCGGAAAAATATGCGATGGTGTCGGCGGATATTTATCGGGAGAACGGGAAAAGTTTGCTGGTATTTTCCTTTGTGACGGCACTGGCTCTGATGGAGATGTTTTCCCTTTCCTATGCACTGGAAGCCTTCCGCTACGCCCGGAATGTTTATTTTTCCGCCATGGTCCTCACCATGGTGATTTTCCTCCTGACCCACTACGTCAAATACAGGAAGCGGCCCTGGGCCATGCTGTTCAACGTCTACGGCTATATTGCGGAAATGTTCTGCCTGGGGATCATGCTGGGTACGGTGGCCCGGCCCCAGGAGCCTGCCGTTTCCTTTGTGGCCCTGGTGCTGACGGTGCCGCTGCTGTTTACAGACCGGCCCATTCGCATGGTCGTGGCCATTTTCCTGGGCTGCATCGCCTTTTTGGTCACGGCAGTGACCGTCAAGGACCAGCGGGTTTTACTGGGGGACTTTGTAAATGTGTGCTTCTATGGCAGCCTCAGCATGATCGTTTGCAGCTACATGATGTGCATGAAATACCAGCGGTTTTTGTACGCCCGGGAGGTCAGCCGCCTCAACGGCATTGATCTGCTGACGGGCCTGCGGAACCGGAACGCCTATGAGTGGATGCTGAAAAAATACGCAGAGCAAAAAGGTCCCCTTTCCTGCGTGTATGGAGACATCAACGGCCTGCACGAGCTGAACAACCGGAAGGGCCACGAGGCCGGAGACGAAATGCTCCGGTTTGTAGGCAAGGCCATGCAGGAGGCCTTCGGGGAAAGCAACACCTTCCGCATTGGTGGGGACGAATTTGTGGCCCTGGTTCCGGAGAAGGAACCGCAATGGGTGGAAGAACAGCTGCAACAGGCGGTGGAGCGCATTGAAAAAGCTTCCTATCATCTTTCCGTAGGCTGCGCCCATGGGTGCTTGGAAGAAACCCCGGTAAGCGCACTGGTCAGCGCAGCGGAAAAGAGCATGTACGAAGCCAAACGGGCCTTTTACCAACAGACGGGCCGGGACCGGCGGGCCCGGTAAATAACGACGAGGTGACACACAATGACAAAGTGGCAAAGCCAGGACTATTTCAAAAGTCTTTTGGACATGGATTGCTACGGCATCCTGATTTATACCATCCCGGATTACACCATCCAGCAGATCAACGCCGAGGCTCTGCGCCTGGGGGGCTTTGCGGATCTGCAGGAGGCCCAGGCCAATTTCCGGGGCATTCTTCAGGATGCGATTTTTTCCGATGACCTGACGGTTCAGGAACTCAAAGAGCTGCGGAACCATGACGGACCCATTACCTACGAGTGCGTCCTGTGCGGAAAAAACGGAATACGGAACCGGGTACAGGCCCGGACCGTCTCTGTAACGAACCCCCAGGGCCAGCGGGTCATCATCACCACGTTCATCGATATTTCCAACAACAAGGCCCTGATCCGGGAGAGAAGCGTGCTGGACTCCATCACCGTGGACTATTCCGCTATTTTCTATGTAAATCTGGATAAAAACACCATCTACGCCGTGAAGCAGGACATGAAGGACTACACCATGCACGCCCTTCAGGTTCTGGGCGGGGATTTCAACGAATACGCCACCCACATGCACTTTTTCTATGAAAACTACGTGGTCCAGGAGTCTGCCCCGGACTTTCCGGAAAAGGTCAGCAAGGCGTTCTTGCAGAGCTATCTGGCAAATCACGAACGGTTTGCCTACCGCTTTCAGTGTGTCCCTGCCCCGGAGGGTCACCGGTATTTTGACATGCAGGTGGTGCGGCTGAAAACCGAGGAAGACTTCTGCGTGGTCATGGGCTTCCGGTATATTGACGACCTGGTAGAGGCCCAGGAGCGGCAGAAAAAGGCCCTGGAAGATGCCTACCAGGAAGAAGCCAACAAAAATGAGGTCATTGAAGCCCTGGCAGAATTCTACGAGTGCCTGTGCATCGTGGATCTGGTTCGGAGGGAATATGTGGTGGTCTCTGGCAAGGACAAGGGTTTTCCCTACCCCGAGTCCCTGGACTCTTTCCAGGATACGGTGCTTCAAAAATACATCCGTCCGGAATTCTATCAGGATTTGCGGGCGTTCACCGATTTTGACACCCTGTCCCAGCGGCTGCTGGGCCGGAAAATCATTTCCACCGACCTGAAAGCCACCAACGGGAAATGGTACACCCTGTCTTTCATCGTGAAAAAATGCGATGAACATGGCACCGTTACCCATGTGCTGATGACCATTTTCGACATTGACGAGCAGAAAAGCTACGAGGTCGCCGTCCGGGAAAAACTGAAAGCCGCCGCCCAGGAGGCGGAGCGGGCCAATATGGCCAAAACCAACTTCCTGCGGCGCATGAGCCATGACATCCGCACCCCCTTAAACGGCATCATCGGCATGATCAAGCTGTCGGACCAGTTTTATTCCGATAAAGAAAAACTCCGGGTGTACAAAGAGAAAGTCCTATCGTCTCTGGACTATTTGCAGACCATTCTCAATGACATTCTGGATATGAGCAAGGTGGAGTCCGAAACCATTATCATGGAGGAAAAGCCCTTTGACCTGGTGGACGTGCTCACCAACGTGGTCAGTGTCATCGAAACCTCTGCCGCCAACCGGGGGCTGACGTTCCACGGGGGCAAGGACTTGAGCACCATCCGCCACCGGTATTTTCTGGGAAGCACCGAGTATCTAAACCGGCTGCTGATGAACGTTACCTCCAACGCCGTCAAATACAACCGCCCCGGTGGCAGTGTCACCATCTACTGCCGGGAGCTGTCCTGTGACGGAAACGTTGCCAACTATCAGTTCGTCTGCGCCGATACCGGCTACGGCATGAGCAAGGAATTTCAGGAACACGCCTTTGAACCCTTCGTCCGGGAAAAGCGGGAAGCCACCAGCGGTTTTACCGGCACCGGTTTGGGCCTTGCCATTGTGAAAGACATTGTAAAAATCATGGGCGGCACCATCTCCATGGACAGCCAGGAGAATGTGGGCACCACCTTTACGGTGAACCTGCCTCTGAAAATCGACCCCAACCCCCGGATTTCTAAAAAAACAGGCCGGGAAAAACTGAACCTTTCCGGGAAAACCGCCCTGCTGGTGGAAGACAACGACATCAATCTGGAAATCTCCCAAATACTCCTGGAATCCATGGGTCTCACCGTCAAAACCGCCCGGAATGGCCGGGAAGCGGTAGAAACCTTTGAAAATTCCAAAGAGGGCACTTTCCGGTACATCTTCATGGACATTATGATGCCGGTGATGAACGGTCTGGAAGCCGCCAAGACCATCCGCTGCCTGAACCGCCCCGATGCCAAAACCACCCCCATCATCGCCATGACCGCCAACGCCTTCCGGGAAGACATTCAGGAATGCCAAAACGCCGGCATGAACGCCCACGTGGCCAAACCCATCGACGAGGGCAAGCTGGAAGAAGCCATCCGGGATCTGTAAATCCAGAAATATCCCCCGGAGCCTGCCGGCCATTGCGCCGTAGTAGGTTCCGGGGGGTTCTAGCTGTGAATGAACGCGGCGGCGAACGGGCAAAATGAGCGTTTGCCGCCGCTTAAAGCATTTTTATTGGGGCTCCCGGTAGCTCAGGGCCCGGGGGCTGTCAGTCAGGCCCTGGGTGGTGGGGTCGTTGACGATGCCGAGAATCGCCAACAGGCCAAAGGCGGCGTTGACAAAATCCAGTAGCCGCCCCTGCAGGGCCCCCAGTTCCAGCTCTACCCCGGCAAGGGCCGCCCCGCTTTGCAGCAGCAACAGCAGGGCCGGTACCAGAGCCAGCCAGAAATTCCGGTTTTTGAAACGTACTTTCCAGTTGATCATATGTTATGCTCCTCCTTTTTCCAGGTCCTCCAATCGGTGATTGATGACCTTGATCTGTTCTTCTACCACTGGCATCCGCCGGGCAAAATGGTTGTGCTCCCGGACCTCCCGGGTCAGTTCCCGCAGCTGCGCATCCGTCACCGCCTGGGCGGTGCGCAGGGCGTTTTCCCGCCGCCGCTCGGAGAGCAGATTGCTAAGCACCACCCCCGCCAGAGACAGTAGCCCTGTAATGAGAGAGGCCGCCACCGTCGCGCTCATAGGCCCTCCTTTCCCGGCAGCAGCCGGAGTATTTTCAGGGGCACTGCATGGCTGTTGTCCGGATCCCCTGGGCCAAAGGCCAGCACCCCGGGGCTTTGTGTCACTTCCCGGCCAGAAGTCCTGCCACGAAGAAACCCAAAGGCCCCCACGATTTCCCAGAATCTGGCTCCTGCTGCCGTTTCTGTAAATTCAACGGCAAACAATGCCCCCTGGGCCTGAATTTCCCCAGGCAGAAAGGGCTCCTGGGGGTTGGGATTCTCCCAGAGAAGCCGGGGGCTTAAATACGCCGCCTCCGCCTGCCCCAAAGGCAGGGGTTCTTCTGCATCCTGGGCCGGGGGCAGCCCCAGCAGCCGGTTTCCCCGGAAGTCCACCGGCATTCCCAGGGTCACGGTCTGGGCCCGCTCCCCCCGGCAGCCCAGACCCAGGGCCCGGTTCGGGATGTCCAGATCCAGCAAGGGGCCGTTTCCCCAGGGGAATTCCAGGGTTTCCAGACCGTCCCCCACCAGAAGGGTCAGCTCCTGCACCCTGGGGATTACCACGGTGGCATCCATCTGGGGCCCCTGGCCCAGATCCCGGGTGATTTCTTCCCCGGCTTCCGTTTTTCCTTTCAGGGTGAACACCGGCTTCACTCCGGGAAGGGCGGTGACCATGCCCATGGCGTGGACACGCCACCGGGGGCCGCCGGGTTGGGGGTTTCCCGCCTCGTCCTGTTCTTCCAGGGATAAAATGGCCCCCTGGGGCGGTGTTCTGGGCAGTACCGTAAGATTCGCTTCCAGGGTCGTCTGCCTGCCCCGGGTGTCCCACAGCTCTGCCCGCACCGGGATCAGGCCGCTTTGGGGCAGGGGGAAGGAGACCTTCGTCCCCGCCCCCTGAAGCCCGCCGCAGTACAGGCGGCACCGGGCAATGGGGGCCCCGGCGCTGCCCTGGGCCTCCACCGAAAGGGCGGCCAGAGAGACCCCCTGGACAAATCCGCCGCACAGCTCCCGGGTGCCGGTGTCATCGGTAATGACCAGCTTCCCCTGGGGGACTTCCGTGGGCGGAAGCCCCAGGAGCAAATACTCCTGCCGGGTCTCTACCGGCTCCTCCCCCCGGTACAGGGTCAGGGTCAGTTCTACGGGAATGCGCTGCAAGGCCGGGTATTCTGCCGCCAGTTCCACCGGGGGCACCCAGGTGATGCTGGTTTTCTGAGTCTTTTCCGCCACCACCCCCTGCCGGGTGCCGCAGCGATAGCAAATCGTCAAGGGCTCCCCGCCTGCGGAAAGGGTCAGGGTCAGGGGGCTTCCCAGCTGGTCCCCCTCAACCCGCAAGGGCCGGTTCAGGGTCGATAAAATCATGGCTACGCCCCTACCAGCCGAATCTTCTTACCAGCTGGTCATAAAACTGCCGCTGGGCTTCCTCAAATTCCTGCTGCCAGCGGCTGTCTGACACCTGATCCCGGTAGGACTGGTAATCGGCACTGCGCTCCCGGTCATACCGGTTCCACAGCCGCTGGTTTTCCGCCTGCCAGGCGGCCAGCGCCTGCCTGTACTGGTTCTGACTGCCGTTCTCCCGCTGCAGCAGCATGGCATAGTTCTCCTTGTCCGCCTGTCCCTGGCGGTCGTAGTCTGCCCGGGCCTTGTCGTAGAGCTGGGCAGCCTTGTCAGACAAATCCTCCATATGCCGCCGGTAGGACTGCTGGGCCGCAGTCTGGCCGTAGGAATTGCCGTAGCCCCCGGTCATGGCCGCTGCCTGACCCAGGGTGTCCTGCATGGCCAGGCGGCCAGACTGCACCGCCTGGTCTTTATACTGCCGGTAGAGGGCATCCCCGTTTAGCTGATAGGAAAAGGCCTCCCGGTTCAAAATTTTCTCCATGGCCGCATCCAGCTGCTTCTGCCACTGGGAAACATAGGCCCCGGGCTGCTTCCGGTCACTGGCCAGGGCCTCCTGCCGGGCCTGTTCCACCCGGTCGGTGGGGGTATAGTCCCTTCGTTTCTTTTCTTCCATTCTTCCTCCTTACACCCGCCAATGTCCGTCGGGTAGCTGTTGCAGGGGGCTTGCCGGGTGGGGCAGGGCCGTAAAGTGCACCCGTTCCCCCTGCTGGGTCTGCATGCCCGGTGTTCCCGGAACGCAGAAGCCACTCTGGGTCGGTTCTTCCCGGGAGGCCCTGTCTTCCAGGGCCCCCAGGCGGCACAACACCTGGGCCTGTTCCTCCGATACCCGGCGCCTGTCTGCTTCCCAGCTGTCCCCGCTCAGGTATCGGCCTTCCAGACGTTTTTCCGTCAGGGCCGTTAAACTGCCCATCAGCTCCCCGGAGTTTAACAGGGCCCGAAGAATCCCATCCCAGTCCTGCCCGCTCTGGCTCTCCCCGTGGGACAGGGCGTATTGCAGCTGCTCGGAGAGCTGAAACAGGTAATTCCGGATGTCCCGCAATTGCTCCTCCGGAGTGCCCTCCTGAATACTGGGCAGCCGCAGCCATTCTGCCCCCATCATTGGCCGCTCCTTCCCTGGCGGTAGACCCGGGTGATGGAAAACAGCCGCATGTCTCCCCGGCCCTCCAACCGCAGTTCCAGATGTCCGCAGGGCTTGGGCCGCACCGGCAGGAAAAACCGCCGATCCGTGCCGGTCATGGTGCCCACGGTCTCCCAGGCCCCGGCATCGTCATAGCGCACCAGCACCCGGGCGTGGGCATGGCGGGAGAGCATCAGCTGCAATTCCAGGCCCGTTAAAATCTGGCTTTTCCCGTCCCAGCCGGAGATCCGGCCGGTTTGGGCAGACCAGCGAACCTCCTCCTCATTGTCTTCTCCCCGCAGAATCCACAGATTCCCGTCCCCGTCCAGGCCGTAGAGCTTGCCCTGGCAAAACCGCAGCTGCCGCAGTTGCAGCCCCTCCTCCCGGTGCCACTGGCCCAGGCGGGTGTCCAGCACGTAGAGGGATTCTTCCGTTCCCTCTAAAAGGCTCAGGAAATACCGGTCTCCGAACCCGGCTCCCACGGCCCTTTGGCTTCCCAGATTCCCCAGGGCCTTGCCCACTTCCCCGGGCAGGGAGCCATCGTAAACGCAGACCCCCATGGGGGCCTTATAGAACAGGGAGTTGCCCACAATGGCCAGACTCTCCCCGCAGCCCTGCTGCACCCCGGGGCACACGGTGCTCTGTACCCGGAATGCCCCGGGGTAGCTGCCATAGACTTTATACAGGCAGTCCTCCTTAAAGAAAATGGGCATACCCAGGTAGGTCACCGCCCCGGTAAAGGGGCCCTGGCTGCCCACGCCCACGGTATAGCTGTCGGTAGACAGGCCCATAAAGCAATTCCAGTTCCGGAAATCCCCCAGTTTGGAGGCGTAGAGCTCATTGACCATTTTCCCATCGGCCCCGGGGCCAAAACGGCAGCCCCACAGCCGGTTGCCGCACTCCGTCACATAGTCCATCTCCGGCACCTGTCGCATGACCCGCAATCCCTGCTCCACGGTGGTTTTCCCGGCCAGAACGCCGGAAATCACCAGGCTGTCCTCCGTGACAAGCCAGAGGGCATTGCCGCCGTCTAACTCCCCGGCTCCCTGAATGGTCACACCGTCATAGAGCCGGAAGTCCTTGCCGATGCCCGGGGCGGAGAGCCGGACGTAGGCGGTCTGCACCGTGACCCAGAGGCCCGAGGCGGCGGACCACTCCTTGAGCACCTGGGGGTGAAAAGAGGTGTCCAGCCACAGGGCCTTATTGGCAGGCTTCGTTGGCTCCGTGGACTGGACAAAGTCCGGCAGCCGGTCTGCACCCTCCAGCGTGCAGGGGGTCAGGGTCACGGCCACTTCCCCGGGGAAGCTGGCTTCCAGGCAGCCAAAGTCTGAGGGGTCTGCGGTGCTGGCGTATTTTTTATCCGGGAACACCAGCACATAGGCCCCCATGTTTACAAGCTTTTTAGGCCCCTGCTTTGTCAGGCCCAAGTCCACTTTCCGGTCCGGCAGCACCAGGTATTTCCCCTGGGTGTAGCACAGCCCCTCCCCGGCCCCCAGGGCCGTAACGTTTTGCAGTTCCGTCTGCATCCGGCCGGGACGGGGGCCCAGAGCCGGGTAAAAGTCGGCGCAGAGGTTTTCCATCTGAGAAAAGCTTCCGTCCCCGATGCGGGCCCCCCGGTCCAGGCCCCCGAAGGCATCCACCGTATGGCGGCGGCTCCAAACCCGTTTCAGCATGGGCATTTCCACCGCCCATCCCCCCTTTCCTTTACAGATACCGCAGGGCCTTTCCCGGCTGGGGAATGGTCCGGCAGCACCAGGCGAAAAATTCCTTCCACAAGGCGTTGAACCGGCTCATGGCATTGTTGTAAAGGGAAAATTCCTGGTCGGCATAGTAGATGGAGCCTTCCAGCCACAGGAAATACAGCCCCGTAAAGGCCTGGGGCAGCATCAGCTTTTTCCCCAGCCAGTCCTCCTGGCGAAGGCCGGGATAGGGGCCCACCACAGCGTGAAAGGCTTCCAGGGCCCCCCAGACCATGGCCTCCACTTCTTCCAGCCAGCGCAGCTTTTCCTCCCGGCTGTACAGATTGGGCCGTCGCCGGTCCGTGGCCTCCATGACCTCCCGCACCGTCATTTATCGGCCCTCCAGGCTCTGCAGGGGCTGGGCCGCCTGGGCTTCAAAGGCCATGGCCTGGGCCAGACTCTTTTCCCGGCGGGCCAGAACCTTGGCCACATTCCAGGGCACCTCCACCGCCACGCCCCGCTGGATCAGCCAGGTTTTGCCGTTGATGCCCACAAACACGTCCTCCCGTTCTTCCCGGGTCAGGGGCATCCGAATGGTCACTTTTTCTTCCATAGAACACATTCCTTTCTTCTGTTCCCCCAGGCCCATGGCCTGGGGGCTGGCTTCTATTCTTAGTTGGCTTCTGCCGTGGGGGAGAAGGCGGAGCAGCACTCTACCCGGATGAGGTAGGGCTCCATGAGGATCTCCGCCGTCTGCAATGCTTTCCAGCCCACGGTGCTGCGCTGATCCAGGGGGTCAGCGGTACCGGCGGAACCCAGCTGCTTGATGATGGTGGTCAGGCCCCCGCCGGTGACTTCCGTCACGCCGTAGGCACCCTCTGCCAGGAACAGGCAGCCGAACACCGCCAGACCCTGGGGGCAGTCGTTTTCCGTACCCTTGTATACCGCCGCCTCAGAGGTCTCCACAAAGCGGACACCGGCAATACGGCCGATCTCGCCCTCATACATGTTGTCGGGGGTGGCGTACTTGTGCATTTCCTCCCAACGGGGGTCGGACATAATATCATAGGCCACATAGGGATGGAGCACGCACACATAGTCCCCGGCGATTTTGGGGGCGTTGGCGGCTTTCAGCATGGCGGCCACCTTCTTGACGGTGTCCACCGTCAGGGTGCAGGTCTTGTCCAAGCCGGAGCGGTCCGCCACAGGAGTCTGCTTGCCGGCGGCATCCACCTTGGGGCAGTAGTACACATTGGTGCCGGACTGCAAGACGTTCCGGGTAATGGTGTCCAGGGTCATGCCCGCCTGACGGCCCACGGCCTTAGTGGCTTCCAGCACATTGTTGTCAATGGCCGTCAGATCCAATACGTCAGACAGACACACGAAGTCGCCGTACTGGTTCACCTCTGCCTCCACGGCGGTGGCGCTGAGCTTCCGGCCCTCGGGGGTCACGCCCTCGGTCAGGGGCTTCAGAGCCTTGGGCAGTCCCGCATACCGGCGGAACTGGATGCGCTTGCCCCCGTTTTTGGGAATGGGCCGCTTCTGGCCAAACTGGCCGTGGATCAGGTTGGGGCCCGCCTCCTCGATGAGGGCCCGGTCATAAAAGGTCCTGTTCTCTGCGGAAAGGCCCGGATCCGTGGTCACATTGACCTGGGGGTTCTCCGCAAACAGCTGCAAAAAGTTCATTTCCATAGATAGCTCCTTTGTTTTTTTATTTTTCCTAAGCAAAACTGACTCGCTCGCCTCGCTCCACCCGGCGGCACAGTTCCGCCAGCTCCTTTCGGCTCAGCTTTTCCACCCGGTTTCCCAGGGGGGCTGCGCCGGAGGGGGTCAGACCGTTTTCCGGGGGACGGGGGCTGGTTTCCCGAAGCTTTTCCGCCAGATGCCGCTCCACCCTTTGGGCCGCATAGGCCATGGCAGCGGGTATGATCTCCTGCTTGTGGCGGATCTCATAGGCCGTCTGCATATCCACACGGGCACGAAGCAGCTGACGAAAGCCCGGGTCCAGCATTTCCTTTTCCAAATCGAATTCCGGATAGGTCTCCCGGATGGTCTGGGCCTGGCTGTGCCACTGGGCAAGCATTTGTTCAGCACCTGCCTGAATTTCCTGGGTCTGCCGCTGCTGCTCGGCAGGCTCCGGCTGTTCCGGCAAACGCTCTCGCAGGGCCTTTTCCATGGCCCCGTAGTCCTGGCCCTCCATGCCCAGGGCTTTTTGCATATACTGAAGCAAAGGCTGTGCCGCGGCGAATTGCTCCGCCGTTTCCCGGCTGTTTTTAAGCCGCTGCCGCAGAATGCTCTGCACCCTGGCATCGTAGGCCTCTTTGTATGGGCCCTGGATCAGTTTCTCGAAGTCCTCCCGGCCCTGGGAGGGTTCGGCTTGAGGCTGGGCGCCCACCTCCGTTACGCCCGACTCCGGGCCTGCCGCTTCCGCGAACAGCTGCAGGGCCCGGTAGTTTACAAAGTAATCGGTCATCTCACACCTCCATGGACATGAGGCTGACGGCGCCGGGGTAGTTCCGCTCCAATACGAAGGCCCCGGCCTGGGCCACCCAGTAGGCCATCATGGTCTCGGCCATGGCAGTGGGCTTGGGCCGCACCACGATTTTGGCGTAGCCATCCACCAGCTGGATATGGGGCTTTTCCAGGAACCGGCCCTGCTCATACAAAAACTGCACCGCCTGGGCCAGGGTATAGGCCAGCATGGTGGCCGCCGCACAGACCAGATCCTGGCCCTTGGGGGCGGTTTTGGCGTGGCCCTGCATTTCCATTTCCACGGTGCCACGGTCTTTGTCTCTGAAAAAATGGGTATGGATCATTGTTCTTCCTCCTTAAACAGGGCTAGTGGCGTTGGCCACAGCCATTCTTTGGCGCAGATTGTTTTCGTTTCGCAGCCGGAGCATTTCTCCCTGCTGCTGGGCCAGGTATTTGCCGCCGTTGTCCCGGACGTATTGCAGCACCTTATTTTTCCCGTCAAAGTCCATCATTTCCAGGGCTCCCACCGCCTGGTCCCACCGGGCGGGGTCAAAAAGTCCGGCGGTGTAGAACTGCATGGCCATTTCATTCTGGCTGAGCCGGGAATAGGGGCTCTGCTTTTCCGCCCCGATCTCCACATCGAACAGGGGCGTGTGGCTGCCCAGTTCCACCCCCAGTTCCATGCCCCGGGGCCGGGGCTTCATGCCGGCGTTGGAAAAGCTGATAAATTCCTGACTGCCCCGTTTGCCCAAAATCCGGAAGCACCGGGGCAGCTCGTAAAACTGCCGGATGAGTTCCACCATCATCAGGCACACCTTCCGGAAGGCCCGGTAGGAGGCCATGCCGCTGTCCCGGCTGAGCTTGGAGCCCGCCTCCTGCATGGCCGCAATGGCCGAAGCCGCCACCACGCCGGAAACCGTGCCGCCGTTGGAGACATCCCGGTTGCCCGTGACCTCTTTGAGTTCGTCGATTTTCCCGTTGACCACGGACAGATAGATGTCGCTGAGGCCCTTGGTACCCACAGGCTTGATGCTGTCGTCTCCCAGATTGCCGTCTACGTGAATGAAATCCCGGCTCAGATCGGCGTACTCCTCCTCGTTGACCGCCCCGTCCACCCGGATAAAATACCGGGGGCGGGCAGAGGAGAGCATGTTCTGCAAAATGGCCTGGTTGCCCCGGTCCACATACTCCTGGGCGGACTTGGCCACATCGATGTAGCCAAAGCCGCAGGGGCTTCCCGCCGTGCGGAACAGGGGATCCATCACAAAGGGGTAGAGCCCATGGTCATACCATCCCCGGTCCCGGTACTCATGTCTGTTTTCCGTGGCAAATAGCACCGTGTCCCCGACAAATTTGCAGTAGTGCAGCACCTGTTTTCCCTGCTGCGTCTTTTTGTAGTACCAGTCGATGACGGCAGACTTGTCCGTGGTGTCCACCCGGTCCTCGGTCTGGGGTTTCTGCCCCGCGTCCGCTTCCCCCGTCAGCTTTCCCTCCAGCTGGGGATAGGCTTCCAAAAGCCGGTCGTTGTCCTCCATCCGCAGATAAAACAGATTCCGGGACTGCTGCAAGTCCGTAATGCCGCTTTCCCAGTAGAGGTTCAGCACATCCACCCGGCTCAGGGCAATGTCTCCCAGGCCGCCTTGCTTTTCAGGGTCCCAGAAGACCCCGTAAATGCCGGTACCGCCTTTGAGCTTGTCGTCCATCACCCGGTCGTAGACCTCCTCAAAGTCCTCCTGCTGCAAAATCACCGGCAGGATGCTGCCCAGAGCCTGGGCCAGGGCCTCGTCGTCTTCCTCCCGGGGCAGCACATTGGGCCTGGGAAAATTGTCCATGGCCTCGGCATGCTTGTTGGCAATGGCGTTAAAGAGCCAGCCGGAAGCCGGTTCCACCTGCTCCTTTGCACTTCTGCGCATACATTCCCAGTGCCGCATCCGGTACCACTGCTCATTTTCAATGACCCGCCGTTCCAGATTGGCCTTGCCCTGGCGATACCGGTTCAGGGTCTGTCGGGCTTTCCGCAGCTCCTCCGGGCCGATCACATTCTTCTTTTCCATGTAGAATCTCCATTCCCGGCCTGACGTAGGCCGTCCATTGTTCCTCAATGTCCAAAAACAGTTCCGCCCCGGTTTTTTCCCGTACCTCCGGGGCCGCTCTTGCGGGGATGGGTCGGGCCATGCAGAAATACCGGGCCTCGTCCGCCGCGTGGTCTTCCCCCTCCGTATCCAAATCCTCGGAATTCACGCTGTCATACTGTAATAAGGGCAGTGTCCTTATAAAATGCTTGCAGTTTTTGAACACATAAAGCTTTGCCATGCCCTGGCCGTCAAACCACAGCCGGTAGTGCAGCTGCATCCAGCCGGGGATCCGCTTGTTGTCCCCGGGGGAGAAGAAAACCTGGTGCTTGGCGGCGGTATCCGCAATGCTCTCGCCGGTGGAGGCATCCCAGATGGCAGGGTCGGCAATGCCAATGATCCGTTTCCCTGCCAGAAACCGATGCTCCCGCTCAATGGAGCGGATTTTTTCAAAGACCTGATCCGGGGGCCACCGCACCCCCTCGTTGGGCTCTCCCCGGCAGCCGTAGAATTCCAGAATGCGGTAGGCCACCCCGTCCCGGTCCACCGCCCACCAGCCGCAGGAAAAGGGCCGGTGATAGCCCCAGTCGAAGCTTCTGTAAATGGGCCAGTCCCTGGGGATCTCAAAGGGCTCGATCACATGGGTAAAGCGCCTGTCCTGATAGTGCCGGGGGTCATCCCGGAATTCTTCAAAAAACTGACCCTCGTATACGTCCCACCGGCCATAGAGCCAGGCCTGCCGCAGCTTGGGAGGCAGCTTTTCCAGGGCCCGCAGGTATTCCGGCTGAGAGGCCATCAGGGCCTTGTTGTCGGTACACAGGGCCTGGATAAAGGCATAGTCCTCCGGGTGTTCCTCCGGGGTAAAATTCCGGTCAATAAAGAGCCGCTTGAAATAGCCGTGGGCGGGGCCCCCGGGGTTTAAGGTATAGTAGGTCCGTTTGGGGAAGCCGTTGACCCCTCGGACACATGCATCGATCTGGGTCAGCCACCCCTCCTGAAACTGCCCCGCCTCGTCGGCAAACCACACGTCATACTCCGCCCCCTGGTACTGGCCCAAATCTCCCTCGTCGGCGCAGTAGCCAAAGGAAATGGTGCTGCCGTTGGGGAACTTAAAAAGCTTGTCCGTAGACTTGTATTCTGCTATGCCGCTAAGCATCTGCTGCAAGGGGGCAATGTGGTTGTTAAAGAGCTCTTTGTAGGTCCGCCGGGTGATGAGGATCTTGATGCCGGGGTAGTGCAGGCTCAGCAGCACCGCTTTCCACCGGACAAACCAGCTTTTGCCCCCGCCCCGGGCCCCGCCGTAGCCCACATACCGGTGCCGTTCCCCCAGGGCCAGCACCTGTTTTTCATTGGGCCGGGGCATGGTCAGGGTCTTACTGGGCATAGTCCTGACACGCTCCTTCCAGCAATACGGTAAAGGACTTTTCCGTCTCCGGGCTCAAGTCCCGCTGAAGCTTGGCGATCCGGGCCTCCTGCTCCCGGGTGTCCCCCTCGGAACGCAGCACCAGCACCTCTTTCAAATCCTTTAAGACCCCCGTCAGCTGCTTGAGCCCGCCCCGGTCGATGATGCCCTTTTCCTGGGGCAGCAGCCGCTGAAAATCCGTGGTCACCTCTCCCCCATCCTCCTTTTTGGCCTTTTCCCTGACGGATTCCGTCACCGTGTCCAGCTCCTCCACCGCCCGTTCCAGGCAGCCAAGCAGGGCATCCGCCAGCGCCGCCACCCGGTCCATCCGGGCCTGAGAAAGTTCATTGCATTGAACTTTCTCCTGGGGTTCATTCCGCCGCTGCCAGCCCTCCCGATGGGCCCGGCCCCGGAGGGTGGACCGGGCCACGGCGTATTTTCGCTCCAAAGCCGTGAACGTTTCCCCCCGGGCGTAGTCCTCCCGGATCCCTTCCCAGTCCGGCATCACTCCGGCTCCACCTCCTGTCTGTGCCGGTCCAGACACCGGTCACAATAGTGCTTTCCTGCCAGAACCAGGGCTTCATCCTGCAAAATCGGCTCCAGGCACAGGCAGCACCGGGGACGGCTGGCAAGAATTTTATCCCACCGGTCCTGCCGCAGCTGCTCCAATACCCAGGGCTCCGTCATTTTTTCCACCCCATAAGCCTGGGCTGCCTGGGTTTTTCCCCGTATTTTCCCGGGTTTCTTTTCCATTGCACCAATTTTTTCCCGCCTCCTTCATTAGTCCGATTTATTGGACACAACTTTCGCTATACTCATTTTGCAAAATTTATTCGACGTATTTGCAAAATTTGAGCAGTCAATAGTTGAAAAACGAAAACAAATATGGTAGTATATACCTACGTTTATGTAGCTGATACGCAACCACGCCTCTGATTCGCTGCCATATACGTCCGGAAGTGTTCTTTTATTTCAACTATCTGCATTATAGTACATTTGTTTGAACTTGTCAAGTGGAGGTAGTTTACTTTTTTCAATCATTTCCGAGGAAGACCGGGAAGCTCTGATGAAATCGGCAAAAGATCCACCGCTCAGCCGCAGACGATTTATTCAGAGTTTCACCTAGGAAAGGGTGTCCTTAGTATGTTCTACGAACGATTTGTCCAGCTCTGCAAACAGCGGGGCATCAGCACCTCCAAGGCCGCCATTGATGCCGGCCTCAGCAAATCCACCGTTACAAAATGGAAAAAAGAGCCCAGTACCAAACCCTCCGGCAACGTCATTGACAAGCTCTGCCGCTATTTCGGCATCTCCGTATCAGAGCTATTGGGCACCCAGGAGGATGAAGACCCGGAAGCGGTGCACCACCTGGTCACCAGTCAGGATATAAAATTTGCCCTCTTTGGAGGCAGCGCCGAAATCACCGACGAAATGTACCACGAAGTTCTGGACTTCGCCGCCTATGTCCGCCAGCGGGAAGCCAAAAAAAATAAAAAAGAGCGGAACAAAAAGGAGTAGCCATGACCCAGGTACCGGAACTGTATGCCCTGGCTTCCAGGCAGAATATTGCCGTCCTCCGGTACCCTATGAAGGAAATCGGCTCCATGTCCCTGATGGAGCCCGACGGGAAATGCTACATCGGCGTGGATGACCGGGTGCTGGACGGCGGCATCCAGGAGCGCATGCACCTGAGCCACGAGTTGGGCCACTGCCTGACAGGCAGCTTCTACAACCTCTACGCCGCCATCGACTGCCGCCAACGCCACGAAAACCACGCCGACAAATGGGCCATCGAAACCCTCATCCCCGTAGACTGCCTGGACGATGCCATCGCCCAGGGCCACACCGAACTCTGGGATCTGGCCGACTATTTCGGTGTCACGGAAGACTTCATGCGCAAAGCCGTGTGCTGGTACGTCCACGGGAATCTGGCATCGGAACTGTATTTTTGAGTGGACAGTTGACAGTGGACAGTTGACAGTTGGGATTGAATTGACAATGAACAATTGACAATTGACAATTGTTGAGTCCCTGCGGGACGAATTAAAACAAAAAAAACGCTCTTGAATCGCACTACTCAGTACGATTCAAGAGCGTTTTTATTGTCACACCTGAGAGGACGGAACTGTTTCCGAAAATACCAGAACCCGAAAACACGGAACAAAAGCTTCCCCACCGGGGAAGCTGGCAGGGCGCAGCCCTGACTGATGAGGGAAGCGGGGCAACCTGAAATATTGCAAAAACAATGGGCGAATCCGTAGAAACATCCCCCCATTGTCATTCCGACCGTAGCGCAAGCGGAGTGGAGGAATCCACCACGTGGCAGAATGAACCAACACAAGATAAAACTTGCCACTTGGGAAGATTCCTCGACTCACTGCGGTCTCGGAATGACATAATCGGTGGGTGGTTCAAGTTTATTTGCACAGGTTATATTTGCCACGCAGCGGAACGGCACATAGGCCGTTCCCTACATACTTTAACAGACGGATACAGATGAACAACGTTGGTCGCTCCAATAATTGTCAATTGTTCATTGTCAATTGTCAATTCCCATTGCCCTCTCCCGGCAGATTTTGGTAAACAAAACCGCCCCCGGCAGCTCGTTTTGGCTGTCGGGGGCGTTTTTTTACAGGTTGTACCAGCGGATTTCGTTGGCTTCCAGGTGGAGCTGGAAGCTGTCGCGGTCTGTGTAGACGGTGGTATCCTGGGGGGCGTAGGTGTTGTTCACAACGCAGTATTTGCCGTTGGCAACGAAAGCGTGGACTTCTACGTTGTAGTTGGAGGAGAACCACTTGTGCAGGGCTTCCTCGCTGTGGGCAGACCACAGGATGGCCCGGTAGAGGACCCGGCTGTTTTCAAAGGAGTAGGGCAGACCGGAAATGTAAACGCTGCGGCCGCTTCCGAAAGCGTTGACGGCCATCTGGACTTCCTTGTCTTTCTGAACCAGAATTTCCGTGCCGTCCAGGGCGTAGATGCTCTTTTTGCCCTCGCCAAAGTCTACCTGGTCGGCAACGTCTTCCAGGATGAAGTGATCCGGGTGCTGCTCCCAGTTGTACTTGTCGTAGTTCAGGGTGAAGCCGGTTTCCTTTTCCACGCCCAGGATGCTGGCCAGCTGCAAATAGTGGCCCTGGTACTGGTGGCCGGTGGGCTCGCCAACACCGATGAAGCCGCCGCCCCGGTGGACGAACTTCCGCACCGCCGCGGAAACGGTGGGGTCTTCCCACTCTGCGCCGCCGGTGTGGGCGGTATCGCCGTCACCCACGTTGATGACCACGTCAATGGTGTCAAGCAATGCGGGGTCTTTCCGGATGTCGTCAAAGGAGATGAACTTCACATCAAAGGGCGCACCGGACAGGGCCTCGATGATGCCGGCGTAGGAGTAGTTCTGCTTCTGATACAGGGCATGGTGAACCATGTGGCAGCCCCAGGAGCGCATTTTCCCCCAGCTGTTCAGCACGGCCACGGTCTTGACGCAGTAGGGGGTGGTACCCTTGATGTTCTCATACAGCTCCCGGAACTCGTCACAGACAGAGGCTACATAGTCAATAAACTCCGGAAACTGGAGGGCCAGTTTCAGGTAGCCGCCGTAGCCGATGCGGTCAATGGGCTTGCGGAGAATGGCCCGCCGGGCAGTGACCCAGTTTTCCTTGGCTTCCTTTACAGGGTCGCCGCCCTCGTGGAAGGTATCCGGGAAGAAGTAGGGCAGGAACCGGCCCTCGGTGTACTTGACGCCGGGGATGTCGGAGATCAGCCGCAGGGTGGAGCCGTTGCCCACGGAGCCCACCACCGCATCTACGCCGATGGTCTTCCACTCCTCCATAAAAGGCTCCGTGCCGATCCAGTGGTCGCCCAGGAACATCATGGCTTCCTTGCCCAGCTCATGGGTGATGTCTACCATTTCCTTGGCAAGTTTCGCCACTTCCCGACGCTGGAAGGCCTGGAAGTCCTTGAATTCCTTGGAGGGTACCCGGTACTGGTTGTTGTAATAGCCCTGATCCACAATGAACTCGGGCCGGAACTTGTAGCCCACTTCCTGTTCAAACTGTTCCAGGATGTAGGGAGAGACAGAGGCGGAATAGCCATACCAGTCCACGAACTTTTCCCGTTTCAGTTCGTCAAACATCAAAGTGAACTGATGGAAGAAGGTGGTGTAGCGGATGACGTTGACGTAAGGATGATCCGCAATGAACTTCCGCAGCCGCTCCATGGTGAACTTGTGGGTCTTGGGCTGGCGGACGTCAAAGGTGATCTGATGCTCAAAGTTCTGCCAGTTGTTGGTGACGGCATTGTACATATGCACCGGGTCCCAGATGAGGTAGGCCAGGAATGCCACGGTGTACTCGTGGAAGGCCTGGGGTTTGTGGATGACCACGCAGCCGGTTTCCCCGTTATAGTCCCAGGTTTCCGGGGCAATGGGGGTGCCTGTGGTCCGGTCCATGACTTCCCACCAACGCTTGATGTCGTCCCGGGTGTTGACCTGCATCAGCTCCGGGGAAATGCCCTTCATCAGCGGGATTTCCAGAGCCTCGCCCGCGGCGGTGTAGAAACCGGTCATAATATAGCACTGCTGCACCTCGTCCGGGTTGGCCTTGGCCCAGGCGTTGTCCTTCCGGGTTGTGTAGTAGGTGGAGTAGATTTTGGCATTCTGCCCCTGAAGCTCTGCGGGGAAATCGGTGCCGTCACAGTCCCGGATGGCATCTGCGCCCCAACGCTTCATAATTTCCAGGGTTTCGGGTACCACGTCCAGATCCGTGGGGATGGTCACCCGGCCTACTTTTCTTGCATCAGACATCGTGAAAAACCTCCTGTAAAAAGTCCTTTGGGATGGTTTGTGAAGATAGATTTGCGCCTACCCCTAGTATACGATTTATTTCGCCGGACTCAACAAGAATGTTGCGGAATACTTTAGACATCTTGCGCTTCCTGATTTTTCGGCATTTCCGTCAGTTTTACCCCCACCAAATTGTGCATCCGGTATAAACATGAATATTTCCACCCGTTCTCCCCCTGTACCACCGGGGAAGCGCCTGTTGCCAATGGCAAGAACGTGACATATAAAGTCAATATTCATAAAATGGGCCGTGCCCTATGAAAAAGGCGCTGTATCCCCTACAGCGCCTTGGCCTCGTGTTCGGTTTTCTCCGGTTCTTTGCGGCTCTTTTCCTGCTCCGCCTGTTTGGCCAGCAGCAGGTTTACCTTGTCGTAGAGGTCTTCGATCATGATCTCGGTTTTCAGGTTTACCTTGTAGTCGTTCTCCGCCCGACGGCGGTCCTTTTCTTCCTGACGGTTCTGGCTCATCATGATCAGCGGCGCCTGGATGGCTGCCACACAGGAGAGCACCAGGTTCAGCAGGATAAAGGGATAGGGGTCAAAGGCATGGGAGGCCAGCACCACGTTGACCACCATCCACAATACCAGCACCCCGGTAAAGGAGAAGATAAAGGCCCAGCTTCCGGCAAATCTGGCAATACTATCTGCCGCCCGCTGGCCCAGGGTGTATTTTTCCCCGGCGGGGTTCTCGGAAATCTTGCTGTCCGCCAGAAGATTCAGCACTTCCTCGTCGGTCATATCGTGGCGGACATCGTTCAGAATCTCCCGCATCAGTTTTCTGTTTTCTTTCATTATGACCATCCTTTTTTCGGCCCGGCATCCAGGCCTTGGAATCCCCCAACGAAAGGGTCATTTTATTGTACACTGCATTTTTGAACATTTCAAGAAAAAATCCCAGAGCCCTTTTTGAAGTCGGGCTCTGGGGGTAAACACCCCCAAAACGGTTCAAGCCCCCAGGGCCAAAGGCTCTGGGGGCTGAACAATTGGAGGAGAAAATGAAAAAGAAACACAGGTAACTGCTTATTACCTTTACAAACAGTATACCCGGAGAATATTAAAAGAAAAAGCGGGGAAATATTAAGTTCCCATGAAGTTGGCGGGGGCCCTAAAAATTCTTCCCGGCCGTTGCAACAGATGGAAAGCTGTGGTATAATCCCCCCGTGTTAGGGAAACTCTGAATAAATCGTCTGCGGCTGGACGGCGGATTTTTTGCTTCCATGCTGCGGTTCTAAAAGTGGGAAATATAGCGCAGCCGTTGCCAGCGCAAGCTGGCTTACGGATGCGGCATACCCCTTGCGGGTACATAGAGTATTCCCTCACTTTTAGAACCTTGCCTGGAAACAAAATCTCTCGCCGCCAGCTCTTGCCGATTTAATCAGAGCTTCCTTAAGACAGAACAGAAAAGAGGAAAAACCAATGTTTCGTGAACTATTGAACATGTTTCTGCTGTTCTTCCGCATCGGTGCCGTGACCTTTGGGGGCGGCTATGCCATGCTGCCGATTTTGCAGCGGGAACTGGTTGAAAACCGGGACTGGACCACCCAGGAGGAACTGGCGGATTATTTTGCCATCGGCCAGTGTACCCCGGGCATTATCGCCGTGAATACCGCCACCTTCATCGGCCGGAAACGGGCCGGGAACATCGGGGGCATTGTGGCCACCTTCGGCGTGATCGCCCCCTCCCTGATTCTCATTTCCGTGATTGCCGCCCTCATCAACAACTTTGCGGACATTCTCTGGGTGCAGAACGCCCTGGCGGGCATCCGGGTCTGCGTGTGCGTGTTTATTCTCAACGCGGTGCTAAAGCTTATTAAATCCGCCGTGGTGGACAAGGCGACCTTGGCGCTGTATATCGGCCTGTTCCTGGCGGCGGTGTTCTTTGACTTTTCTCCGGTGCTTTCCGTGATCGTGGCGGGGGTCCTTGGGAATCTGCTGGCAAAATGGGGGGTAAGAGGAAAATGATTTTTTTGCGACTTTTCTGGGAATTCTTCAAAACCGGCCTGTTTGCCGTTGGCGGCGGCATGGCCACGGTGCCTTTTTTGCAGGACATTGCCAGCAAAACCGGCTGGTATACCTCCGGGCAGCTGGCGGATATGATCGCCGTGTCTGAAAGCACCCCCGGCCCCATGGGGGTCAACATGGCCACCTACGTGGGCTTTACCGTGGGCAGCGGCACCGGCAGCCTGTGGGGCGGCATCGGCGGGGCCTTGATCGCCACGGTGGGCCTCGTCATGCCCTCGGTGATCTGCATTCTCATTATTGCCTACTTCCTGGACAAATTCAGAACCAGCCGCCTGGTTGACAACACCCTCTACGGTCTGCGGCCCGCCTCTGTGGCCCTCATCAGTGCCGCAGGGCTGGAAATCATGCTCTATGCCCTGTTCCGGATGTCCAGCGTGTATGACATTGGGGCCATGGTGCTGAATGTCAAGTCCATTGCCCTGTTTGTGCTGGTGCTGGTCTGCTCCCGGTATGTGCCGAAGGTCAAAAAGCTCCATCCCGTGGCCTTTATCGCCCTTTCGGCGGTGATCGGCATTGTATTCAAGATGGCTCAGTAGGGGCTTGTTCTTTTGGTTCGAATCTTCTGTAGATGCGCCCCGGTTCCAGCTTGGTGTCCCGAAGGGCTGCCAGGCCGGAGACCGTGGTGAACCGGTAGCCCCGGGCGGTGAGGGCATCCACAATGGCCAGAGCCGCCTTTACGGAACTGTCGGACATGTCGTGGAGCAAAATCACATCCCCGTCCCGAACATCTTTCAGAACCCTTGCTTTCACTACGGAAGCATCGTGGATCGCCCAGTCCTGCGGGTCTACGGACCATTGCAGGATGGGCATTTTTTTCACCTTGGCCACCTGTTTTAGTCCCTCCCCCCAGCAGCCCCCGGGGGGCCGCAGCAGGGTGACTTTGGCGTTTTCCGGCATGAGATCCAGCGTGGCCTGGATCTCTCCGGCAATGTCCCGGCGGCTCATGGTGTCCATGGAGTCGTGGGTGTAGCCGTGGCAGCCCAACTCATGGCCCCCTGCCAGTATTTTTTCCGGGAGCTCTGGATACTGCCGGATCCGGTAGCCGCAGAGAAAAAAGGTGGCCTGGACATTCCGGGCTTCCAGCCCCTCCAAAAGGGCCTGGGTGAACCTGCCGGAGGGCCCGTCATCAAAGGTCAGGGCCACGGTGGGGGCCTCCGCCTGGGCTCCCACCGGGAGCATCAGGCAGAAAAGAAGCAAACATAGCAGCTTTCGCAAGAAAACCCCTCCTTTTGGGAAGATTTGGTTTGACGGGAACGGGAAATTGGGGTATGATAAGGGGTAAAGGAAATCGGGAGGATGGGACAATGGAACTGATTTGCCCGTTGTGCGGGGAAGCTTTGGAAAAACGGGAAAAACAGCTGGTCTGCCCCCGGGGCCACAGTTTTGATATTGCCAGACAGGGCTATGTGAATTTGCTGCCGGTGCAGCGCAAGCACTCCTTAGACCCAGGGGACACCCGGGAACAGGTGCTCTCCCGCCGGGCCTTTCTGGATACGGGTCTCTACCGGCCCATTGCCCAGGCCCTTATTGATGCCGCCCGGGCGTACGGGGCCCAGGGGGAACTGCTGGACGTGGGCTGCGGCGAGGGGTATTACTGCGCCGCCCTGTCCCAGGCCCTGGGGCTTCCGCTGACGGGGCTGGATATTTCCAAAGAGGCGGTGCGCTGTGCCGCCGCCCGGTATAAAAACGCCCGGTGGCTCTGCGCCACTGCCGCCCACATCCCCCTGCCCTCCGAAAGCGTGGGGGTGATGACCAGCCTGTTTGCCCTGACACTGCCGGAAGAATACCACAGGGTTTTGCAAAAGGACGGCCTGTTTCTGGAGATCCTGGCGGCGGAAGATCATCTTCTGGGTCTTAAATCCATTATTTATGACAAAATCATCCACAAGGAAAAGGAAACGGCCCGGGATCTGCCGGGGTTTGCCCTGCTATCCAGCCGCCCCATCCGGTTTTCATTCCGGGTGGAGGGGGAACAGATCGGCCAGCTCTTTTCCATGACCCCCCATGTGTTCCGGGTCAGCCGGGCGGGGGCGGAGCGTCTGGCCGCCACCGAAACCCTGGAAGATACCGCCAGCTGTGTACTGAATGTCTATCGGCGGCTGTAATTACTTTGCCCCAAAGTGCCGGAGGTATCCGGGAAAAATCTTGAAGGAGTGAAACCATGCTGGAAAAACTGGATGCGGTATCCAGCCGATATGAGGAGCTTTGCGCCAAATCCGAGCAGCCGGATTTTTACGCAGACCCCAAGCTTGCCACCCGCCTGTTGCGGGAGAAAAACGAATTGGAGCCGATCGTGGAGGCCTTTGCCGCCTACAACCGGGCCTGCCGGGAGATGGAAGAAGCCCAGGAGCTGATGTCCGACCCGGAAATGAAAGAACTGTGCCAGGAGACCTTTACAAACGCCAAGCAGGAAAAGGAGCGGCTCTACCGGGAACTGCAAATTCTGCTGCTGCCCAAGGACCCCAATGACGAAAAAAGCGTCATCGTGGAGATCCGGGGGGGCGTTGGCGGGGAGGAAAGCGCGCTGTTTGCCCACAGCCTGTTCCGCATGTACTCCATGTACGCCGCCCGCCGGGGTTGGAGCGTGGAGCTGATGAACTACAACGAGACGGAACTGGGAGGTGTCAAAGAAGCGGACTTTGTGCTGAACGGCCGGGGGGCCTTCTCCCGGATGAAGTATGAGTCCGGTGTCCACCGGGTCCAGCGGGTGCCGGAAACCGAGTCCGGTGGCCGGGTCCACACCTCCACCGCCACCGTGGCGGTGCTGCCGGAAATGGAAGAAGTGGACGTACAATTAAACCCCGCAGACATCGAAATGCAGGTCTACCGGGCCTCCGGTGCCGGTGGTCAGCACGTCAACAAAACCAGCTCCGCCGTGCGGCTCATCCACAAACCCACGGGCATTGTGGTGGCCTGCCAGGAGGAGCGGAGCCAGCTTCAGAACCGGGAAAAATGTATGCGGATGCTGGCCTCCAAACTCTACGAGCAGGAGCAGCAGCGGCTCAGCAGCGAGGTCACGGGTCTGCGCCGCAGCCAGGTGGGCAGCGGGATGCGCAACGAGCGGATACGGACCTACAATTTTCCCCAGGGCCGGGTGACGGACCATCGGGTGGGCCTGACCCTTTATAAAATCGATGCCATCATGGACGGAGACCTGGACGAGATCATTGACGCCCTGGCCACGGCGGACCAGGCGGAAAAGCTGAAAAACACGAAATAAAAACAGACCAAAGAGGGACTTTTATGGAGTATATTACCAATTCCCCGGAAGAAACGGAAGCCCTGGGGGAGCGTTTGGCCCAGACCCTGACCCCCGGCACGGTGCTGGCCTATCGGGGAGACCTGGGGGCAGGAAAAACCGCCTTTACCCGGGGCCTTGCCCGGGGCCTGGGCTACAAAGAGCCGGTGACCAGCCCCACCTATACCATTGTCAACGAATATCTGGGGGGACGGCTGCCGCTGTTTCATTTTGATATGTACCGGCTTTCCTCTGAGGAAGACCTGTGGGACATCGGCTGGGAGGACTATCTGGAACGGGGCGGTGTCTGCGCCGTGGAGTGGAGCGAAAACGTGGCGGCGGCTCTGACAGGGTCCATGCTGGTGTCTATCGAAAAAAACGGGGAGTCTACCCGGAAAATCACCATTACAGGAGGAGACGGCCATGAAGATCCTATCCTTTGAAACCTCCGCCAAGGCGGCTTCCGTGGCCCTTCTGGAGGACGGAAAGCTGCTGGCGGAAAGCTATCAGAATACGGGCATGACCCACAGCCAGACCCTCATGGTCATGGCCCAGGACATGCTGAAAGCGTGCGGCCTTGGGCCTGGGGATGTGGATGCTGTGGCGGTTGCCAACGGACCCGGTTCCTTTACCGGGGTGCGCATCGGTGTGGCGGCGGCCAAGGGCTTTGCCTGGGGCGGAGAAAAGCCCCTGGTAGGGGTCAGCACCCTGGAAGCCATGGCCTTACAATTGGGGGCCTGGCAGGGCTATGTGTGCCCCGTGATGGATGCCCGGAGAAGCCAGGTTTATAACGCCCTGTTCCATGTTTCCGGCGGAATGTACACAAGAGTCCGGGAGGACCGGGCCATTTCCCTGGCAGAATTGGGCGATGAGCTGAAAAATTTGTCAGAACCGATTTTTCTTGTTGGAGATGGCAGCCTTTTGTGCTATAATACATTGTTGGAAACCCTGCCGGGTCTGGTTTTGCCTCCGGAACACCGGATGCACCAGCGGGCCGCCGGTGTGGCCCTGGCAGCCCAGGCCCTTCTGGCCCAGGGCGGCGACTTTTCCGGCGGGACCCTGACCCCCAATTATCTGCGCCTGAGTCAGGCGGAGCGGGAACGAATGGAAAAACAGAAAGAAAAAGGAGAATAAATAACGATGGCAGAAGTTCATGTATTGGATCATCCCCTTATTCAGCACAAGCTGGCGATCCTGCGCAGCAAGGATACCCCCGTTAAGGAATTCCGGGAACTGATTGGCGAAATTTCCGGCCTGATGTGCTATGAAGCCACCCGGAAGCTGCCCCTGACCGATGTAGAGGTAGAAACCCCCGTGGCTGTGGCCAAGTGCCGCATGCTCTCCGGCAAGAAGCTGGCCATTGTGCCGGTTCTCCGGGCAGGCCTGGGCATGGTAGACCAGATGGTCGCCCTGATCCCCTCTGCCAAGATCGGCCACATTGGCCTGTACCGGGATCCGGAGACCCACAAGCCTGTGGAATACTACTGCAAGCTGCCGGAAGACATTGCCAACCGTCAGGTCTTTGTGGTAGACCCCATGCTGGCCACCGGCGGCAGCGCCGTTGCCGCCATTGACTTCCTGAAAGAGCATGGCTGCAAGAACATCATTATGATGAACATCATCGGCGCCCCCGAAGGTGTCGCCGCCGTACAGGCAGCCCACCCCGACGTAGAAATCTACCTGGCCGCCCTGGACGAGCGTCTGAACGAGCACGCCTACATCGTCCCCGGCCTGGGCGACGCCGGCGACCGGATTTTCGGCACCAAGTAAGCCCCCAACAAAAAACCTGCGCCGTATTCAGAGTGGCTTCTGAATACGGCGCAATTTTTCTAGATAACCCGGCGGGAGAGAATCCATTGTCAATTGGAACGCAGCTGTCAGCTTTGGGCTGTCAACTTTTTCCGCTCCTTCTTCTGCCGGTACATCTCCCGGTCGGCTACATCCTTGACGGTCAGCACGTCTTCGCCTGTGAAGGCGGCGGTGCCGTAGGAGACCTGGGGGAGGTAGGGGATGGCTTTTTGGCTTTCTTCCAGGGCTTTTTCCAGGTTTTGGGCGCAGATGTCCGCCTTGGCGCCGTTTTTAAGCAGCACACAGAATTCGTCGCCGCCCATGCGGTAACAGTAGCCATAGCTTGCGTAGGCTTTTTTGATACAGGCGGCGATTTCTGCCAGGCATTCGTCGCCTTTCAGGTGGCCGTAGCAGTCGTTGATGTGCTTGAAATTGTCCACGTCAAAGACCACCAGCATCCCGCCCCGCTTCATTTCTGCGGTGCGGTTTAAGTAGCTGTTCTGGTTCAGCAGTCCCGTCAGGGCGTCCAGCTGGTTCCACATTTCGTTGCAGTAGATGAAATACAGCACCGACAGCAAGGTCACACACAGCCAGGTCACGTGGTACCGGGGCAGGGACACCTGGATGACGGTTTCCGCTATGAGAAACAGCATCAACGGGTAAATCAGGCCCTTGCTCCGGTTCTGGAATGACCGGGCGGTGATCACCGTGGACAAAGACAAATACACAATGGCCCCGGAGTACATGGCCACATAGCAGAAAAACCAAGGGCCACGGGAATAGACGTTGTCCTGGCTCACGGAAAAAACCAGGCCGCTGGGAATGGACAGGGCCAGAAACACCAGGTAGGCCACCTGGCACCACAAGGCGGCCTTGAAGCCCCGGCGCAGGGCGGTTTTCTTATCCAGCACGTAAACCAGGCACACGCAAACCGCCGGGGACAGGCCGAACCCTAAGTAGTTTGCGGTGATGTTCAGCCAGCGGTAGCCACCGGGCCGCCGGTCTACCAGCAACGTTACCACTTCCAGAACGGAAATCAGGGCGATCAGGGCAAAGGCCAGGAAAAATCCGTGCTTTTGCTTTTTGTTCAGGGATTCGCTGAGCTTGGTCAGGATACACATAAAGCCCAGCACAAACAGGTCAATGGCCGTTAAAACACAAAAATACCCATCCATGGCATCCTCGTTACAGCCGCTTCAACGGCTCCGACTCGTCCTGGGCCAGCAGCAGATCCGTGATGATGTCATTGGAGACCAGGAAGCCCCGGGGGGTCAGGTACCAGCGGCCGTCTTCTCCCTGGGCGGTGCGGTAGTAGACCCGGTGCTTTAAAAGCACTTCTTCCAGGGGGGCAAAGGGCAGCATGAAGGTTCGCTCGTATTCCTCCGCCACAATACCGGCGGTGGTCCGCAGACGGAGCATCAGGTATTCTCCCGCCCGCTCCCGCAGGGGGATCTCCTGCACGTCCTCCATAATGTCGCCGCCGGTCTGGATGCCCCGGATGTAGGCTTGCAGGTCCCGGACCATGGTAAAGCGTTTCCCGGCAAAGTCCGAGCTGGCACTGGGCCCGAAGCCCAGGTATTCCCCGCCGGTCCAATATTTGGTGTTGTGCCGGGAGTACAGACCCTTGCGGCAGAAATTGGAGATTTCATACTGCCGGAAGCCATGGGCCCGGAGGGATTCAATGGCCGCCATATACATATCCGCCTGGGTGTCATCGTCCGCCAGACCCGCAAAGTCCTTGATGTCGTAAAGGGGGGTTCCCTCCTCTACCTTTAGCCCATAGCAGCTGATATGCTCCGGGTTCAGCCGCAGCACGTTTTCCAGAGTCTCCTGCCAGTCCCGCAGGCTCTGGCCCGGGAGACCGTACATTAAGTCCAGAGAAACATTCCGGAAGCCCGCCTTGCGGATGCGCTGGTAGGCGGTAACGGCCTGGGCATAGGTATGGGGTCTGCCCAGTTTTTTGAGAATTTCATCGTTGTCACACTGGACCCCCAGGCTCACCCGGTTAAAGCCCTCGGCCTTCAGCCGGTGGAGCAGCTTGTCCGTGACGGAATCCGGGTTTGCCTCAAAGGTGATCTCCGCATCCGAGGCCACGTCAAAGCTTCGCCGCAGGGTGGTCAGCAGAATGGCCAGGGCATCCGGCCCAAAATAGCTGGGGGTGCCGCCGCCAAAATACACCGTATCCACCCGATACCCGGGACACAGTGCCCCCGCCTCTTTCAAATGGGCGCAAACCGCGTCCAGATACCCGTCCATCAGCTTGTCATCCTTACAGGCCAGGGAGTAGAAGTCGCAATACTGACACTTGCTGCGGCAGAACGGAATGTGGATGTAGATACCCAAAGGGGTCTTATTGTTACGTCTGGTTAATATTGCCATGAGAACCTCCATACAAATTGACAATTGACAATTGACAATTGACAATTGAGGAAGTCGAAAGGCTTCTTCAATTGAACTGTCAGGTCATTGTTCTGAGGGTTTTGTGGATTTTAGAATGGATGTCAAAAGTCGTTCCAGTTCTTTACACTGGACGATCATGGTCCTGTATTCTGTTTCCGACAGATAGTCGGTGGCCCGCAAAAGGCGGAGCCAATAATTGGTTTCGCTGGCTTCTTTTAATGCGATACAGAGCTTGGAGATGAAATCCGGTCTGCTCTGGGCCTGCTGTGACTCCGCAATATTCGCGCCGATGCTGGTACCCGCCCGAAGAAGCTGTTTGGACAAGATGAACTCCTTTTTCTCGTCACGAAGATACCTGCAAAGCTTTACCACCCGCACAGCAAACTGAAAGCTCTTTTCTTCAATAGCATTGTTCATAATCAAAATTTGTAGACGTTTCCTGCCCGCAAAAATTGTCAATTGTCAATTGTCAATTGTCAATTTCCTCACTGTCAACTGTCAATTGTCAACTGTCAACTCGTTTTATTCGTCGTCCAGTTTGAGGACTGCCATAAACGCTTCCGAGGGGACGGAGACGGAGCCGAAGCTGCGCATGCGTTTTTTGCCCTCTTTCTGCTTTTCCAGGAGCTTTTTCTTTCTGGTAATGTCGCCGCCGTAGCATTTGGCAAGAACGTCTTTCCGCAGGGCCTTGATGGTCTCCCGGGCGATGATTTTTCCGCCGATGGCGGCCTGGACGGGGATTTCAAACTGGGCTCTGGGGATGTTGTCTTTCAGCTTTTCGCAGATTTTCCGGGCTCTGGGGTAGGCGTTGTCCGCAAAGAGGATGAAGCTCAGGGCATCCACCACCTCGCCGTTGAGCAGGATGTCCAGCTTCACCAGGCGGCTGGGCCGGTAGCCCAGGAAGGTATAGTCCAGACTGCCGTAGCCCCTGGTGCGGGACTTGAGGGCGTCAAAGAAGTCGTAAATGATCTCGTTCAGGGGCATTTCGTAGTGCAGCTCCACCCGGTTGGCATCCAGGTATTCCATGTTCTTGAATTCGCCCCGGCGGGTCTGGCACAAGTCCATAATGTTGCCCACATATTCCTGGGGAGCAATAAGACTGGCCTTGACAAAAGGCTCCTCTGCCAGTTCGATTTCCATGGGGTCGGGGTAGTCCAGGGGGTTATCCACCATCAGCACGGTGCCGTCGGTTTTGGTCACCCGGTAGACAACGTTGGGGGCGGTGGTGATCAGGTCTAAGTTGTATTCCCGTTCCAGCCGCTCCTGAATGATCTCCATGTGCAGCAGCCCCAGGAAGCCGCAGCGGAAGCCAAAGCCCAGGGCAATGGAGCTTTCCGGCTCGTAGCTCATGGAGGCATCGTTGAGTTTCAGCTTTTCCAGCGCGTCCCGCAAATCCTGATACTTGGCCCCGTCCGCAGGATACACGCCGGAGTAGACCATGGGCTGGACTTGCCGGTAGCCGGGCAGGGGCCGGGCGGCGGGGTTTTCCACCGTGGTAATGGTATCACCCACCCGGGTATCCGACACGGTTTTGATGGAGGCGGTGATGTAGCCCACCTCTCCGGCGGCAAGGCTCTCCCCGGGGGTCAGGCCCAGGGGACTCATGGTACCCACTTCCACCACCTTGTAGGTGGCTCCCGTGGCCATCATGCGGATGTCCATTCCCGGCTTTACCAGGCCCTCTTTGACCCGGGTGTAGACGATGACCCCCCGGTAGGCATCGTACTGGCTGTCAAAAATCAGGGCCTGCAGGGGCGCGGAACGGTCGCCTTTCGGGGCGGGGACGTCTTTGACGATCATTTCCAGAACGGAATGGATATTGATGCCGTTTTTGGCGGAGATCTCCGGGGCATCCTCGGCGGGGATGCCGATAATGTCCTCTACCTCTGCCTTGACCTCCTGGGGCCGGGCAGAGGGCAGGTCGATTTTATTGATCACCGGCAGCACTTCCAGCCCCGCGTCAATGGCCAGATAGGTATTGGCCAGGGTCTGGGCCTCCACGCCCTGGCTGGCATCTACCACCAGCACGGCCCCCTCACAGGCCGCCAGGGACCGGGAGACCTCATAATTAAAGTCCACATGGCCTGGGGTGTCAATGAGGTTGAAATCGTAGATTTCCCCGTCATCGGCGGTGTAGTTCAGCTGTACGGCGGTGGCCTTAATGGTAATGCCCCGCTCCCGCTCCAAATCCATAGAGTCCAGCAGCTGTTCGGCCCGCTGCCGCAGGTCCACGGCACGGCACTCCTCCATAAGCCTGTCCGCCAGGGTGGACTTGCCATGGTCAATGTGGGCGATGATGGAGAAATTGCGGATATGAGAAAGTTCTGTCATAGGGGGATTCCTCTCTGATAATGTGGAAAAGCAGGGCGGCCAAGGCTGGCCACTGCCGACTTTTGGGCATACAACAAGCATTTTACCAATTATACCGAATTTTTCAGAAAAAGTAAACCGTATGTTTTCACGAAAAACGGGAAAAATCCCAGTGCCGTTGGAAAAATTACGACAATTTCCGCAAAAAATTCAGAAAACTTTTGAAAAACCCTTGCCAGAATGGCAAATTCGGGGTATAGTTTTACGGCTGGAATATGATCATGTCGAACAGAGAAAGAGTTAAAGAGGGAATTGACTTATGAGTACTGCCAAAAAGCCCGCAAAGAATACGGAAGATGTGCAAGCTGCCATGCAGAACCTGATTTTGAAGGGGAAAAAGGAAGGCATGATCCGGGATACGGAACTGAATGCCATTCTGGAAAAAATGCAGCTGTCCCCGGAGAAAATCGAGGAGATCTATGACCGTTTTGAGGCCATGAACATTCAGATCGTCACCACCGAATTGGAGATCGATGACTCCATGGATATTCTGGGTGACGGCCTGGGGGGCGGGCTGGACGACGGCCTGGACCTGCGGAATGTGGAAGAAGAAGAACTGATTGACCCGGTGGATCTGGCGGCGGAATACAGCCTGGATGACCCGGTGCGGATGTACCTGAAAGAGATCGGCCAGGTGCGGCTTCTGTCTGCCGAGGAGGAAGTGGAGCTTGCCAAGCGGGTCTCCGAGGGGGATCAGGACGCCAAGAACAAGCTGACGGAAGCCAATCTGCGATTGGTTGTCTCCATCGCCAAAAAATACTCCGGCCGGGGCCTGCACATTCTGGATCTCATCCAGGAGGGCAACACGGGCCTTATTCGGGCGGTAGACAAGTTTGACTGGACAAAGGGAAATAAATTCTCTACATACGCCACCTGGTGGATCCGTCAGGCCATTACCAGGGCCATTGCGGATCAGGCCCGAACCATCCGGGTGCCGGTGCATATGGTAGAGGTCATCAACAAGGCCACCCGCTGCAACCGGAAGCTGGTCCAGGAACTGGGCCGGGAGCCTACCATGGAGGAAATTGCCGCGGAACTGGGTCTGCCTGTGGAAAAAATCATTGAGGCCAACCGCACCGCCGCCGATACCCTGAGCCTGGATACCCCTGTCGGTGACGAGGAAGACACCTCCATCGGCTCCTTTGTAGAAGACGAGCGCACCCCCGGACCCGCCGATGCCACCTCCAACGCATTGCTTGCCGAGGCTCTGAAAGAGATTCTGGGCACCCTCACCGAGCGGGAAGCGGACGTGCTGCGGATGCGCTTCGGCATGTACGATGGCCGCACCCACACCCTGGAAGAAGTGGGCCAGATCTTCGGCGTAACCCGGGAGCGGATCCGCCAGATCGAAAACAAAGCCATCCGCAAACTCCGCCACCCCAGCCGCGCCAAAAAAATCCGGGATTTCTATTGCTGAGCCCCAAAGTTTACACCCCTCTGCAGTGCAGAGGGGTGTTTGTTCAAAATTACCCTTCGTAGCCGGTGATGCGGCGGGCTACGTGGACGCCGCTGGCAGAGGCGTGGGAGAGGGAGTGGGTGATGCCGCTGCCGTCACCGATGATGTAGAGCCCCGGGTACTTGGTTTCCAGGTGGTCGTCTACGGTGACTTCCATGTTGTAGAACTTGACCTCTACGCCGTAGAGCAGGGTGTCGTCATTGGCGGTGCCCGGGGCGATTTTATCCAGGGCGTAGAGCATTTCGATGATGCCGTCCAGAATCCGCTTGGGCAGCACCAGGCTCAGGTCGCCGGGGGTGGCGTTGAGGGTGGGGGTGACGAAGCTTTCTTCCATCCGCTTGGGGGTGGAACGCTGGCCCCGGATCAGGTCCCCGAACCGCTGGACGATGACACCGCCGCCCAACATATTGCTCAGCCGGGCGATGGACTCGCCGTAGCCGTTGGAGTCCTTAAAGGGCTCGGAGAAATGCTTGGCAACCAGCAGGGCAAAGTTGGTGTTTTCCGTCTGCTTGGCCGGGTCTTCGTAGCTGTGGCCGTTGACGGTGATGATGCCGTTGGTGTTTTCGTTGACCACGGCACCCTTGGGGTTCATGCAGAAGGTGCGGACCTTGTCCTCATATTTCTGAGTTCTGTAGACGATTTTGCTTTCGTAAAGCTCGTCCGTCAGGTGGGAGAATACCACGGCGGGCAGTTCCACCCGGACGCCGATGTCCACCCGGTTGGACTGGGTGGGGATGTCCAAATCCTGGCAGATGGTTTCCATCCATTTGCTGCCGCTGCGGCCTACGGAGACCACGCACTGGCTGCAATGGTAGGTTTCCTTGTCGCAGAGGACTTCATAGCCTTCTTCTGCCACGTGGATGGCCCGGACGGGGGTCTCAAAGTGGAAGTCCACCTTGTCTTTCAGGTGGTTATACAGGTTTTCCAGGACCACATAGTTGATGTCCGTACCCAGATGCCGGACGGAGGCATCCAGCAGATGCAAATCATTCTGAATGCAGATGGTCTTGAATTTGGTGCCGGAGGTGGAGTAGAGCTTGGTGCCTTCGCCGCCGTAGGCCATGTTGATCTCATCTACATATTTCATCAGATCCAGGGCCCGCTTTTTGCCGATGTATTCATAGAGGGTGCCGCCAAAATCATTGGTAATGTTGTATTTTCCGTCAGAAAATGCGCCTGCGCCGCCGAAACCGCTCATAATGGAGCAGCTTTTGCAGCCGATGCAGCTTTTGACGGTGGTGCCGTTGATGGGGCAGGAACGCTTGTTCAGAGGGTGACCGGCCTCAAAAACGCCGATTTTCAGCTGGGGGTTCCGCAGGATCAGCTCATAAGCGGAAAAAATGCCGCCGGGGCCTGCGCCGATGATCAATACGTCGTAATTCGTCATGTTCTCTCCTAATGATGTCCTCCGGGTCGCCCCGAGGTCCGGGTGATTATTCTGCGTCAGGCCATACAAACCCAACATACACCCCTATTATATGCCCCCAAAGCCCCCACGTCAAGAGGCTTCCATGGGCCAGTTACGAAAAATCCAAATTTCAATGAAAAAAAGGATTGCTTTTTTGAGTTTCCTATGCTATAATGCCCAGTGTGCCCGGTCAAATATTGGGATGTCGCCAAGCGGTAAGGCACCAGACTTTGACTCTGGCATTCGTCGGTTCAAATCCGGCCATCCCAGCCAACATGATCCGCTAGCTCAGTTGGCAGAGCAACTGCCTTTTAAGCAGTGGGTCCGGGGTTCGAATCCCCGGCGGGTCACCACAAAAAAGGACTGCTACTTTTGTAGCAGTCCTTTTTTGTGCGTTCCCGCCGGGGAATTCGAACCCATCTAAATGCAGCTCTCCGGTGGAGAGCTGCACCAACCAGTTCAAAAACTGGTTGGCTCCATAGTGTACTCGAATCCCCGGCGGGCGTATCGTCATTCCGACCACACCCCGTAAAAGCGGCCCAACCAGTTCAAAAACTGGTTGGCTCCATAGTGTACTCGAATCCCCGGCGGGCGTACCCGCAGGCCCTTGGCTCTCCCTCTGGGAGAGCCAAGGGCCTTGCGCTTATTCACAACGTCCCTTATACTCCGCAAGCACATACTCCAACACACCCTGGCACCCCCCGGTGATCTGGGCGGCGCAGCTGTCAAATTTCCGGGTGTATCAGGGGTCTTCCACAGCTTCCCCAGGGCGGCCGGAGAACGCCATCAGATAGTGCAGCTTCCCCTCCGGGTCGGCCCCCAGGAGCCGCTTCATATTGTACAAATTCTCCCGGTCCATGCCGATCAAGATGAAAAGCACCCAACCGTTGAAGTTGGATGCTTTCCTTGCAGGGCGTTGCGTGAGATCTTTGTGTACCGCAGATTGCTGTTGTATGATTCGTGATCCGCACACGGGTGATTGTCATTATGGACAACGCGACATGTTTGTATAGCCTTTTCATTTGTGCTGTTGAAAGCCAATTGCTTTCTTTTGCGCTGTATGGTAAGATATCCGGAGCAAAAGGGTATTCGGTGCGAAATCTCAAGTATATGGCGAAGTTGGCTGCGACCTATCCGGATCGGGAATTTGTGCAGACGGTGTCTGCACAAATTCCATGGATGATCATCCCTCTATTGGCTTGCTGCTGTGTAAGAGCAAAAATGACCTGGTGGCGGAATATGCACTCAAGGATATGTCCAAGCCCATGGGTATCAGTGCGTATAAAGTAACCAGCAGCCTGCCGGAAGAACTGCAACGGCAACTGCCATCGATTGAAGACATTGAAAAACGGATCCAAAGGGAATAATTTCACGGGGAGGACATTTGCTGTCCCTGCATTCATAAATCGGAATTTGGTGGAGAACATACTATGAAAAATTTTTTATATCTTATCGTGCAGTGTACATGGGGTATTTTACAGTCTTTGTTGGGATTGATAAATTTTTTGCTTCATATTCGTGACAGACACTATTTTTATCATGGTGCAGTAATAACAGAATGGAATGATAAATCAAGTGTCTCTTTGGGAATGTTTGTATTTGTAACGAAAGAACCATACTTTTATGATAAATTAAAAGTTGAGTATACAAAAGATGAACTTTTAAAAAGACTTCTTGTACATGAATATGGTCATACAGTACAGTCCCTTATTTTAGGTCCACTATATCTTATTGTAATTGGGATGCCTTCAACTTTGTGGGGATTTTTGCCGAACTTACATAAAAAGAGAAAAGATGAGCAGATTTCATACTTTTCATTTTTTACAGAAGGATGGGCAAATAGACTGGGTGAGAAGGTAACAGGTGAAAAGTCAATGGGGAATTTGTTAATAGATTAGGATTGATTACAGGAAGATAACTTCCAGTTTATCGAACTAGCTCTCCCGGAAAACCTCTCCGGGAGAGCTGTTTTTCACCCCGCCGCCTCCAGCATATTCTCAATAAAAATCCCATACCCCGTAGTCGGATCGTTCACCAGCACATGGGTCACCGCCCCGACCAGTTTTCCGTCCTGGAGGATGGGCGAGCCCGACACGAGTGATTGTCATTATGGACAACACGACATGTTTGTATAGCCTTTTCATTTGTGCTGTTGAAAGCCAATTGCTTTCTTTTGCGCTGTATGGTAAAATATCCGGAGCAAAAGGGTATTCGGTGCGAAATCTCAAGTATATGGCGAAGTTTGCTGCGACCTATCCGGATCGGGAATTTGTGCAGACGGTGTCTGCACAAATTCCATGGATGATCATCCCTCTATTGGCTTGCTGCTGTGTAAGAGCAAAAATGACCTGGTGGCGGAATATGCACTCAAGGATATGTCCAAGCCCATGGGTATCAGTGCGTATAAAGTAACCAGCAGCCTGCCGGAAGAACTGCAACGGCAACTGCCATCGATTGAAGACATTGAAAAACGGATCCAAAGGGAATAATTTCACGGGGAGGACATTTGCTGTCCCTATATTCATAAATCGGAATTTAACGCTTAACGAGGAGGAATAAACATGGCAAAGAAAGAAGAAAGATTTGAAGTTATATTTAGAGAGGGAAGTTCGCTTAAAGATGAAGGAATTCGCCAAATTCTTGTAGATAAGGAGACTGGAGTTAATTATCTTTGTTGGAAATCTGGATACGGGGCTGGTATTACACCTCTTCTGGATTCTGAAGGAAAAGTCATAGTTAC
>CAKTPO010000002.1 GCA_934591845.1 uncultured Oscillospiraceae bacterium | reverse complement strand
TCTTGACATGAACAATGCTCCCTTCGTGATTGACAGTGTTTTTATTTCACTGTCTCTCATAAAGGGAGCATATCAGTTTACGACCCGGACAGGGTGTTTTCAGATATTGGATTCCGGCTAGACGCTATGACTTTTACAGGGAATAGTCATCCTCGTCATATTTCTTAAAATCCATGGCTTTGGGTTTCAGAGGGATCCGCTTAAAGGGATCGTACTGAAATCGGCGGCAGCTGCTTTCCGGGCTGCGAATTCCTTTTTTGACACACAAAATCTGATCGTCACACAGAGCCACTCCATGGCTGCAATAGGCACAGGCCCGCTCTATTTTCTTTCGGAAAAGCATAATCTCCTCCTGGAATCTTTTTTACAAACAGTATACAACGTTTCCTTCAAAAAAGCTACCGTTTTACCAAACTTTTTCCGCATGATCCATACACCCCCCACCACAGCTGCCCAGCTCCAATTCTGATTTACAAGCACCCAACCCACAAAAACAGCTGTTGCGGTCTGTATGAACTTGCCTAAGCAGTAGTATTTTAAGGATAACCCTCGAGCGACCTGTCTGGTTTGCAGGCCGACACACAGGCCGCCCATGGATAAAAACGCTGCCGCCAGCAAAAACCGTATTTCCTCGGACGGAACATTCGAAAGGAAGCAGCAGCCGTTGGTCAGTTCCAGCAGTCCCTGCGCTATAACAAGGGCTGTGCCGTCCAGGGGAAGATACGTTGCCAAAAAAATTAACCCTGTACGAAATAATATCACCAATACGCAGATGTTTCCCAATACCAGCGCCACCTGTGTCGGAACATTCCCGCCACCGCCAGTGACCTTGATTTCGTTTTCACAGGATGGCAGCAGCTGTGCAGCAGCTACGGCCCCCAGCAATACCAGCCCCCACAGCATCCAGGGTGCCAGCAGCGAAGAAAACTGATGTCCTACGATTCCAAATACAAAGGCCGGTCCTGGGTTGCTGCAAAAGCCCAGAAGCCGTTGGGCATCCGTCTTTGTGATTTTCCCTTGTTCCCTGGCCCGCCCCACACAGGCGGCCCCGGCGGGATAGCCCCCCAAAAGCCCTGGAATCAGCAGTGCTTCCGCCCCGGAAGGCAAGCCAAACAGCCGCCCCAGCGGCCTGAGAAGCCCATTTGCCCGGCCCCATAAACTGTCCGTCAACAGCATCGATAAAAACAGAAAGGGTAGGAGGGAGGGAATCACCGCCGTCAGACAAAGTTCCACCCCCTCAGCCGCGCCAAGCATGGCCGTTCGGCTGTCCAGAATCAGCCCAAGCATTCCAATGGCCAGCAGTATCCCCATGAAACATCACCTCAGAAGATGGTATGCAATTTCCGGAACGCAGATACATAGATTCTTCCAAGGAGGTGGACACCGTGAACCGAAAGGAATCGCTTCTGTCCTGGTTGGCCGGTGATCTGCCGGGAGAGATCCTACCGGGCCAAAGCCTGGTGGAATTAACGGGAGACCGACAGATTTTCATTGAAAATCACCGGGGTGTTATTGCTTACACCCGGGAACACATGGGCATTCGGTTAAGCTTTGGAGAATTGCATATCTGCGGGCAATGCCTGGAACTGGCCAGAATGACCCGGGAGCATTTGGTGATCACCGGAATTATCCAATCCTTGGAACTCCGCAGGAGGTGCCTATGAATCTGTGGCAATCTCTGGAAGGACAAGTGGAGCTGGAACTGCTTACAGCAGATCCGGCCCAAGCCCTGGATGCTTTTTCATTCATCCCCATGATGAATATCACAACGGACGGAGGGCTGCTGCTCTGCTTTCAGGTTCGGAGACGGGATTACGGAAAGGCCGCAGCCCTTGCCCGGAAACGGGGGGAACGGCTGCGGCTCCTCCGCCGCAAAGGGCTTTTCTGGCAGTTTGTAAAGCTGAAAGCACATCCTGTCTTGGTCCTGGGAATGGCATTTCTGGTAGGGTTAATGCTGTGGCTCCCTACCAGGGTGTTCTTTTTTCGGGTGGAGGGGAACAGTACCGTGCCCGCCGCTCAGATTTTGGCAGCGGCTGAAGAAAGCGGCCTGTACTTTGGTGTCCGCCGTCGGGGCATCCGCAGTGAGAACATCAAAAATGATCTCCTGTCTCTGCTGCCGGAACTCAAATGGGCAGGGGTCAATACCAAAGGCTGTGTAGCTGTGATCCGTGTTGCGGAAAAGCAGGCCCAAACCATTCAGGAGCCGGAAGCGGCGGGCGTATCCAGCATTGTGGCAGCTAGGGACGGCGTACTTCACAGTCTCACCGTCACCCGGGGAACCGCTCTTTGTGCCCCAGGACAGAGCGTTACCAAGGGGCAGATCCTGATTTCCGGCTATACGGATTGCGGCCTGTGTGTCCTTTCCCAAGCAGCCCAAGGGGAGGCTGTGGCCTTTACCAAACGTTCTTTGCAGGCCCTCATTCCGGAAAATCGGCTCCAAAAAGGGGATACAGCAAAAATCATTCGCCGCTGGTACTTGATTTTCGGAAAAAAACGTATAAAATTGTGGTTTAGTAGTGGAATTTTAGATAGTGAATGTGGTAGAATGTATCAGGAGTATCCGCTGACCCTGCCCGGAGGATTTGTGCTTCCTGTTGGCCTTACAGCAGAAGATATTACCCAAGTCTATTTGACCCCCGAAGCGCTGCCTCAGGAGGAGGCCACTGGGGAGCTAAAAGACTTTGCGGAACACTATCTTCCAACAGCCATGGTAGCCGGAACCGTGCGCACCGCAGCGGAGACCGTATTCCTGTCAGAAGACACCTATACCCTCCGGGGCCTGTATAGCTGCCTGGAGTCTATCGGAAGAAGCCGACAGGAACAGATAGGAGTTGCCAATGAGTAAGGAAATAGAAAGAATTGTAAATGCCGACCGAGTGGAGGATTTGATTGCCGTATTTGGTTCCTTCGATGAGAACGTGCGCCGGATCGAAGAAGCCCTGGGGGTACGCATCGTAAGCCGGGGAGACGATTTGAAAATTACCGGTGATGAGGAAAGCGTAGACAAGGCCGTTCGCACCCTGGAAGCCCTGCTGTCTCTGGCAGCCAAAGGGGAAGCCATTGATGAGCAGCGGGTCCGATACCTCATCACCCTGGTCAGTGAAGGAAACGGAGATCAAATCGCCAAAATGGCCCAGGATGTGGCTTGCATTACAGCCAAGGGAAAGCCCATCAAAGCCAAAACCGTGGGCCAGCAAAACTACATGAAGGCCATTCAGAAGAATACTGTCACCATCGGCGTAGGTCCGGCCGGTACCGGCAAAACCTACCTTGCCGTGGCGGCTGCCGTGTCAGCTTTTCGGGAACGAACCGTCAACCGCATCATTCTGACCCGGCCTGCGGTAGAGGCCGGAGAGCGGCTGGGTTTTCTTCCGGGTGATCTGCAAAACAAGGTGGATCCCTATCTTCGGCCTCTATATGATGCGCTGTATGACATGCTGGGTGCCGAAACCTTTCAAAAATATCAGGAGCGGGGTTCCATTGAAGTAGCGCCGCTGGCCTATATGCGTGGCCGCACTCTGGACGACAGCTTTATCATTCTGGATGAAGCCCAAAACACCACCCGGGAGCAGATGAAAATGTTTCTGACCCGGCTTGGCTTTGGCTCCAAAATCGTGATCACCGGTGACGTAACACAGATCGATTTGCCGGATGATAAGGTATCCGGCTTAAAGGATGCTGTGCGGGTGCTTCAAGGCGTGGAAGACATTGCCATTTGCCGGCTGACCGCAGCAGATGTCGTCCGCCACGCTCTGGTTCAGAAAATCATCAATGCCTACGAACAGGCGGCAAAACCGGAACAAAACTACAAATCTTCCCAGAAGTTTCAGGGAAGATACCAAAGGAAGAAAGTAAATGAGAAATAAAGTGAATCTGGTATTCCAGCAGCGGGGATTACAGCATCTGGTAATTTCTGCCAACATCCGTACCTGTATCAACGCTGTGCTGAAAGCCGAAGGCGTTCCTGTGAAATGTGAAATCAACGTACTTGTCACCGATGACAAGGGCATCCAGGAAATCAATCGTACCGCCCGAAATGTAGATAAGCCCACCGATGTGCTGAGCTTTCCCATGTTTGAGCTTTCCCCTGGCCAGCTTCCGCAGGATTGGAGTCCGTATATAGACCCAGACACCGGCCTTGTACCCCTGGGAGATATGTGCATTTCCTTAGAACGGGCCATTGCCCAGGCCCAGGAATTCGGCCATACCACCCGGCGGGAGGTTGGGTATCTGACCATCCACTCTATGCTCCATCTGCTGGGCTACGACCACTTGGATGAAGGCCCCCAGAAGCGGCAAATGCGCGCCAGAGAAGAGGATATTGCCGCAGGGATCCCCGGCATGAGCCGTACTTAAAGGAGAATTTATGAATACAAAAACCGCCATGATCACCATTTGCGGACGGCCCAATGTGGGCAAGTCCACCCTGACCAATTACTTGGTAGGCGAGAAGATCGCCATTGTTTCCAACAAGCCCCAGACGACCCGGAACCGCATTTGCGGCATCGTTACCAGACAGGATACCCAGTATGTTTTTGTGGATACCCCCGGCTTCCACCGGCCCAGAACCAAGCTGGGCGACTATATGGTGAGTATTGCCCAGGAGTCCATTGCAGACGTGGATTTGACGCTGCTGGTGGTGGAGCCCATCGCCTCCATCGGACCTCAGGAGGAGGGCTTGATTCAGAAAATCCAGGCAAGCCGGTGTCCTGCCATCCTGGTCATCAACAAAATTGATACCGTTGAAAAGGACACCCTGCTGGAAGTCATTGCCAAGTATTCCGAAGCCGCCAAATTTGATGCCATCGTACCCATCTCCGCCAAAACCGGTGACGGGGTAGAGGAGTTGCTGAAGCTTTGCGGAGATTATGGGCAGGAAGGCCCCTTCCTGTTCCCGGCAGATACCACCACCGACCAGCCGGAGCGTCAGGTCATGGCAGAAATTATTCGGGAAAAGCTGCTGTGGTGCCTGGATAAGGAGATTCCCCACGGCACCGCTGTTGAAATCACCAAGTTCTCCGAACGGGACAATGGGATCATCGATCTGGATGCCACGATTTACTGCGAAAAGGCCAGCCACAAGGGAATCATCATCGGGAAAAACGGTGAGATGCTGAAAAAAATCTCCTCTCTGGCCCGCCATGACTGTGAGAAATTCATGGGTACCCGGGTTTACCTTACCACCTGGGTCAAGGTAAAGGAAAACTGGCGTGACAGTGATTTCCTGGTTCGCAATTTTGGGTATCGGGAGTAACCGCCAGCATTTCCCAGACTAATACCGGCTGTCGTCGCAAAGACTAACCCGGGAGGGAAGGTTTATGCTGTCACAAGTCTATTGGACGTTATTTCTTGAAACCGGTTCGCCGGAAGCCTATCTGCTTTATACCCAAACACTGCAACAGGAGGCGCATCATGTATCTGACCGTCCGGGCCATCGTCCTGCGGGTTTCGGAGTTCAACGACCGGGATGCAATGTTGACGGTGCTGACCCAGAATTACGGAAAATTGTCTATTAAGGCCCGGGGCCTGCGGCGAAAAAACAGTCCGCTTGCCGCCCCGTGCCAGCTTTTAAGCTTCGGTGAATTTACGCTGTTTGAATACAATGGAAAATACACCATTAACGAAGCCCACAGCCTGGAACTGTTCTCCGGCCTGCGCCGGGAGCTGACCCAGCTTTCTCTGGGCAGCTATTTTGCCCAGGTCACAGAGCTGATTTCTCAGGAGGATATGCCAAACCCGGAGCTTCAATCCCTGCTTCTGAACTGCCTGTATGCGCTGTCCAAGCTGGGGCTTCCGGAAGCCCAGGTCAAAGCCGTCTTTGAACTGCGGGCTGCCTGCCTGGCAGGCTACACGCCGGAGTTGTTTGGCTGCCATGTTTGCGGCTGTCAGGCCCCGGAGCGGTTTGATTTGAGCCAGGGACAGCTGGAATGTAAGGGTTGTCGGGATCCTCAGTCTACCGGAATTCGTGTGCCAGTGACCTCGGAAATGCTGGAAGCCATGCGCTATATCTGTCTTTGCACCCCAAAACGGCTTTTTTCCTTCCGGTTGGGAGAGAAGGCCACTCAGGCGCTGAGTCAGCTGACAGAAGGATACCTGCAAACCCAGCTGGAACGTGGGTTTGGGGCTCTTGATTTTTACAAATCCCTGTTTGTCAGGGAAGCTTTTTTAGGAGAAAAACATGACGGAATTGTATGAAAAATCCCTGTCCAAGCTGGAACTGGGGCAGGTTCTTACAATGCTTTCCCAATGCGCCGGAAGTGAGGGCGGAAAAGCCCAATGCCTGCATCTGCAGCCTGATTCCGATTTGGATACGGTACAGGAGCTGTTGGCGCAAACCACCGCCGCCTCGGATTTCTGCACCCGAAAGGGCAATCCTACCTTTGCGGATGTGACCGATGTATCTGCCAGTCTGGAACGGGCAGACCGTGGCGGCAGTCTACAGCCCGTTGAACTGCTGCGGATCGCAGGGGTCTTGCGTTGTACCAGAAATATAAAAGGGTATGTGTCAGAGGATGACCCCAAAACGGTATTGTACCCTATGTTTGATGCACTGATCCCCAATAAATACTTAGAGGATCGAATCTTTGGTGCGATCCTTTCTGAGGATGAGATCGCCGATACCGCATCTTCTGCCTTGGCAGACATCCGCCGCCATATGCGTATCCAAGCAGGAAAAATACGGGACAGTCTACAAAAGGTCATCTCCTCTCCGGCCTACAGCAAGTTTTTGCGGGAACCCATCATCACCATTCGCCAGGGCCGCTATGTAGTGCCTGTAAAATCCGAATGCAAAAATGATGTTCCTGGTCTGGTGCATGACGTTTCTGCCACAGGTTCTACTTACTTTGTAGAGCCCATATCTGCGGTAAACGCCAATAACGCACTGCGGGAATTGGAGCTGAAAGAGAAAAAGGAAATTGAGCGCATTCTGGCAGAGCTGTCCGCAGAGGCGGCGGCCTATGCTGAAAACATCCGGATGGATGTTGAAATGCTTATAAAGCTGGATGTGATTTTCGCCAAAGCCAAACTGGGCTATCAGATGCGGGCCTGGGCACCAATCATGAACGATCAGGGTAGGGTAGAACTGCGCAACGCCCGGCATCCGCTGATCGACCCCAAAAAGGTCGTACCCATTTCTCTGCGCCTGGGTTCCGATTTTGATACCATGATCATCACAGGCCCCAACACCGGCGGTAAAACAGTCACTTTGAAGACCATCGGTCTGCTGACCCTTATGGCAGAGTGCGGACTTCATGTTCCTGCCGGTGACGGCAGTGTGCTGTCCACCTTTGATGCCATCCTGGCAGACATTGGTGACGAGCAATCCATTGCCCAGAGCCTGTCCACTTTCTCAGGGCATATGAAGACCATTGTGGATGTGGTCGCCCAATGCGATTCCAGGACTTTGGTTCTGTATGACGAACTGGGTGCAGGAACGGACCCGGCCGAGGGTGCGGCTTTGGCCATTGCTCTGATCGAGTTCAGCCGGAAAATGGGTTCCCGTGTGGTGGCGACCACCCACTATGCAGAGTTAAAGCTGTATGCAATGCGAACCAAGGGGGTCATCAATGCCTCCTGCGAGTTTGATGTGGAAACGCTGCAGCCCACCTATCGGCTTTTGATCGGCATTCCCGGCAAGTCCAACGCCTTCGCCATTTGCCGCCGTCTGGGCCTTTCTGAGGACATTCTGAAAGAAGCCGGAGATTTGGTTGGAAAGAGCGACAAGGACTTTGAGGACGTGCTGACACAGCTGGAACAGCAGCGGCAGCAGATGGAGTCTGCTCGGTTGGAGGCGGAACGGCTGAAACAGGAGACCGCCAAAATCAAGCAGCAGAGCGAGGAATATAATCTGCAGCTGCAGCGGGAAAAGGAAAAGGCCATGGAATCCGCCCGGCGGGAAGCCCAGGCCATCATTGAGGAGGCCAGAACCGCCGCCAACGCCGCATCCGAAGAACTGAAGGCACTGCGCAAGCAGTTGGAATCCAGCGCAGATACCACAGGCATCAACCAACGCCAAACCGAACTGCGGCGGATGCTCAATGAAACCGAGGATCAGATCTGCGCCCAGGCCCCCAAAAAAGAACGCCCCAAGGCCACCCGGGGCATTTTGGTAGGGGATACCGTTGAGCTTTTGAAACTGGGTACCAAGGCCAGTGTTTTGGCCATCAACAAGGATGGAACCTACCAGCTACAGGCCGGCATTTTGAAAATGACCGCCAAGGCAGATGAAATCTACTTGTTGGAAAACGAGGATCCCTATGTTGCCAAGGGCGGCCGCCCCAAGCACTCCGGCCGGGAAATGAAAATGGCCTCCATGCCTATGGAGGTGGATCTGCGGGGAATGGATTGTGTTGAGGCCATTTGCGTTCTGGACCGATACCTGGATGAGGCCATGCGGGCAAAACTGTCTACCGTGCGCATCATTCACGGCAAAGGCACCGGCGCCCTGCGAGCTGCGGTGCAGCAGGACCTGAAAAAGAACAAATTTATTAAAAAGTTCCGATTAGGCCAATATGGGGAGGGAGAAGACGGTGTTACCATTGCGGAATTTGCCTGATTTTCCGTGTTTCCTAGTTAAAATTGTTGTATCTTTCAAAGGAATCGGTTGACATTTTCCGAAAAAAAGGGTATCATGTGGCTAGACCCGTTGCGCCCCTTCGGGTGTAATGAAAAGGAGTGTTTGTTATGTATAGCAAGGAAGTTGTTGTTCGCTGTGAGTCCGGTCTGCACAACAAGCAGGCTACATACTTCGTTCAGAAGGCCAACGAATTCGAGAGCAGCATCTGGCTGGAATCCGGCAATCGGAAGATGAATGCCAAGAGTTTGCTTGGCATCATGTCTCTGGGCATTATCTCCGGCTCCACCGTGACCCTTAGCGCCATTGGGGCTGACGAGGAAGCAGCGGTAACGGCTCTGGATGCCCTGCTCCAGCGCGACGTTTATTGATTTCCTGGTAACATCACTGGCCGCCTCTGTCCGTGTACGCAGAGGCGGCTCTTCTTTGGGGAGAATCCAATGACATTTGATGAATTGAAGAAAAAAGCCCTGTCCCTGCCCTATGCCCCCGGAGTCTATATTATGCGGGATAAAAACGACAAGGTCATCTATGTCGGTAAGGCAAAAAAGCTGAAAAACAGGGTCAGTCAATACTTTCAGGACACCGCCTCACATACGCCAAAAACCAAAATGATGGTCAGCAAAATCCATCATTTCGATACCATTGTCGCCGCCAGTGAGTTTGAGGCACTGGTTCTGGAATGCTCCCTGATCAAGCGCTATATGCCCAAATATAATATCCTTCTAAAAGACGACAAGGGCTATCCTTATTTGCGGCTGGATCGCAAAGCCATATATCCGACTATTACCATCGTTAATAAAATCGCTGACGATCAGGCGGAATATTTTGGGCCTTACGGCAGCAGAAGCGTGACCCACAATCTGCTGGAAACCATACGGCTGACCTTGAAGCTTCCAGGGTGCAGCAAGGTTTTTCCAAGGGATGTCGGAAAGGACCGTCCTTGCCTGAATTACCACATGAATCAATGCGAGGGCTGGTGCCAGGAGAATGTCAGCAGCATTCTATACCGCCAGCGGATGGAACAGGCCCGGCAGCTGTTGAAGGGCAACTACAAAACCGTTGCCGAAGAAATCAAAACCGCCATGCTGGCAGCAGCGGATAACCTGGAATTCGAGGTGGCTGCGGCATTGCGAGATCGGCTGAATGCTGTAGAAGCATTGGGCCAGAAACAACTGGTGACCGCCGGATCTTTGGCGGATACGGATGTTGTAGGTTACGGGCAAACGGAGGTCAAAGCCTGCTTTGCTGTTCTTCATTTCAGCGGCGGAAACCTACTGGACAAGGATTATGACGTATTCTCTGTGCCGGAAGACCCCAAGGAAGCGGTTTCCAGCCTGATGAAGCAGTATTATCTAAGCCGGGGCCTTGCTCCTAAAATCGTCCTGCTGCCCTTTGAAATCGAAGACAGCGAGCTGTTCTCCCAGCTCATGGAGCAGCAGTATGGCCGCCGCAGTAAAATCCGGGTTCCTCAAAAGGGGGATAATATGCGGTTGGTCGAGCTAGCAAACAAAAACGCTCTGGAAGAAGCCCAACGGCTGACAGATAAGGAGGAGCGCCTCAACGCTACCCTGGTCACGTTGGGAAAAATGCTCTCGATCCCCACCCCAAACCGCATGGAGTCCTTTGATATTTCCAACATTTCCGGAACGGATATTGTAGCTGGTATGGTGGTTTTTCAGGGCGGTAAACCACGGAAAAGCGAGTACAAACACTTTAAGCTGGAAGGACTGACCGACCAGGATGACTACGCCTCCATGCATCAGGTAGTCAAGCGCCGATTTTCCCACCTGAAAGCAGGGGATAAGGGCTTTGACCAGGCACCGGATCTGCTGCTGATCGACGGCGGCATACAGCATGCCGCTGTGGCGGTCAGGGCCTTGGAGGATCTGGGGCTTTCTTTCCCGGTGTTCGGTATGGTGAAGGACGATCGGCACCGCACCCGGGCACTGGTGACCCCTGAGGGCCAGGAAATCCGTATCGACGGTAATCAGGCCATCTTCTCTTTGATCGGTAATATCCAGGAGGAGACCCACCGCTTCGCCATTACCTACCACCGGAAGCTTCGCAGCAAACGGCTGCATTACTCGGAGTTGGACGGCATCCCCGGCATCGGCCCCAAACGCAAACAGGAGTTGCTACGAAAGTTCCAGTCCCTGACAGCCATATCCAAAGCCACGCTGCCAGAATTAGAAGCGCTGCTTCCAAAGGATGCGGCAATGGCCGTTTTTCAGCATTTTCGTGACAAGAACCAGCCGGCCGAACAGGAATAATTTTTCAAAATAAGGAAATCATTAGGAGAAAAGTATATGCGTGTCATCACAGGAAAAGCACGGGGTATCCAGTTAAAAACCCCTGACGGCCTGCTTACCCGTCCTACGGCAGACCGGGTGAAGGAGGCATTGTTCAGCATCATCCGGTTTGATGTGGCCGGTGCCAGAGTCCTGGATCTGTTTGGCGGAACCGGGCAGCTGGGCATTGAGGCATTGAGCCAGGGCGCAGAGCGTGCGGTATTTACAGATGCACGGCAGGATGCCTGCGATCTCATTAGGGAAAACTTGCGCCGCACCAAGTTGAGCCAGCAGGCCACCGTGGTACGCTGTGATTATCTGGAATATCTGAACCGCTGTCAGGAAACTTTTGATATTATCTTTTTAGACCCGCCCTATGCGGAAGTTTTTCTGGAAACCGCATTGAAGCGCATAACAGAAATTGACATTTTGCATTCCGGTGGTATAATAGTAACGGAACGTCCCTTGGGGAAAGAGTTGCCTTTTTCTCCTACAGGATACACCCGTTCCAAAGACTACAAGTATGGAAAGACACTCCTTACGATTTATCGCAAAGAGGATGCCGAGAGTATATGAAAACAGCAATCTATCCCGGGAGCTTTGACCCGGTCACCAGCGGCCACCTGAATATTATTCGCCGGGCTGCCAATATTTTTGATAAGCTGATCGTCTGCGTGATGGTCAATGCGGGCAAGCACCCCATGTTTTCCTTGGAGGAGCGGGTAGAGCTGATCCGCCGTGTCACCCGGGATCTTCCCAATGTGGAGGTTGACGGCTCCAGCGAACTTCTGGCAGAGTACGCCAGACGTCGTGGAAGCTGTGTGGTGGTCAAGGGTCTGCGGGCCGGTTCGGATTTTGAAAATGAGTTCCAGATGGCCCTCATCAACCGAAAAATCAACCCGGATTTGGACACCATGTTTCTAACCGCTGACAGCCAGTACATGTATCTGAGTTCAAGCCTGGTAAAAGAGCTGGGCTCTTATGGTGCTGACCTGACCGATTTTATCCCGGAAGAAATCATCGGGGATTTTCGTCGGCGTTTGCAGGAACGCACCTTAGTGAAGTGAGAAAAGCCAATTTAGGAGGAATACTATGAGCAGCAATATTGAAGACATCATCGGCTCCCTTTATGATATGGTTCAGGATGCGCGAACCATGCCTCTGGCTGCCGACAAGTGCATTCTGGAACGGGATCGTGTGCTGGATATGCTGGACGAAGTGATTGCCCAGATGCCCGGAGAGCTGAAGCAGTCCCGTACCATCGTGGAGTCCAGAAACGAACTGATCAACCAGGCCCGCCGTGAGGCAGAGGGCATCCTGCGTCAGGCTCAGGAGCAGGCCCAGCAGCTTGTTACAAAGGAAGCTATTTATGAGGAAGCAAAAAAACGCAGTGAGGAATTGGTCGCCCAGACCCAGAACCGCATTGAGCAGCTGCGCAGAGCCGGTAACGAATATATGGATTCCGCACTGAAAGAAACCGAAGATACCATCTCCAAGGCCCTGAGTGAGGTCCGGGATACCCGCATGAAGTTCCGCACCGTCACTGAAGCCCAGGAGCAGCAGCGCAAAGCCTCCGCAAATGTAGATGTGGAAATGTAACACTGTATCCGGTATTCCGATACCTGAAATAAATGATCCTCCTACCCTCAACAAACAAAGGGTAGGAGGATTTTTCTATTCAAGTCCGAACGTCTCAAAAGGTCTCGGGCTTCTATTTTTTAGGGCCAGTACAGGACGGCCATGTTAAAATCTTCGATTCTGTTTTTTATTGGGGCGCATAGAGTTTACAGAAAGGGGAGGGGAGCATGCTTACAAATCAGAAACCATCAGGGACTTCTTCCAGCATACCTGGGGGTCTTGCCTTTGGCGTGGTGGCCGCAATGCTGCTGACGGTCTTACTGGGTTGCCTTCTGGCTGTGCTGGTCAGTCGGGAGGTGATTCAGGAAGAAGCTATCGGCTACGGGGTCATGGCCGTGCTGTTTTTGGCCTCCGCCGCAGGAAGTTCTGTCGCCTATTCTCGCATCCGTCACCGACGGCTCATGGTATTTGCTCTTTCAGGACTGTGTTATCTGGTCACTCTGACGGGAGTTACCGCACTCTTTTTCGGCGGGCAGTTTGAAGGGATTTTCCCTACGGCAATGCTGATAATTGGGGGTTCCGGCGTAGCATTCCTTCGCTCCACAAGTAGGGGAAGGGGATGGAAAGGCCATAAAAAATCGAGGCAATTTCGTTAAATTGCACAAAATCCGCCTGAGGGTAAATTTTGTTTACCTCTCAGGGGGTTTTGCAAGAAAAAGTGCAGCCGCAATTTTTCATACAAATACAAGGCATTTCTCTAACATATGGCTCGAATAATTGAAATTGGTAAAAACTTTTGTTCGTTTATGCAATATGTTTACATAACAATATTAACATAAAAATTGGCGAATTCTACAAAAAAATCTATTTTGGCTAATAATACTTGAATTTTTGCAAAAAACGGAGTATAGTATGTCTATGTTAAAAGCGTTACCGATGTGTCCGTTTGGGCTTGCTGCGCCCCGGGGAAATCACCTATGAGCAAATGCAGCCCGCTCTACATTGACATGCGCAGTCGGCGCTTGTATCGTTTACTGATTTTTTTCTGGCTTCTCGGCCTTCTGTTGGGAGCCGTGGGATGCGATGTTCTTCACTCTCAAATTCCGGCGGCAACTGCTTTTCCGTCAGGTGTCCGGCTTGTCCTGTTTTTGCCGATTTTGGACGTACTTCTTTCCGCTGCTTTGAGCTGGGGCTTTTCTTCCCAGGGATTGATTGGCTTCGCCTTTATCCGCTCTGCCATGTTTGCGTGGGCTGCAATAAGCACTCGGCTGCGCTTTGGCTGCGCCGGTTGGCTGTTGTGGCCGATGTTGTTGTTTTCGGAACTTCTCTTTTTTCCGTTTCTTTTCTTGTTTTGGCTCCGACTTTTGTCTGAGCAATGGGGACGCTTGGATTTATTTCTATGCTTGACTGTTGCCGCTATAGTTAGCCTTACAGATTTTTGGTTGGTGATGCCCTTTGTGGCATTTCTGATAGATTCTAAATAAGGATAGGTACTTCGGTTCATGCTGGATCTTATTCGAGCCTACGAGAATTATCTCGTCCAGGTGAGGCAGGCATCGGAGAATACCGTCTCGTCGTACATGCGAGATATTCGGCAGTTTCTTGATTGGCTGCAGGAAGGAGGTATTTCTGATGCTGCGAACGCAACACAAGTTCATATTCAGGACTACCTCACCTATTTATTTGAACAAGGAAAATCCGGAGCCACTGTGTCCAGGTCTCTGGCCAGTTTGAAGAATTTCTACACTTTCGCCGTCTCCAACGGTTTTCTGGATGCATCCCCTGTAAGTGCGGATATTCATGTGGAACGGGGCGAAAAGAAAATGCCCCAAATTCTCACCGGTAAAGAAGTTGAATTGCTTCTGGCCCAGCCCGTCTGCATTGATGCAAAGGGTTACAGAGACAAGGCGATGCTGGAACTGATGTATGCCACAGGCATGCGGGTCACAGAGCTCATTAGCCTGAATGTGGAAGATGTGAGCCTGGAGCTTGGCATGGTAAAATGCCACAGCGGGAAAAAGTCCCGTGCGATTCCCTTGTATCCCGCCGCTCAAAAGGCGCTCTCCGTCTATCTGACAGATGTTCGTTCCACCATGGTTTTGGATGCTACCGAACAGGCCCTGTTTGTCAACGTAGGCGGTACCCGTATGAGCCGCCAGGGCTTTTGGAAAATTCTAAAACACTATCAGACAAAAGCCGGTATCGAGAAAGAAATCACCCCCCATACACTGCGCCACAGTTTCGCAGTTCATCTGCTGGAAAACGGTGCCGACCTGGGCTCCTTACAGGAGCTTATGGGCCACAGCGATATTTCATCTACCCAGGTATACGCCCATATGATCAATCAACGCCTTAAAAGTGTCTACCAAAAATGTCATCCAAAAGCATAAAAAGAGCTTACGGCTTTCAAAACCGTAAGCTCTTTTTTATATTTCGCTTGCAAATCACGTACCGGTCATAGCGGCCAGAACATCCACTTCCATTTGCTGGATGCTCTTCTTCATTGCCAGACCTTCGTCAATATCTACATCAGAGAAGCTGCCATCGTGGGTGCAGACGATGCGGTTCGTCTTGCCCTGCAGCAGAAGTTCCACAGCCAAATATCCCATCTTTGTGGCATTCACTCTGTCTCTGCCGGAGGGAGAACCGCCACGCTGAATGTGACCCAGCACCGTTACACGGGGGTCCAGATCAATGGCGTCCTTGATTTGCTTTGCAATGTCCGTTGCTTTTCCGGCACCCTCGGCTACAACGATCATATAGTGGGTAAAGCCATTAAACCGGGCCTGACGGATCTTTTCAATGACATCTTTTTCAAAATCAATAGGTTCTTCAGGGACAAGAACCGCTGTAGCACCGCAGGCAAGGCCCACATACATTGCCAGATAACCGGCGTTGCGACCCATGACTTCGACAACAGAGCAACGCTCATGGGACTGCATGGTGTCCCGCAGCTTATCGATACACTCAATAGCGGTGTTGGCTGCGGTGTCAAAGCCGATGCAGTAATTGGTGCAGCTGATATCATTGTCAATGGTGCCAGGAATGCCAATCACGTTGATACCGTATTTGCTCAATGCCAGTGCGCCCCGGAACGTACCGTCGCCACCAATGGCAATGATGCTGTCCAGGCCCAGGAACTTGCAGGTAGAGACAGCCCGTCGCTGACCTTCTTCCGTCATGAATTCCTTGCTGCGGGCAGTATAAAGAATCGTACCGCCGCGGTTGATGGTATGGGCAACGCTTTTCTCATCCAGACGAACAATGTCGCCGCTAATCAGGCCGTTCCAGCCTCTGCGAATGCCGTAGCACTCCACGCCATGATAAAGCGCAGTACGCACGACTGCTCGAACGCAGGGGTTCATGCCGGGGGCATCGCCGCCACTGGTCAGAACACCAATTCTTCTAACGCTCATAATAGAACCTCCTATTTATGGGTTTATAGCCATACTCTTATTCTACAGAAAAAGGCCCACAATGTAAAGATAAAAAAAGCGGAAACTACAGGTTTTTTTGTATCATTTTCGCTTCTATGTCCTATTCCTTACCGGCTTCTGTTTTTATCTCTTTACGGAACACCCATTTCCCTTAATCGCATTCAGTAATGGGGAGCAGAATGGCCTTTGCTTTGTTGGAATTGAAATTCAGAATGCTCTGTGGCTGTCCATCATTGAAAATATCCCGGACCTCACCCCAGCGGTCCATATCCTCATTGGGACATTGAATGGATTCCAGTGTCATTTCCGGCAGCAGCGGCAGGATTTCCATAATGTAGTTGGTCATGTCCGCATTCGTCATATCCGTCAGGACCAAAGGAAGCAAGGTGTCCAACAGTTTATTGATTTCCAGCAGACTCTTATTTTTGACTTTCTCCAACACCTGCGCTACCACAGCTCGCTGGCGGTCTGTCCGGTTAAAATCATTGTCGCCGTAGTTTGCGTGACGGATTCTGACATAAACCTCGGCTGCCCAACCGTCTACCAGGTTCTCCCCAACTGTATACGAACGGTCGTCATAATCCTTGAAGTAGTTGTTCATGTATTTGGCTTCGTCCTCATCCAGAGTGACCGTAACCCCGCCCAGCGCATTGATGCAGGTGTCAAAGGCGTCCATGCTTACTTCAATATTATGGTCCACAACCGGTCCAAAATTTTTCTCAATAACACGGTCCATCAGATACATGGCACCCAGATCACCGCCATACTGATGGCCGACTGCATAAACCAAAGTCAGCTTTGTTGCACCGTAGCGGGGCTTTCCTTCGATATCCTTGATGCCATTCAAAGAGACGTAAGTGTCCCGCAGGAAAGATGTCATCGTGATTTTCTTGGCTTCCTTGTTGATCGTAATTAAAATGACCGTATCTGCATTTTTGCTTTCTTCTCCTTCGCGGGCATCTTGACCTATTAACAGAACATTGATTACTTTTCCCATTTTTCCGTAGCCCGGAGTTGTTTCTTTTGGAATAGTTACATCCGTTGATTCAGGTTCAGATTCATCTATATAGGAAGCTGTAGGATCTTCTGCCAAGAGTCCAGCCAACACATCATCGGTCAGTTGATTGGAACCGACCTGCGCCCTTTGAATTTTATTCAGTTTTGAATAAGCAAAACTGACACCAATTGCGCCCAGGAGTAGGGCCGCAAGCAGTACCACTGCCAAGGCCTTGATCCATACTGATTTCTTTGATTTTTGCCGTGCCAGAAATCGGCCGCTTTTTTTCATTGATTTATCCTCCTTTTATTCCCGCATTCCGTCAATGATCTGCTCCAGCTCCTTGATTTCCGTTTCGGAGAGCTTTTTTCGGCTGCTGAATGCCGCCATAAAAGCAGGAAGCGACCCCTGAAAGGCTTCGTCCAGAAATTGTTCGCTCCGATGGGCCAAAAACTCCTCCCGAGTGACCAAAGCGGATACAGTGCCGCCCTGATTTTGAAATAGTCCGCGCTCACACAGTCGTTTCAAAACAGTATAGGTCGTTGTGCGCTTCCAGTTTAGTTGCTCAAAGGCCAGGTCCGCCAGATGCCTGGAAGAAAGAGGTTCATTCGACCAGATGATTTCCGCAAATCTTGATTCCACTTCTCCAAGACGATATTCATCCATTTTTATTGCTCCTTTCGTCTACTTTGTATAGACTATTATATTCTATATTCAATAGACAGATTTGTCAAGATTATTCAGAAACGAAATGTATATTTAGAAAAACTCAGGATATTTAGCATCCCTGAATGCTCTACAAAAACTTCTTGACAGTTGTGTTCATCTGTTATAAACTGAGAATGAGCAGCTTATATACAACAAAACTCTGGCTACAGTTCATTGCTTGTCATTATAACATTTTTCGCTTTAGAACTGCATTTGCAAAAGGTTGTCGGAGCAACTCCGTAAAACAATCGATAATTATGAGAGAGGATCATTATGAAAGAACTGTTTTTATGGCTACTGAACAACAGCATCTCCGCCGCCTGGCTGCTGCCGGTGATTTTGCTCGCGCACCTGTTTCTTTCACGAAAATCCAGAACGGTCTCCTGCTTCCTGTGGGTCCTCCTAGCGGTTCGCCTGATTGCCCCAGTCAGCATCGAAAGTCCTCTTTGTGTTCTTCCAACATCAGCTCCTATCGAACAGGAGACCTTTTATCCGACTCCGGAAACATCCGCTCGATTATCCCCTGAGAGAGTCGAAACCGCTCTTGTGCCTGATTTAGCATTGCTGCAAAATCTGAGACTAGAGCCGCAGACTTCTTCCGAGGTTGCCTTTGATATGCTTGGTATGCTTTCTTTTGTATGGCTCGTTGGATTTGCCGGAATGTCCGTTTATGCTGTTGGGTGGAGCATCGCTACAAAAAGAAGACTGTCCGCTTCCTTGGCTGTCGGTCCCAGGCTCTATTCCTGTGATTACATTGAGGAACCTTTTGTTTTCGGTCTGCTCAAGCCCAATATATATCTTCCATCCTGCCTGAAGCTAGAGGAATTGCCCTTTATCCTTGCCCACGAACAAGCGCATCTGAGGCGGAAGGACTATCTGTGGAAGCCATTGGGTTTCTTTCTGTTGTCGCTGTATTGGTTTCACCCTATGATATGGGTTGCCTATTTTGTTTTTTGCCGTGATATTGAGGTTGCCTGTGATGAAGCGGTCATTCGGAATATGACCGTTTCGCAAAAGATGGTTTATTCCAGGGTCCTTTTGCGCTACAGCGGCCAGAAAACTGCGATAGCCGCACCGTTGGCTTTCGGAGAGAAGAACGTGAAGCACCGCATTACCAGCATTGTCCGCTATAAACGGCCAACAGCATGGCACACAGCTCTGAGCATTCTCGTCATTGCGGCAATTGGCGTTGGCTTTTTGACTGCTCCTGTCCATGCTGCACCGAAAAGCCCTGGATTGCTTGTCATTGGTCAATATACTACTGTGCTAAAGGATGGCACTGAGATCAAAAACGCAGGTTCTATAGTTTTGACGTCTATAGATTCAAATACCAAGACATGGAATTTTTATGTATTTCCTGCCTGGACATATATGGAATTCGGTAACTATTCCGATTCTAAAACAGTTCATGCCGTTGGACAAACAACTTTGAATATTGCCCACGCTTTGGGACGTGCCTGGAATGATGAAGATCATGGCGGGCCGTTTTTGAGCAAAGGCATTACAGAGAATCTTGGCATATCTATTGATGGAAGCGTGGAACTAAGTCCAGATGTATTCATTGGCATTGTTGATGCCCTTGGCGGTATTGATCTGCCACTGGAAGACGATGAAATAGGCTGCCTGTCCGAGAAACAAATTTCACTGGATAATCATTCGGAGGGAACATATCACTTAAACGGTAAGGCTGCATTCGCTTATCGGTATCTTTTTCTTCCGGACGAAAGCCTGTACCGCCGTTCAGAGAGGAATGCCACGGTAATTTCCACGGTTTTAGATGCCTGTCGGAAGCTTTCTGGGGAGCAATTTTCCCAATTGCTGGAGGCTGTTCTTCCTCTTTTGGAAACAGATTTAGAAAACTCCCAATTGGAAGACTATCGGGAACAATGGCTCAATGGGCACTCCTCCTATCGGGTCACAGTTGCCCAATGCCCCGATAGAACCTCCTCAGAAGAAACGGAAATTGACCTACTTGGCCGTCCCCACAAGGTTCTGATTCCCAATCTGGATAAATGCAGGGCCATTCTTGGGTGCAGTGTTCAATAAATGTGCTGCCAATAGAACCACAAAACCGCCAAAGGGTTCTTGAATTTGCCAGGAAAACGCTATGTTTTCCTGGCAAATTCTTATGCAGCCCCTTTTAGAAACGGTTTTGAAAAAAAGTCTTGACTTTTGGGACTACATAGTGTAGTCTTTAAGTATAGACTACGTTATGTAGTCCCAAAAAGGAGGAATCATCAAAATGAATGAAATACAGCTCGGTGTAGTAGAATCCCGCTTTGCGGATATGATTTGGAAGAACGAACCGGTATCTTCTTCCACCCTTGTAAAACTGGCAGGGGAGGAGCTACAATGGAAACGGACAACGGTGCATACCGTCCTTCGTAGGCTTTGCGACAAGGGACTGTTTCAGAACAACAACGGAACGGTCACATCCCTTATTTCCAGGGAACAGTTTTATTCCATGCAGAGTGAGCAATTCGTGGACACCGCATTTCAAGGCTCTTTCCCGGCATTTCTGGCGGCATTTTCCAGAAGCCGCCCCTTGTCGGATGAAGAACGGATGCTGGTCCGGAAGATGATCGATGAAGCAGGGGAGGAGTAATGATGGAAACCGTATTTGCGAAACTCGTCAGTCTTAGCCTTCTGGCAAATTGGCTGATCGTTGCAGTGATCTTTCTTCGTATACTTTTGAGAAAGGCACCAAGGCGGATCGTCTGTATGCTCTGGGCCGTCGTTGCTTTGCGGTTGGTCTTTCCGTTCTCCATTGAAAGCCCCGTCAGCATGGTCCCGCAGACTACTTCTGTCATTCAGGAAACCGTCAATACGAACCTGATTCATCCGGAACCTGTTCCCTCCGGTGCAACCCAAGCGCAGATTCCGGAAAACCAAAAAGCCATAACTGAAAGCAGCCAGCCTCAGGTCTCGGTGTTACCGATTGTGTGGTGCATTGGTCTTTGCCTCATGCTGAGCTATTTTCTATTCAGTTACATCAGAATGCGGCACCTTGTAATGGAAGCCATTCCGGAAACGGACGACATCTGGATTTGCGATGCTGTAACGACCCCGTTTATTCTCGGTTTTATTCGGCCCAGAATTTACCTGCCCTCCGGCCTGTGTGGGCCGGCCAAGGCCCATGTGATTGCCCACGAGCGGAGCCATCTATCCAGAAAAGATCACTGGTGGAAACCCCTGGCGTTCATCCTTTTATCTGTTTATTGGTTTGACCCCTTTGTATGGATCGCCTACTTTCTTGTATGCCGGGATATTGAGTTTGCCTGTGACGAAATGGTCGTCTCTCACTTTGGCCTGGTTGAAAAGAAAGCCTATTCCGCAGCACTTTTGGATTGCAGCGGTGGAAAGCGGCTGGTGCTGGCCTGTCCCGTGGCTTTTGGAGAAACGGCAGTTGTCCAGCGGGTGCGCAATATTCTGAATTACAAGAAGCCCCGCTTCTGGGTCGTTCTTGTTTCGGTTGTTGCTATATTGGCAACGGCAATTGGATTTTTGACTGTTCCCAAAAAGCAAGCAGCCCCGGATTTTCAAAAATCCGAGCCTGTTCAGGATGCGCCCAGCACCACAACGCCTACAGCACCAACGCAGCCGACCACAGCACCCACAATATCCACGGAGGAAGAAAACCTGAATGATGCGTGGGCAGCTTTCCCGGATGGTATTCAAATTGACACTTACACCGGACAAACCTTTACCGCCCATGTGATGCTGGTTCGTGATCCTTCAAAGGTCTACCTGGCAACGTCTTCTGATTTCCTCTCCCAGGACACACCGGGAATTGGCATTGATAAAGCAATAGAGCAGGAAAACGCAATTGCGGCAGTCAACGCCGGCGTATTCTACGATGACGGAACAAGCAGTCTTGCCGTAGGAAGTGTCCCTTGCGGATTGGTTTTGTCCAACGAGCATGTTGTGTGGAACAGTCTTCATGACCACATTTACGAAGATGGATTCATGGGCTTCAATAAAGACAATATTTTGATCGTTGGTAATTCCATCACCGCGGAGGAGGCAGCTGATCTAGAAATCCGGGATGGCTATGAGGGCGGTCCCGTTCTGATGATCAATGGCAAACCAAATCTGTCCGTATACGACACTCTTTCCGGTTACACATCCCGGACGGCCATTGGCCAGCGTGAAGACGGAACGGTGATTTTCATCAGTGCGGACGGAAGAACACCCCAGTCTCTTGGAGCGACCTACGCTGATCTGATCCACATCATGACAGAGTACAAAGCAGTAAACGCCTGTGCTATAAACCACGGTTCTACCTGCAATATGCTATACCGGGATACAGAGGGACGGTATGGCGAAAAAGGAGCTGTTCAAACACTGAATCAGCTGCCTACTGGTATGGCGAATATGAGACGAGCACCAACTTTCTGGATGGTGAAGCCATAAACTTTCGTATTTGCAAAACTTTTGACAAATAATCATGCAATATCAGAGAGTTTTTCCTGAGTATATAAGTGAAGGGCCTTTCAACGAAAATCAAAGGAGGTGTTTATATGGACGATCAAAGCATCGTTGCGCTTTACTGGGACCGCTCGGAGCAGGCCATTGCCGAAACAGACCGCAAATATGGTGCCTATTGCTACAGCATTGCTTATCATGCCCTGGCAAACAACGAAGATGCCGAGGAAAGTGTCAGCGATACATATATGGCTGCGTGGAACCAGCTTCCACCCCATCGTCCTGCGATTCTTGCAACATTCCTTGGAAAAATCACCCGCCGTATCTCCATTAACCGCTGGAAAGCGAAAAACACCGCAAAGCGCGGCGGCGGGCAAATCACCCTTGCTCTGGAAGAACTGGACAGCTGCGTTGACGGAACGCAGGATCTTGAGGCAAGCTCTGATGCCAGGGAACTATCTGCGTGCCTGAACCGGTTCCTGGATTCTTTGCCCAAAGCCGAACGGGACATCTTTTTGCGCAGATATTGGTTCTTTGATCCCATTGCGGTCATTGCGGAAAGCTATGGTTTTACCCAGAGTAAGGTCACATCCATGCTGTACCGGACAAGAGGTAAACTCCGGAAGCAGCTTGAAAAGGAGAGCTTTCTATGAAGTCAGATCAATTACTGGAAGTTATTGGCGAAGCAAAGGAACCTTACGTTCTCTCCGCTCTGGACAGCCGAAACGGAAAGAAGAAATCGCAAAAACGACTTTCCTTTAGCCGCACATTGTTAGTTGCCGCAGTTATTGCCATGATGCTACTGTTGGTTGGCTGCGCTGTTATCTATGTCTTTGGCCTGCGTGATATGATTATCACGCAAGAGGAATACACACCTCCAGCAGCTCCCGGAGAGAAAACACAACTCGCTCAGATAAGAAATGCGATTTCCCTGCAAGGCTATGTCGGAACCCCTGGCTATTTGGCCAATCAGGAATGGAATAAATCTCGGGAAGCCTATCAAATGCCGATAAATGAGCCGGAAATTCCAATGAAGGATCGTCTGGATTATTTGGCATATGGCTGTTTCTTTCAGGAAGAAATTGACAAGGTTGACGAAATCTGCGAGAAATACGGATTGAACACACTGGGGATTGGGTGGATCGAGGAAGATATCAAAACCACTTTTGATGCACTAGGCATTGGTGGCTTGCTTGTACCACACGCACCGGCAAAGGTACATTACAATCAAGGCTATTACTACGGTGATGGTACTTTCGACATTCCCTTTGATTTGACGCTCACCGGTGAAGATTGTCAATGGAAGTACCCACTGGATATGCGGATGCGTTATGTTATGAAAACATCTTTTGATGGTGTCAGTGCCTTTATTGGACCGTTAGAAAACTATGAGGAATGGACATACACCACAGCGCAGGGAGTAGATGTTCTGATGGCGCTCAGTAAGGACAATGCTTTGATGATTGTGGATCAGAAGGATGCCTTCCTCACGGTTCTGATAAACAATGTCCGAGCAGGAGATATCGCAGAGGGCGAACAAATTCTGACTCGCAAGGGTATGGAAGCCGTTGCCGAGGTCATCGATTTTAAGGTTGATCCGCAGGAGGTGGATGTTGAAGCAGCTCAGGCACGGTATGATGCGCTGAGTGAGCGTTTGGCACAGGAGCGCGAAGAACGAGCAAAGGTACTTGAAAACTTCGGCTACAAAGAACGCATTATCCAGGTAGCAGAGCAGGGTTATGATTCCATTAACGCAGTCTATGCTCTGCTGGATATTGACGGGAACGGTGTAGAAGAATTGTTGTTGGGACAGGAGGATTATTTCTACAGTGTCTGTACACTGGATGGCACTCAGTCCAAAAGTCTGGTCTGGTGGATTGAGAATACGAAGGTCTATGTCTGCCAGAACGGTATCCTCATGTTTGTGGATGATGGTCTCAACGGGCAGGACTATCGTTATGCCAGAGTCGTTGGCACCAGCATCGAATATCAGGATTGGGTAAGATACAATCCGGAAAATACGGATAGACCATGGATGCGGATATGCAGGAAAAACGCCGACGGTAAATTGTCCGCATCCTTTGCTCCCGAGGATCAGAACCTTGTGGATCAGCCAATCAGCCGTGAAGAATTCCATGCCGTTCTTTCGTCCTACCAAAAGATAGAAGTGAAAACAACCCCAATCAAAGAATACCTTGCATCAATTGGCCATCCGTTTATCCAGGACAGTATCGAAAATTATCTGAAATATTACATTGATAATTCCACTGCCCCAGAGAGCATTCGTTATGCGCTGCATGATTTGAACGGGGATGGGGAACCGGAGCTTCTTCTGGGCGCTGGTGATACACCTTTCGGAGAAGTCGTGATGCTGGTTGACGGTATGATTGATCTTGTGCTATCGGATAGTACGCTGAACGGTCTGTACCTCTGTGAGGGGAATATCATCGAAAAGGTTTGTACATTAGATACCTTTGAAAGCCATACCTATTATCGTATTGAAAGCCACAAAGCGGTTGAAATCGACTGTATCTGCTATGACACCTTTGCAAATCCCAACAACCCCTGGTACAGATACATTTCGGAAATTGGCAAGCCCAGCTACGAAGAATGGCTTACCGTGGATGAATACAACGCTGCTATTGCGGTATACCCTAGGATGAAAATTGAGATGAAACCCATTGCAGAATTTGAAATGAAATAGAATTTTTTCTAATCATGCAATATCCCACTACATTTTTGCGAGCATATAAGTGAAGGGCCTTTCAAAGCAAAACGAAGAAGGTGTTTGTATGGACGATAAAAACATTGTAGACCTGTTTTGGCAGCGATCCGAAAAAGCAATCGTGGAAACAGATAGCAAATATGGTGGCTACTGTTTTAGCATTGCTTACAACGTCCTGACAAATAATGAAGATGCCGAGGAAAGTGTCAGTGATACATATATGGCAGCTTTTATAGGTTAAATTCCTACTGTATCGAACGCATAGAGACGGTTGAACAGGATCAGGAATCGGGCAAGTGGTATTCCTCCCCCAAAAACAATCATGCTATCCGAGAAATATCAGAAGATGAGGTACAGTCCATCCTTTCCCGATATGTACAGGCCGATTTATCCATGCAGCCAATAAACGAATTTCCATAAAAAACGATGGCAGGGGCCTGAGATCTGCAAAAAACAGGTCTCAGGCCCCTTTAGCACTTTTTTAGAAGAAATCGTCTTCATCAGTGGAGCAAAAGAGGTAATTTCCATGAAGAAAGAAAACAGAACTTTCAAAAACGTTCCCGGAAAACAGCGCAATGCTGTCGCCGTCCCCATCCGGAGGGAAAAGAGAATGGACTGCTAGGAAGTCTTCTCCGACGCTTCCGGATGGGTAACGGAGGAGAGAAATGAGAACGGAGAAACCGTTATGAATTTGGTGTTCCAGCCGGATGAAAGTGGGAAAGTGTTCCTCTCTGCCGGAAATGCACTAGAGCCAATGACGCTGATCCCGCTCTTTGAATAACACAAGCAAAAGGCTGCTTTTTTTACTCTATCGTTGACACAGATCCGTGCGGTGCATTATACTAAAGCCAATAGTAGTAGATATTACACGAAGGTGAATAAAAACAATGATTCGATTAGAAGACGTAAATGAAAAGAATTGGCGTATTCCGTTCGATGTCACGGATGAGCAAAAGCAGTATGTTGCAAGCAGCACAATGCTCCTTGCCCGTGCGTATGCGTACCGCAACGCAAGAAGCCGCGCATATATCATTTATAATGACGACACACCTATTGGTATGGGATTGTACCACGATGAGCCTCAATTCAATGCTTATATTTTCAGCGAATTCTTCATTGGTGCGCAGCATCAAGGCAAAGGGTACGGCGAGGAAGCGGCCAGAATGGTTCTGAAAGCAATGAAAATACAACAAGGTCGTGCTTTGCTATATCCAAGGAAACCAGGCCGCCAAGCATCTTTACGAAAAAATCGGCTTTGCAGAAACGGGGCGTGATGAGGACGAAATCATTATGGAGTTGAATTTTTGACGTGATGTTAAAGTTGCTAATGGTCAAAAAAATCTAGGCAAAAATAAATTTGGTACCAGCAGACCTGTGCAAAGTGATATTAAAATATAAGTAATACAAAGCAGAGCCGAACTGTACCATCCACTTCCGGGCCTTACGAACGTGGAGAAAGAGAATTGTCAATGCACTTATTCGTAGAACTTGCCAACTATTACAATGTAAGCCTCGATTATATGGCAGGAAGAACAAACAATAAGGCGGTTTTTCAAACAGAAACAGAATTGAAAAATAAGATTCAAAAAGAGAGGTAGACGACATGGGCACAATGACACAACCATTTGAAGAAGCTGTACAACAGATAGCCGCATTAGGCAGTTCACTGATTATCATAGCAATTGCCCTATCAATCGTTCCGTACATCCTGTTCGCAATCGGACTAGGTAGCGTAGCAAGGGCGTGCAGAATCGGACATAGCTGGATGTCATGGCTACCGATTGCAAGAAAACATCTACTTACCGAAGTCGCAGACTTGCGCAGAGTTCAAGTTGGAAAGCCCCAAAAACTGACCGCACAATTTGAAATCATGACGTTTTTGTGCGTAATTTGTGTCATTGCAATGGCAAAGCTAGGAAACGCTGCACTAATCGTCATTCCGTTGATTCTTTTGGTTTTGCTGTCATACAATCAGGCGTTTGCTTATTACTACTTTTACAGACTCTGCGACAAAGAAAATGCAAACGCATATTTTCTCCTAGGACTTATGATTAAACCGTTAAACTCGTTTTTCGTGTTTCATTGCAGATAAACAGTCCCCCGGAACTGTATCACGGCAGTTCCGGGGGGTGAATATTAAGATTCAAACCCCGCTACCTATGGGAATGCACTCCCAGAGCAGCGAGGTTATTTCTTTACGTCCCCAAAACCGGAACGCTGGGCCGGGGGCCGACTTGACAAGGACGCGAATAGGGGAGGGCAGAAAACCGGAAAGCAACTACCCGCGGACTAGCCACCAGCTAGGCCCAACGCTCATAAAAGGCTCAATCTCACCAAAGCGGCTAGGTTCGCACAAAGAAACGTACTACACATGAACAATGCTTACACGTGTGCTTACAGCTGCGCTAAGGTTATACGGGCGGGGAAGCGAAATAAACAGCTTTCAGAATATCTTAACAATGAAGCCCAGATACCACAGGCCAGAGATCGCAGCGGCCCCGGTCAGAATGACCAGTGTTTCGGCGGTCAGATTGGCCATATAGGATGCTGTTTTCTTGACAAACCGCTTATGAATATTATTCATTTGAACACCACCAAATCCAGAAACAAAAAAGGACAATTGACAAACTACAGAAATTGAGCTATTCTAGGGGCAAAAAAGAACGGTAAACCCCGTAAAGGGAGCCGAAACAAGGAACAAAGGAGGAAACAGGAGGTACCGGAGAGCCTGGAGGGCCTAAAATGATGAACGCAACAAAATAAAAATTTTGTTGCGTTCGATACTTGGATTACCAACCATTTAGGCTTTCATCCGCGCAACAGATATTCCTGATGAAAATACTATGCAACAATATCGTGACTGTCCGCAGGTTTTGCGGGATTTTCTAACGTACCACGAGAATATTAAGGGTCAATCCCAGCTGACGATTCGGGAGTACTATCTGGACTTGAGGATGTTTTTTCGTTTTATGAAGCTCATGCGCAATGAAATGCCCATTGATACGGATTTGGATTCTATTGATATTCGAGATATTGATCTCGACTTTATTGGAAGCATTACTCAATCCGAAATATTTGATTTCCTTTCTTATCTGGCAAACGACCGTGTAGCACGACCGGATATGGCGATTCCGGAACACGGTATCGAAGCTGCATCTCGTGCAAGAAAATTGTCAGCAATCAAATCCTTTTATAAATATCTTACGGTAAGGACAAAACAGCTGACAGAAAATCCGGTAGCGGATCTGGAATATCCAAAACTTCGAAAGAGCTTACCCAAGTACCTGACCCTTGAAGAATCCTCTGCCCTGCTTCAAGCAGTATCTGGAACAAACGAAAAACGGGATTATGCAATACTCATGCTGTTCTTGAATTGTGGCATACGGCGGAGTGAATTGGTTGGTTTAAACCTGACAGATGTCTATGAGGATCGGATTCGTGTTGTCGGCAAAGGAAATAAAGAGCGTTTCGTCTATTTTGGTTCTTCGTGTCGGAAAGCCATTGATGCTTACTTAGAAGAACGCAACAAAATTGAGCTGACGGATAACCGGGCCTTGTTTGGCTCCCGTGATAAAAATCGGATCAGCGTAACAGCCGTCCACCGTCTTGTGAAAAAAGCACTATTAAAGGCTGGGTTAGACAGCACTCAGTTTTCTGCTCATAAACTGCGCCATACGGCAGCCACGATGATGCTCTCCGGTGGTGTTGATGTTAAAACCGTCCAGGAGGTTCTAGGGCACGAAAATCTAAACACCACGCAAATCTACACGCATATCGAGAATACAGAACTCAAAATAGCATCCGAGGCAAATCCGCTGTCAAAACTTGATTTTTCTAAATAAATGATGTATTATATCAATTGCAACCGATAGTTTACATTATACAGGTGATTTTTATGTCGATTGGAGACCGCATCATCGAGCTTCGAAAAGCTGCCTCCCTTTCCCAGGGACAGTTAGCAGAGCGTATGGACGTAAGCCGTCAGGCAGTGAGCAAATGGGAGAATGATTTATCTACGCCAGATCCATTGCGTTTGATTCAATTGGCTGATGTGCTGAATACCGATAGCGAATACCTTGCCAGCGGAAAACATGCCCAGCTCCCCTCCCCTCCAATTGTCCTCCATCAGGTAGAAGAACGCCCTGTTTACGTTGAGAAAATCATCGAGAAACCGATATACATTGAGAAGCCTTCCATTCCTGTTCAGCCCAAGGTCATTACCAAAGTGAACGAGGTCCCTGTTGAGCGTATCGTAGAAATCGAAAAGCCGGTTCTAAAAAAGGTCGTCCACGTTCGTTATCGCAATGACCCATTGCAGTTGCTTCTTGCGGCTGCTCTTGGTCTAGTATTGGGATTGATCTTAGGTTTGCTTCTATAATACTTAAAACCTTGTAAAAAATGATGAGGAGCCATTGATTTTTGGCTCCTCATCATTTTATAACGCTATTTCAATTGCTTCTCGAAGATTACGTACCTTGTATGCTGTCATTCCGTCTGGGATTTCCACTCTTTCCGATCTTCCGTAGGGGATGATGCACTTTCGGAATCCCAAACGCATTGCCTCTTCTAAGCGTTGGTGCATGTGGGAGACTGTACGGATCTCGCCTGTCAAGCCAATTTCACCAATGGCCACCAAATCATCCGCAATTGGCCGGTCCCGGTAGGAAGATGCTATTGATAGTGCCACCGGTAAATCTGCTCCCGGCTCGTCTAATCGAAGTCCGCCAATCACGTTAATGTAGGCATCAAATGCTGCTGTTTTTAGTCCTGCACGCTTGTCTGCTACAGCTAAAAGGAGCATCATTCGGTTGAAATCGAATCCGTCAGCGGCCCTTCTGGGAATATTTGCCATGGTTTTGGCCACAAGTGCCTGCACCTCTGCAAGTACAGGTCTTGTACCTTCCATTACACAGGCAACGCAGGTGCCGCTGGCACCCGTTGGACGGCCCTCCAGAAGCATTTGAGAGGGGCTTGGCACTTCTTCCAAGCCGTGTTCCATCATTTCGAATACTCCGATTTCGTTTGTAGAACCAAAGCGGTTTTTGGCCGCACGGAGCAGACGATAAGATGTGTTAGAATCCCCTTCAAAATACAGCACACAGTCTACCATGTGTTCCAGCACTTTTGGGCCTGCAATATTGCCGTCCTTATTGATATGTCCAACCACAAAAATTGTAATATCCTCAGATTTGCTTAACTGCATCATAGCCATAGTGCAGTCCTTTACCTGGGATACGCTGCCCGGAGAAGAATTATTATCTTCCCGGTACAGGGTCTGGATCGAGTCAATGATCAAAACATCCGGTTTTAGTTCTTCAACAGCTTCCAAAATGTCCGACAACCGTGTCTCTGAAAGAATATATAGTCTCTCAGGAGCGACCTCTAAACGCTGCGCACGGAGTTTCAGCTGCCGCTCGCTTTCTTCACCAGATACGTAGAGGACACTTCTGTCCGCACACAGGCTGTTGCAGATTTGCAGCAACAGGGTTGATTTTCCGATTCCCGGAGCACCACCCACCAGAACCAGAGAGCCTGCAACTGCGCCGCCCCCCAGAACCCGGTCCAATTCTTTCATACCGGTGGAAAATCGGATTTCCGCATTCGTATCCACGTTCTGAATTCTCTGAGGCTTTTTCCCCTGCCCAACCGAATTTGCCTTTACTTTTCCCGGCATCAAAGGTTTTTCAATATGTTCTTCAAAAGTATTCCACGCCCCACAGGCCGGACACCGGCCCTGCCATTTGGGGCTTTCGTTGCCGCAGTTTGTACAGAAAAAGACCGTTTTTGTCTTTGCCATAGTCATTCTCCCATTCTTGTTTCGATGCTCTGATTATAGCAAATGCAGATGTTGCGGTCAAGACAGATTCCTGCTGACAGACGTTCCAATTACCGCCGCAATTGCCTTTTGGTATTCAGGCTGCGCCAGTTTCCTTTCCTCTTGAACGTTTGACAAAAAACCACATTCCACTAAAACCCCCGTTTTTTCACATTTTTCAAGTAGATATACGCCTTTCCCTTGCTTTATTTTTCGATGGCTATCTGGATTTAGGGTATCAATAAATGAGGTTTGAATAGCTTCTGCCAGCTGCCGACTCTTCTCATTCCCTGCATAAAAAACCTGAGCACCTGAGAATTTTTCCTGTGGAAAATAGTTCTGATGAACGCTTATGAGAACCGCATCCGCTGTCGTATTAACGGTTTGAGCACGATTTTTTAAATCATTGATCTTTTTTTGCGCCAGCGTCTCCCCTTTTTGGTATACCGCTGTGTCCGTTGTTCGGATCATGTAGGTCCGATAACCCAGGAATCGCATCATTTCCTCTAAACGAAGAGCAATTTCCAAATTATAAGAACTCTCCGGCCGTCCTGTACAGCTGATTGCGCCGCCGTCCTCCCCTCCATGCCCTGGGTCGATGATAATCGTATGATTCCGGCAAAGCGGTATCTGCTCTTGAAAATAAGAAACTACCTGCGTACCTCCCCATATTCCAACGGATGCCAGCACAAATAGAAGTATATAGCATGGTAGCAGCCGATAAAGGCCTAGCTTTCTTTCCACATAAATCCCCCCACTCTCAATATACGTTCCGTCTCTACTCCTATGCACACAGAAACATAAAAGCAGCATAGAATGACTCGGAATCACTTTTCTAAATAAATTTCGAGGGGGAGTTACTTTGATTTCCAAAATGAACCAGTCCTCTTGCGGAGAGGGTCGCTTACCCGCCGCAGCACCTCTGGCAAATCCCTATGTTCCTTTCCAGCTGGAAAGCCCAGTTCGTTATGAACCAAGAAAAGCAATCGTGCGAGGGACTCTCTATCCAGGACTTGACCTTCCATTGTTGGGAATGGTTAACAAAAACGCTCTGCCTGTCACGCCTCTATCCGAATTGCAGGTACTGGCCTTTGCAGTGCAGGAACTTGCGCTTTACTTGGATACCCACCCGGAAGACACGGAAGCATTGGAACTTTACCGGCAATACCAGGAAATGTATCAAAAATGCTCTATTGCCTATCAAAAGGACATTCGTCCTCTGAATCACAACTCGCCGAATCAGGACAGTGCTTATGCCTGGCTGGATGATCCGTGGCCGTGGGAATTTGCCGCAAATAAGGGGGAATAAACCATGTTTCAATATGAAAAGAAGCTCCAATATCCTGTAAAAATTCATCATCCCAATCCATACCTGGCAAGGATCATCATCTCCCAATACGGCGGCCCAGATGGAGAGTTGGGTGCCAGTTTGCGGTATCTGTCTCAGCGTTACTCCATGCCTTTCGATGAGTTAAAGGGACTGTTGACCGACATTGGTACCGAAGAACTGGGCCACCTGGAAATGGTTGGGGCCATTGTTCATCAGCTGACCAGAAACCTGAAAGAAAATCAATACAAGGACCCGGTGTTTGCGCCCTATTTTGTGGATCATACTGTTGGCGTATATCCAAATGCCGCAGCGGGTTTTCCGTGGAATGCAGGGTCCATGGCCGTTAAAGGAGATCCGATTGCGGATTTGACCGAGGATCTGGCGGCAGAACAAAAGGCAAGAGTCACCTACGACAATATATTAAGGCTCAGTGATGATCCGGATGTCAATGATGTTATTCGGTTTCTGCGGGAACGGGAAATCGTACATTTCCAGAGATTCGGTGAAGCCATGCAGTTGCTGCGAGAGAAACTAAACCAGCGAAATGTTTATTTTATGAACCCGTCAATCGATATGTAAGCCTGATTAATACCAAGGAACATCGATTTTTTCTAAAGTTTACCCCCGACACTTTAATGCGCCGGGGGTAAAAGCTTAATCCAGTTTCAAATCATTCTCGCCGATCCAACCCATTTTGCGGAGCAGTTCTGCGAATATCCATGTAAGGATTGCAGGTAATACAAAGCAAATCAGCAGCATTCCAAGATAGTCCATGCCCGTAATGGCCGTCTTTACACCAGTGGCAACATCATTGACCCATCCGGCATAAACACCGATGGGGCCGACCATGCCGCAAGTACCCATACCGGATGCAACACCGCCGGAGGAATCGTTCATCTGGAAGTGGAACAGACAGGTGGAAATAGGGCCGGTAATAGCCGAGGCAAGAATCGTCGGGATCCAGATTTTGGGGTTTCTAACAATATTGCCCATCTGGAGCATGGAAGTTCCAAGTCCCTGACTGACCAATCCGCCCCACCGATTTTCCCGGAAAGACATCACCGCAAAACCAACCATCTGCGCACAGCATCCCGCTACCGCAGCACCACCGGCCAGACCGGTAAGGCCCAGAGCCGCACAAATCGCCGCAGAGGAAATCGGCAGTGTCAGAGCAATACCGATGACAACGGACACCAGAATGCCCATCCAGAAGGGCTGCAGAACGGTTGCCCACTTTACGAATTCACCCACAGAGGAAGCCGCAGTACCAATGGCCGGAGCGATCCGGGCAGAAAGGGCCACGCCAACAAGAATCGTTACCAAAGGTGTTACCAGAATATCCACCTTTGTCTCCTTAGACACAGCCTTTCCAAATTCGGCCGCAACAATCGCAATCAAAAGCACCGCCAAGGGCCCACCAGCACCGGCTGCACCGGAAAGAGTGGTAGAGCCAAGCTTATTGGCCGCATATCCAACGGTTGCCAAGGAAAACAGAACCAGCGGGGGCGCCTGCAGCGCATAGCCGATGGCAATGGCCATGGCCGGGCCACTCATGGCGGCGGCATACCCTCCAACATCCATCAAAAAAGGAATCCCCAACTGCTGCCCCAGGGTTTTTACGATGGTTCCAATGAGCAGAGAGCAAAATAAGCCTTGGGCCATGGCCCCCATGGCATCGATACCATATCGCTTGGCAGAGAAGACGATATTCTTTCTTTTCAGAAATGCATTCATAAAATCCTTCCTCTTTCTTACTGTCTTGTCAGTTAACTAGACACCATTATATTCACTCTCTTTCATATGTCAAGAATTATTTGACTTGTAGACGGAAATATGATACAAAAAGGAAGAAAGGCGAGGTGTTGACCATGTCCGGTGAAGAACGCAGATATGAGATCCTTCAACTATTGAAAACACAGACCACGCCCCTGTCCGGGGCAGCGCTGGCTGGACAGTTTCATGTAAGCCGTCAAGTGATCGTCCAGGACATTGCATTGATGCGGGCCGAAAACTATGACATTCTATCTACCAACCGAGGATATTTGATCCGTCAAAAAAGCGAAACAGATTCTTTTCCGAAACGTGTATTTTTTGTTCGGCACACCACAGAACAGGTGCTGGAGGAGTTTATGGCCGTACTGGATTTCGGCGGAAAAATCCTGGATGTGGTTGTAGAGCATGAATTATATGGTCAGATTCGGGTAGATCTGATGATTGAAAGCAAACAGGATGCCAAGGATTTCTATGCCAAGCTTCTGAAATCCAAAGACAATCCCCTGAAAATTCTAACGGATGACTGCCATTACCACACGGTAGCGGCTCCTTCAGAAAAGCTCCTGGAGCTGATTGCCCAGGAACTTCGCCGCAAAGGGTTTTTACTTGAATAAATCCAGGGATACAATCTACCCTTGCAAAAAGCACCGAGCATATGCCCGGTGCTTTTCTCCATTATATATGAAGTATTTACAGTATTTTTATATCAACTATCAGTTGCTTTTACATTATTCTTGTATTTCTTTAAAGCTTAAGCTTCACATCGTATTGCTGCAGCCAAAAATCCATTTGTAGGAAATAGGCAATTTTTTGCGGTCTTGTCATCAGCTGACCATACCAGGGCCAAACCGTTTCTTTGGACAGCAGAGCCTGTAGTGCCTTCTTGTCAACCAGGTGAAACAGCGGTGCATCTCCACGATTCAAAAGTCGACTGAGCTTGTTTTCCAGCAACGTCACATAGGCTGGGTCCAAGGTTTTGGGATAGGGGCTCTTTTTCCGATGAGCCACTTCCTTTGGAAGCAGGTCGCCGCAAGCGGCTCGCAACAGGCCCTTCTCCTCCCCTCCATAGTCTTTGTATTCCCACGGCACAGCATATAGGTACTCTGCAATTCTGTAGTCACAAAATGGAACACGGACCTCCAACCCGCTGAACATACTCATTCTATCCTTGCGGTCCAGAAGTGTCTGCATAAACCATCGAAGATTCAAATTGACCATTTCTTTCATGCGCCGTTCCAGAGGACTGTTTTCCGGAAGAATGTCGCTTTCCCGACAGGTTCTTTCATAGGCTTCCGTAACATATTCCATGCAGTCAAGGCCATGGCGCATTTCCGGTGAAAGGATCGCTGCCCGATCTTCCGTATTCTGGGCCCACGGAAATCCCGTGCGCATCCGCACCTCAGGGTCTCGGTACCAGGGATACCCTCCAAACAGTTCGTCGGCACATTCCCCGGACAGCGCAACTTTCACGTGATTGGAAATCATCCTGCAAAAAGCCAGCAATGAAAAATCCACATCGGCCATCCCCGGCAAATCCCGTGCAATCGTTGCATCTTCCAGTGCATCCACCAATGTCTCAGGGCCAAGCTCTGTCAAGTGCTGTTCTGTATCCAAATAGTGAACCATTTGCTCTATATAATGGCTGTCTGAGGAGGGCTGAAATTTTCCTGGCCGGAAATACAAGTCATGGTCAGGGTATCCCACCGAGAACGTGCTCAGTTTCATCCCCTGCGCTCTCAATTCTTCTGCACATACCGCACTAATAATGCTGGAATCCAGCCCCCCTGATAAAAATGTACCGATGGGTACATCGGAAATCATCTGCCGTTTGATGGCATCCAGCACCAGGTATCTGGTATGCTCTACGGTCTCGGCAAAGCTTTCATGGTGTTCCCGGTCCTTTAAGGACCAGTACCTTTCCACATGGAGCTTCCCTGCCTCAAAATAAGCGCAGCAGCCGGGTTCCAATTCGGATACCCCGTCAAACACGCCGCTGCCTGGTTTTCGTCCTGGCCCCAACAGAAGAAGCTGTGCAGCCCCTTCTTGGGTCAGCACTGCTCTGCTTTCAGGATAAGCCAAAATGGTTTTGATTTCTGAGGCGAACAAGATTCCTCCATCAATCAGGCTGTAAAATAGGGGCTTTACACCCATACGGTCTCGGGCCAAGAATAGCCTTCGGGCCTTGTGTTCCCACACTGCGATTGCAAAAATACCATTGATTTTGGATAGTGCTTCCCTCCCCCACTGGGCATAGGCGTGCAGCACCACCTCCGTATCACAATGGGTTTCAAAGGAATGCCCCAATTTTCGAAGCTCCTGCCGTAGTTCGTCTGCGTTATAGGTTTCTCCATTGTATACAAGACTGTACTTCTCCCCTCCCCATTCCAGCTCCATGGGCTGTTGGCCACCGGCTGGGTCGATTACAGCCAGTCTTGTATGCAGCAGCACACAGCCGGGAAGATAGAGCGACCCCCGGCCATCCGGCCCTCGACGGTCCATTGTTTTCAGCATTTTCTCTGCCGTGCATTCCTGTAGCTCCAGGCCGATACAGCCGGCTATGGCACACATATCATCACACTCCTCTGCCATTTTATGCTGGAAAATTCATTCGGTGCATAGAAGTTTCCCCTCTGCCAATACTAGCCTAGAGGTGACAACGTTATGAAAAACAATCGTGAAATTCTATCCTCCGTTCTAAAAACCACACAAATGGGGCAGATTGGCATTCGCAGTGTTATGGATGCGGCAATTCAGCCGGATTTGCGGCAAGCCCTTGGGCAGCAGCTGCAGGAATATGACCGTATCGAGACCGAAGCCCACAGCATCGCTTCTCAGAGGGGATGGGAACTGCGGGAACTGGACCCCGCCATTCGGGTAATGACCGATATGATGGTACGAATGAAGCTTTCCAGGGCAAATCCCGATTCCAAAATTGCGGATCTGATGATTCAGGGCAATACCAAAGGCATGGTCAAAGGGCTTAAAAATCTCCATCATTCTGATGGGCGGGACACCCGAATTCAAACGCTTTCTCAAAAGCTGATCGACACTGAAACCAACAACATTCGTCAGATGCGTCCGTTCCTATAATTGTTCCGGCTGCCAAACCAGGCAGCCGGAACAATTTTTGATTCACCAGCATATACTATCAGGATTTTATCTTGGAGGGATGCCAATTGCCAAACGGCTATCTTGTCGCAAAAGCATACATGAGTTACGCCCAGATTCCATTGGAAGACGTGGCGGTGGTTGTCACATCTCAGGACGGGACTGCCATTGCCATGCGCCTAACAGGCCGCAGCGGGCTGACAGAACGAATCCCCATTCCAACCCCCGAGAAGGCGGAGAGCCTGGAACCGGAAGAACACGGACAGAAGCCCTTTACGAATATTACCGTCTGCGCCTATAAAAATCATTTTGAGCAGATTTTTGCCAGAAACGTGCAGATTTTCCCCGATGTGACTACGGTTCAGAATCTTGAAATGGTTCCGCTTTCAGAATTGCCGGATCGATGGGACGAAAACGTTCTCTACAATACGCCGCCGCAAAATCTATAGGAGGTTCTATGCCTACTGTTACTCCTTTTGTACCCCAGCGGATCACTGTTCACCTGGGGCCTCCCAGCAGTGATGCCGAAAATGTGACCGTCAGCTTTCCAGACTATGTTAAAAATGTAGCTTCCAGTGAAATCTACCCCACCTGGGAAGAAAGCGCCTTACGGGCCAATATTCTGGCCATTGTTTCCTTTGCGCTGAACCGAGTTTATACGGAATTCTATCGAAGCCGGGGCTATGATTTTGATATTACCAGCTCCACAGCATATGATCAGTTTTTCGTAAAAGGCCGGAGTTTCTTTTCAAACATTTCCCGACTGGTTGACGAATTATTTAACTCCTACCTGCGCAGGCCCAATTTTGTAGAACCGCTGGCGGCCAAATTCTGCAACGGTACCACAGTGACCTGCGAGGGGCTTAGTCAATGGGGAAGTCAGAAGCTGGCCCAGAAAGGCTATAACTCCACCCAAATTCTGAAAAGCTATTACGGCGATATAGAAATCGTTTCCAATGCCCCCATTCAAAACTACGTATCTTCTTATCCCGGAAGGCCCCTGCGGCGAGGCAGTGTTGGCCCCAACGTTGTAATCATTCAAACAGAGTTAAATCGCATCTCTCAGAACTATCCGGCAATTCCGAAAGTACCCAATATTGACGGTATTTTTGGCGCACAAACAGAAAGCGCACTACTGGCCTTCCAGGAAATCTTCGACTTGAATCCAGACGGTGTGGTGGGACCGGCCAGCTGGTATGCCCTGGTTCGGCTGTATACGGCAGTTACCAGTCTCTCAGAGCTCCGAAGTCAGGGCCAGCAGTTCTATACCATCGCCTGGAATCACGGAGATCCCATCGCCCCCGGAAATCAGGGTATTCGAGTGGAACACCTACAATATATGCTTCGTGTATTGGCTGCCTATATTCCTCAAATTCCCAACATTACCGTAGACGGGATTTTTGGGGATGCCACACGTAATGCGGTTCTGGCGGCCCAGGCCTATTTCAGCATTCCACAAACCGGAGTCGTAGACCTTACAACCTGGGATGAAATATACGACCAGTTTGCCGGCATCGAAAATGCCAGTTTCCTGGACCTGGAACGTTTTCCCTATACCTCCGCTGTTATCAATGGGACACCGCCACGAAACCGATATGCCCATTCCACTACTCTTACCCAATTCCCGGGTTACAACCTTTCCATGAACGTTCAGGACCCTGCAAGAAAGGAGGTCGTGAGATGAAACCAAAAGAAACCTTTTTAGGCAAACCCATCCGCAGTTTGCAAACCATGCTTCGGGTGCTGGCTGAGAGCATCGAAGAATACAAGGCCCTGATCCCGGACGGAATCTATGGCCCGGATACCATGGAGGCCGTTCGTATTTTTCAGCGGCGCCATCAGCTTCCCATCACTGGAGTCACCGACCAGGAGACCTGGGATCGGATTGCCCACGAATATGGCAAAGCCCTGGTAGAAGTCGCACCTCCCCCTGCCCTGGCTGTTCTTCTGAATCCTTGTCAGACGATCACCTATGGAGAACGAAACCCGTCAGTTTACCTGGCCCAGGTGATTCTGCTGATCATGGCAGATAAATACAATTGCCTGGAGGCTCCGGAGATCACCGGTGTGCTGGATCTGGCTACCCGGGATGCACTGTCTGCCTTCCAACAAATATCCGGACTTCCGCCCACAGGGAATCTTGACCGGCATACCTGGAAGCATCTGGCCCTGCATTTCCCCCTGGCCTCCATTTTTTAAGCAAATCGGGCAGTCGTCAAACCAAAAACGGCAGCGACCGAAACTGGTCGCTGCCGCCTGAGTATGTTTTTCTTTTTCTGCGAAACCGGTGTGTCACAAGGAATACCGTCGGCTTATCTGCGAATATTTCCGCAGCATCGGCTCCTTCACCGCTCCCGTTTCCTGTACTTACAGTATACCATGTACTGTTGGGAGAAAGGTGAAGAATCCTTGAACGATTGGGAAATAAACTATGCAGGATACAAATTGCTTACCACCAGCAGCACCGGAAGTGCCAGAGAAAACACGCTGACCGCCCAAGCGTACAGTGCCTTTCTGGAAAGGAACATCATCGCAAGGCACCCGCCAGTCAGTGCCAACGGTCCGACCACCGCCAGGTATCGGGAAATGTGCATGGTAAATGTACCGTCAGATTGCAGCAGCAATCCAACAGAGAGGGGTAAATTCACAGTATTGTACGCCGCAATCCGGAGGGCAACATACACAACGGGTGCTGCCAGAACGACCTTGCGCAGATGATACAGCCAAGTGATCACAATACCCATGACGTGCTTAAATCGCTCATAGCCTTGCAAGGCACCGTTGGGCGCTTGGGCCGGTTGAGGTGTTTTCTTCATAAGCTTCTCCTTTACTTTACATTCTCCATATAGAGCGCCGCCAAGCCCTTGATGATGAGATCCCGCTCATAGATGATGGGGGTTTTGCACAAAGGCACCACATACTGCCCGATACGGCCTGTGGCGACCACCGTAGCCTGTGTGCCCAGTTCCTGTTCCATGCGCTGGATCATGCCGTCCAGCATAGATGCGGCACCATAGAGAATGCCGCTGCGCATACACTCTACCGTATTGCGACCGATGGTCCTTTTGGGCTGATCCAGCTGCAATCCAGGAAGCAGTGCCGCTCGCTGGGTCAACGCATCCATAGAAACCCGGATGCCAGGGCTGATACTGCCACCGATCATGGCCCCTGTTTCGTCCAACACCATCATGGTAGTTGCGGTTCCCATACCAATCACGATCAGCGGCGGCTTTTGCATCTTTAGGGCGGCAACACAGCTTACTACCAAATCCGCACCCGTCTGGGCTGGATTGTCAATGCGGATATTGAGGCCAGTTTTGATCCCCGGGCCTACCACCATAACAGGCTTCCCGAAAAGTTTTTTTAATGCTGTTTTGACAGGATTCAGCACCTGGGGTACCACAGAAGCGATGATTGCTCCTTCAATTTGGTTGCTGCTCACGCAATGGATGGCCAGCAGCATTTGAAGATCAATGGCGTATTCATCCGAGGTCTTTGTGGCATCCGTGCGGATGCGGGCCTGAAACAAAATCTCTTTTCCATTGACCGCCCCAAGAGTGATGTTGGTATTGCCGATGTGTACTGCAAGAATCATTTCATCTCCTCCAACTCTGCCCGCCCCACAATACGGCAGGAGCGGACGTTCCCGTCTTCGATTTCAATAACTCCCGCAGTTCCGCAATAGCCACCTGCACCCGGATTCATCACCCACAGCCCATCTGCCTCCCGGCTGCATTCCGGGATATGGGTGTGGCCATATAGCACTACTTGGGCATTGGCACTCCGGGCATCTTTCAGCAATAGGGAGCGGGTCATTTTGACCTTATGCAAATGACCATGGGTCATATAAAAGCGAACACCACCAATAGTGGGCATCAGAATTCTCGGCAAACGACTATCACAGCCATATTCATCGCAATTTCCGGGTACCTGATACACTTCCGCCCCGGGACACAAAGCCCTAAGCTCATAGCCGTCCGGGTAATAATCCCCAAGGTGGATCAAACAGTCCGGATGGATTTTTTCAACGCAAAGCTCCATAAATGAAAGGAACCTATGGGAATCCGACAAAACCAAAACAACCATCGTTCATCCGTCCTTCCGGGAAACGCTGATTTGCTCGGCAAGAACCGACAACAATCGATCAGGCGTTCCCTTAGTATTCTCGTTTCCGTATTATAACATACCCCAATCAAGAAAGCTACTGTTGGGATTATTTTTATCATACAGTCAAATAAAAGCACTTCTCGCATATACTGATATAAAAGACAACATCTCTGGACTGGAAAGGAGCATCCTCAATGGAGCAAGCTGATTTTACCAAGGAGCAAATTCAAAAGGCCCAGCTTCTGGCGGATACGGACGCTGGCCAACAATTGCGAACGCTTTTGCAGCGTTCTGACGCAAAAGGACTGAAACAAGCCCTGGAGCAGGTAGGAAAAGGAGACCTTGCTGGAGCAAAACGGACTTTGGAGGCTTTTCTCGCCACAGCGGAAGCGGCAGCACTTCTGAAACAACTGCGTGACGAACCATGAGCCAGGAAGCCCCACTGGAAACCTCCCTGGAATCCATTCTGGGAAATCCCCAGATGATGGCCCAAATTCAAAAACTCGCCCAGTCCTTAGGACAGCCACAACAAGGGCCACCCCCTGGCCCGGACTCTGTAGAGATGGGTGGAAGCGACAGTCTGGAAGCCATTAAGGCCTTTTCCAGCCTAGCCCAGGGTGCCGCCATTGACAAAGAGCAGCAGGCACTTCTCAATGCTCTGACCCCTTATATCAGCCGGGAGCGGCACCAAAAACTGGAAAAAGCCATGCGGGCAGCCAAAATGGCGCAGCAGGCATCCGGTCTATTGGGGTCCGGTATTTTGGGGAAAGGAACGGTGGTGTAGAAATGTATAACCGTTATGTCCCCACACAGGATGGAACTTTTCTCCGGCAAAGCCTGCCAGATCAGGTGTCGCTTCCTGCTTCCCGAGAACCGGTAAAAGACCAGACCGTTGGCTCGTTTTTCAGCAACCTCTTACCTTCTGGGTTTGAAGCGGAGGATTTGATCGTGGTGCTGCTGTTGCTGCTGATTTCAGGAAACGGCAAAGAAGGGCCAAATACTTCCCTGATCACCCTTGTCATTTACTTATTTCTTTGATTCATCCGCCTTCAGGATCAATTGTTCTTTTTCTGCTCGTGTAAGGCGTTTGACGGCACATTCTCTCCGCAAGGCCTCGCCATGGTCTGTGCAGGGCTCCCGGTATACCAGGGTCAGAGGTCCTCTGCCCCTGGTATATTTTGCGCCCTTGCCGCTGCAATGGGCCGCAAGCCGTTTTTCCGCATCCCGGGCAATTCCTGTATACAGGCTCCCGTCACCGCAGCGCAGAATATAAAGTTCCCAGTTAGTGTCCATATCGTCCCAACTTTTGAAAAAATGGTTTTTCAAGAACCCGATCCAGCAAAAAGAAGGTTCCATTTCCAAGCAGCACCAGTATTACCAGCATGATGAGGCCCAGTTCTTGAAACTCCTCATAAAGCCCCGGAATGCCCATCACAAAAAGGAGCAACCAGTAGAGTACCAACACGCTGAAATTAAAATAAAGAGCTTTCCATAAACCAGAAAACTTTCTCCCATCCAGCAGCTGCTTTACAATAGGGTATTCTCCTAAAAACAGAAACACCCCCGCCGCCTCCCGGTCCGGACAGAGCAGCAGCCCCAGAATCGCCACTGCCGCAAACCAGGCAGTAGCCAGTCGCCTTCCGCAAAGATTCAAAACGACCTGCAAAAGCAGTGCGCAGAGCATGGGACTTACATAGGTATTGATTGGAATCAAGCTTCCCAGACACAGAATGCACACGGCCAGAGCAGCCAACACACCGCCCAGGGCAATGGCCTTTGTATTGGAATAATGAATGGCTGTCCCCTCCTTTCAAGTATATCTTGGGAAAGCTCTGATTAAATCAGCAAGAGCTGACGGCGAAAGATTCGCCGCTTAGCCGCAGATGATTTATTCAGAACTCCCTTAGATTATATGAAAAAATCATCCGTTTTACAAGTCCAGATCATTGACAATTAGAAATCCATGAGATATATTGATAAAAGAAACATAAGAATTGGAAGGTGTGTGTCATGGAAATTATAATTGGTATGAAGGGCGAAGCCTCCACCCTGGTGGAAAAAGAGGATACCGCCCAGTATGTCGGCTCCGGGAGCCTGCTTGTATACGCCACCCCTTGCCTCGCTGCGCTCATGGAAGGCGCCGCCTGTGCCGCCATTGAGGAAGTACTTCCCCTGGGGCAGACCAGCGTGGGTACGGCCCTGAATCTGGAGCATCTCAGCGCCACCCCCGTTGGATTAGAGGTCCGGGCTTCGGCGGAAGTCACCGCCGTGGATGGTCGGAAAATCACTTTTGCCATTACAGCCTTTGACGAAGCCGGTGAAATCGGCCGGGCTACCCATACCCGTGTATTGGTAAACAACGAGAAATTTTTGGAGAAAACCTACCAAAAACTATAAGGAGTGTTCAAGATGGAAGATTACGGCGCAATGATTCGCAATACTTTTGAGCTTGGCAGCGTGCGGGATGCCCAAACGCTGTTTGAAGCCTGCATCGAAAATGCCTTTCCCACATTTCATTTTCGCCGTCTGGAGTTGATTCGCTTCATCCGGGAGGAGCAATACCTGGAAGGCCGCAGTTGGAACCATGTTTTTGAAATCCGCAAAGCAAAAATGGGTTCCTCCGATGTGTGGAAAGTCCACTGCCACCGAGTCACCATGGGAACGACCCCGGACAAGATGGTTATTCTGGATTATATGACACTTGGTTTTATCTCTTATGCCAATGAATGAATAATTTCAAAAAAGTCATTGCGTGCTGAAAACACGCAATGACTTTTTGTTATGTCAGGTCAATAAAGGTCTTTCCCACATATTCGGGATACTTTTCCTGTATCCACTGCTGAATATAAGGATTCTCCAAATCAAGAATGATCAGATAGTCCGGGTCATAATCCTCCACTGCCCGGAAATCTTCCATGCTGTTAATGGTAAAATTCTCCCGATCCCAGTTGTTAAAGAGATACTTTGCAATATATCTCGGGCCAAGGTTTTCTTCCTCGACACCAAGAATCGCACAGGAGGTGCCTTCTTTAATGTACTTATAACGCATGGCATTTTCAATTTTCACCCGGTCTGCACTGACAGGAGGTGTTTCCAGCAAGAACGGTTTCCGGATGCCCTGCCACCACAGCAGTCCCGGAAGCAGCACCAGCAATGCTGCCACGGCACACTTTTCCCGCCGGAACTGATATTCGCTGATTCGCTGCATCAGCAGTACACCAAAGCCATAAAGCACTGCAATCACAGCAGTCTGCGCATATCTGTCAAAGCCAGGCAAGCTGGTCTCGTATCCCGGAACTTCCATGGAGGTATAGTACATGACACACAGCGCTGCCATATACGCAAGATAGGCTAACAAAACCTTTCCGCAAAGTTTTAGAAAATCCGATGCCTGTTTGCGCTCACCTGCCGTACAATACAGAATTCTAACCACAGCAGCTGCGCAAAGGCACAGAATATTTCCCTTAAAAGATGCCAAACGCAAAACAAAAGAGCGAATCAAAACAGGTAATTCTGATTTATCGTGAATCGCCAGAACACGTGAAAACTCTTTGATGCTGACACCATGGCGGCCTGCATAGCCAAAAACATAATCCCTGTGTTTCATCCAAAGCAGGTAGACAATAAGCTGCACCAAAACCACGATGACCCGCTGCTTCCATTGGCGGTCCTTTTTCCCTTCCAGCATAACATAGCCCAGGGCGATGGCAACAAAAAAGGCTCCTGCGCTTTTTATTTGAGAAACCGCCATAATGAAGGCACTGGCCAGATAGAAACTGGGCTTTCCGGTTTCCCCAGCAGCACAATATCGGAACACATATAATAGCATCGCCATGCCTGCCAGTGGCAGCAACGTATCAACTTGCAGGGAACTGGGTCGAATATTGTACTTCAGGAAGAATTCTGTCAGCAAAACTGCCACTACAAACCCAACGCCCCGATGCTTTTTGAGAGGGAGCATCATCGGTAACAGGAATGCAAGTGCCAGATAAGCCTGGCAGAGCATCATCTGCCACTCACTGGTAACGGCACCGGAAAAACGCATGCAATAATAAATAAACACAGCACTTCCCAAAGGATAATCCGGATATTCAATATATGCCTCCCGCATGGTTGGCATATGGTCTGTAGTCAAAACAGATTTAGCAACCAAACCCCAATGCGTAAAGTCATCCCCAGCTGAAAATGTTGCACCGTGTAAGTGGAGAACAAGGGCCGCAAGGAACAGGAACAGGCACAAATAGCCTGCATTGCAATAACGCTTTGCAAAGGACAGGCCACGGTTCTGTTTGACACAGTAGCCAAGGGACAGAAGGCCAAACAGCCAAAGACAGACTGCCGCCTCCAACAAAAGGTTCAGAATTCCCGCAAAGAATAGCACCGAAATCTGAACTGCGCAGGTCAAGGCCGGCAAGAATTCAATTTCTACATTACATTTTCTTTGCAAAACTTCCCAATATCCAAGGTTTTGCAGAAGCAGAAACAGCAGCCACACCCCAAGGATCAAGAGACTTCCGATTTTTTCCAAACTGTTCACTTCTCTTTCCAAACAACGAACACTGCCGGACACCGCCGAAGCCGCAGTGTCCGGCTCATTTTTATTTCTTCCGGTCTGCCAGAATCAGCCTCTTGACCGCTTCAATCCCCACCCGGATAGCCCCGGAGGTATCCTCGGTCATGGGCATAAACATCCCGGCCTTTTCCCGCTCCTGGTTCCAGATCACGTGGAAGCAGCTGCCGCAGCGGACCCCTCTGGCGGCGGCTACTACAAACAGTGCCGCAGACTCCATTTCACTGGCTTTGACACCGAGGCGCTTCCAGCTTTCCCATTTTTGCAGCAGCTCGTAGGAAACAGGACTCTTTTCCGGGCTGTGCTGGCCGTAGAACGCGTCCTTGCACTGGACAATGCCCACATGGGTGCTGTAGCCCAGCTCCCGGCTTGCCTCCCGCAGGGCCAGGGTCACGTCAAAATCCGGCACGCTGGGGTACTCGATAGGGGCATACTCCAGGGAGGTGTGCTCATAGCGGATGGCACCGCTGGCCACCACAATATCCCCGGGGCACACATCCAGGGCGATGCCGCCGCAGGTGCCCACCCGCAGGAAGGTGTCCGCGCCGATGTTGGCCAACTCCTCCATGGCGATGGCGGCGGAGGGGCCGCCGATGCCCGTAGAGCAGACGGAGACCTTCTCCCCTAAAATGGTGCCGGTATAGACGTTATACTCCCGGTTCATGCCGATATGGACAGGGTTATCAAAATAAGACGCAATGGCCTCACACCGGCCCGGGTCACCGGGCAGGAACACATAGCGGCCCACATCACCTTCTTCACAGTGAATGTGAAACTGCTTCTCGGTTTTCTGCATAATCGTCCTCCTTTGTGGAATTTGTACAAAAATTATAGCACAGGCCGCCGGATAATGCAAGATGTTTTCATTCTAGAACAGGCTGATCTGGCTGGTATCCGGCAGAGAACCAAAGGCTCCGGCATCTTTAAGCATCTGGATGTGGGTTTTGGATACCTTCGGGCAGGCGGCGGCAACCTCCTCGATGGACAGAAAGGTCTTCCCTTCCCTGCCCCGCATCAAATCCCAGGCGGCATTTTCGCCCAGTCCGGAAATGGCAACGAAAGGCGGTAAAATCTTCCCATCGATGATCAGAAACTTCGTTGCGTGGCTCTTATACACATCGATGGGCAGGAATGTAAAGCCCCGAAGATAGTATTCATAGACGACTTCCATGGTTGTCAGCAGGTCCTCGTCCTTATCGGTGGCGTTTTCGTTGGTTTCAATGGCATCCATATTGGCCATGATGGACTCCATACCCTGGGTCATCAGCACCGCATCAAAGCCGCCTTTCTGGCTTCGTCTGTAAAAATAAGCCGCGTAGAAAGCCAGCGGGTGATACACCTTGAACCAGGCGATTCGGAAAGCCATCATAACATAGGCAACTGCGTGGGCTTTGGGGAACAGGTATTTGATTTTCTTACAGGAACCAATGTACCAATCCGGCACTCCCGCGTCGATCATCTCCTGCTCCGCCCCCTCGGGCAGACCTCTGCCCTTTCGCACCGCCTCCATGATTTTGAAGGAGCGCTTCTCCGGCATCCCGCAGGAGATGAGGTAGAGCATAATGTCGTCACGGCAGCCGATGGCCTGGTCAACCGTGGCCGTTTTGGAGGTAATCAAATCCTTGGCGTTGCCCAGCCACACATCCGTGCCGTGGGAGAAGCCGGACAGGCGCAGCAGGGTATCAAACCGTTCCGGCATGGTGTCCATCAGCATGCCACGGGTGAACTTGGTGTTGAACTCCGGAATGGCCACCGCCCCGGTGGGTCCCAGGATCTTGTCATTTTCGTAGCCCAGGACTTTGGAGGACGTGAAAATGGACATGGTTTTCTTATCATCCAGCGGAATGGTTTTGGCATCCACGCCAGTCATGTCTTCCATCATACGGATCATGGTGGGGTCATCGTGGCCCAGCATGTCCAGTTTTAAGAGGTTTTCCTCCATGGAGTGGTATTCAAAGTGGGTGGTGATCTGGTCGGCATTGGGGTCATCCGCCGGGTGCTGTACGGGGCAGAAATCCCAAATCTCGTTTTCCTGGGGAATAACCACCAGACCGCCGGGGTGCTGGCCTGTAGTGCGCCGGACACCGACGCAGCCTGCCGCAAGTCTGTTTTCCTCTGCCCGGTTTGCAGACATGCCCCGTTCGGCAAGATATTTTTTTACATAGCCAAAGGCGGTCTTTTCCGCAACGGTTCCAATGGTACCAGCCCGGAACACATGGGATTTTCCAAACATTTCCACGCAATAGGCGTGGGCCTTGGACTGATACTCACCGGAAAAGTTCAGGTCGATATCCGGTACTTTATCGCCGCCGAAACCCAGGAAAGTCTCAAAGGGAATATTGAATCCGTCCTTCTCAAATTTCGCTCCGCACTTGGGGCATACCGCATCCGGCAAATCCGCACCGCAGCCGTAGCCCTTTGGCACATCAAAGGTGGTGAACTTACACTCCGGGTTCGGGCAGCGGTAGTGGGGCGGGAACGAGTTTACCTCTGTAATGCCGGACATATAGGCAACGATGGAGGAGCCTACAGAGCCACGGGAACCTACCAGATAACCATGCTCCAGGGAATTCTGCACCAATTTCTGGGCAGACATGTAAATCACATCGTAGTGGCAGGAGATAATATCATGCAGCTCCGTTTCCACACGCTTGGTGATCAGCTCCGGGGGATTTTCCCCGTAAAGCCGGTGCAGTTTCCCATATACCAGGCTTTTCAGGTCCTCCACAGAGTTTTCAATTTTGGGCGCAAACAGATTGTGGGGAACAGGACGAAGAGTCTCGCACATATCCGCAATGAGATTGGGGTTGGTCACCACCACTTCATAGGCTTTCTCCTCTCCAAGATAGCTGAATTCCTCCAACATATTGTCGGTAGAACGGAAATACAGAGGATTGGGCTTGTCCGCGTCATCAAAACCCTTGGTAGCCAACAGGATATGCCGGAATATTTCGTCCTCTGGGTTCAGGAAGTGTACGTCACCGGTAGCAACGACCATTTTCCCTAAGGACTCACCCAATCGGACGATGGTACGGTTGTATTCTTTTAGCTGCTCCACATCCTTGGCCATGCCTTTCGTCAGCATGAACATGTTGTTTGCCAGAGGCTGGATTTCCAGATAGTCATAGAAAGAGGCAATGCGCTTCAACTCGTCCTCGCTCTTTCCGTCCAGCATGGCCTGGAACAGTTCACCCGCCTCGCAGGCCGAACCGATAATCAGGCCCTCTCGCAGTTCCATAAGCTCCGATTTGGGGATTCGGGGAACACGCTTAAAATATTTCAGGTTGGAATCGGAAATCAGATGGTATAGATTCCGCAGACCAACCTGGTTTTTGGCCAGGATGATAATGTGCCGGGCGTGGCGGTCCGTAATGCGTCCCTTGGCCCGCAGGGTGGTCATGCGGGCATTGATTTCCTGCAAACGGTGGATACCCAAATCCTGGGTCATTTGCTCCATGAGCCGGTGCATGATCAGTCCGCAGGTCACAGCATCATCTGCCGCCCGGTGGTGCTGGAAGTCTGGCAAACTCAGGGCATTGGACACAATATCCAGCTTGAATTTATTCAGCTGAGGCAGCATGTTTTGCGAAAGGATCAATGTGTCTGCCGCTGTGAAATGGTAAGGAATATCCATTCTGCCACAGGCAGCCCGAATAAAACCGGTGTCGAAATCAGAATTGTGGGCAACCAGTACCCGATCTCCCACAAATTCCAGGAATTTGGGCAATACCTCCTGGATTTGAGGGGCACCCACCAGCATATCATCGGTAATGCCTGTAAGCTCAATGATTTTTTTGTCCAGAATCCGCTGGGGGTCCACAAAGGTCTGAAAACGGTCCAGTTCCTGACCGTTCTTCATAACCACCGCGCCGATTTCGATAATCCGGTCATTCTGTGCGCTTAACCCGGTGGTCTCCAAGTCAAAGGCCACATACTCCCCATCAAAGGGAATATCCTGGTCCCCGTGGACTACAATGCGGTCATCCACATCGTTGACATAGTAGCCCTCTACACCATAGAGAACCTTGATGTTTTCATCCGTTCCGGCAACCTTTGCCTTGGAGGCCGCTTTCATGGCATCCGGGAAGGACTGGGCTACACCGTGGTCCGTAATGGCAATGGCCCGGTGGCCCCAGGCTGCTGCCTGTTTTACAGCAGCAGCGGTATCGGTCAGGGCATCCATATTGCTCATGGTGGTATGCAAGTGCAGTTCCACACGCTTGCCATCGGGGACCGTATCTTTCCGCTTGGGCATAGCCCCCGGCATCATGGCATAGGGCTTTAAAACCATGTCGTTTTCAAAGCGGTCCTCGATGAGCTTTCCCTGAACCCGAAGCACACTGCCCATCTGTACATTTTCCAAAATGGGCTTTGCCTCCCGGGCTTCCAGGAATCTTGTTACCCGGATAGAATTGGTATTGTCCGTCATATCGAACTTGACCACCCAGGCATTGCGCTTGGTCAGTTCCTTATGCTCAATGGCAAAGACCTTTCCCTCTACAATGATGGTACCCATGTCCAGATTCAGATTTTTCATTGCCGTGGCATTCCCCCGGAAAGGCTTTCCGTAGAAAGTGTCGCTGTCCTGAATCTTCGGGGCCTCTTGCTGGGGCTGGTGGCTTTGGGCCATGGGAATGGAGGTTAGGGCTTTCTGCCGGATTTTCTCCATGGCCTGGCTCAGCTCCTGGTCCGAAAACTCGTGTCCGGCCTCCACACGGATGGTCACATCCGTTGCGAACCGGGCTTTGAGTGCCGATACAACAGCCGGAATCTGCTTTTCGATTCCGGCTTTTCCGTTTGCCACCAGAGAGATGGTCAGTTCATTCCCATTCCACGCCCACTTTGCCCCGGCCAGGGAGCCTCTTGTCATAGAATCCTGTTCCACAAACAAGCACCGAAGCTCCTCCGGCTCCATCTTGGAAAGCTCCTGGGCCGGATGGGTAATCACAATGTGGAGTTTGTTCAGCCCGTAGAGTTCCAGCAGTTCTTTTTCCAGCTGCTGGGTAACACGCCGGGGTATATACGTTTCCGCATGGGCCGCCGCCTCCACCGTCCGGGAAGCGGGGTCTAAGTCCACGGCCACAAGAGCCGCCTGAGAAAGGGCCTTGCGGATCTCCTCAGGTGGCTCATAGTCCGGAAACATATCTAATAAAAACAGGTTCTCTTTCATAGGTTCATTGCGTCGATCCGGCGCAGCAGTTCCGGCAGCAGTTCCTCATAGGGAAGCTTTGCGACCTGCTGTCCTTTTTCAAAGATCATTCCCCAGCCGTCGCCGCCGGCAATACCGATGTCCGCCTCCCGGGCTTCTCCGGGTCCATTGACCACGCAGCCCATAACTGCAACCGTAATGGGCTTTTCGCAGTTGCGCAGAGCCTCGTCTACCCGGTTTACAAGACCGATCAAGTCAATGCGTGTGCGGCCACAGGTGGGACAGGAAATAATATCGACACCCTCTTTCCGAAGTCCTGCGGCTTTCAGAATGTCCTTGGCAGCATAAACTTCCTCTACAGGGTCATCGGTCAGGCTGACCCGCAGGGTATCGCCAATACCGTCCAGCAGCAAGCTGCCAATACCCATGGCAGACTTAATAAGGCCCTGCCGGACAGGGCCGGTTTCCGTAACGCCGATGTGGAGCGGATAGTCGCACTTGGAGCGGAACAGACGGGCAGCTGCCACCATAGTGGGTACGTGGGAGGACTTCATGGAAACACAGGTATCATAGAAGCCAAACTTTTCCAGCAGTTCCAAATGACCAAAAGCACTTTCCACCAGAGCTTCCGCTGTAGGATGGCCGTATTTTTCCAGCAGCTCCTGCTCCAGACTGCCCCCATTGACACCAATGCGAATGGGGATATGTTTCTCCTTGCAAACCTCAACCACGGCTTTCACCCGTTCTTCTCCGCCGATGTTGCCGGGATTGATGCGGATTTTGCTGGCACCGCCCTCAGCGGCAGCAATGGCCAGTTTGTAATCAAAATGAATGTCCGCAACCAGCGGCAGCACGCTCTCCTTGCAGATCTCCGCAAAGCCCCGGGCGGCCTCCATATTGGGAACAGCCAGGCGGGCGATCTGGCAGCCTGCTGCGGCCAGGGAGCGAATTTGAGAAAGGCTTCCTTCCACATCGGTGGTCTTTGTATTCAGCATGGACTGGATGACCACGTCCGCACCGCCGCCGATGGCCACATTTCCAACTTTTATCTGTCTGGTCATGTTGTGTTACCCCTTTATCGCAAAAATAATGTCCTTGAACATAATAAGTCCCATGAGAATCAGCAATAAAATCATACCAATGCCATGAATATAACCCTCGATTTTCGGATTCATTTTTTTTCGGGTCACTGCCTCTATGACGGTTGTAAGAAGAACCCCCATCAAACGGCCCCCATCCAACGCAGGAATGGGCAGCAGATTCATCACTGCCAGGTTGATGGCAATAAAGCCGCCAAAGTATAACAGATTCAAAAACGCATAATACCGGCTGCCGGACTGGTCCGCTACCTGGGCCATCTGAGAAACGATGCCCACCGGTCCGGACACATCCTCCACCCCCGCTTGCCCTGTAAAGAGCATTCGCAGGGACAGCCGAACCATGCGCACCGTATCCATGGCACTGGCCCAGGTGTATTTTACCTTTTCCCACAAAGTCGCCTTTGTCACCGAAAAGCTGAACCCATAGCGTTTGGAAACCGTACCGTCCTCATTTTCAAAGTCCTGCTTTTCCATTTTCAAGGCGTTCAAAGTCACGGTTTTTCCGTCCCGTTCCAACACCAGGTCGTGAACATCGCCGGGATTCAGGGAAAGGATCAGGGAAAAGTCGCTATAGACATAGATTCTCTCTCCATCCACCCGGAGAATCCGGTCTCCCTCCTGAATGCCGTCAACCCCCGTAAAACTGCACCGGGGGTCAATTTGCGTGATCACAGGCTTGATGAATTGTTTATCCGGTGCAAAAAAACAGGCCAGCAATACAACACCGGTCAAAAAGTTCATTGCGGCACCGGCGGCAAGAATGACCATGCGCTTCCACCAGACGGCGTTGGGAAAAGAGCGGGGATTGTTGCTTTCCTCGTCCTCTCCCTCCATGGCGCAGAATCCACCGATGGGAATGCAGCGAATGGAATACAGGGTCTCACCGATCTGCTTTTTGAAGAGGGTCGGACCCATGAATAGGGAAAATTCGTTGACCTGAACTCCAAAGGCTTTCGCCGTGAGGAAATGGCCAAGTTCATGAATAAAAACCAGAAAACTAAAGAGTAAAAACGCAAAAAGATAACTCATAGATTGCCTCAAACCATGGATTTTACAGAGTTTCTTGCCAGTCGGTCCGTTTCAAGAATATCCTCCAGTGTCGGAGAAGCCAGGAACGGAACTGTCTCCACTGCCTGTTTCACCAGGCCATAAATATCATAGAATCCGATTTTATCCTGCAGGAACAGGGCAACGGCTTCCTCATTGGCACCGTTCATGGCGGCACAGGCAGAGCCACCCAGTTTTGCACAGTGCCGGGCCAGGGCCAGACACGGGAAAGCCTCCAAATCAGGCTTGCCAAAGGTCAGCGGGCCACAAGCCGTCAAATCCAGGGGCTCTACAGGACTGGGAACTCTCTCGGGATAGGTCATGGCCAACTGGATGGGCAGCCGCATATCCGGCGATCCCATTTGAGCCATCACTGCCCCATCGGTAAACTCCACCATGCTGTGAACAATACTCTGCCGATGGATCAACACATCCACCTGCTCCAAAGGCAGATCATACAGCCGCATGGCTTCAATGACTTCCAGGCCTTTGTTCATCAGGCTGGCACAGTCAATGGTGATTTTGGGCCCCATTTTCCAGTTTGGATGCTTCAGGGCATCCGCCTTGGTCACCTTGGACAGCTGCTGCCGGTCCATGCCGAAAAAGGGACCGCCGGAGCAGGTCAGAATCAGACGTTTGACCTCTTTTCGGTTTTCACAGCCCATAAGGCACTGGAAAATTGCGGAATGCTCCGAATCTACGGGGACGATCTGGGCCCCATACTTCTTCGCCTCTGCCATCACAAGCTCTCCGGCACAAACCAAGGTCTCCTTATTGGCAAGACCGATGCGCTTCCGAGCCCGAATGGCAGCCAAAGTGGGCCGAAGGCCCAGCATTCCTACCACCGCCGTGATCACACAATCCGCACTTTCCAGAGTTGCGGCCTCCAAAAGGCCCTCCATTCCGAAGCTGACCCGCACAGGAATATCGCAAAGCATTTCTTTCAGGGCTTTTGCGCCCTCCTCCGTGGCAACCACCGCCAGCTCCGGCCGGAATTCTCGGCATTGCTGAGACAGAAGTTCCAGACTGCTGCCCGCAGTCAGGGCACCCACCCGGATTTCCGGGTGCATCCGAACTACATCCAAGCTCTGGCGGCCAATAGAACCGGTAGAGCCGAGAATACTGATACAATTCACCATATTCTACACCGCCAAAGGAAGAATCAGAAGCAGCGCTTCCATGAGAGGTGCTACCAGGACCATAGAATCAAAACGGTCCAGCACACCGCCGTGACCGGGAATCAGATTGCCGTAATCCTTGATTCCGGTCTGCCGCTTGACAACAGAGAAACACAGATCCCCCATAACATCCACACCGGCACCGGCAATGGCATACAGAACCACTGCACCATAGTTTACCCGGAATTGCAGGAACAACTGCAAAATCAGGCCGTATACCAACATACCTACCAAAGCAAACACGAAGCCGCCCAGAACCCCCTCAATGGTCTTATTGGGGCTTACCACCGGTGCCAGCTTGTGTTTGCCAAAACGCAGGCCCACGAAATAGGCTCCCGCATCCGAAAGGAACGCCACCACAAAGGGCAGCAGCACAAAAAACCGACCGTTGGTCGTCATCAGAATGCGAATGATAGAGCTGAGCATCAGGGGAATCACAAAGCCGCCCAGCGTGCAAAGGCCAATCAGTTCCACAGGAACTTTTACATGGTCCAGCATGACTTCTGAAAATAAAAGCATCAGGTATACGATGAGTCCCAGCAGAAGATAGGCCTGCAAACCGCCGTAGTAGCTCCAAATGGCCAGGCCAAAAGCACACAGCACGCTGTAGACGACCATGCGGGTCCGGCGGCACAGGCCCGTGCGATAGAGGAACTCATAGGCGGCAATCGCCATCAGCACCCCCAGCAGCAGCGTCGGCACGATCTCCGGGGCAAGTAAAAGGATCAGCAGCAACACCGGTATGGCAATTGCCGCTGTAATAATTCTCATTTTCATGGGTCAGACGCCTCCAAAGCGGCGGTTGCGCCGGTGATACTCCGCAATGGCCTTATCCAGGTCCTGAGGTCCAAAATCCGGCCACAGAACATCCATGAATACGTACTCTGAATAAGCGGACTGCCACAGCAGGAAGTTGCTGGTACGCATCTCCCCCGAGGGCCGGATAATGAGTTCTGGATCCGGCACACCGGCTGAATACAGATAGGAATCAAAAAGACCCTCCGTCAGCTCCTGGGGCTGGCGCTTCCCTGCGGCAACCTCCGCGGCAAAGGCCTGGGCAGCCCGGACGATTTCATCCCTGCCGCCATAATTCAGGCAGAAATTCACCTGAACATCATACTCTACAGAACGGTTTTCCGCATCCCGACACAGTTTTTGCAGCTGTGGGGACAGGCGGGACAAATCTCCGAAGAAGCGAAAACGAACCCTGTTTTTCTCCATGTCCAGCAGGGCCTCCTCCAAATACTTCCGGAGCAGCAGCATAATGCCTCCTACCTCCTCCTGAGACCGTTTCCAGTTCTCTGTAGAAAAGGCATAGACCGTCAGGTATTCCACGCCCAGGCTGCGGCAATAATTGGCAATTCTCCGAAAAGCCTCCGCACCGGCGCTGTGACCTGCGGTACGGGGCAGCCCACGTTTCTTTGCCCACCGGCCGTTGCCGTCCATAATGATTGCAATATGCCGAGGCGGTTTCGGAAGATTTTCATTCTCGAGCGCCATGCAAGCACCTCTTTCTCACCGGATCCGTAAGGTCCGTTCAATTTTGGGGAGCCTTCTAAAAGCCCCGTAGTATTGTTTTCCGCGAGCCGGTGCCAAAGGACCGGCCCGCGGCTGATAAATCAAATGGACATCAGTTCCTTGTCCTTGGCAGCCAGAGCGGCATCGACCTTCTTGATATACTTATCCAGCATATCCTGCAGATCCTTCTCTGCCTTCTTCTGGTCATCCTCTGTGATCTCGCTGTTCTTTTTCAGCTTCTTCACGTAGTCCATGCCATCCCGGCGAATATTCCGCATGGCGACCTTTGCGTCCTCAGCATAGCGTTTGACCTGCTTGGACAGATCTTTACGGCGTTCCTCCGTCAGCTGGGGGAACACCAGACGGATGACCCGGCCGTCATTCTGGGGGTTGATACCCAGATCAGAGACCTGAATAGCCTTCTGTATCTCTTTGAGCATTTTGGTATCCCAGGGGGTGATCACCAGGGTTCTGGCATCCGGAGAGGAAATGGTGGCAACACCATTCAGAGGGGTCTCACTGCCATAGTATTCTACGCTGATGCGGTCCAGAACCTTCGGGTTGGCACGTCCGGCTCGAACGGCATCAAAGTCCTCCCCCAAATGCTCCAGGGTCCGGTCCATTTTTCTGGAAAATTCACTGAAATCTACGCTCATTGATTAGTCCTCCTTTACGATGGTTCCAATTTTCTCTCCGCTTACAACACGGAGGATATTGCTGGGATCTGCCAGGGCAAAGCAAACCAGAGTCATATGGTTGTCCATTGCCAGGGTCATTGCGGTAGTATCCGTTGCTTTCAGATGACGGGCCAGGACCTCATCATAAGTCAGCTCATCAAACTTTACGGCAGTGGAATCCACATTGGGGTCGGCAGAGTAAATGCCGTCCACGTTCTTGGCCATGAGAATGGCATCGGCCTCAATTTCAACACCCCGGAGCACTGCGCCGGTATCGGTGGAGAAATAAGGATTGCCTGTGCCTGCGGCAAACAGGACAACCTTTCCCTCATTGAGGTAACGGTCTGCTGTATCCCGGGTAAAATACTCCGCAAACTTGTTCATCTCCACAGCACTGAGCACTCGGGCAGGAACACCGTGCTGCTCCAAGGCATCTGCCATGGCAATGCAGTTCATAACCGTTGCCAGCATCCCCATGGCATCGCCGTGAGAGCGCTGCATTTTGTCTGCACCGTCTTTCACGCCACGCCAGAAGTTGCCGCCGCCGATCACAAGACCGATCTGGACACCCTGTTCATGGCACTCCTTGATGGCTTCGCACACCGGATGGATCACACTATAATCAAGGCCCCGATGCTGGTCACCGGCCAGGGCCTCACCGCTGAGCTTCAGCAGAATTCGTTTGTACTTGATTTGAGACAAATCGTATCACTCCTTCTCTTTCCCACGGGGGCACCCTCAGCCCCGCATGGCATCGACTCTATTTTAGCGTACAAATGGCAAATTGACAACCACTAAATTTAAGAATTCGTAATTATTTCACAAACCCTACCAATTTCCCGGACAGCATATAAATTTTGATTGCAATTAAAGGGGGAATGGGTTATAATACCTCATTATTGAAACAACGCTTAGAGAGGAAGTTTCCATATGGCTGAAATCACGGAAAGTAAGAATTTCATTCATGCCTTTATTGAAGAAGACATTGCCCCCGGCGGGCAGTTTGCCGGAAAAACCGTTCACACCCGTTTTCCGCCGGAACCCAACGGTTATCTGCACATCGGCCACTGCAAGGCCCTGATCATTGACTTTGGTACCGCCGAGAAATTCGGCGGCATCTGCAACCTGCGTATGGACGATACAAACCCCACCAAAGAGGACGTGGAGTTCGTTGAGGCCATTCAGGAGGATATTCACTGGCTTGGTTTTGACTGGGGTGATCGGTTCTTCTACGGCTCCGATTACTTTGAAAAGGACTATGAATTTGCCGTTGAGCTAATCAAAAAGGGCCTCGCCTACGTCTGCGAGCTGACCCCGGAGCAGTTCAAGGAATACCGTGGCGACCTGAATACCCCCGCTATCTCCCCCTACCGGGACCGCCCTATTGAGGAAAGCCTGGATTTGTTTGCCCGTATGCGGGCCGGAGAGTTTGAGGACAACAAGTATACCCTCCGGGCCAAAATTGACCTGGCCTCCGGCAACTTCAATATGCGTGACCCCGTTATTTACCGGATCCGGCATATGCACCACCACCGTCAGGGTGACAAATGGTGCATCTACCCCATGTACGATTTTGCCCATCCCATTCAAGACGCTTTGGAGGGAATCACCCACTCCCTGTGTTCTCTGGAATTTGAAAACCACCGGCCCCTGTACAACTGGGTCACCGAACATGTTTCCGTCCCCAGCCACCCCCGGCAGATCGAGTTTGCCCGACTGGGCATCGACCACACGGTGCTCTCCAAGCGGAAACTCCGGGCCCTGGTGGAAAACGGCTATGTATCCGGCTGGGATGACCCCCGGATGCCCACCCTCTGCGGTCTGCGCCGCCGGGGCTACACACCCACCTCTATCCGCAATTTCTGTGACCGGGTGGGCGTGGCCAAGTCCCCCAACACCATTGAGTTTGCATTCCTGGAGCACTGCCTGCGGGAGGATTTGAACGAGACCGCCAAACGGGTGATGACCGTCCTGAAGCCCGTCAAGCTCACCATTACCAATTATCCCCAGGGCCAGAGTGAAACCTTCCTGGTGGAGAACAATCCCAATGACCCAGAGGCCGGTTCCCGTGAAATCACCTTCTCCAGAGACCTTTGGATCGAAGCAGACGATTTCCTGGCCCAGCCCATTCCCAAATACAAGCGCCTGTACCCCAACGGACCGGAGTGCCGTCTGAAGGGTGCTTATGTGATCCAGTGTACCGGCTGTGTTACCGATGAAGACGGTAACGTGACCGAAGTCCTGGCCACCTACGACCCGGAGAGCAAGGGTGGCGACCCCGCTGACGGCCGGAAAATCAAGGGTGCTACCATCCATTGGGTGGATGCCAACAACTGCGTAGAGGCAGAGGTTCGGCAGTATTCCAACCTCTTTGACGATCCCGACCCCGATGCCGCCGGTAAAGACTTCCTGGCCTGCCTGAATCCCCATTCTCTGGAAGTGCTTCAGGGCTGCAAGGCAGAAGCTTCTTTGAAAGATGCCAAGGCCCCGGAAAGCTATCAGTTCATGCGTTTGGGCTACTTCTGCCCCGACAGCAAGGACTCCACTCCTGACCACTTGGTATTCAATCGCTCCGTCAGCCTGAAGGACAGCTTCAAGCCCGGTAAGTGATCAAACCGTGAACTTCAAAAAGGACCTGAGCAGAGTTGATCCGCTCAGGTCCTTTTTATATGCTTTCTGCTTGGGTCACTTTTTTTCGTCCTTCATAGCCGCACGCAGATGTACGGACAGAACCGCCAAAGAAGTTGCCATATTCTCATTCTGCACCAGAATATTGGGTGGCACATCCAGATGGGTGGGGGCAAAGTTCCAAATTGCCTTGACCCCTCCGGCGATCAGCTGGTCTGCCACTTCCTGGGCCGCACTGGCTGGAACCGTAATGATTCCCATTAAGACCTTGTGAAGCTTGCAGTAATGCTCCAATTTGGAAATGGGATAAATAGGCTGACCGTCCTCTGTTTTTTCCATGGGAGGCTTCACATCAAAGGCAGCCTGGATATTCAGGCCGTAGGCCTCAAACCCGGAATAGGCCATCAATGCAAGGCCCAGTTTACCGGCACCAATCAGCACCGCATCTGTGGAGTTGTCATAGCCCAGAAACTGCTCGATGTCATCAATGAGTGCTTCTCTTTGATAGCCCACCTTGGGACGGCCACCGTCGGATACAATGGCCAGATCCTTTCGGACCTGAACCTCGCCCATATCCAGAGCGTTGGCCAAGGCAGTGGCGGAAATATTGGCGGGTGCCGTATCCGGCAGACTTTTCAGATAAGCAAGATACCCCGGAAGCCGTTTCAAAACCGCCTTAGAAACCTTAACATCACGTTCCATTTCGTTCTTCGCTCCTCGTGTATCGATATATTTTTCTATCGATATATTTTTACAGGGATTATATCATCTTCCATAAGGATTTACAAGCGGCTTGGCTATAAAATTTTTTGATAGAATCATAAAGCTTTCTTAAGGAGTCTCCGATTCAATCGTCAATGGCTGGCCTCCAGCGTTTATTTTCCCAGCAAAGGATGAAACGCAGAGGAATGCCCAATGTATTTCCCGTTTTTCAACCCAATGATCGATCCTGCGTTTCTCTATGCACAGCTCATTTGCTTGAGGAAAGCCTTGCGAAGCTTGCCCATAATTCTTTTTTCCAGTCTGGATATATAGGATTGAGAGATACCCAACCGTGCCGCCACTTCTTTCTGGGTCAGCTCCTGCCCGCCTCCCAGTCCATAGCGCATATCCACGATCTCCCGCTCCCTTGCCGACAGTTCCGATAAAGACTGCCGCAGCATTGCCAGGTCTGCCGCCGCCTCCAAAGGCGCCAGAATATCCTCCTCCCCGGTTCCCAAAATATCTGACAGCAGCAGCTCATTCCCTTCCCCATCCAGATTGATGGGCTCGTCCAGAGAAACCTCTGCCTTTTGGTTGGAGATTTTGCGCATGTGCATCAAAATCTCGTTTTCAATACACCTGGAAGCATAGGTGGCCAGCTTGATGTTTTTATCCATCCGGTAGGTGCTGATGGCCTTCATCAGGCCGATGGTTCCAATGGAGATCAGATCCTCCAAATTGGTGCTGCCGCCATCAAAGCGCCGGGCAATATACACGACCAGACGAAGATTGTGTTCCACCAAGGTCTGTCTGGCCGCCTCCTCTCCCCTGGCCAGTCCCTCAATGGCCGTCCGCTCTGCTTCCCCTTTCAGTGGAGCAGGAAGAATGTCACTGCCGCCAATGTAGTAAAGTACCTGTTCTTTTTCCCAGAGCCACTCTGCGATCCGCTGCCAAAACATCATAAGCTACCTCCTGCCAATGCCTGATAATCTGCTCCCCCTACCCTGCCGGGGGCAAAGGCTACGATGGACGGCTGCCGCCTGCCCCCTAAAAAGACATCCTGAATGCGCATCCCCAGAAGCATCCCTGCCTGGGCGCCCACATTTCTGTAGGGAATCAGCCGCAATCCCCCGATGGGCGGTTTTGTCAGCGTATCCAGGGGTGCTTCCAGTTCCTGCCGGGTCAGCCCTGTGATACGCTGACAGTCTTCCTGACCGATCACCAGCACCTGCTCGCCAGTGATTGGATCCCGCAGTGTATTTCCCGTATCTCTCAGGGCTGTCAGATGCAGCGTGACCCCATTTTCCATAATGTCTAGCGACACCAAACGCCGGGCAGAAAGGCTGCCCCGAAGCAATAGTGTGCATGCCAACCACAAAAGCCCTGCACACAGCAGTAGCTTTCCCGGGCCAGCACGTCCTGCCAGTTCTGCCATGCCACCCAGTGACAGGCTCAGCAGCAAAAACACCCCCATCTGCCGCTTGGCACTTTCCCGCCACCCAAAGGCCAGTATCCCCAAAAGGGCCAGAAACACCACCCGCCAGAAAATCCCGCCTAAAAAAGCAAATCCAGGCACCAGACACCCTCCGCTATATACCGCCCCCAGCACCGCTGCACTCAAAATGCGCTTCTGGCTGGGCTCTAACCCGGAAAGCCGGGCGGTTGCAAAGAGCAGAAGGTAGTCCACGGCAAAGTTCAGCAGCATCACAAGATCCAGATACATTCCCTCATCCTCCCGGCCATCGCCCTCAGTAACAGCCCTCCATTTGCCTCCTGGATGCCATTATATAAGCCGCCCGGAAAGAATGCCGTCGGAGCCACACAGCTGTTTCCACGCAAGTTCCGGCCTCAACTTCCCGCTTTGGTAGAAAGGGGTGGGGATGATACAAAAGGCGGCAGCCTGCACCCGTTGCAGTCTACCGCCTTCTCATAACTGTATACTTTTTTATGCTTCCGGACGTTCCACAGACTTGATGTTCTTTTCCGCCTTAAAACGAGGTGTCATCAGTTCATGGCCGCAGCCCAAACATTTCAGCCGAAAATCCGCACCGGTACGCAGAACCACCCATCTTTTTTCCCCGCAAGGGTGGGCTTTTTTCATGGTCAGAATATCGTTTACCTGAATATCCATATCCCTCACTCCTTTTTGATGGCATCCCAATACTGTTTTGCTGCCTGTTCCAATTTGTTTGGCCCATAGGTATAGTAGTGGGTTCCCACCAGGTCATCCGGCAGATACTGCTGGGCCACCCAATGGTTGGGATAATCGTGGGGGTATAGATACCCCTGGGACCGCTCCTGTGTAAAGGTATCGGCGTGTACATTTTGCAGGTGCCGGGGGAAGCTGCCACCCAGTCCTTTCTGCACATCCGCAAGAGCCGCATCCAAGGCAATGTGGCCGGAGTTGGATTTTGGCGAGGTAGCCATCAGGACTGCGGCATCTCCCAAGGGAATGCGGGCCTCCGGCATGCCCAGCATCAGGGCCATATCCACGCAGGACTTCACAATGGGAATGATCATAGGATAAGCAAGGCCCACATCCTCTGCCGCTATGACCATGAGCCTTCGGCATGCGGACTGCAATTGCCCCGCTTCCAGCAGCCGGGCCAGATAAAGGCAGGCCGCATCCGGGTCTGACCCACGGATAGACTTTTGCAGAGCGGAAAGGAGGTCAAAATAGTTATCCCCGTCCCGGTCTGCCCGCATGGCACTTTTCTGGGTCACCGCCACGGCATCCTCCATGGTCAAAGGCAACTCCGTTCCCTGGGGAACTGCGGCAGAAAACAAAACCTCAATGGCATTCATGGATTTTCGCAAATCCCCGCCGCTGGCTCCCGCGATATACTTGAGAACGCCCTCCTGGGGTTTGGCGGTAAGGCCCGTGCGCTTTTCCATAAAGTCAACCGCCCGAAGGACTGCTTTCAATGCCGCTTCCGGGCTGATCTGCTTAAACTCAAACACTGTAGACCGGCTGAGAATGGCGTTAAAAACATAGAAATAGGGATTTTCCGTAGTGGAGGCAATCAGGGTGATTTTGCCGTTTTCGATGTACTCCAGCAAGGATTGCTGCTGTTTTTTGTTAAAGGACTGGATCTCATCCAGGTACAGCAGCACTCCATTGGGTGCCATAAAGGTATCCAACTGCGCGGTGATTTCCCGAATATCCGCGGTAGAGGCGGTGGTGGCGTTCAGCTTATACAATGTCCTATTGGTTTGCTTGGCGATGATATTGGCAACGGTGGTCTTCCCGGTACCGCTGGGTCCGTAAAATACCATATTGGGGATTTTACCGGATTCAATCAGTCGGCGCAGCACCGCACCCTTTGCCAGTATATGCTCCTGCCCCACCACATCATCCAGGGTTTCTGGCCGCAGCAGGTCTGCCAAGGGCTGATACATAGGCTACCTCCTTTCCAAAACGCTTTGAGGAGCGGTCTTCGGGCCGCTCCTTTAAAACGTTGCTACATCCGGGTCCGCAGGTTCCGCTCCGGTCTCCACGCTGAGGGCCGTCAGTACCGGCCCTACATCGCCCTTATAAAGGGGATGCTTCTCCGCGCTGATTTTGGCGGTGACCATGACCCAGGACCGGGACTCCAAAGAACCGGAGCCGCTGTACCGGCAGGGAATACCGCAGAACTGAATGTCCTCGACACAACAGGTCATCACGAACCGGCCCGGGGCAAACATTCCGTTCTTGTCCCGGCGCAACATGGCCACCTGGGCCTTAAAGTGAACGGTTTTGCCATCGTACTTTTCCGGTTCCTCAGATACATCCCGGTACCACAGAGCATAGTCCTCATCTTTGACTTCTATGACAGGGGCATTGATGTCAAAGGGCAGCGGGTCCTCAATTTCATCAAACTGGGTCGTTCCGTCGGTGTAGTCGTAGAGAATATCGATGCGGCGGTTGGCAGCCCTTGCCAGCTTGTGGAAAGGCATCACATCCTGACCCGGAGTCATGCGGTTAAATACCACCATCTGGGCCCCTACCAGCTTATCCATCACCAGGTTGCGCATATTGGCGTTGTAGGTCATAATGGTGGTTGCATCCGCAAACATGACCTCCTGGGCAATGGCCCAGGTTTCAGGAAAGCGCATATACAGGTCACCGACCTGCTGCATACCGTTGAGTTCCGCCACCACACGCTCTGCCTTGTATTTCTTCTGCAGAGCTTTCAGTTCCTCCGTGGAAACCGTCTGCTGGTCCAGCACTTCCAGATAGACATTTTTCTTGGGGTAGGTAGAAAGGTCGTATTCCTCTTCTCCCTCCTCAAAAATCAAAACAAGCGTCCGCTCTCCGGCATTGAACCGGGGGTCTTCCAGGGTCTCCTGAATAAACTTGGTTTTTCCGGAGTCCAGGAAGCCTGTAAAAGCGTAAACAGGGATCTGCTGCATCACCATGTCTTACACCCCAAACAGTTGGGCAATGCCCTGCTCGTCCAGCTTGGAGCCGATGACACAAAGCTTGCCGGTAACATCGGCAGAACCGGTGCGGATATTGGTTTCCTCGGGTACATAGTCAAAGTGAAGCCAGCTGCCATCCACGGCAGGAAGAATGCCCTTGGCCCGCAGGACCATGCCGTAGTCCCCGGAATCCAGAGCCTTCAAAGCGTTTTCAATGGTCTGCTTCTCAAACTTCCGGGCGGTCTCTACACCCCAGGAGGTGAATACCTCATCGGCATGATGGTGATGATGATGGTCATGGCAGCCACAGGTGCAGTTTTCGTCATGCTCGTGGTGATGCTCATGCTCCTCGTGGTGGTGGTCATGGCAGCAGCATTCCTCATCATGGTGGTGGTGATGCTCCTCACCTTCCTCGTGGTGATGGTGCCCACATTCCTCGTCATGGTCGTGATGGTGGCAGCCGCACTCCTCGTCATCCTCATGGTGATGATGGTGGTGTTCGTGTTCATCTTCCTCGCCGTCATGGTGGTGATGTTCTTCCTCGTTCAGGCGTTCCGTTTCCAGTCGGGCAAGCTCTGCTGCCAGAGAAGCCTTGCCCTCCATTGCGGAAATCAGCTGCTCCCCGGTGAGCTGGCCCCAGGGGGTGGTGATGATGGTGGCTACCTGGTTACGTTCCCGCAGCAGCTCCACAGCGGCATCCAGCTTGGCCTGCGGTACCGCATCGGTACGGGAGAGAATGATGGTAGAAGCAGTCTCCACCTGGTTATTATAGAACTCACCAAAATTCTTGGTGTAAACCTTGACTTTGCCTGCATCCACAACGGCCACGGTATAGCCCAGGGTCACGTCAGGGCCGGTAACCTTATTGACAGCGCCGATCACATCGGAAAGCTTGCCAACACCGGAGGGTTCGATGATGATCCGGTCCGGGTGGTACTCCGTGATCACCTTTTCCAGAGCCTTGCCGAAGTCGCCCACCAGAGAGCAGCAGATACAGCCGGAGTTCATCTCTGTAATGTTGATGCCCGCATCCTGGAGAAAACCGCCGTCAATGCCGATTTCACCGAATTCATTTTCAATCAGCACCAGCTTCTGGCCCTGATACCCCTCCTGGATCATTTTCTTGATAAGAGTGGTTTTTCCGGCACCCAGAAAGCCGGAATAGATGTCTACTTTGGTCATTTATAGTCATATCCTTTCTGAAATACAAACATTTTTCATAAAGTTCCGGGGTCTATCCCCCGGTGGCGTACTTTGTTAGTATACCACGTTTTGTCAAGCCTGTCCACCGGTTCCGAAAAAATCAGCGCCCCGTCTTCTGAGGCGCTGACAAGCACAACTATATATCATGGAGAAAACCGTCCAATGTCCTGGAAAGTGCCGACAAATCTGCCAGAGCCTCTGTCCCAATCAATTCTGCCCCCTGCCGGTGCAGTGCTTCGGCTCCCTCGCTGCCGTCCCGGAACATATACACCGGTGTCCAGCGGTTTTGCAGGTTCATATTGGTGCCGCTCCAGGTTCCGCCCTTTCCGGCTCTGCACTGGGCCACCGCCACTGCCGTACCCATGGCATGGATCACCCGGTTGCGCCGCAGTGCCCGGAGTGTGGAAAAAGGGGCATCGTAGTCTTCTTCACTGAGGTAAAGCACATTGGGCCGTTCCAGGTAGCTATGCAGGGCATCCGGCACCACGCTGATCACCTGGCCGCCTGCCAAAAGACAGCTTTCCTGAGCCGTCTGGTCAGCACCTACCGCATTGCCGGAAACCAGAACATAGCCTTGTCGGGCAGCCTGGGCACCGATTTCCCGGGCAAAGGCCCGATTCTCCGGGTTCAGCCTTCGGCAGCCCACGGCGGAAATCTTTTTGGGAGCATCCAGCAGAGAAAGGTCCCCCTTGGCCCAAAGGCAGCCGGGGCTATCCTTTCCCAGCTTTCCCCGAACCTCTTGGGGATACCTGGGGTCCTGCCGGGTGATGGGCACACATTTTCTTGCCCGACCCTTTTGCAGATAACGTTCCAGCAGTTCCCGGTCCTCCAAAAGGCTTATGATCTGGTCCGCAAAATCCCGGGAGTAACCCAGCGCCAACAGGTCCTTCCGGCTGATGCTCCGGTTCTCCTCAAAGGGGCCATGATTCAAGACCCTTTGGGACAGAATGCGCAATTGGGCAACGGTCAAGGGTTTCCGCTGGGGATTCCCCAGATGGCTGGTCAGCAGCAGAAAGCCAAAGTGTTCCATCAGCGGAATCTCCGCTTGGGTGCAGGAGGTGCTTTTACTTCCTCCTGGGTCAAAACGCCCTCGGGAGAAAGGATCATGGGCCGGATGGTATAATTGGAAAATTTTGCAATTTCATCCAGTTTGGCTTTTTCCGGGAAATTGCTGACGATGCTCCAAGCCACGCCCTTCCGTTTGGCCCGGCCTGTCCGGCCGATGCGGTGGACGTAATACTCGTTTTCTTCCGGAATGTCATAGTTGATCACGCAGTCCACATCGTCAACATCAATGCCCCGGGATGCCACGTCCGTGGCTACCAGCACAGGAAGCTTGCCGCTGCGGTAGCGCTGCATGGTCTTTTCCCGCTGCTGCTGGCGAATATCTCCATGGAGACACTCACAGTCCAGCCCCGCCCGGAGGAAATCATCACACAGCCGCTGGCACATATGCTTGGTGTTGCAGAAAATCATCACCCGCTCATAACCCTGGCTGCGAATCAGCCGCAGGGTGGTTTCCGCCTTCTCAAGGGGCGTGCAAGTCAGGCTATATTGGTCAATGTCCGGCCGGTCCTCCTGCTTGGGTTCTACAGTAATTTCCACCTCATCCCGCTGGTACATCCAGGAAACGGTCATAACCTCCTGGGAGATGGTGGCGGAGAACAGGCCCAGGTTTTTGCGGTTCTTCACCTTTTCGATAATCCGGGTCACGTCCTTGAAAAAGCCCATATCCAGCATCCGGTCCGCTTCGTCCAGCACCACAGTCTGGATTTTGTCCAAACGAATGGTCTTCCGGTTGTAATGGTCCATGAGCCGCCCGGGTGTGGCAACCACGATCTGGGGCTTCTTTTCCAGTGCCTTGATCTGGCTGCCGATACCGGCCCCGCCGTAAAGCACCGCCACCCGGACATTCTGATAATAGGTCAGCAGGCCCCGAAGTTCCTCGCCGATCTGAATGGCCAGTTCCCGGGTCGGTGCCAGGATCAGGCCCTGTACATCCGGGCTATCAGGGTCCACATGCTCGATCATGGGAATGCCGAAGGCAAAGGTTTTACCGGTGCCGGTGGGGGCCTTGGCGATCACGTCCTTCCACTGCAAAAAGCAGGGAATGGCCTCGGCCTGGATGGTGGTGGGATAGCCGTAGCCCTTTTTTTCCAGAGCTTTCAGCATGGCCTGGGATAGGCCCAGACTTTCAAATGTAATGTTGCTTTCTTCCATAAGTATCCATTTCCTTTTTTGGTTCTGTCAATCCTTTTCATTTTAGCATTCTTTCCCGAATTTTGCAACCGGCTTCTCCCAAATGAACAGGAATTCTTCATTGCAATTTTGGGAAAATATGATAGAATGGGGAAACCATGTGGAAAGGAGCAGCAAAATGCCAAGTATTGAAGAAATTCTTTCTCAGGAACTGCAACAAAAACAGGAATATATTGAAAATGTTGTCCGACTGCTGGACGAGGGAAATACAATTCCCTTTATCGCCCGGTATCGAAAAGAACTCCACGGTGCCATGGATGACACCACACTGCGGAATCTGGAAACCAGACTTACCTATCTCAGGAATTTGCAGCAGCGTCGGGACGAAGTAAAGAAATCCATCGAAAATCAGGGAAAACTCACCCCGGAATTGTCCGCTGCCATTGACGGTGCCGCCTCTATGACGGAAGTGGAGGACCTGTACCGGCCCTATAAGCAAAAACGCCGCACCCGTGGCTCCATTGCCCGGGAAAAGGGGCTGGAGCCTTTGGCCCAGGCGATTTTTGCCCAGGACGGCCAGGATATTCAGGCACTTTCCCAGCAGTTTGTCAATGAGGAGAAAGGCATCCCCACCGCCCAGGAGGCCATTGACGGTGCCTGTGATATTATTGCGGAGAATCTTTCTGATGATGCGGACCTTCGCAAAAGCCTGCGGGAACTGTGTATGCGCCGGGGAAGCCTCACGAGCCAGGCGGAGGATATGGAATCCGATACGGTCTACAAGCTTTACTACGACTTTAACGCCCCTATTTCCAGACTGCAGGACCATCAGATCCTTGCCATCAACCGGGGCGAAAAAGAGGACGTATTGAAAGTCTCCGTGACCCTGCCCGGCAACGAGGGGGCGGCCCTTGTATGCCGCAAGGCCTTGAAGCCCACCATGCAGGTTTCTCAGCTTGTAAAAGCGACGGCGGAGGACGCTTATGACCGGCTGATTTTCCCCTCTATTCAAAGAGAGATCCGCAATGCCCTGACCGAGCGGGCAAGCCAGGGTGCCATTCACAACTTTGCCCTGAACCTGAAACCGCTGCTGATGCAGCCCCCTGTAAAGGGCTTTGTGACCATGGGACTGGACCCCGGATACCGCAACGGCTGCAAAGTCGCTGTTGTAGACCCCACCGGAAAAGTGCTGGACACCAGCGTGGTATACCCCACTTTCTCCGAGCGGAAAAAGCAGGAGGCCATCGCCGTTTTGTCCGGACTCATGCGCAAGCACCAGGTACGGCACATTGCCATCGGCAACGGCACCGCCTCCCGGGAGACCGAAGCCATGACCGTAGAATTGCTCCGTTCTTTCCCGGAGGCCAGCTATATGATCGTCAACGAGGCAGGGGCTTCTGTTTACTCTGCTTCTCCCCTGGCCGCCGAGGAATTCCCGGAGTACGATGTCAATCTGCGCTCTGCGGTTTCTATTGCCCGGAGATTGCAGGATCCCCTGGCTGAGCTGGTAAAAATCGACCCCAAGGCTATTGGTGTGGGGCAATATCAGCACGACTGCCCCCAGAAAGAGCTGGACCAGGCCCTGGATGCCGTGGTAGAGGACTGCGTGAACGCCGTTGGTGTGGATGCAAATACCGCCTCCCGGAACCTATTGCAGCAGGTTTCCGGCCTGACCACCGCCACAGCCAAGAATATTGTAGCCTATCGGGAAGAAAACGGACCCTTTACCAGCAGAAGCCAGCTGAAAAAGGTACCCAAATTGGGACCAAAGGCCTTTGAGCAGTGTGCCGGTTTCCTGCGCATCCCCGAAAGCAAGGAGCTGCTGGACAACACCGGTGTTCACCCGGAGTCCTATCCCGCCGCCAAGGCTTTGCTGAAGCTGATCCCCTGCCAGGACCACCGGGAACTGCCCGGTCTTTTGGAAGCCTATGGCGTGGAAAAAGCAGCCCAAAGCTGCGGTGTGGGTGAACCCACACTGCGGGATATTGCCAAGGAGCTGGCCAAGCCCGGACGGGACCCCAGAGACGAGCTGCCCCAGCCCATTCTCCGGAAAGACGTACTGGACATGAAGGACCTAAAACCCGGAATGGTTCTCACCGGCACTGTGCGCAATGTCATTGACTTCGGTGTCTTTGTGGACATTGGTGTACACCAGGACGGGCTTGTGCATATTTCCGAGGTCAGCAACCGCCGGTTGAAGCACCCCAGCGAACTGGTTTCCGTGGGAGATGTAGTAGAGGTGGTGGTCCTCAGCGTGGACCAGCAGCGCCACCGGATCTCCCTGAGCATGAAGCAGGCTAAAAAGCAGTAAAGCTGCCCTTTTATTTCAAAAAAGCCACCGTACTTGACAGGAATCTCAGAATATTGTATAATTGCCGGTAAGATTCCCTAGATTGGAGCTTTTATTATGAAAAAGTTGATCCGCTTTTTGGTGCCGCTGCTGCTGATCTGCGTTGTTGTATTCAGCATCGGCTGGTATCTGTTTGTCTATGACAGAAATTTCACCCGGGATATGCTGCTGCAACAGGCCCGAAACAATGACTTGAAAGGCAACACGGGCCTGTCCTCCTGGTTCTACAATCTGGCATACAACTATTCCGGTCAGGATGAAAATGTTGCCATTGAGCTGGCAAATCAGTACAAAGCCTCCGGCAATTACACCAAGGCGGAGGTCACACTGTCCAAGGCCATCCGGGCCGGAGCCACCAAAGAGCTTTATATCGCCCTGTGCAAGACCTATGTGGAGCAGGACAAGCTTTTGGATGCCGTTTCCATGCTGAATAACATCCCGGATGCGGGGATCAAGGCCCAATTGGAGGAGCTGCGCCCCGGCGCACCCGCCCCCGACTATGAGCCAGGCTACTACAGCCAGTATATCAGCATTTCCCTGGCCTCTCCCGCCGGTACCGTTTACTACACCACCGATGGAGAATACCCCTCCATTGCAGGAGCAGTCTACAAAGAACCCATTGCGCTGACCCTGGGCGAAACCCAGATTTATGCCATCACCGTTGGGGATAACGGCCTTGTAAGCCCCGTCACCATTCTGGGCTATACCATCGGCGGCGTGATCGAGCCTGTGATTTTCATGGATGCCGCCATGGAAAAAGCCGCCCGTACCGCCATTGGCTGTGAGCCGGACCATGTTCTTTACACCAACGACCTTTGGCAGATCACCGAGCTGGAAGTCCCCAGCGATTCCCAGACTCTGGAAGATCTGGCTCATCTGACGTTCCTGGAAACCCTGACCGTCAGTGGCCGGAACATGTCCAATTTGAACGACTTCTCCCAGCTGACCCACCTGAAAACCCTGAACCTGACCGGCTGCCGGTTCCCGGCGGAAAGTCTTTCCACTGTTGCGGCCCTGCCCCAACTAAAGGAGTTGACCCTTTCCGGCTGTGGACTCAGCACCCTTGCGGGTTTGGAATTGGCCACGTCCCTGGAATCTCTGGACATCAGCAACAACACCATTCGGAATCTGGAAGTTCTTTCCGCTTTGAAAGAACTGACCCAGCTGCATGCCGCCCACAATGCCATTACCGATCTGTCCGTTGTGGGAACGCTGACCAAGCTGACGGAGTTGGACGTTTCCTATAACGCCCTACAGGGCATTGCCCCCCTGTCCGGCTGTGTCCGGCTGGAAACGCTGAATGCCACCAACAACCAGATTTCCGACATTTCCACCGCCGCTGCTTTGCCGCTGCTGACGGAACTGAATCTGGGCTACAACGGTCTTTCTGATTTGTCCGGTCTGTCCGGCTGCGCTTCCTTGAAAACCCTGACCCTTTCCAACAACAGCATTGAGGACATCTCTCCTCTGGCCGGACTGAAAACCCTGGAACGGCTGGATTTCTCCTACAACAACGTTTCGCAGATGCCCCAGTTTGCCGAGAACAGTGCCATGCAGGTGATCGACGGCTCCCACAATGTTCTGGAATCCATTGATGCCCTTCGCAATATGGCTGACATTGGCTATATCTATATGGATTACAACAAGCTGACCAATGTGGATGCCCTGGCCGAGTGCTACCATCTGGTGCAGGTAAATGTTTACGGCAACGAAATTCCCGATGTTTCCGCCCTGACCGAACATGACATTATCGTCAATTACGACCCCACCGTTGCGGACGAAGATTAAACCTTTCACAAGGCCCCGGATGATGTTCACCCGGGGCCTTGTGCTGTCTGAAAAAACAATGGTTTTCAGTGTGCTCTTACATCTTTACGGGTTTCTTGCTATTATGGCCCACATGTGCTATACTGGATATTAATTCAATAAATCGGAATTTATAAAGGAGAATATTGATGAAACTATTTTTATGTTCGCATTTTTCAAGTGTAGGAAGTCTGATAAAGGAAGAAATTGAAAATAAGAAAGTCGCATTTATTCCAACAGCTTCGCTGCGTGAAGGCTACACCGGTTATGTCGGCTCGGCTCGAAAATTATTCAAAAAGTTGGGAGCAATCGTAACTGAAATTGATATTTCAACGGAGGCTTATTCAACGATACAGTCTGTTTTTGAAGAAGCAGATGTGATATATTTTACCGGCGGAAATTCTTTCTTCCTTATGGACCAGCTCCGTAAAACGGGAACGGATGAGCTATTGAAGAAGGAATTGGAAAAGGGAAAACTGATGATCGGTGAATCGGCAGGTGCGATTATATGCGCTCCAACTATCCAATATATTGAACAAATGGATGAAAAGCCGGAGGACTACTCACAAGAAGATGATGCAGGGCTTGATTTGATTGATTTCTATGTTCTTCCGCATTATCTTACAGCACCATTTAAGAAAGTTACCGAGAAAATAATGACTGAGTTTTCGGATTTGAATCTATGCCCAATTAACAACCGTCAGGGAATTGTGATTGACGGTGAAGGTACAAAGGTTATTTGCAAAGACTAATTTGATAATTCCAGTTTATCAGTTCGAATTCCATTTTCCCTTGAACCGTTTTGCCCCTGGCACACAAAGGTTTGCGAACGCTGCAAGGATTATTCGGCAATCAGGGACTTGTAAGTAAAAAAGCATTCCCGGACAGTTTCTTACAACCGTCCGGGAATGCTCTATCTTTTATTGTTTTCCAGTATCAGCTTCAATGCCTCTGTAACGGCACTTTGGCGAACGGTCTCCCGGTCGCCGGGGAACAGGAATTTTTTGGAGATGGTCTGATTTTTGTCACTGTAGCCGATGAACACCAGCCCCACCGGGTTTCCAAACTCGTCTCCTCCGGGACCAGCCAAACCGGTGACGGATACCGCCACATCTGTTTCCAGCACTCTTCTGGCCCCCTGGGCCATGGACTCTGCCACGGGGGCGGACACGGCCCCAAAACGGTCTAACAGGGCCTGGTCTACGCCCAGTATCCTGTTCTTTACCCAGTTGGTGTAGCTGATAATGCCGCCTTTGTAAACCTCGGAGCTGCCGGGTACGGCGGTAATGGCCGCACCGATGCCGCCGCCGGTGCAGCTTTCGGCGGTGGCCAGGGTCTTTCCTTTCAGGGCCGCAAGCACATCACAGCAAAGCGTCATCATGGTAAGACACCTTGACCTTTTCCACGCTTTCCAACGCCCGGGTGATCAGGGCCTCCCGGTCCAGCTTCCGCTCCGCATGGAGTACCTGGCCCAGGGTGGGCTTGGTCTTGGGGTGCTTGGGGGTAAAGACCGTGCAGCAGTCCTCATAGGGAAGAATGGAGGTTTCCAGGGTGCCGATTTTCCGGGCAATGGTCACGATCTCCTCTTTGTCCATACCGACCAGGGGCATGAAAATGGGCATATCCACCACCGCACCGGTGACGGTCATGGCTTCCATGGTCTGGGATGCCACCTGGCCCAGGTTTTCGCCGGTGATCAGGGCCCCGCAGCCATCCTCCCGGGCGATGCGCTGGGAAATCTCCATCATAAACCGGCGCATGATCAGGGTGAAGAACTCCTCCGGGCAGTTGTCCCGAATGGCTTCCTGGATTTCCGTAAAGGAGACGATGTTTACGGTCATCTTCCCGCTGTAGCGGGTCACCAGCCGGGCCAGCTCCAAAACCTTGTCCTTGGCCAACTGGGAGGTGTAAGGATAGGAGAAGAAATGAACGGACTCGATTTCCACGCCCCGCTTTGCCATCATATAGGCAGACACTGGGGAGTCAATGCCGCCGGAGAGCAGACACATGGCCCGTCCCCCAACGCCGGTGGGCAGTCCCCCGGCACCGGGCAGCGCAGGGCCGTGGACATAGGCCGCATGGTCCCGGACTTCCACATACACGGTATAAGCCGGATGGTGGACATCTACCCGCACATTGGGATGGGACTCTGCCAGACGGCCACCGATCTCCTGGGAAATGGCAATGGAACCCATGGGGAACTGCTTGTCGGAACGCTTGGACTCCACCTTGAAAGACTCCGCGCAGTCCAGGTCTTCCCCCAGATATGCCTCCACCGCCTCAAAAATCGCGTCCATGGTCTTTTCACAGGGGCGGCAGCGGCAGATACTGTTGACACCAAAAATACTCTTGCAAGCCTCCCAGGCCCCTTCTACGTCCGCTTCCTCGTCCTGAGGCTCCACATAAACCGTGGACTGAAGAATATACACATCAAAATTTCCGTAGGGCTTCATCCGTCTGCGGATATTCTGGCGAAGCTTGTTTTCAAACTGCCGCTTATTGGCACCTTTGAGAATGATCTCTCCAAGCTTCATAAGAAAAATTTCGTTCATAGTGATCCCTTTCTGACTTTAACAGTAACAGCGCCCCGGATGGGGCTGCCTTTTGCGGCCATTATATCGTTTTCGACCTGGAAAAGCAAGCAAAAACAGCGGATCCCTCCAAAAAGAAAGATCCGCTGCTGATTTAACCGCTTTGACCGATGGTCACGTTCCGGTATTGAATGGCCTCGGCAATGTGCTGCAGCTGAATGTCCCGGCTGTCATCCAGGTCCGCCACCGTTCGGGCCACCCGCAATATCCGGTCATAGCTTCTGGCCGTCAGGCCCATGGTCTCAAAGGCCTGTTTCATAAGCGCCGCACAATCGTCAGACAGGGCGCAGTAGGCCCGCATTTCCCCAGGGCCCATCCGGGCATTGCACATGCTGCTGTCCTCTCCGAACCGGGCCACCTGCCGCTGACGGGCGGCGTTGACCCGCTGCTTGATGGCAGCGGAGGGCTCTGCCGGGGCACGGTCCCGGAGATTTTCAAAGGGCACCGCATTGACCTCTACGATGATGTCGATCCGATCCAGCATGGGGCCGGAAATCCGGCTTTGATAGTTTTCAACAGACTGAGGACTGCACCGGCACCGGCCGCTAGGGTCCCCATACCAGCCACATTTGCAGGGGTTCATGGCGCAGACCATCATAAATTCCGCCGGATAGGTCACGGAGCCGGAAACCCGTGAAATGGTCACCTGGCCATCTTCCAAAGGCTGGCGCATCAAATCCAGAGAATCCTTTCGGAATTCCGGCAGCTCATCCAGGAACAGAACACCCTTGTGGGCCATGGATATTTCACCGGGCTTTGGGTTGCTGCCACCGCCCACCAGGCCGGCATTGGACACCGTATGGTGGGGCGCCCGGAAGGGGCGGCGGGTCAGAAGGGGCTGCTTCTCGGTCAGCAGGCCCAGGACCGAATAGATTTTACTGACCTCCAAGGATTCCGCCCAGGTCATATCCGGCAGAATGGAGGGAAGCCGTTTGCTGAGCATGCTTTTTCCGGAACCCGGCGGGCCCACCAGCAGCACATTATGGCTGCCTGCGGCGGCCACCTCCAGGGCCCGCTTCACATTCTCCTGCCCCAGCACATCCCGGAAGTCCGGCTCCGGTGTGTCCTCCGGCTCCGGCACCCAGATGGGCTGCTCCGGCAGCTCTTTCAGGCCGTTCAGGCCGTCTGCCAGTTCCCGGACCGTACTGACCGGGATCACCATGGGGCCACGGGAAAGCGTTGCCTCCGCAGCGTTTTCGGCGGGGACAAACAGATAGCGGATGCCCTGCTCTTTGGCAGCCAGCGCCATGGGCAGCACACCGGAAATAGGCCGGATGCCCCCATCCAGGCCCAGTTCGCCCAGAAAGGCACAGAAAGAGGAGGGTCTGCGAATTTCGCCGGAGGCCGACAAAATGCTCAGCAGGATGGGCAAGTCAAAATGGGTGCCGGATTTTTTCTGATTGGCAGGAGCCAGATTCACGGTGATGCGACTGACAGGGAACTTGAGTCCGGAGCTTTTCGAGGCGGCACGAACCCGCTCCCGGGCCTCCTTTACCGCCGCATCCGGCAGGCCCACAATGTCAAATCCGGGCAGCCCGCCGGAGATATAGCACTCCGCCGTTACCAAAGAGCCATTGATTCCGGAGATACCCAGTGTTTTTACGCTGCAAATCATATTTCCCGCTTCCTTTCCAACGACGGCAAGCCAGGTTTTCCGTCTAACTTCTTTCTATCATACCGTAAAAAAACACAAAAAACAATCCCTATTCTATTTTTCAATCCCCCCATTTTGAATCCTATATAGCCTTATTTGCCGATATAAAAAATAGGTATATGAAATTTTACGTTTCCTGTCTGTATTTGGCTTTACAAGTTGTAAAAATTGTGGTAATATATACACGCAAAACTTGAATACTTTAGGAGGTATTTCATTTTGGCAAGAAAATTCAAAACTATGGACGGCAATACCGCTGCCGCCCACGTCAGCTACGCCTTTACTGAGGTTGCTGGCATTTACCCCATCACCCCCTCCAGCCCCATGGCCGACAACGTTGACCAGTGGTCAGCTGCTGGCCGCAAGAACATCTTCGGCAACACCGTAAAGGTCGTTGAGATGCAGTCTGAGGCAGGTGCTGCCGGTACCGTTCACGGCTCTCTGGCCGCCGGTGCCCTGACCACCACCTACACTGCTTCCCAGGGCCTGCTGCTGATGATCCCCAACATGTACAAGATCGCCGGCGAACTGCTGCCCTGCGTGTTCCATGTTTCCGCACGTACCGTAGCTGCTCAGGCTCTGAACATCTTTGGTGATCACTCCGACGTTTACGCCTGCCGTCAGACCGGCTTCGCCATGTTGTGTGAGACCAACGTTCAGGAAGTTATGGATCTGGGCGCTGTGGCGCACCTGGCTGCCATCGAAGGCCGTGTTCCCTTCATCAACTTCTTCGACGGTTTCCGTACCTCCCACGAGATCCAGAAGATCGCCATCTGGGACTACGAGGACCTGAAGGACATGGTGGATATGGACGCCGTTGCCGCTTTCCGTGCCCACTCCCTGAACCCCGAGCGCCCCGCTATGCGTGGCTCCCACGAGAACGACGACATCTTCTTCCAGCACCGTGAGGCCTCCAATAAGTACTACAACGCCCTGCCCGCAGTGGTCGAGAAGTACATGGCCAAGGTCAACGAGAAGCTGGGCACCGACTATCAGCTGTTCAACTACTACGGCGCTCCCGATGCTGACCGTGTGATCGTAGCCATGGGCTCCATCAACGACGTGGCTGAGGAAGTTATCGACTACCTGAATGCGCACGGTGAGAAGGTCGGCCTGGTAAAGGTTCGTCTGTTCCGTCCCTTCTGCCCCGAGAAGCTGCTGGCTGCCATCCCCGCCACCGCCAAGAAGATCGCTGTTCTGGATCGCACCAAGGAGCCCGGCTCCCAGGGCGAGCCCCTGTACCAGGATGTTGTCATGGCTCTGGCCAAGGCCGGTCTGCACGACGTGACCGTTATCGGCGGCCGTTACGGTCTGGGCTCCAAGGATACCCATCCCGCTTCCGTATTCGCCATCTTCGAGGAGCTGGCTAAGGAAGCTCCCAAGCACGAGTTCACCGTGGGCATCGTTGATGACGTGACCCACCTGTCCCTGGACGAGAAGGTTTCCCCCAACACCGCTGCTGAGGGCACCATCGAGTGCAAGTTCTGGGGCCTGGGCGGCGACGGCACCGTTGGCGCCAACAAGAACTCCATCAAGATCATCGGTGACCACACCGACAAGTACGTACAGGCTTACTTCCAGTACGACTCCAAGAAGACCGGCGGCGTAACCGTTTCCCACCTGCGTTTCGGTGACAAGCCCATCAAGTCTCCTTACTACATCAACAAGGCTGACTTTGTTGCCTGCCATAACCCCTCCTACATCACCAAGGGCTTCAAGATGGTTCAGGACGTAAAGCCCGGCGGCGTGTTCCTGATCAACTGCCAGTGGGATATGGCTGAGCTGGAGCATCACCTGGATGCTTCCGCCAAGCGTTACATCGCCAAGAACAACATCCAGCTCTACACCATCGATGCCATCGACCTGGCCATCAAGGTGGGCATGGGCAAGCGTACCAACACCATCCTGCAGTCTGCTTTCTTCTCTCTGGCCAAGGTTATGCCCGCCGAGGAAGCCATCAAGTACATGAAGGATGCTGCTGAACACTCCTACGCCAAGAAGGGCATGGACGTTGTTGAGAAGAACTGGAACGCCATCGACCAGGGTGCCAACGCCTACGTGAAGATCGACGTTCCCGCCTCCTGGGCTGAAGCTGAGGACAACAAGGCTGACGTTCAGCTGGAAGGCCGTCCCGAGACCGTTAAGGTCGTTAAGAGCATCCTGAACCCCATCGGCAAGATGGATGGTTACAGCCTGCCTGTTTCCGCTTTCGAGGATCTGCCCGACGGTCAGTTCCCCTTAGGTGCTTCCGCTTACGAGAAGCGCGGCGTTGCTGTTACCGTTCCTCACTGGGACGAGACCAAGTGCATCCAGTGCAACAACTGTGCTTATGTCTGCCCCCACGCCACCATCCGTCCCTTCGCACTGACTGAGGAGGAGGCCAAGGCCGCTCCCGCCGGTGCCCGTCTGGTAGACGTCAAGGCCGGCAAGGGCAAGGGCGTTTACAAGTACATGATGGCTGTTTCTCCTCTGGACTGCATGGGCTGCGGTGTCTGTGTCGGCGTTTGCCCCACTCAGGCCATCACCATGGTTCCCCAGGAGCAGGAGCTGCCTGAGCAGGAAGTTTGGAACTACATGGTTGACCACGTATCCGAGAAGAAGGATATGCAGGACAACACCGTCAAGGGTTCTCAGTTCCACAAGCCTCTGCTGGAGTTCTCCGGTTCCTGCGCTGGCTGTGCCGAAACCTCTTACGCCCGTCTGGTGACCCAGCTGTTCGGCGATCGGATGTACATCTCCAACGCCACCGGTTGCTCCTCCATCTGGGGTGGTCCCGCTGCTACCGCTCCCTACACTGTCAACGAAGAGGGCCACGGTCCCGCTTGGGCCAACTCCCTGTTCGAGGACAATGCCGAGCATGGCCTGGGTATGTACACTGCTCAGTCCGTGATCCGTGAGTCCCTGGCCAACAAGGTCCGCTCCGTTATCGAGAACACCGCTGACGAGGCCCGGAAGGCTGCTTGCCAGGCATGGCTGGATACCTACAACGATGGCGCTGCCAACAAGGAAGCTACCAAGGCTCTGGTTGCCAACCTGGAAGCCAATGTTTGCTGCGACACCGTAAAGGACATCCTCTCCAAGAAGGAATACCTGTCCAAGAAATCCGTGTGGATCTTCGGCGGCGACGGCTGGGCCTATGACATCGGCTTCGGCGGCGTTGACCACGTGCTGGCCTCCAACAAGGACGTCAATGTCTTCGTCTTCGATACCGAAGTGTACTCCAACACCGGTGGACAGGCTTCCAAGGCTTCCAACATCGGCCAGGTTGCTCAGTTTGCTGCTTCCGGTAAGGAGACCAAGAAGAAGTCCCTGTCCGAAATCGCTATGAGCTACGGCTACGTTTACGTTGCTCAGGTCGCCATGGGTGCCAACCAGGCGCAGACCCTGAAGGCCATCACTGAGGCTGAGGCCTACAATGGTCCTTCTCTGGTCATCGGCTATGCTCCCTGTGAGATGCACTCCATCAAGGGCGGCATGACCAACTGCCAGGCTGAGATGAAGAAGGCTGTTGAATGCGGCTACTGGAACCTGTTCCGGTTCGATCCCTCCAAGGAGACCGGCAAGTTCACTCTGGACTCCAAGGCTCCTAAGGGCGGCTATCAGGAGTTCCTGATGAACGAGGCTCGTTACAGCCGTCTGACCCGTGAGTTCCCCGAGCGTGCTACCGACCTGTTCGCTAAGAACGAGGCTGCCGCCAAGGAGCGTTACGAGCACCTGCTGAAGCTGGTGGAGATGTACAAGGACTAAGTTCCTGACCTCTACCCTGCCTGAATGAAACTGCCCTCCCCCAGTTTTTGGGGGAGGGTTTTTTGAAAGGATGATTCTCTTGATCGGTACCGTTATCGATATTGACGGGGACTACGCCGTGGTTCAGTATGATTTGACAGGCACCCAATCCCATGTAGCCCTGGCCATTCTGGGGGATGCCCAGATCGGCGACAAGGTTAAATTCGAAAATTTCTCCTATGAACTGCTGTAAAAAAACCTGATACCGTCTCCTGCGCAAACGCCTTTGCGTAGGGCCGGTATCAGGTTTTCTTCTTTATGGATGTAGGATTTTGGGTGTCCTCTTACTGGTGGTCGTTCTGGTAGCTCATAAACAGGTCCCCTACCCTGCGTTCAAAGGCCTCCCAACGGGCTTTGGTCTCCTCCTCGGTTTTCTGCCGAAGATCCTGACATTCCTGCTCTGTCTGGGCTTTTTCCGCCCTGGCCTGGGAAAGCAATGTTTCGGACTGATGGCGGGCCTCCTCCAGGGTCTTTTGGGCCTGGGCATTGGCATCGGCCAGAATCCCCTTTGCCATTTCTTCCGCATCCCCACAATTGGCATACACCGATTGCAGATACTGGTCTGCCGCCTGTTGGGCCGCTTCAAACACCTGGTTCAGGGACATGGCCGCCTCGGCGATGGAACCGGCCTTTTGAAGCTTCAGCTCCCGCTGGGAAAGCTGCTGGCGCAGTTCTTCATTTTCCGCAGCCAATTCTTCCTGCTGCTTTTTCAGCGCATAGATCACATCGATCAGCTCTCCACGGCTCATATGCCGCAGTTCTTTTCTGGCCATACGGATCTTCCTCCTGAACGTGTCCTTTTTACCTGTAAATCATACCATTTTTCTAAGCAAAATGCAATATTATCAACGGTTTTACTTTTTAAGAAGCTGCTTCAAGTCCTGGCACAGAGCATCCACGTTCTCCTGGGTGGTGGCCCAGCTGGTGCAGAATCGCACCGCCCGGTGGGTCTCGTCTACCCGCTCTTGCTCACAGAAGGCATAGGTCTTGGACAGGGCTTCCAGAACATCATCCGGCAAAATGGGGAAAATCTGATTGGTAACGCCCGGAACCAACAGCGGCACATTGCATTCCAAAAGACAAGCTCTGATTTGGTCCGCCAAAATGTCTGCCTGGCGGGCGATTCGGAAATACAGCCCGTCTTCCAAAAGGGTCTCAAACTGGAGCCCCAACAGCCGCCCTTTGGCCAGCATTCCACCGTGCTGCTTGATGAGATAGCGGAAATCCTGCTTGATTTCCGGGTTGGAAATCACCACTGCTTCCCCAAACAAGGCTCCCACCTTGGTACCGCCGATGTAGAACACATCACACAGCCTTGCCAGGTCCTCCATGGTCACGTTGTTCCCCGCCGCTTCCAGACCGTAGCCCAGCCGTGCTCCATCCAGAAACAGGTAAAGCCCCAATTCCCGGCAGGTATCGGAGAGTTCCTGAAGCTCCTGCTTTGAATACAGGGTTCCCAATTCTGTGGGATTGGAAATATAGACCATTTTGGGCTGCACGGTATGCTCAAAACTGCTGTCTGCCCGGTGGGCCAGCACCGCTTCCCGGACCTGGGCCGCAGCAATTTTTCCTTCTGTTCCGGGAAGCCACAACACCTTATGGCCGGTGGCTTCCACAGCGCCGGTTTCGTGGACGTTGATATGGGCCGACTCTGCGCCCACAACTCCCTGGTGAGGCCGCAGGGCCGCATCGATCACCGTCAGGTTGGTCTGGGTACCACCTACCAGGAAGTGAACTGCCAAGGAATCGTCACCGCAAATGGAGCGAATCATTTTGGCCGCCGCTGCACAGTGATCATCCATGCCGTAGCCGGGGGTCTGCTCCATATTGGTCCGGGTCAGGGCCTCCAGAATTCTCGGGTGGCAGCCCTCGCTATAGTCGTTGTTAAAGTAAATCATTTGTAGCACCTCATTTCTTCCATTATTTTAGTGCTTCAGCGCTTTCCTGTCAAGTGTGGGAACTCATAAGACCCTGGCCTAAAGAATATCATTGAGAAAGGGCTTTCGGGTCCTACAAACCCATGGAGGGGAGCGCTGTGAAGGAAGAAATGGAAAAACGGGCCAGTGAGCTGGCCCTTTACATGATTGATACCGGTGCCACCGTTCGGGCGGCTGCCCAGAAATTCGGTATTTCCAAATCCACAGTTCACAAGGACCTGACCCAGCGGCTGCGGCAGTGCAATTATTCCCTTTATACCCAGGTGCGGGTGGTGCTGGACCGGAATAAGGAGCAGCGCCATATCCGGGGCGGACTGGCCACCAGGCGGAAATACAAAGGCAGCGGGCCATAAACACACCAATTGGTTACAAATCGTCTACGTCCTGCACCGGCACCTCCCAAAGCTCCTCCGGTCGACCCGTATAGCTGCCCTGGGGGTCTGTTTGGATGGTGCCTGAATGGCCTGTCTCTTGGGGTATTGGGGGTATTGCTTTCTTTTTATCCTGTTTTTTCATGTGGATCCCTCCCTGAAATCAGAATTCCCGAAAGGGCACAAAAAATACTCCGTTGCGTCGCTTTCCTAAATATGGTATGATAGAGAAAAGGAGGCAGAAGCCATGCCCGAAATCACGCTGATCACCATTGGAAAACTGAAAGAAAAGTTTTATATTTCCGCCGCCCAGGAATACACCAAACGCCTGTCCGGCTATTGTAAATTCATCCTGTTAGAGCTGCCGGAATGTCGGCTTCCCGAAGACCCCAGTCCAGCGGAAATTGCGGCGGGACTGGAAAAAGAGGCAGAGGAAATATTTTCTAAAATACCAAAAGGCTCCTGGTTCTGCGTTTTTACCCCTGAGGGAAAGGAACTCAGCAGTGAAGCTCTTGCCCAGAAGCTGGCCCAGGTGAAGCTCTCCGGAAAAAGCAGTCTTTGCTTTCTTATCGGCTCCTCCTTCGGCATGGCCCCACGGGTCAAGGAACGGGCGGATTTTCGACTGTCCATGGGTCCCATGACCTTCCCCCACCATCTGGCACGGATCATGGTGTTGGAACAGCTGTACCGGGCAGAGGCCATCCAGGCCGGTAGCCGGTACCATAAATAAAAAGCCAAAAGCGGCGGCGAAACGTGGTTCGTTTCGCCGCCGCTGGGCATTTTCAGAGTTTTCTTAGTATTCTCCGGTAGCATACATCACTGCGGACAGAGCACACAACGGTGCCGTTTCACAGCGCAGGATGCGGCGGCCCAGGGTGCAGACCGTAAGGCCGGCATCCAGCGCCTTGGAGACTTCCCGTTCTTCCAGGCCCCCCTCCGGGCCGGTCAGCAGGCTCACGGTGGACCAGGATCCCTGTTCCAAAGCCCGGTGGAGGGTCACGGTATCTTCGTGTTCATAGAATAGAATTGCTTTCTCGGCCTGGGCCGCCCGGGTCAGGGCCTCTCCGTAGGAACCCAAAACCAGCACCTGGGGGATCACGCCACGGCCGGACTGCTCCGCCGCGGAAGCGGCGATTTTTCTCCAACGTTCCAGCTTCTTTTGAATGCTCTTTTCATCCGGCCTGGACACACACCGCTCTGAGGGGAAGGCAATGATCTCTGCCGCCCCCAATTCGGTGGCCTTCTGGATCACATGTTCCAGCTTATCCGCTTTGGGAAAAGCCATATACACGCTGACCCTGACAGATGCCTCACTTTCGCATTTCCGAAGCTCCCCCAGGGCCAGGGTCAGCTTGTCCGGATCTTCCAGGGTACACAGGCACTCCATACCTTGACCGTCACAGAGCAGTACCTCCTCCCCTGTTTTGAGGCGCAAAACTTTGGCGTGTTTGGCATTCTCACCGGTCAGGGTATGAAACCGGTCTGTCAGTTCCTGAGGCGTTACAAAAAATCGAATCATTATTCACCCTCGCTGTTCAGATTTTTGATGTACCGTTCTTCTACCGCTCCAAAAGCGGGCTGTTTTCTTCCGGTGGAAACAAATCCGTGGGCCTTATAAAATCCAATAGCCCGGGCGTTGGTGTCAAACACCCAAAGCATGATTTGGGGATACCCTGCCTTCTGCACATCTTCCAGGATCCGCTCCATCATCATATGCCCATAACCTTTGCCCCAGTTTTCTTTCATGGAGTGAATACAGATCAGCTCTGCCGCACCCTGCATATCCTCGTCCCGGGCTGCATCCCACCAGGCGATGCAATGGGGTTTCCCGTCTATTTCCAGAATATAGCCATTTCCCTTCTCCATATCCAACAGCCTTTGGTACATGGCGGTGGCTTTATTCAAATCCGTTGAATGAACCAACACATCCTCAGGAATCAGGTCGTTGAAGGCCGCCTTCCAACTTTCTGTCTGGACATAGGCCAAGGCTTTTTCGTCACCGTGCATCACTTTCCGAATGTTTTCCATAGGTTTTCCCCTCCTACAATGGAATCATGGGTGCAAAAAAGGAGCCCAGCGGGCTCCTTTTTGGTGCGAGAGAGGGGACTCGAACCCCCACGGCGTAACCACACGCACCTCAAACGTGCTTGTCTACCATTCCAACACTCTCGCAAGCGCTTGTGTATTATACCGTATATTCCTTAATTTGTCAATCCCTTTTCAGAAAATTGGTTGGTACTTTTTTCCCTCAACCAGGTATCCCCGGCCTGGACTTGGCTGCCACTGGTAGCGGCTTTTGTTTTCCTCCGGAAACAGATGGGCCATGATGGCCGCGATTACCCCTCCGTGGGTGATGAGTACCGTATCCTCTTTCTGTAATTCCGGCAGTGCCGCCAAAACCCGGGCGCACATTTGGTTGCCGCTCTCCCCCTGGGGGGGGATGTTTGCCATATTGTCCCCGGTGATCCAGTTTTGGTAAGCCGGGTCCTCTTTCAGGTCCTCATAGGTTCCCATTTCAAAAACGCCAAAATCCACTTCCCGAAATTCCGGCCATGTCTCATGGCGAACAGGGCCGAATAGGAGCTGTAGGGTCTGCTCTGTGCGCAGCATCCCGGAGGTCAGAAAACGGACGCCGGAAATGTCATAGTGGAGGTTTCGCAGTTCCTCGGCTCCCTGGGGAGATAGGGGCAGGTCCGTAGAGCCGCAATAGCGGTGTTCCAGATTAGCCTGGGTCTTTCCATGGCGGATCAGATAGAGCTTTGTCATTTGAGCCGCTGCTCCAATCCGCAGAACATCCGGTGAATAGCAGAAGCTTCCTTTGCAAGGTACTGGCATACCAGCCCTGTGGTATGTCTCCACAGCCGCATTTCCCCGTCAATAGGCACCACACCGCAGAACATATCCATGCAGATCAGCACCTTGTCCGACAAATCCTGCTGCCGCAGCTTGTCCATGGGGTCTACCCCGGCGCGGATACAGGCAAGTACATATTCCTCCAGTTTGTCGATACATTTTTTTGAAAAATCGATTTCCGTTCCGGTGCAGGTAAAAATCTCCTCCTCCGGAATGCCCAGTATTTCCCGGGCAAAGGCCCGCTTGCCCTGATAGGCTCCACCGATGATCAGCTCCATAGCTGCCTCCTTACAAAATGGCCAGGGCCCCCAGGGCCGCCAGCTCTCCAATGGTCAGGCAATAGCCTGAAATATCTCCGTTCATTCCCTTTAGGGATCGATAGCTTCGCAGCAGTGCCAGACCGTAGGCAGTCAGCTCCACCACAAGAACCAGCCCGCAGCGGAACCGCAGCAAAAAGCCAAAGGCCAGTGCCGCCGCCAGAAACAACAGCGGGATCCAGATATCCGCCGGGCGAACTTTTTTTCGGGCGTACTGGCTGGTGGCCATTTTGGGCAGACCATTGACCGCCAAAGCACTGCAGCAGCGGCTGACCACGGGAATCACGATCAGCATCCGAAAATCCGTTTTGAGGTTAAAGGAAACGCAAAACGCGAACTGGGCCAGAATCAGCAGCACGCAACCGATCACCGCAAAGGAGCCAACGTGGGAATCCTTGAGGATTTCCCGGCGGCGTTCCAAATCCCGGTAGGACTTGACCGCATCGGTCACGTCCATAAAGCCATCCAGATGCAGAAATCCCGTCAGAAAATAAGGGGAGCCGCATAGAACCAAGGCTGTAACGGCCTGGGTAAAGCCAAAGTACCGGCACACCAGCCCCAGAGCCCACCAGACAAGGCCGATTTCCAGGCCAACCAGAGGGAGGCACCAAAGGAGCTTGTCTCTGGCATCCTCATTCCAAACCTTACAGGGACAGGGAATGGCACAGAACATGGACTGGCACATGAAAAAGGCATGGACAAAAAGCTTCATTGAGGCAACGCTCCTTTGTGAAAAATCAGGTTTCCGGCAGATACCTCAATCACGATGTCCGCCAGCTTTGCCAGTGCCCGATCCAACTGGGCAAGACCTCTGCGGAAGCACTCTGTCTCCGGGTCATACTTGGCAGCATCGGAATAAATATAATCGCTGACCAGAACAATGTTTTCAACACTCCGGCACAGCTCCTCCAAACCTCTTTGGCACCGCTCCGGGGCCGTAGAGTCCAGTTTCCAGGTAGAGGGGTCCGGGTACAGTTCATTCAGCAGCAGGGCGGTCACGCTGTCCAAAAGGAAGCTGCCGCTGGGGTCTGCCCGGTTCAGGCACTGGGCAATGTCTCTACCCTGTTCCAGGGTCTCAAAATCCAGGCCGTCCCGGTCTGCAATGTGATGGCGGATCCGCTGCCGATCCTCCTCATCACAGGGGATCATGGTGGCGATATAATACCGTTTGCCCCCCTGGGCAAGGCGTACCGCCAAATCCTGGGCAAAGGAGGATTTGCCGTTTTTGGCACCGCCGGAAATAAAGACGATCATCTGGGTGCCTCCACCGTAAACTTGTCCCCTTCCCGGATCTCCTCTAAGTAACCGTCATCAATGCCAGCCTGGTCAAAGGTGGCCATGTCGTTGAGGATGGCACAGGCGGCGCTGAGGACCTGGAATGCCAAGGGACAGCCACTGCCCTCCCCCAACCGCATATTCAGCAGGAATATGGGCTGTAGGCCCAATTCTTCCATGGCAAGCTTGTAGCCGATTTCATAGGAGGCATGGCTGGGTACCAGATAATCCCTCACGGTGGGACACAGCCGCACGGCGCACAGGGCCGCCACCGCAGAAATAAAGCCGTCAATGACCATGGGGCGATGGCTGGCTGCGCCTCCTAAGAACGCACCGCACATGGCGGCCAGATCAAAGCCGCCTACCTTGCTGAGAACATCCACCGGATCCTTGGAATCCGGCTGGTTCAGGGCAATGGCCTGGGTGATCACCTGCTTCTTTTTGAGAAACGCTCCATCGGTAATGCCGCCCCCTCGGCCTGTAACGGTTTCCACATCTGCCCCCAGCAGCACCGAGAGCACCGCAGAGGAGGTGGTGGTGTTGCCAATGCCCATTTCACCTACCCCCATGGCGTTGGCCTCCGTCTGCATGGCCAATTCCGCACCAATGAGAATGGCTTTTTCCGCCTGTTCCCGGGTCATGGCCGGGCCCTTGGCAATATTCTGGGTGCCGAAGGCAATTTTCCGGTTCAGCACCTTGGGCTCTGTGATCTGGGCGTTGACACCCACGTCGCACACGGTGATACCGGTGCCAAAATGTTTTGCCAATACGGAAGCGCCGGTTTTGGCCCGGGTTAGATTGATGGTCTGCATCAGGGTCACAGACTGGGGAGCACTGGAAACCCCTTCCTCCACCACGCCGTTATCCGCCGCAAAAACCAGCAGATGGGTTTTGTCCATGGTATTATGAATGGTTCCTGTAATGCCCGCCAGTTGAATAGACAGCTCCTCCAACCGGCCCAGACTTTCCGGGGGCTTGGCCAAGGCATCCTGACGGATTTTAGCGGCCTCCATAGCAGATTTTGACAGGGGTTCGATGGATTCCAGCAGTGATTCCAAGGTCATGGTATTTCCTCCAATTGTTTCTGCGCCGCAAGATAGTGAACCGCCCCTTCCCCGTCCGTTACCTCCAATGTAAAGGTCGCTTCCGGGCAGAGCTGCTGGGCGCAGGTCAAAAATTCATTCATAGGGATGCTGCCCTCTCCCAGAGGGCTATGGGTGTCAAAAGAGCGGTCATTGTTGTGGATATGAAAATGTCCGATCCATGGTGCTAACTTTTGAAGCCAGGCTTCCACAGGGATTTGGGAGTACACATTGCAGTGGCCCACATCCAGGCACAGCCTGAATCTGGAGTCGTCAACACCGGAAACCAGGTCTACCATCCACTGGGGATCCGATTCCAGCACATTTTCCACGCAAAGTTCCAGTCCTGGAAGAAGCTGCAACAGCTCTTTCCAGAAAGAGACGGACTGCCGAATATACCAGCAGGGAAAATACACATTGGGAAGATACCCCCCGTGAAAGATGATTTTCCGTGCACCATAGTGCTCTGCCAGTGCCCCGGCCTGGAGGAAGCGTTGCTTTGCCAGCTCCCGGGCCATGGGGTCAATGGCGCAGGGAAAAAGCTCGTTAAAAGGGCCATGAAACAGCCGGTTGGAAATCCCCCGCACCTGCTGTTCCACCCCAGGACGGATGTCCTCAAACAGAGTATCCATATTCATGGCCGAACAAAAGTCCGCAATTTCCAGGCCCAAGCCGTATTTTCGGGCGGTTTCTCCGGCGTTTTTGTCAATGGTCGAAAGGAACAGCTGTTCATTCTTCATGGTGCTTCCCCCTCACCGGCGGACATCATGCCGTATTTCACTTGCAGACGGTTGAGCTTATAAAGCAAGGGTTTTGTCAGCAACACCAGCGTCACGCCGCAGCCCAGACCGTGGATCAGGTTTACGGGCAGTCCCCGGCCAAAAATTACCAGCGCACCGGCCCAGGTAAGTTTGCTGAGTACCGTAAAAACGGTGCAGCAGTCAAGCAACGGGCCAATCAAAAGGACAATGGACAAAAATCCAAAGGGTCCAAGCAGCCAGGGCTTACAAAGTCTTGGCCGATTATGAAAACACAGTCCTGCCCAGAAACCTGCGAAGCCGTAGGCAAACATCTGCCAGGGGGTCCAAGGGCCTTGACTAAAGAAAAAGTTACTGGCAAAGGCGGCAATGGCACCGGTGAGGAATCCTGCCTGGGGGCCAAAGGCAATTCCGGTAATCATAATGATGCCGGTAATGGCCTTAAAGTAGGGTACCGCCACCAGGGCCACCCGGGAAACCGTGGCTAAAGTCGCCATAACTGCCAGGGTCACCAGTTCCCGGGGTTGGGGCTTCCGGGCCTCAAAGCCGGCAAAAAATGGCAGCATGATCTCTAAAATCACCAGTGTGCTGGTAAAATAATACCACCGGCCCTTTAGATGGCTGCCCAGGTACAGCGTGGCGGGTATCAGAACAAAAATGGTCAGGGCCGAAAACCAGGCGGATTTTTTCATAGCCCCGCCTCCTGATTTTGCCGTATCAGGGACACCACATTTTCCGCCGTCACCGCGTTTTCAAACACACAGCGGCTCATGCGATTGGAAGAGGTGGTATAAAAACTGTTGGAGCCGAAAAATGTCTGGGGTGCGCCGGAGGCGATGATCTGGCCGTCAAAGAACATGGCGGCAATATCCGCGTTCTCCGCGCAGAACTCGATATCGTGGGACACCATAACGATGGCCATGCCCGCTGCCGTCAGCCGTTTCAGCGTTTTGGCAAACCTTGCTTTAAACCCACAGTCCAGGCCCTTGGTTGGCTCGTCCAACAGCAGAAGCCTTGGCTTTGTCAACAAAACCTTTGCCAGGGCCACCCGCTGCCGCTCACCGCCGGAGAGATCATAGGGGTGGGCATCCAGCAAGTGCCGGATCTCGCACAAATCAGCAACCCTACTCTGGGCTTCCACATCCGCCTCCATTTCCCGCAATTCTTCCCGGACCGTTTGCCTGACAAACAGGTTGGTCGGGTCCTGAGGAAGCATGGAAAGACAATTCTGAAACAAGGCTCCCTTGGGATATTTCCGGCTCTCTTTTCCAAACACCCGAACACTGCCCCGATAGGGCCGGTTGGCCCCGCAAATGGTGCGCAAAGTGGTGGATTTTCCAGTCCCGTTGCCGCCGACAATGGCATAGAGGCACCCTTGCGGCACACAGAAAGTCAGGCCCTTTAGGACATCCGTGGATTGCCGTTCATACCGGAACCACACATCTTCCACCTGTAGAGCCGGTTCCCCCCGGGAGACGAGGGCTTTTTGGGGGAGACTGGCCACCGCTGGGGCCGCATCTGCGTACATTCCGGTCAGCCAGTTGCGGCCCTCCCGGACTGTCAGCGGGGCTTGGACGGTTTCACCGCAACGGTAGTAAATGCGCATGGGTGCCGGGAGCATTTGGGTCAGAGGGCTGTCGGCATCAAAAAGGGTCTGTCCGATTTTTCTGGGATTCCCATTAGCGGTCAGTCTCCCCTGCTCCATTACCAGCACCCGGTCTGCCACCGGGAAAATATCTTCTGCCCGGTGTTCGGTGATCAGCACCGTGGTACCCAACTCCCGGTTGATTTTCTTTAAGGTATTCAGAAAATCCGAGGCGGCAATGGGGTCCAACTGGCCGGTAGGCTCGTCCAGAATCAGAATTTCCGGCTGCATGGCCATAATGGATGCCAGATTCAGCAGCTGCTTCTGACCACCGGAAAGCTGGGACACATCCCGGTGATACCAGCTCTGTATTCCAAAAAAGCTGGCCATTTCTGCCACCCGCAGACCAATTGTCCCCGAGTCCACTCCTAGGTTTTCAAGGCCAAAGGCCAGTTCATGCCAAACCTTGTCCGTTACGATTTGTTCATCCGGGTTCTGCATCACATAGCCAATGGAGGCTGCCTGGGTGCGGCTGTCCACCTGCGCTATGGGCAAACCGTTAAAGAAAATCTCCCCCGTCCGGTCCCCGGTAGGTGCCAGAACGGACTTGAGATGCCGCAAAAGGGTGGTCTTCCCGCATCCGCTGTTGCCGCACAGCAGCACATACTCCCCTTTTTCAATGGAAACGGACAAAGCATCCAGGCATTTTTTCTTTGCACCCGGATAGGCAAAGCTCAGGTTTCGAATTTCAATTTGGTCCATGCAATGGCCTCCCGCAGATAAAGAATGGATGGGATCAGCAGCAGCAGGCAGTATGCAGGAAATCCCAGCGTCAGAGCATCGCAATAAAAATAAGGGGTGTAGCCCGCCTCCGTGCCTCCAAAGACCAGAACGGAAAGTGACAGGATCACAATGGCCGTCAGCAACAGTACATCCCGGCTTGTCAGCTTGTAAATATGGAAATTGGTACGTTTCCCGCAGCCGTAGCCCCTGGCCCGCATAGAGTCAGCCGTAATGATGCTGCCCTCCAAGGCCCAATCCGTCAACGCCGATAGCACGCCAACGCTGCTTTTGACGGTTTCCTTTCCGGAGGCGGCATTGTCAACGCCCTTGCCGATGGCACTTCTGGCCGTTAAAATCTGCCGGGATTTTCTGGTAAAGGCCGGGATCAGCCGCAGCACCATCACCAGAAGCAGTGACAAAGATGGAATGAGATTTCCAAAAAGGGCTGTAAACTTGTCGCTGGTCAAAACCTGACTATAGCAGCCAAACCAAATCATGGTTACAGAGAAAACAAGGCCCAACGCCCCGCCGTAGGCCATGGCCTCCAAGGTGTAGGGGTGGCCCCAAAGAGAAAACAAAATATGCGCCCCCTGATCGTTGATCAAGGGGTTTAAAAGCGCAATCAGCACCAGCATTCCTACCATAGCCCGCAGAAACCTCAGTCCGCTTTTTCCATGGAGCAAAAGATAGTAAATGCTGGCCCCCACCAGTGCCGCCAGGGCATAGGCCGGGTGCTGGATCACCACGCCGAACCCAATGACTGCCACAAAAAAGGTGAAATTCACCGCCGGGTGACATCGGGAAAAAGGGTCAAAATTCATTTGCTCACATCCGTCTTTTTAAAGCTTTGCATCATTATACCAATCTTCCAATTAAAATGCAATACCGCTTGGATTTCAAAATCGCATTGCGCTCTTTCCCTTTCCGTGGTATAATAGCCCCGTCTTGAGAGCGTTCTCTAAAGATAAATTCTAAAAGGAGACAATAACTATGAAAAAACGCATTTCTGTAGTGCTGTGCCTGATGATGGTTCTGGCTCTGTGCTTTGGCATGGCTGCCTGCGGCAAGAAAGCCCCTGATGCGGCCCCCGCTGCCGGATGGGTCGAGGGTCAGGTTTACGGCACCGGCAAGACTTCCTTTACCGTTTCTGAAACCGACCTGGATAAGAACACCGTAACCATCACCGTGAAAACCGACAAGGATACCGTCGGTGCCGCCCTGGTGGAGCTGAACCTGGTTTCCGGCTCTGACAGCGAGTATGGTCTGATGGTGGACACCGTTAACGGCACCACCCTGGACTACAACAAGGACGGCAAATACTGGGCGTTCTACATCAACAACGAATACGCCATGACCGGCGTGGATTCCACCCCCGTGGAAGAGGGCGTAGCCTACGCCTTTGTGGCGGAATAAGGCCATAGAAACCATTCCATGCACAAAACAGCAGCGTGACCAAAATCACGCTGCTGTTTTATAATGTTTTTCGATTTTCCATGTGATGAAAAGAGCCGTCAAAAGATAGAGCGCCACGATCAGGCAGCCCCGAACAAGGGTATTGTAGGGCCAGGGATAGAGCATCAGAAGCGTCCTTACCAGCAGCCGGATGGGAAAATAGGTTCCCAGCCATACAGTGATCTTGTAGAACTGCTTGCGGAAACGGACTGTTTGCGCATCGGCCCCGTGGCCCTTCTTTGCGCAAGCATATTCAAACCCTCCAATCGCTGCCACAAAGGGAATAAAGCTCAATACGCCAAAAATCACATTATATAGGTATACGAAGGCCGTAAATTGAAAGATCAACGCCATCACTTCCAGGGTGATCAAGAAAATCATGGTCTGGCGGAGGCTGTCTGTTTGGATTTTCCGCACCTGGGGCAGATCCTTGTCACTTTGGTAGTCGTCATGGAGCAGGTAATCCGTTGTAACACCGAACAGCTTACTAAGGCCCAGAACATTGGTCACGTCCGGCATGGCCGTACCCATTTCCCACCGGGAGATGGCCTGCCGGGATACATTTAGCTTTTCCGCCAATTCTTCCTGGGACATACCGCTTCCCTTTCTTAATGTCAGAATTTTTTCTGATAGTGTCATCATGCGTTCCTCCTATAATCAGATGCCCTCATTGTAGCAAAAACCGCTGCCATCTGCCACCACGTTCCCTTTACATTTCCGCAACCAAATGTTACACCCTGTATTTTCACCTACAGGCAGCGGAATACCCCTCTGCATTTTATCTTTTTATACCATAAACCCTTTCAAAAATCCACCGCCACTTTCAAAAGGGAACAGTTTGCCCCAACGGAACGCCACGCAACATTGACAAAAAGAGGAAAATGTTTTATAGTAAACACAGCGAAAATACAAAACGTACACTTCATAAAGGACAGGTGAACATCATGTATTTGGATGATTACAAGCGTTGGGCTGCCGCCGATTTGGAGGATGCCAAGCTTACCCAGGAACTGCGGGATATTGAGGGGAACGAGGACCAGATCAAAGAGCGGTTTGCGGTTTCCCTGAAATTCGGTACCGCCGGTCTCCGGGGCGTTCTCGGTGCGGGTACCAACCGGATGAACATCTATGTGGTTCGTCAGGCCACCCAGGGCCTGGCCAATTGGGTCAAGACCCAAGGCGGCAATCAGCTGGTTGCCGTTTCCTATGACAGCCGTATCAATTCCGACGTCTTTGCGAAAACCGCTGCCTGTGTGTTGGCGGCCAACGGTATCCGGGTTCGGATTTATGATGCGTTGATGCCCGTTCCCGCTCTGAGCTTCGCCACCCGCTACTATGGGGCCAATGCCGGTATTATGATCACCGCTTCTCACAACCCCGCCAAGTACAACGGCTACAAGGCCTACGGCCCGGACGGCTGCCAGATGACTGACGATGCCGCCGCCATCGTATATGCCGAAATTCAGAAAACCGATGTATTGGAAGGTGCGAAACTGGTTTCCTTTGAGGAGGGGCTGTCCTCCGGCATGATCCAGTATGTGGGCGAGGACTGCAAGGAAGCCCTGTATGATGCCATCAAGGCCCGGTCCGTCCGGCCTGGCCTGTGCAAGACCGCCGGTCTCAAGCTGGTCTACTCCCCTCTGAACGGCTCCGGTCTGGTACCTGTTACCCGGGTACTCCACGACATTGGCATTGACGACATTACTATTGTTCCCGAGCAGAAAGACCCTGACGGCAACTTCCCCACCTGCCCCTACCCCAACCCGGAGATTTTTGAAGCCCTGCGGCTGGGTCTGGAATTGGCAGAGAAAAACGGTGCGGACCTGATGCTGGCAACAGACCCAGACGCGGACCGGGTAGGCATCGCCATTCGCTGCCCCGACGGAACCTACGAGCTGGTTTCCGGCAATGAGGTTGGCGTTCTGCTGCTGGATTACATCTGCCAGGGCCGGATTGAAACCGGCACCATGCCCAAAAATCCTGTGGCGGTCAAGTCCATCGTCTCCACCCCTCTGGCCGATGCCGTGGCCGCCAGCTATGGCGTAGAAATGCGCAATGTGCTGACGGGCTTTAAGTGGATCGGTGACCAAATCGCCAGACTGGAAGCTGCCGGGGAAGTAGAGCGGTTTATCTTCGGTTTTGAGGAAAGCTATGGCTATCTGGCAGGCTCTTATGTCCGGGATAAGGATGCCATTATCGGCTCCATGCTGATTTGTGAAATGGCCGCCTATTACCGCTCCATCGGCTCCTCCATTAAGGAGCGGCTGGAAAGCATTTATGCCAAGTTTGGCCGGTATCTCAACAAGGTGGATTCCTTTGAGTTCCCGGGCCTGTCCGGTATGGACAAAATGACCGGTATTATGGACGGTCTGCGGAAGAATCCGCCCAAGGAAATCGCCGGTTACGCCGTTACCAAGGTCACAGACTACACCGATACGGAAAAGACCGGTCTGCCCGCCGCCAATGTGCTCATCTACACCCTCTCCGGCGGCGCAACAGTGGTGGTTCGCCCCTCCGGTACCGAACCCAAGATCAAGACCTACTTTACGACCCTGGGCAAAGACCTGGCAGAAGCCCAGGCCCAGAAAGACAAGCTGGCAGAAGCTTTGAAGCCGCTGCTGGCATAAGGAGTTCAGAGACTTAAAGAAATGCGAATCGGCGCCAAAACCGATTCGCATTTCTTTTTATATCAGGGTTTTACGACCTTGTCCATCAGGTAGTTCAGGGCCTCCTGAAGCTGGGGGTCGTTTTCCGCCTCCAAAAGGCCGCCAAGAAGCTGGGCTTTTTCCGTATCGTTCATCTTCACTTCTACGTCTGGGGTCAGACCCACACCCTCCAGGTTTTCGCCCTTGGATGTATAGTATCTGCCAATGGACAGGCCCACGGCAGAGCCATCCTGAAACTGGAAGAGATTCTGATAGAAGCCCTTGCCGCAGGTCTGTTCACCGAAGATTTTTGCCACACCGTATTCCCGCAGATCCGCTGCAAAAAGCTCTGCGGCGGAATAGGAATCCGCATTGACCAATACAGCCATGGGTACTTTCACGCAGGTTTCGTCAGAGGTCTTGGTTTCCTCTTTTTCATCGGTCCCCACCATGCGGATAAGGTTTCCCTCCGGGAGCAGGTAATCGAGGACCCTGCACAGTTCATCGACATAGCCGCCGGGATTGTTCCGAACGTCAAAGAGCAGCATATCCGCCCCCTGGTCCAGAACCTTTTGAATGGCGGAAATGGTCTCGTCGGCGCAGCGTTCATCAAAGTTGGTAATGGTCACCAGGCCCACATGCTCGTTCAGCATACTGCCCCTGGCAACGGCGGTTTGCACCCGTTTCCGGGTCAGGTACAGGCTGATGCCCTCCCCTTCCCGCAGGACCGTAATGGTCACAGAAGTGTCTTCTTCCCCCTTGATGCGCTTGGAAAGTTCCGAGACCGTCAGCCCCTCTACACTCTGGTCTTCCACCTGGATGATGATGTCGCCAACCTCCATGCCTCCCTGGTCCGCAGGTCCGCCAGGCTCCACCTTCGCAACCAAGAAACCGGTACCGTCCTCCAATGCCGTTACAGAAACACCGATGCCCACATAGGCATTGTTGGCGTTGTCCTGAAAAGCATCAAAATCCGCCGCCGGAATATAGTAGCTCCACCGATCCCCCAGGGCATCGACCATAGCATAAGCCGCTGCATCTTCCATAGCCGTCTGGTCCGCATCTCCGGCAAAACGGAGGAATATCAGGTTTTCCAATTCATCGAGTTTGGAGTACCCGGTTCCGTAGTATACAATGCCCAGCGTAGCCCCGCAAGCCAAGGCGGCCACCAGAACATAAGAAAGAACAAGCAATACTTTCTTTTTCATTGTCTTTAAATCCTCTCTCCTATTTTATAGTATTCTTCCCACATTTCTCTGGGAAATGTGGGAAGAATATTTACAGAGACACGTAGGCGCAGGGGTTGACGTAGGCGCCGTTGTAGGCAATGCCGAAGTGCAGATGATAGCCTGTGGCAATGCCGGTACGGCCTACGTAGCCGATCAGCTGACCGGCGGATACTGCCTGGCCGGAGGACACGACATAGTTATTCATGTGCATGTAAATAGAGCTGAATCCGTCGCCATGGTTGATGGTCACATAGTACCCGGCGTTATTGGAATAGGTGGCAGTAGTCACCACACCGGCACGGGAAGCGTAGATGGGGGTGTTGGCAGGAGCTGCCAGGTCCACACCCTGGTGATAGCTGGAAGCGCCAGAGGTGGGAGAGGTCCGGAAGCCAAAGGGGCTGGACATATAGGTATAGCTACAGGGTCGGAGCCAGTTACCGCCGGAGCTGGGGGTGCTGGTGCCGGTGCTGGAACCGGAACCGGAGGCTGCAGCGGTGGTAGCCGGGGGCACCGTAGTATAGGTGGCCATATAGGCCAGCCACTCCTGGTGCTTGGCACTGTTGTATTCCTTTTCCATCTGGGCGATCTGCTTGAGAAGATTTTCGTCTTCCGCTTCCAGGTCTGTTTTCATGCCTTCCAGTTCCACACCTTTGGCAATCAGTTCTGCAATGACCTCATCGGCCTCGGAACGCTTGTCGTCCAGTTCTGCCTGGGTGGCATTCAGTTCCTCTTTTGTAGTCTCCAAATCCGCCTTTTCCGTTTCCAGTTCCGACTGGGCCTTGGCAACGGCCTGGGTGGCCTCGTCCAGTTCTTTCAGACGGCGATTGTCCGAAGCGGCGATCTCCTCGATCATGCTCATGCGGTCCAAGAGGTCCGAGAAGCTGTTGGCCTTAAACAGAACTTCCCAATAGCTGAGCGTTCCCTCCTCCTCCATGGTGCGGACACGAACCCGGTATTCCGCATTCAGCTGGTCGTAATGCGCCTGGGCGTTGTCCAGTTCATCCTGCTTGTCCGCAATCAGAACGCCAAAGGCAGAAATCTGCTCATTTATATTGTCCAGCTGCGCGTGGAGCAGACCGATTTCCTGGTCAATGATGTTTTTGCGGGATACGATGTCCGCAATGTCATCTTTGTTGGCCTGGTACTGCTTTTTCAGGTCCTCAATTTGGGATTTCAGTTCTGATTTCTGGTCCCTCAGCTGATTGATCTGCTTTCGGATCTCGCTGGAAGAAGCCGCATAAGCCCGGGTGGGCAGCAAGCTCAACACCAGGGTCAGCACCATGATGGCGGCCATGATCCCTGCGAGAATGGAAACCAATTTTTTGCGATTTTTCATAGAGTCTCCTTTGGAATTATCCGATGTAGGCCATTGGATTCACATAGGTACCGGCGTAGGAAACGCCAAAATGTAGATGGGGGCCTGTGGAAAGGCCGGTACTGCCCACATAGCCGATCAATTGTCCGGCTGTGACCTTCTGGCCTTTGCTGACAACATAATTGGTCATGTGCATATAAATGGTACCAAAACCATCTCCATGGTTAATGCTGACATAATAGCCTGCACCGCCTGCCTGATAAGAGGCGGTGGTGACGGTTCCGGCCCGAGTTGCGTAAATGGGTGTCCCCTGGGGGCAGGCCATATCAATGCCATTGTGCTTGAGCTGATACTTATAAATGGGATGTACACGCATACCAAAGGGGCTGGTAATGGTGTAGCCGGAAACCGGGGTGATCCAGGTGGCGTTAGAGGGGGGATTCTGGCCCTGCAAGGCGAGCTTCGCCAGGCGTTCCTCATACTCTGCATTGGAAAGCTCTTTCTGCTTCTGGGCGATCTCTTTCATCAGGGCATCCTGCTTGGCCTCGGAATCATCCAGCAGCAGCTCAAATTCCTCCCGTTGGCTGGCCAGGGTTCTGAGCAATTCGTCAGACTCCGTGCGCTTTTCCGCCAGAAGGCTTTCGCTTTCCGTCAGCTGGGCCTGGGCATCGCCCAATTCCCGCAGTTCCTGCTGCATTTGGGCCTGGGTGGAGCTGACCTCCGTGGCCACCTGCTGGATCTCGTCTATACGGCGTTGGTCTGCGGCGGCGATTTCCTCAATAAGAGTCAGCCGGTCCAGGAAATTTGTAAAACTGCTGGCCTGGAACAGAACCTGCCAATAGCTGACGTTTCCCGCCTCCTCCATGGCCCGGATGCGAAGCTTGTGCTTTTCGTTCAACTCATCCAGCCGGGCATTGGAGTCATCCAGCTGATCCTGGGCATCGGCAATCAGCTGGCCATAGGCAATGACCTGATCATTGATGTTGAGGATCTGCTCATGGAGCAAGGCGATTTCCTGGTCCACTGCGTTTTTCTGATTCACCAGGTCCTGAATTTGATTGGAGGTGGTTGTATACTGTTGCCGGATGGCATCAATTTCCGATTGGATGGATGCGTTTTTTTCTTTTAATCCTCCCAACTCGTCTTTGAGCTTGTCGGTTTTATGGGAGGCCGAGGCGGGAAGCGGAACCGTTGCCAGTGCCAAGGCACAGGCAAGGGCCGCTGCCAGCAGATGTTTTCGGGTTGCGGAATGTCTCATATCTATCTATCCCGCAGAGGTTACACATCCATGAATTTCCGGATGGAAGTCCAGCTGCCGACCACACCGACAAACAGACCGGCTGCAGCAAAGACAATGATCATGGGCAGCAGCAAACTTTCAAAGGGTACAAAGGTAAAGAGCTTCAAGGCATCCACCTTGGAAACTTTCTCAACCAATGCATCATAACCCACCCATTCCAGTCCGAACGCCAGCACCGCACCGATCATACCCAGGGAGAAACCTTCTACCATAAAGGGAAGCCGGATAAAGCCGTTGGTGGCACCGACCATTTTCATAATGGCGATTTCATCACGGCGGTCATACATGGCAAGCTTGACCGTATTGGAAATAATCAACAGAGAAATGACCAGCAGCACTGCGATCAACGCCACAGAGGCAATGTGCAGCACCTGCTGAATGGTGGTAAAGCCCTGGGCCAAAGCGTAGGCGGCCTTGGTATCTGCCACCCCGGGGATTTGCCGCAGCTGCTCATCGGTCTGCTGCATGATGGTGTTGTCTTCCAGGGTGACCACATACCGGTGCCGCAGATCCGTAGCCTGAACGCCGGTAAAAACAGAATCGTCATTGTGGTCGGCAACGAATTCTTTCAGAGCATCTTCCCGGGATACGAAGGTAGACTGCAAAATATTGGGCAGGGCGTTGATTTTCGTTCCGATGCTCCGGGCCTCCGCATCCGAAAGGTCGCTGTCCACGTAGACCAGAATTTCACTGGTCTGGTTCAATTCCTGAACCATAACATCCAGGTTGTATGCCAAAATAGAGAAACTGCCCACGATGATCAGGCAGGCCACCGTCACGCACACGGCGGCGAAAGACATGAATCCGTGGAGGAAAATGCCACGGAAGCCCTCTTTCATAAGATATCCGATGTTACTAAACTTCATATCTGCTTACCTCTCTCTGCCGTCACTGACCACATAGCCATCATCAATGGCAATCACACGCTTGGCGAACAGCTCCACCAGGTTTTTTTCATGGGTGACAACCAGCACCGTGGTGCCCAGGTTGTTGATTTCCTGCAGCAGAGCCATGATTTCAAAGGATCTGGCAGGGTCCAGGTTACCGGTGGGCTCGTCGGCAATGATGGTAGAGGGGTTATTGACCAGGGCTCTGGCAATGGCCAGACGCTGCTGCTCACCGCCGGACATTTCGCCGGGATGGCGGTTGGCCTTGTTTTCCAGACCTACCAGCTCCAACACATAGGGCACACGATCCCGGATTTCCCGTTCCCGGGCTCCAATAACACGCATGGCGAAAGCCACGTTGTCATACACGGTCATGTTGGGGATCAGACGGAAGTCCTGGAACACAACGCCAACGGTACGGCGCAGCAGAGGGATCTCCCGCTTGCGGATCCGCTCCAAGGTAAAGCCGTTGACCTTCACCGTGCCGGAGGTCGGCCGCAACTCGCCGGTGATCAATTTGATGATGGTGGACTTGCCGGAGCCGGAAGGGCCCACCAGGAAGCAAAACTCCCCGTCATCGATTTGCATGGTAACGCCGTTCAGAGCCTTATTGCCCTGTTCGTAGCTTTTTACGACATCTGTAAATTCAATCATTTGCATCTATCTCCAGTCGAAATATCCGCTTTGCCCCTGATACCTTCTTGAGAAATACCTGGGGCATTACACGCAATGTAGGGGAATTGTACCACAAATCGGCCTAAAAGTCAATGAGGAGCCATAAAACATGGGCGTATTTCATATTTTTTAACAAAAACTTTTTATTTGTGACATTGATTTTCCCCATTCGGCAGGGATTTTCTTCCACATCTGGTAAACATAAAAACGCAGACCGCAACCAGCACTTCCCTTTCCGCAAAAAAGAAGAATGCGGGGACGGTTTGTGGCCATCCCCGCAGAAGACAAAATATGCAGTCCCCCGGTCTCACCGGGTCTCCCGGGAGGACAGGTACTTTCTGACCATCAGTGCTACCTTAAATACAATGGCGTGGTCAAACTGGCGCAAATCCAGGCCGGTGAGCTTTTTGATTTTTTCCAGCCGGTATACCAGGGTATTCCGGTGTACAAACAGCTTCCGGGAAGTCTCAGAAACGTTCAGATTGTTCTCAAAGAACTTGTTGATGGTAAAGAGGGTCTCCTGGTCCAGGCAGTCAATGGAGCTTTTCTTGAAAATCTCACTGAGGAAAATCTCGCACAGGGTCGTGGGCAGCTGATAAATCAGACGGCCAATACCCAGATTCTCATAGCGCATGATGCTCTTTTCCGTATCAAAAACCTTGCCCACTTCAATGGCGGTCTGGGCCTCTTTATAGGAATCCGCCAGCTCCCGCAGATGCTCGGATACCGTGCCGATACCGATGGAAGTCTTGATGCGCAGCTCGTTTTTCAGGGTGTTTTCGATGTTTACAGCGATTTTTTCCAGTTCCTCGCTGGGGGTATTGGCCGTGATCTGCTTGATCACCGCCACGTCGCTCTCGTTGACACTGAGAACAAAGTCCTGCATCTTATCCGGGAACATGCCGGAAAGCACATCCACCGTGGCCACATCACTGCGGCCCACCTGACGGATGAGGAACACGGCTCTGGGGGCATCTGTGGCAAAGTGCAGTTCCTTGGCCCGGATATAAATATCACCGGGCAGAATATTGTCCATAATGATATTTTTTACGAAAGTACCCCGGTCATGCTTTTCCTCATAGAAGATTTTGGCATCATTCAGGGCAATATAGGCCATGGAGCAGAAAGACTTTGCCGTTTCATCATCGCCGGAGCAGAAAACGGCATATTCATACAAATTGGAGCTGCCGACAATGGCCTTAAAGCATTTTTGGGCGAAAACCGTAATTCCGTCCACACCGCCGCCAATACGCAGGGCGGCATCGGGCCAACGCTCTCCCAGCAAAGAGACGTCAGTACAGGACACAACGCAACCTTCTGTATCGATTACACCGAAGGTTCTGTCGGAAATGTCCTTTAATTGAACGATCACGCTTTGAAATACACTGTTGGACATATGGGTGCCCCTCCTTAGAATGTTGCATAAATACGCATTCCACAAAATTGCACTGTTATTATACACAAGTTTTGCGCAGTTTGCAAGTACCTTTTGACATTTTATTGCAAATTAACACGTGATTTTTAGGTATTCTTGCCAGTTGGCTGACAGCTATTCCAAATGATGGTCAAAAAGTTCTGTCATTTTGCTGATTTCTTTTGTCTACATTCCGCACAATGCTTCCAATTCCCGGATTTCTTCCTCTTTGAGCAGCCGCACCTGGCCTCTGGGAAGCGCTCCCAATTCAAGATTTCCTTCTTTTCTCCGTTCCAGATAGGTAACGGTCATGTTCCGAGCTGCCATCATCCGCCGGACCTGGTGATATTTTCCCTCACAAACCGTGATTTGGCTCTCCCCCGGCCCCAAAGGCACCAGAGCCGCCGGGAGGCAGACAGTTCCGTCCCGCAGGGTGATGCCCTGGGAAAAGGCCGTCACATCCTCCTGTCCCGCTGTACCCTCATGCAGGGCATAGTACACCTTGGGTACTTCCTTTTTGGGGCTGATCAGTCGGTGCAGCAGTTCTCCGTCATTGGTCAGCAGCAAGAGGCCTTCCGTTGCCTTATCCAGTCTCCCCACCGGCTTCAAATCCCAGTGCCTCATGGTCTCCGGAAGCAGATCCATAACGGTCTGATCACGGGCATCCTCTGTAGCGGTGACATATCCCTGGGGCTTGTTCAGCAGCACCACCCGGCGCTGAAAGCCGCCCATAAGTTCTCCGTCCAGCATGATCTGCTGTTTCGTGCCATCGATTTTCAGTGCCGGGTCTTTGGCAGGTTTTCCGTCCACCGTGACCCGGCCGGCCTTGAGCATGGCTTTTACCTGGCTCCGGGTGCCTGCACCGCTGTCGCACAAGAATTTGTCCAATCGTTCCATAGCTTCTCCGTTCTATTCCCTTGCCCCGGCTCATAAGATTTGACGAAAACATTTCGGGAGGGAATGCGATATGGTTGTATTGACCGCAAAGGTCGATTTCAAAAAAATAATGCTGATCCTGGCCCTTGTGGCCGCTGCCCTGCTGGGGCTGATCCTCTTTTTAGGGAACAGCCAACAGACCTTCCGCACCGATCACCAGGACCTGGCCAGCAATGATGGGCGGATCCATTTTCTCAAAAGCTTCGGCTGGGAGGTCCAGAACACCCCCAAGGAATCCGGTCAGGTTTTGATTCCCCAGGAGTCCAACGAGGTATTTGACCGGTACAACGCCCTGCAAAAATGTCAGAACTACGACCTGAGCAAATTTGCCGGAAAGAAAGTCATGCGCTACGTTTACGAGGTGACCAATTACCCCGGAGCCACCCAGCCGGTATATGCCACGGTACTGGTGTATAAAAACCAGGTCGTTGGCGGGGACATCACCAATACAGCCCCCGGCGGAAAAATCCAGGGCTTTGATTTTCCTTCCGATGCGGCCCCCTCGCCTACGGAAGCCTCAATAGGGCCTGAATACTGAGGGCAGTATAGCATGAAAAATGGTTCTTGACAAGGCCAGGGTTGTGTGCTATGGTTAGGGCAAGTGAATAACGTGATCTTCAGGGCGGGGCGAAATTCCCCACCGGCGGTAAAGTCCGCGAACGCGCAAGCGCCGAATCGGTGTGATTCCGATACCGACAGTATAGTCTGGATGGAAGAAGATACGCAAGGAGTTTGCGTTTTCACGCCCTGAGTGTTTACTCAGGGCGATTTTTACGTTGAGGTGACCAAAAATGAACCAACTACTTACCCAAGCCAAGGACAATGTAAGCTTTCTTCTGATCACTGCCGTTGTAATCCTGGCAGTAGCTCTGGGGGCTCGGCTGGTCGAAAACCGGTTTGAACATCTGCGCCACGTGACCCCCGCCCGACGGGTCAGCATTATCGGCATTTGCTCTGCCATTGCCGTGGTGCTGCATGTGCTGGACTTCCCCCTGATTTTCCTGGCCCCGGAATTCTACAAGCTGGATTTCTCCGAACTGCCCGTACTGCTGGGTGGCTTCTTCCTGGGACCCAGTGCCGCCGTTGCCATTGAAGGCATTAAAATCCTGCTGAAGCTCCTGCTGAAAGGTACTTCCACCGCATTTGTGGGGGACTTTGCCAACTTCTTTGTGGGTTGCTGCTTTGTACTCCCCGCCACCGTCTGGTACCATCTGCACAAGAACAAGAAAGGTGCCATTGTTGGCTTGGTCATTGGCACTCTGACCATGACCGTCATCGGCACCGCCTTTAATGCCGTCTATCTCCTGCCCAAATTCTCCCAGCTCTATGGCATTCCCATGGAGGCCCTGATCGGCATGGGTACCAAAATCCACGGCAGCGTTCACGGGGTATTTTCTTTCGTTGCCCTGTGTGTGGCCCCTCTGAATCTAGTCAAAGGCGGTCTTGTATCTCTGCTGACCATGCTGCTGTACAAGCGGGTGGCAGGCCCACTGTTCCGTGTACACGAATAAGACACATTTTTCGTCCAAGGGTACGCCCTTGGACGGATTTTTTCTTTATTTCTCAAAGAAAAGGCTGTATAATAAAGTAAAAAACCGGATACCCCTACCCAGGTGTACCCGGTAAGGGAGGAAAAAATAATGGAATATGTTACATTGGGAAAAACCGGTCTGAACGTATCCCGGCTGGGTTTCGGCGGCATCCCCATTCAGCGCATTGACCGGGAGGGAACAAAAAAACTGATGCACAAGCTTTTGGATGCCGGTATCAACTACATTGATACCGCCCGGGGCTATACCGTCAGTGAAGAATACCTGGGCTATGGCCTGGAGGGTATTCGGGAGCATTTTATTCTTGCCACCAAAGGCAGAGGCTGGACCCGTGTAGAAATGGCAGAAAACGTGGAAATCTCTCTTAAAAATCTCCGCACAGACTATATTGACCTCTACCAGCTCCACAACCCTTCTCTCCAGGAGTTGGAGATTATCACCGCCCCAGGGGGTGCGTTGGAGGCCCTGCAGGAAGCCCAGGCTTCCGGGAAAATCCGTCACATTGGCATCACCGCCCACTCTACAGAGGTTTTTGAAAAGGCTTTGGAGCTTCCCTGGGTGGAATCCGTCATGTTCCCCTACAATATTGTAGAGAACCAGGGAGAAAAACTAATCAAACGCTGCAAGGAAAAGAACATCGGCTTTATCTGCATGAAGCCCCTGGCCGGCGGTGCTATTGAGGATGCCACCCTGGCCCTGCGGTACATCGTCCAGAATCCCTATGTCAGCGTTGTGATCCCCGGCATGGCCGAGCCCCGGGAGCTGGAAGAAAATCTTGCCGCCGTTTGCAGCACCGAGCCTTTAAGCCAGGAGGAGCAGGGAAAAATTCAGAGCATCCGGAATCAGCTGGGAACCCAGTTCTGCCGCCGATGCAATTACTGTGCCCCCTGCACTGTGGGTATCCAAATCCCCCAGGTCTTTGTGCTGGAAGGATACCTGACCCGCTACGGTCTGGCAGATTGGGCCAAGGGCCGGTATACCGGCATGAATGCCAAAGCCTCTGACTGCATCCAATGCGGAGCCTGTGAGAGCCGCTGCCCCTATCATCTGCCCATCCGGCAAATGATGCAGCAGGTGGCAGAAAAGTTTGAAAAATAAAAGAATTGACCGTCTTTTCGGGAAGACGGTCAATTCTTTTATTGCTATTTACTTAATTACACGGACTCGGAGAACGCCCTGAATGCTTCGGAGACCTTCTACCAGGTTTTGGGAAGGTCTGTGGTCCAAATCCAGCATGGTATAGGCGTAGGCTCCCCGGCTCTTGTTCATCAGCCCGGCAATGTTCACGTCCTCCCCTGCCAGTGCCGTTGTGAACCGGCCCAGGGAATTGGGAATGTTCCTGTGGAGGATGGTGATCCGGCCCGCACTGGTGCAAATGCCCATGTCGCAGTTGGGGAAATTTACGGAATTGACAATATTTCCGTTTTCCAGATATTTCATCACCTGGGCTACGGCCATTTTAGCGCAGTTGTCCTCAGATTCCTGGGTAGATGCCCCCAAATGGGGGATGGCGATGCAGCCCGGCATGGCAGCCGTCTTTTCATTGGGAAAATCCGTAATGTACCGGCGGACCTTTCCGGAGGCCAAGGCACACGCCATAGCCTCGTCATCTACCAATAGATCCCGGGCAAAATTCAGAATGATGACTCCGTCTTTCATTTTGTCCAGGGTCTCGGCGTTGATCATCTTCTTGGTGTCCTCCACCAGGGGCGTGTGGAGGGAGATCACATCACAGATGGAGAAAATTTCATCCCTGGTGTTGACGTGGTGGACTTGGCTGTCCAGATGCCAGGCGGCATCTACGGACAAGAAGGGGTCACAGCCGTACACCTGCATTCCCAGTCTCCGGGCGGCGTTGGCAAAGGGGCCTCCCACCGCTCCAAGACCGATGACACCCAGTTTCCGGCCCAAAATCTCATGGCCAGCAAACCGGGATTTTTCCTTTTCCACCTGTTTGGCAATATCCGGGCTACCGGCCATGAACCGCACCCACTCAATGCCCCCTACTACATCCCGGCAGCCCAGCAGCAGTCCGCAGAGGGTCAGCTCCATCACGCTGCGGGCATTGGCGCCGGGGGTATTGAACACCACAATGCCCTGCTCCGCGCACCGGCTCAGCGGAATATTATTGACTCCTGCCCCGGCCCGGGCTACCGCCAGGAGGTTTTCAGAAAAAGTCATATCCTGCATAGGCGCGCTGCGCACCAACAAAGCCTGGGCATCCTCTACACAGTCAGAAACCCGATAGTCTTCCGTCCAAAGTGCCGTACCCTTGGGGGAAATCTTATTGAGATAGTTCACCTGAAACATGGTCTTTCCTCTTTTCTATGGGATATGAATGTGATATTAAAGCTTTTCTTCAAAGTCCGCCATAAACTCCGTCAGCTTCTGAACGCCCTCTATGGGCATGGCGTTATAAATGCTGGCCCGCATACCGCCTACGCTGCGGTGTCCTTTCAGGTTGACAAAGCCCGCCGCACCGGCCTGGGCAACAAATTTGGCATCCAGTTCCGAATCACCGGTGACAAAGGTCACATTCATCAGGGAGCGGTCCTTTTTCTCCACCTGATTGTGAAAGACCTTGCTGGAATCCAAGAAATCATAAAGAATGGCGGCTTTTTTCTGATTGTAGCTCTGCATGGCATCCAGCCCGCCCAGGCCCAGCAGCCATTTGAATACCTTTCCGCAGATATAAATACCATAGGCAGGCGGGGTATTGTACATCGAACCGTTATCGGCATGGGTCTTATACCGGAGCATGGTAGGCGTACCGGGCCAGACATCCTCCCGGATCAGGTCTTCCCGGATAATGGCGATGACCACACCGGCGGGGCCTACATTTTTCTGTGCGCCGCCATAGAGCATGCCATAATCCGTCACCCGCAGAGGTTCCGACAGGAAGCAAGAGGACACATCCGCCACCAGAGGCTTTCCCTTGGTATTGGGCAAGGTCTTGAATTTGGTACCGTAAATGGTGTTGTTCTCGCAGATATACACGTAGTCGCTGTTTTCCCCAATGGGCAAGTCACTGCAATCGGGAATATAGGTAAAATTCTGATCCGCAGAGGATGCTACGGCGTTGGCCTGGCCGAACAGCTGGGCCTCTTTCCAGGCTTTCTTGGCAAACTGGCCTGTGATGATATAGTCCGCCGCCCCATTGTGCATCAGGTTCATGGGAACCATGGCAAACTGCTGACTGGCTCCACCCTGTAGGAACAGAACCTTGTAGTTGTCCGGAATGCCCATCAGAATCCGCAGGTCTGATTCCGCCTCATCAAAAATCTGCTGGTAGGGCTTGGAGCGATGGCTCATCTCCATAACGGACATGCCGGTGCCCCGGTAATCCAGCATTTCCCGGGCGGCTTCTTCCAGTACAGGCTCCGGTAGCACCCCGGGGCCTGCGGAAAAATTATATACTCTGGCCATGGCAATGGCTCCTTTCTAACGAATCAGTTGGTTCAGAAGACGGAAACCCTCCGGCTGGAAATTGCCGGTTTGGGCCGCTTCCTCCTCGGTAAACTTTGCGATCTTCTTTTCCTGTCTTGTGGAATCAAAAAGCAGGTAGGGAACCGGATCCCCGGTATGGGTTCGCAAGCGGATGGGGGTGGGGTGATCCGGCAAAATCAGCATCCGGTATTCTTCCCCGGAATCATCCAATGCCTTTTTGAGCGGAGCGATCAAACGACTGTCCAAGTCCACAATGGAACGAACCTTTTCAGGAATCAACCCTTGGTGGCCCATTTCATCCGGGGCCTCCACATGGACATAGACAAAATCGCAGCCGTCTTCCAAAAGGGCCTTGGCAGCGGCAGCGGCCTTCCCCTCATAATTGGTATCGATGGAGCCAGTAGCACCGGGAACCCGGTAGACCTCCATACCGGCCCCTACGGCAATGCCTTTCAGCAAGTCCACGGCGGAAATCATGGCCCCTTTCAGGCCGGTTTTTTCCCGGAAGTTTTGCAGGCTGGGTTTGGTTCCGGCACCCCAGAACCAGAGGGAATTGGCTTTGTTCTTTCCCTGTAGTGCCCGCTGCAGATTCAGCGGATGGGTATTAAGAATTGGGAAGCTCTTTTCCATCATCTCTTTCAGTTTCTGCTCCTGGGGAAGCCAGGGGCCGATGGCCGTTCCCAAATGGTCGTGGGGCGGCTCCAAAGGAACCACCTTTCCATGCTTCCATACCATAATATGCCGATAGCTGGTACCGGTGTAAAAAGAAATGTTCTCAGAATCAAAGGTCTGACGGATGGTATCCATCAGAATGTCCGCATCCTCCGTACTGATTTCACCGGAGCTGTGATCCAGAATGATTTTCTCCTCGTATGGCTCCTGCTCCGTCAGCGTTACCAGGTTGCAGCGGAAAATCACGTCCTCCGGCTCCATGGAAACGCCCACACTCAAAGCTTCCAAGGGAGATCGTCCCGAATAACACCGCCTGGGGTCATAGCCCAGAACAGAAAGATTGGCAACGTCGGAACCGGGGGCCATTCCCTCCGGTACATTCTGTACCATGCCCATGGTGCCCTGACAGGCCATGCGATCCATACAAGGGGTTTTGGCATAGTCCAAGGGGGTCTTACCGTCCAGGGACTCAATGGGTTCATCTGCCATGCCGTCACCCAAAATGACCACATACTTCATTCGTAACGCTCCCTTCCACGGTGGACATGTGTCCACGAAGATGATTGCTCTATCATATCACCGGTTTCCTCAGAAAGCAACCTGCAATTTTGAAATTTCAAAATTGGGTGTAAAAAAAGAGACCTGCAAAAGCAGATCTCTTATATGGAGCGGGTGACGAGGCTCGAACTCGCTACCTCCACCTTGGCAAGGTGGCGCTCTACCGGATGAGCTACACCCGCGGAACGAGATGTATTATAACACATTTAACGAAAATGTCAACAATTTTTTTGCAATTCAATTCTGATGAAAAGAAAAGAGACCCGCAAAAGCGAATCTCTTTTATGGAGCGGGTGACGAGGCTCGAACTCGCTACCTCCACCTTGGCAAGGTGGCGCTCTACCGGATGAGCTACACCCGCAGGGAACTTCTGTATTATAACAGAAAATTCCAAATTGTCAAGCATTTTTTACGGCTCCGGCAAAATTTCTCCAACGCTCTGAGGGAAGGCGGAATAGTCCCACACATAGCCGGTCATCTGGTCGTCCGTCCGCTCGCAGAAGCTGCCGTCCTCTTTGCAGCGGGTCAAATCCAGGTGATAGTACCTTCCGCTGTCACAAATCATATTCCAGGTCCAGGGTTCGCCGTTTCGGGTTCCCGTAATGCTCAGGCATTCCAACCCTGCACTGCGGCACATGGCCCCGTAGACGTTGGCAAAGGCCCGACTGTCCCCTACCCCGTGGCGCAAAAGACTGTAGGCCGGCGTGATGGAGGCTTCCATGGTATAATTGAAGCGGTCCATCAAAAAAGAATACAGCTGGCTGTATTTCTGGAAATCCGAGCCGTCTCCGCTGACATACAGCGTGGCGGCGTTAAACACATCGCCCACCTGGGAGCGCATCTGCTTGAGCACATCTCTGCCGTTTTCGTAATTAAAAGACAGCTCCACCAGCCTGGTGGTGCCCTTTCCGTATACATCCGCCGTTACCTGGGGGCACTCCATTACCGTTTGGGGGCTGTACTGGGCCAGATTTTGAACCATCTGGCCAAAATCCGTGGGCTGATAGCCGGGAATCAGAATGACCTTTCGGAAATCCATATTTTCCAGAGCACCAAGCACCGTTTCTTCCAAACGGTCCATACCGTCCAAATGAATGATGCCCCGAATGTCTGACTGGCTGTGGCGATAAGTGACCGTGACTGCCACAGCGGTATAGCCGCTTTTGGCACCAATTTCATAGCTCAGGCTCTCGGCGGCATAGGCCCCCACCGGGTCATAGCCGCAAATATAGGCTTTGGCTCCTTCCATATTGTCCCGCAGGGCAGAGTCCGGGTAGTCCTGGGTCAGAATCACCATGTTTTCCCGGCCTGCCGTGACCATTTCCACCAGGGTACGGCGCAAATCCATATAGTTATTGATGGTCAGGGTCTCCTCCTGGGTTTTGGTGGGCTGCATCTCATGGGGTGTCACCCGGACATACTGTCCGTCAAACACGCTGCAGCCGGTAAGCAGCACCGCCAGAAGCAGCGGACACAAACGTAGAAGCTTCATGTTATTCTCCTTTACAGGGCATCCGGGGAGTAATCGGAAAAACCGTCTCCCAAAACCTGGTGGGCCTCCTGGACAATGACAAAGGCGTCGGGGTCCACATCCATGACCAGCTCTTTGAGCTCTGCCAGCTGGCCCTTGCGCACCACGGTCAGAATCACTTCCATATCCTGCCTGGTGTAAGACCCGGCCCCATGGAGATAGGTTGCGCCACGCTCCAGTTTTTGGTCAATGGCCTTTACAATGGCCTCATGCTCTTTGGAAATGATCAGTGCGACCCGAGAATAGTCAAAACGATAGACCACGGCATCAATGACCTGACCGCAGACAAAGACCACAATGCCACTGTAAAGGGCCTTGCTGATGTCCTGGAACACCAGGCCCGTCAGCAGCACCACGGTGGCATCAAACATAATGGATATTCTGCCAATAGGCACATTGCGGTACTTCTTCTTGAGCAGCCGCACCATAATGTCCGAGCCGCCGGTGGAGGCCCCGGCTACAAAAACCATGCCCAGTCCGGCACCGCAGAGCACGCCGCCATAGAGCGCACCGATCATGGTTTCGCAGGGAGATACAGGGATGTATCCAAACACATCGATCATCACGGAACTCACCACCATGCCGATAAGGGAGCCCCAGAAAAACCGTTTTCCGATTTTCGCCCCACCCAGCAAAAACAGTGGGATATTGATGGCCATGGTGATGGCACCCACGCTGCCAAAGCCCAAAAGCTTCCGCAAAATCATGGCAAGGCCGGAAACGCCGCCGGTATTGATATTGTTGGGCACCAAAAACAGCGCAAAGCCCAAGGCGAACAGCGTACTGCCGATCACCGTATAAACGATCCAACGAACCTGAGACCAACGTGCTTTCATAAGGACCTCCTGATTTTATTTACGGAAGCTCTCTGATGCCGTCAGCAGAAACATCATTGCGAGTTTCCTTATACTTCAAAAGCGGCCTGCTTTTCCTGGCCATCCTCCGGCCGCAGCAGGGCACCGGCGGCGGGAATGGACTTCATGCGGTAGCGGGCCTGATTTTCAATGCCGCTTTCTTCCAGAAGCATGGCATTTTGCAGCACCGCCTTTTTCTTCAGGCTCATGACTGCTACACCAATGGTGCTGCGGGTGGTCTTGGGCAGCAGTTCTGCCGTAGAGAAGATCATGGCTCTGCCGTCAGAAGAATACATGGCGATTTGGGCATCCACCGGCATGGACAGGATTTTTACCACCGGACTCTTGTCCGAAAAGGCACCGGTAAGCTTTTTCCGGTTGGTCTTGGTCTCATAGGCAGACAGCGGCACCTTGGCCACCTTGCCGTTTTCAAAGAAGAACAGCACGAAGCCCTTGCCGTCTCCGGGGAAAATCACTTGCAGGATGTTCTCTCCCGGATCCATGCCCAGCTTCTGGGGCAGATAATCCCCCAAGAGGGAGGCTTTTCCGTCCTCAAAGTCACTGAGCCGTGTTTTGTAGCACTGGAAACGGTCTGTAAAGACCAGCAGTTCTTCCCGATTGGTGGCCTCCTGGGAGTAGGCCAGGCTGTCGCCCTCTTTGAACTTCTGCTCACCGCTCATACGCAGGGACTGGGCGGTGATCTTCTTCAGATAGCCTTCCTTGGATACAAACACCGTTACAGGATAATCCGGCACCGCATCTTCTTCCTTCTCCGGCTCGGCCTCCTCGATGTTGTAGAGGATCTCCGTCTTTCGGGGCTGACCGTATTTTTCGGACACCTGCCGCAGTTCCTGAATGATGACGTTTTTCAGCTTCCGGGGGCTATTCAGGGTGTCCTGCAATTCCTCAATTTCCTGCTCCAACTGAGAGGTGGCCTTGGTCTGTTTGAGGATGTATTCTTTATTGATATTGCGCAGCTTGATTTCCGAGACGAAATTGGCCTGGATCTCATCGATGCCGAAGCCGATCATCAGGTTGGGTACCACCTCATTTTCCAGATCCGTTTCCCGGATAATGGAAATGGCCTTGTCGATGTCCAGCAGGATCCGTTCCAGACCCTTGAGCAGATGCAGCCGCTCCTGCTTTTTCTGGATTTGGAAGAACAGCCGCCGCTTCACACAGTCCATGCGCCAGGCGGTCCACTCCTCCAGAATCTCCCCGATGCCCATGACCCGGGGCATTCCGGCAATGAGGACATTGAAGTTACAGGCAAAGCTATCCTGCAAGGGGGTCATGCGGAACAGCTTCTGCATGAGCTTCTCCGGGTCTACCCCCCGCTTGAGGTCAATGGTCAGTTTCAGGCCCCCCAGGTCCGTCTCGTCCCGCATGTCGGAGATTTCCCGGATTTTTCCGGCCTTGATGAGCTCCGCCACCTTGTCCATAATGACTTCCGTAGCGGTGCTGTAGGGGATCTCGGTAATTTCGATCAGGTTGTTTTCCTTTACATAGCGCCACTTGGACCGCAGGCGGAAGCTTCCCCGGCCTGTTGCATAGATTTCCCGGGTCACCGCCTCATCAAAAAGCAGCTGGCCGCCGGTGGAAAAATCCGGACCCGGCAGGGTCTCCAACAAATCATGGTCCGGGTTTTTCATCAGGGCAATGGTGGTCTCACAGACCTCCTTCAAGTTGAAAGAGCAGATGTTGCTGGCCATGCCTACGGCAATGCCCTGGTTGGCAGAAACCAGGACGTTGGGGAAGGTGGTGGGAAGCAGGCTGGGTTCTTTCATGGTGGCATCGTAGTTATCCACCATGTCCACGGTATCCGAGTCAATGTCCCGGAACAGCTCGGCGCAAATAGGATCCAGCTTGGCCTCTGTATATCGGGAGGCGGCGTAAGCCATATCCCGGGAATAGACTTTACCAAAGTTGCCCTTGGAGTCTACGAAGGGGTGCAGCAATGTCTCATTGCCCCGGGCCAGGCGAACCATGGTTTCGTAAATGGCCGCATCGCCGTGGGGATTTAGGCGCATGGTCTGACCCACGATGTTGGCAGATTTTGTCCGTCCACCAGTGAGCAGCCCCATTTTATACATGGTATAGAGCAGTTTTCTGTGAGAGGGCTTAAAGCCGTCAATTTCCGGAATGGCCCGGGAGACGATGACAGACATGGCGTAGGGCATGTAGTTGACTTCCAGGGTCTCCGACACTGCCTGCTCGGTGGTGGAGCCTACCAGGCCCACCACGCCGTCTAAATTCACTTTCTTTTCTTCTTTTTCAGGTTTCTTCTTTGCCATACTGGACTCCTATCAGGAAATATCCGCCAGCTCCAAATACTTGGCGCCGTTTTCCGCAATAAAATTCTTCCGCTCCTGGAGGCCGTCGCCCAGCAGCACATTAAAGTAGTGGGCCGTCCGCTCCGCATCCTCCGGCATGACCTTGATCAGCCGCCGGGTCTCCGGATTCATGGTGGTCATCCACATCATGGCCGGGTCGTTTTCACCAAGGCCCTTGGAGCGTTGGATGGAGACTTTCTTACCCTCCAGCTCTTTCAGAATCTGAACCTTTTCCTGCTCGTTATAAGCAAACCAGGTTTTGTCCTTGCAGGTGATTTCAAACAGCGGAGACTCCGCAATATACACATAGCCGTCCCGAATCAGGGTGGGACAAAGCCTATAGAGCATGGTGAGGATCAGGGTACGGATCTGGAAGCCGTCCACGTCCGCATCGGTGCAGATGACGACCTTATTCCAGCGCAGGGCGGAAATGTCAAAGCTGGACAGCTCCTTGGCACGTTTTCCCTGGACCTCCACGCCGCAGCCCAGAACCTTTACCAGATCCGTAATAATGGGAGAAGCGAAAATCTTACTGTAGTCCGCTTTCAGGCAGTTGAGGATTTTGCCCCGAACCGGCATAATACCCTGGAATTCCGCATCCCGGCCCATTTTTACGGAGCCTAAAGCGGAATCGCCCTCTACGATGTACAGTTCCCGGATGGAGGTATCCCGGCTGCGGCAGTCTACGAATTTCTGGACCCGGTTTGAAATATCCACGCTGCCGGAGAGCTTTTTCTTGACGGTGGACTTGGTTTTCTCCGCCGACTCTCTGGCCCGCTTGTTGACCAGAATCTGCTCTGCCGCCCGCTCCGCCTCCTGCTTGTTTTCAATAAACCAGACTTGCAGCTGCTCTTTCAGGAAAGCGGTCATGGCCTCCTGGGTAAACTTGGAATTGACGGATTTTTTGGTCTGATTCTCAAAGCAGCCAATGGTGGAGAAACAGTTGGTCACCAGCACCAGACTGTCCTGGATGTCCTGGAAAATGATTTTGCTTTCGCTTTTGGTATATTTGTTGTTATCCCGCAGGAACTTGTCAAAGGCGGCGGTAAAGGCACTGCGCACCGCCTTGTCGGGGCTGCCGCCGTATTCCAGCCAGGAAGAGTTGTGATAAAACTCAATATGAGAAATCTGCTTGCTGAAGCAGAAGGAAGCCGTGATTTTCAGCTTCATCTCCGGCCGGTTGTCCGCGTCTCTGCCCCGGCGTTCCGTTTCCCAATACACGGGCATGGTAAAGGCATTGTCCCCTACCAGCTCCTCCACATACTGCCGGATGCCGTCAGTATAGCAGAATTCCTCGATTTCGAATTTTCCCTTTACCTGATTGCGGAACCGGAAGGTGATGCCCTTGTTGACCACCGCCTGACGGCGCAGCACATCCCGGAAGTATTCTACGGGAATATCAATTTCCGTAAAGACCTGCCGGTCCGGCCGCCAGTGGAAGGTGGAACCGGTCTTTTTCCGGTCCGTAGGCTCTTTTTTAAGGCCCCCCACGTTTCTGCCCTTTTCAAAGTGCAGATCATAGCGAAAGCCGTCCCGGCGGATGGTGGCGTCAAAGAATTCTGAAGCGTACTGGGTGGCGCAGGAACCAAGGCCGTTCAGGCCCAGAGAATACTCATAGTTTTCTCCGTTCTCCCCGTATTTGCCGCCGGCGTACATTTCGCAGAAAACCAGTTCCCAGTTGAACCGCTTTTCTTTCTCGTTATAGTCCACAGGGCAGCCACGGCCAAAATCCTCTACCTCAACGCTCAAATCCTCATAACGGGTGACGATGATGGTATCGCCATAGCCCTCCCGGGCCTCGTCAATGGCGTTGGACAAAATCTCAAAAACCGCATGTTTGCAGCCTTCCAGATCGTCAGAGCCGAAAATGACCGCCGGGCGTTTCCGAACCCGGTCCTCTCCTTTCAGCATGGAAATACTGGAATTTCCATAGTGTTCTTGTTGTTTTTTTGCCATAATCAATTACCTGCCATAATTATCCTATTATATTTTAGATATTATACCCGTTTTTCCCGGCAAAGTCAACCACGCACCCCAAAGCGACTGAGGCCGAATGTTTGAAGGTTAAGGAAAATCCGTCGAATACAGCCACTTTTCAAAAAATAAGCTCTTGTAATTTGTGTATGGAACGGTTATAATAGGCAACACACAGATGATAGGAGGTCATAATTATGGCTGTTAAAATCGAAAAAGAAACCATTATCGGAGATATTCTGGACGTGGCACCTCAGGCTGCCCCCCTGTTCTTTGCCATTGGCATGCACTGCCTGGGCTGCCCTTCCTCCCGGGGTGAAACCGTTGAGGAAGCCTGCATGGTTCACGGCGTGGACTGCGAGCCCTTCCTGGCCCAGCTGAACCACTTCCTGGAAGCCTACGAAGCCAACAACGGCGGCGAAAACTAAGGAAACTGCAAGAACGAACGGGAGCCGGTTTGGCTCCCGTTTTTTAGGAGAACAATATGAAATTGCCAATTTCTCAGCGGCTTTTGGCCTGCTGTGACTACGTTTCCCCGGGGGCTGTGGTGGCGGACGTGGGCTGTGACCACGGGTATCTTGCCATTCATTTGCTGCAAACCGGGCTGGCCCGCCAGGTCTACGCCTCGGACATCCGACCGGGACCTCTGGACAGTGCCGTCAAAAACGCTGCCAAATTTGGGGTATCCCAACACATCTCTTTTTTCCTTTCCGACGGGGTGCAGGCCCTGCCCCGGGATTTTGACACCCTGGTCTGCGCCGGTATGGGGGCGGATGTGATGATCTCCATTCTGGAAAAGGCCCCATGGCTGCAAGATAAGCACTATCGTCTCATTTTACAGTGCCAGTCCAAGGCCCCGGTGCTGCGCCGGTATTTAAGCCAAACCGGCTGGACCATTCACCGGGAACAGGTACTGCGGGACGGACGGTTTCTCTATACCGTACTGGAAGCCCTCTGGAGTCCTGCCGAGCCTCTGACCCCGGGCCAGTGTCATATTTCCCCGGCACTGCTCCAGGGAAGCGGCCCCCTGGTGCCGGAATATATCACCTGGGTTCGGGAACATCTGGCCCTTTCCGTCAACCACAAGTCCGACCCAAATCCCTGGGAAAAGGATGCTTACAACGAGCTTTGCGCATTGGAGGAAGTATGACAACCACACAAGAGATTTTTGAGGTTTTAGATGGGTTGGCCCCCCAGGCCCTGGCCATGGATTGGGACAACTGCGGATTGCAGGTAGGAAGCCGGAACCGGGCGGTAAACCGGGTTCTTGTAGCCCTGGACCCCTTTGAAGATGTTTGCCGGGAAGCAGACGAAATGGGTGCGGAGCTCATTGTGACCCACCATCCTCTGTTCTTCCCCGCCACCTCCTGCATTAACGAAGACACCGCCCTGGGCCGTGCCGCTTCCGTGCTGATTCGTGGGGGACACACGCTATACAGCTGCCACACCAACCTGGACATTGCCAAGGGTGGTGTCAACGACCGGCTGGCCCAGGTTTTGGGGCTGCAAAATGTAGAGCCGATCGGCGCAGAGGGACTGCTCCGCCGGGGTACCGTTGCGCCGCAACCCTTGGGGCAATTTTTGGCCACCGTCAAGGAGGCCTTGGGCTGCCCCGGTCTGCGGTACTGTGACGGCGGGAAGCCCTGCGCCGGTATTGCCGTAGGCGGCGGTGCCTGCGGCTCTGAACTGCGGGAGGCAGCGGATAACGGCTGTGACACTTTTGTAACCTCTGACATCAAATACAACCAGTTCTGGGATGCCCAGGATCTGGGGATCAACCTCATTGATGCAGGACACTTTTACACGGAGAACCCTGTTTGTGCCGTGCTGGCCCACACCCTGCGCCGGGCTTTTCCGGAACTGGATGTGCGAATTTCTCAAAAACACGGGGATTGTATGAAATTCTTCTGAAAACCCGTTGATTTTTTTTGAGAACGGCGCTATAATAGGTTGAACATTTTTGAAAACATTCCAGAAAGGGAAGATTATCCAATGTCCGGACATTCCAAATGGCATAACATTCAGAAAACCAAGGGTGCGCAGGATGCCAAGCGTGCCGCTTCCTTTACGAAAATCGCAAAGGAAATGATCGTGGCTGTGAAGGAAGGCGGCGGTTCTGCCGACCCCACCTACAACTCCCGTCTGGCCACCGTTATCACCAAGGCCAAGGCCGCCAATATGCCCAATGACAACATCAAGCGGGTACTGGAAAAGGCCAGCTCTGCCGGCAGCGGTGACAACTACGAATCCATTACTTACGAAGGCTATGGCCCCGGCGGCGTTGCCGTCATTGTAGAAGCCATGACCGACAACCGGAACCGGACCGCCGGCTCCGTCCGCCACCACTTCGACAAGTACGGCGGAAACCTGGGCGCCAACGGCTGTGTCAGCTGGAGCTTTGACAAGAAGGGCGTTCTGGTTATTGACAACGAGGACGGCGACTACGAAGAAGATCAGGTCATGATGGATGCCATGGACTGTGGCGCCGATGACTTTGAAGCGGACGGCGATGTATTCACCGTTTACACCGCTCCCGATGATTTCAACGCCGTTGCCGATGCCCTGACCGCCAAGAAGTACAGCTTCGTCTCCGCTCAGATCGAGATGGTTCCCCAGAATTATGTGAAGCTCTCCCCTGAGGATGCGGACAAGATGGAAAAAATGCTGGATCTGTTTGACGACGACGACGACGTTCAGAACACCTGGCACAACTGGGAGCAGGAATAATATTGATTTTCACAGACCACCCCGGATTTTTTCCGGGGTGGCTCTTATTTTTTCAGTTTTCCTCTTGCGAACCGTAACAGATTATGGTAAACTAATCCTGCTTTCTAGAAAAAAAGACAATGCAGGTGAGCCTATGAAAAAAAGAACCTCCTTTCTCCTTGCGGCCCTATTGATTCTGGGGCTGCTGTCCGGCTGTGCCCCGTCAGATGCCCTTGCTACCCAGGCATCGACTTCCACCCAGCCTATCTCTCAGGAACCCACCGTCCCCGCCGACGGAAACCCCAATGATGTGACCTGTAAGGGAAGCTACTCCTCCCCCACCTTCAACCGGGAACTCATTGCCAGAGTGGGAGAAACAAACCTGACAAACGGAGAACTGCAATTTTACTATCTCTGCGCCATAGGCTCTTATTTCCAGAGTGAACCCGCCCAAAAACCGGATCTTTCCCGGGATTTGGACTGTCAAAGCTGCCCCATTGACGAAACGGTGCACTCCTGGCAGCAATATTTTCTAAAGGAAGCCCTGTCTTCCTGGCATACGGCCCAGGCCCTGGTGACCCTGTCCCAGGCAGAGGGTCTGCCGGTGGAGCCGGAATACGGCCCCAGTGAGGGCTACTACGATGAATATATGAAGGGGATGCCCGCCACCAAATATATGTACCGCTACACCCCGGGCTATACCCCCAACTCCATGCACCAAGAATACCTGGATGAACTGCCCCAGATTTTTGAGGCTCTGGCGAAGGAGCTGGGCTTTGCCTCCGGCGAGGAACTGGCCCAGACCCTGTGCGGCGTTTCTCTGGATGCTTTGGTAGAAAGCGCAAAAGTCTACAACTGGGGCTATATGTACCTTACCACCATGGGAGACTACCTGAAACCGGAAGAAGCAGACATTCAGGAGGCGGCGGATAAGGACAAAAGCCAAGATGCCCAGGTTCCCTATGCAGACTTTCATCAGGTGCTTTTAACGCCGGAAGATGGAGAAACCCTGGAAGACTGCCAGAAGCGGGCCGAGAAAATGCTGGCCCAGTGGAGCGGCTTTTTCCGGAAAAGCGAGGGCACCTTTGCCCAAATGGCCTATGAGCATTCTGAGGATGAGGCCACCCGGCTTTTGGGCGGCACTTATCACCACGTTCTAAAAGGCGGCCTGATTCCGGAATTGGGGGAGTGGCTGTTTGACGAGGCCCGGGTCAGCGGCGATGCCACCGTGGTAGAATCTCCTCTGGGCATCCATATGCTCTACTATACCGCGGGGCACACTCTGTCCTATGCCCAGGCCGAGCAGTCCCTTCTGGCAGAAAACCTCCAAAAGCTTGCCCAGCGTGCCCGGGAAACTTACCCCATGACCGTCTATTACGGTGCCATCCGTCTGATGCCCATTGCAGGGGATCAGCTGTTCTCCTTCTCCGATGTGCTCTACCAGGATGTTGCCCACGAGCGCTTCCCGGAAATCCCCCTGTATTTGCAGCAGGATTACGGTATCACCCGATACGGCAACTACCCCCTGCGAACCTACGGCTGCGGCATCACCTCCCTGTCCATGCTCTCTACCTATATGACCGACACCGAGCTGACCCCGCCGGAAATGTGCAGACGTTATGGCTCCTACTGTCACAGCGACGGAACAGACGGGATGATTTTCATCAATGAGCCCTGCAACATGGGCTACTTCGTCATAAACAAGCTCTTTAGCGGTGACGAAGCCCTACAGGCTCTGAAAGATGGCTATATTGTGGTATCGCTGCAAAATTTTGGCTACTGGACCAGCAAGGGCCATTATATCGTCCTGGAAAAAATAGACGATGACGGCATTCAGGTTCGGGATTCCAACATTTTCAATTACAAAAAGTTGCCCGCCCATAAATTGGACCGGCATTCCTGGAAAAACATCTTTCCCAACAACGTGCGCTGGTGGGTATTTGAGAAAAAACAGGTCCGTTCTCCCCTGTGTACCCGGTGCGGAACCCCTGAAAACTACCCTGACGGAATTCTGAAAACCGATTATCTGTGCCAGCGATGCGCAACAGCCCTGACTCGGAGAAACCTGTATCTGTCCCTGTAACACTCTTACATAAAAAACCGGCCCCGGCATGAGACACCTTGGTATCCTCATGCCGGGGCCGGTTTTATTTTGGGTTTACAGACCGCTTTTCATGGCCCGCTTCCGGGCAATGTTGATGGGGCCTTCCTCCATGTTGTTGATCCAGGCCAGGCTCTTGCCGCAGCCGTAGGCCGTGCAGGAATCCGGGTCGTCGGCAACGATGCAGGGAATGCCGGTGCGCTCCATAAGAAGCTCCGCAAAACCCCAAAGCTGGCTGGAACCGCCGGTCAGGGTAATGCCATTTTCGGACACGTCACTGACAAGCTCCGGGCTGGCCTGTTCCAGCACCGCCATGGTTTCGTCTGCGATCATCCGGGCAGGACGGCGCAGGACTTCATAAATCTCCTTGGAGCTGACGGTGACCATCTTGGGCATACCGGTTTTGGAATCCCGACCCTTGACGTTCATGGTCAGCTCCTCATTCCGGGGATAGACCTCGCCGATCTGGATTTTGATTTCCTCAGCCGTGACCTGGCCCACCACCATATTGTGCTGACGGCGGATATACCGGGCAATAGCCTCGTCAAAAGCATCGCCTGCCACTTTCAGGGAGGAGGAGACGGAAACGCCGTTCATGCTCAGCACGGCAATGTCCGTGGTGCCGCCACCGATGTCCACCACCATATGGCCGTTGGGGTCCTTGATATTCAGTCCCGCACCCAGGGCCGCTGCCAGAGGTTCTTCGATCAGGAACACACGGCGGGCACCGGCCTCAATGGCGGCGTTGATCACGCTGCGCTCCTCCACCTCGGTAACACCGCTGGGAACACTGACGACCACACGGGGCTTGGGGGTGAAAATAGAAGCCTTTGTGGCGGTTTTGAACATTTCGCTCAGCATTTTCACGGTCATTTCGTGGTCAGAAATAATGCCGTCCTTCAAAGGCCGCATGGCCACCACGTTGCCGGGGGTCCGGTTCAGCATGTTCCGGGCCGCAGAGCCGACCTGTAGAATTTTGCCGGTGTTTCTGTCCACCGCCACAACAGAGGGCTCCCGAACCACCAGGCCCTTGCCGTCGGCATAAATCAGTACATTCGATGTTCCCAGGTCCACACCCAGGTCATTGGAAAATAGCTGCATTTGGTACCTCCGCGCCTGAAGGCGCAATCATAGAATCAACAAATTTATTTTTGGGGCTGCTTCTGTGCAGCCGCCACCGTTCCGCAGGAAACGCTTTTGGCTCCTGCCGTCAAAAGGACTCTGGCGCATTCCTCCGCCGTGGCCCCGGTGGTAAACACATCATCGATCAGCAGGATGTGTTTTCCTTTTACGGAATACTTTGGGTGCATTTCATAGACCCCAAGCACATTTCCCTTGCGTTCCTCCCCGCTGAGCGAGGATTGGGGACGGTTATGACGGCGCTTTCTCAAAAGCTTCCTGGGCTTTATTCCCAACTCTGCGCCCACGGCTTCTGCCAGAAGCTGGGCCTGGTCGTAACCTCTGCGGAATCGGCGCAGGGGACTCACCGGGGCCCAGGTAAGTTCATCGAAGCCCTCTGGGTGCTGCTGTTCCAGGCACATGGCAAGCCTACGCCCCAAAGGCACCGCCAAATCAGTACGCCCGTGAAACTTGAGTTTCAGAATAGAATCCCGGACGTTCCCCTTATAGTACCAGACCGAAGTGAAACTGTCAAGAAATTGAAGCTTTGTTTTTCTGTTTGGATGCTCTTTTTCCGGAAGGCAGGGAAAATCCGGGCCGATCCGGCGGCATTTTTCGCAAAAATCCGTTTCATTTTTGGAAAGAAGCCGGTCACACAGGGCGCATCTTGGGGGAAACAGCAAATCCAGCACCCAATACCAGGGGAGCAGCAGCACTTCCTTCATCCTACTTTCCCCTGTAGCCGCAGCTTTAAGCCGGTGTAACGCTTGTTTTTCCGGGCGTTGGCGGTCATGGCCGCCACAGTCTCCTCCCGGCCCACCAGAATCAGCAGCTCTTTGGCCCGGGTGACAGCCGTATACAGAACACTGCGGCTGAGAAGGTAGGGAGAACCGCCCCAGGCCGCCAGGATCACCGCCCGGTATTCGCTGCCCTGGCTTTTATGGACGGTAATGGCAAAGGCTGGTTCCAACTCCCCCAGCTGGGTAAAATCGTAGTCGGCCTCCCGGTCGTCATAGACCACGGTGACTGTCTCCTTGTTTCGGTCGATCTCCCGGATCACGCCCACGTCCCCGTTGAATACCCCGGCGCCGGCGGCGGTGCCGTCACATTTTTTCCAGACGATGTCGTAGTTGTTGCGGATCTGCATGACACGGTCCCCTTCCCGGAAGGTGAAATCCCCGTAGCTGTGTTCCTGCTTATCCGGGCTGGGAGGATTCAGTGCTCCCTGCAACAGCTTGTTCAGGGCCACCGTACCCACAGCGCCCTTTCGGGTGGGAGAGAGCACCTGAATCTGGTCCGCGGGAATGCCCATATTCTTAGGAAGCCGGGTGCTGCACAAATCCCGGATAAGCTTGGTCAGTTCCTCCTCAGAGTTGCGGCGCATGAAAAAGAAGTCGCTTTTCACATTTTTAAGCTCCGGCATTTCTCCCTGATTGATTTTGTGGGCGTTCATAACGATAAGGCTCTGCTGGGCCTGACGGAAAATCTCCGTCAGACGGACTGTGGGAAGCTGGCCGCTGCGCAGCATATCCCCAAAGGGAGAGCCGGGGCCTACCGGAGGCAGCTGATCCGGGTCACCCACCAGAATCAGCCGTTTTCCTTTGGGGATCGCCCGCAGGAGCCGGTATAAAAGGCGAATGTCTACCATGGACATTTCATCTACGATGACGGCATCAGCCTTCAAGGGGTTGTCCTCGTCCCGGGCAAAGTACATTTTCCCGGTATTCTGGTCAATGCCCGCCTCCAAAAGTCTGTGGATGGTGGAGGCCTCCTCGCCGGTGACCTCTGCCATGCGCTTGGCCGCCCGACCTGTTGGGGCCGCCACCAGGCATTTCATCTGCAAATTTCCCAAAAGGGACAGAATGCCCGTCAAAAGGGTCGTTTTGCCAGTGCCGGGGCCGCCGGTGATCAGCAGCAGGCCGGAGATGGCCGCCTCCCGAATGGCCTGGGTCTGCTCCGCGGAATACTCGATGCCGCTGTCCCGGGCCACCTGGGCAATGCGTTCCTCCAAATCCTCCGGCTCCGGAAAGGCTTTTTTCGCCAGTTCCTGCAAACGCATGGTGGTATAGACTTCTGCCTCATGAAGCTCCGGCAGATAGTCCACGGTGATGTTTGCCAGAACATCCCGAACCACCCGTCCGGCTTCCAATAGCCGCTCCAAGCCCTGGGCAATGGGCTCCGGCTCCAGGCTCAGCAGCTGGGCAGCTGACAGCAGCAGCTTTTCCTCCGGAAGGAAGCTGTGACCTACGGTGAGATTGTATTCCAGCTGAAAAAGGATGCCCGCCTCCACCCGGCGGGGGTCGTCTCCGGCCACTCCCAGTTCAATGGCAAATCGGTCCACCGCTCCAAAGGGGGCTTCCAGCCCCTCCTCCATGAGAAGATAGGGGTCGTCATACAACAAATCCACCGCACTCTCTCCAAAGAGCTTGTAGGCCCGCAGTGCCAATTCCGCCGGGAGTTGGTGCTGGGTGAAAAACTCCATCAGCTGCCGCATACCCACCCGGACCCGGAATTCCTCACCGATGGCCTTGGCTCTTGCTTCGGAAATTCCGGCCACTTCCGCCAGGCGCAGTGGCTCCCGCTCCATGATTTGCAAGGTCTTGTCTCCAAATTTTGCCACGATACGGGCAGCAGATACCGGGCCGATGCCCTTAATGACCCGACCTGCCAGATAGGCCTGGATTTGAGCAGCGGTCTCCGGCATCAGCCGTTCCAGAAATTCCGCCTCAAACTGCCGTCCGTAGGAAGCGTGGCTGCTCCACTTCCCTGTTACCATAAGCCGCTCCCCCACCACAGGCAGGGGGATGGTGCCCACCACGGTCACCGCCTGTTTTTCTCCCACATTCAGCCGCAGCACACTGTAGCCGTTGTCGTAATTCTGGTAGACCACCGTTTCGATGGTTCCCTGCAATATTTCCAGTTCCTGTGTCAAAACCCGTTCCTCTCTCATTCCCGGCCCTGTAAAAGACAGGCCGTGTGCTTCTCCCCGACCCCGAGGTGTCCCCTTGGCAGCCTTGCCCATGGGGCCCAATGCATCATTCACGCAAAAACTGCCGTTTCTTTCTTTTCAGTTTACTATATTTCCGTAGAATTGGGAAGTAGTTTCTGAAAAAATTTTACATTTGGAAAATTTTGATAAGCATGGGGCCTTCGTTTTTTTAACAGATTTGCAAAAGTGATGAATATTTTCACTTGCAAGAAAGAACAATTTGCAGTACAATAAGATACATGAGGAGGTTCGCCATGAAAGAGTGGAGTTTACTGATATGGATACCTCAATTTGGTATTTCCATCGTGTTTCCTCTGATTGCTTTTATCATGCTGGCTGTTTGGCTTCGGGATCATTGGGGCTGGGGTGACTGGGTCATCGCTGCCGGTATTTTTTGCGGTCTCATCACTGCCGCCATAGGTTTTCGGGATACGGCCAGAGCCATGCTGGAAGCCTCGGGGCACAAAAAAGAACACAAAGACCATGGTGTCAGCTTTAACAGCCATGATTAAGGAAAGGAGATCTGATACATGATCTTACAACCCGCTTCCCGTAGGGAAGTCAAACGTATCGCCCTGGGAAGCTCCCTGTGCGCCCTGATTCAAATCGGCGTATTCTGGCTGTTGGCTTTTTTTGAAATTGGCACCTTCGGCGTTTCCATCGTCACCGGTACCATTGGCGGTACCTTGATGGCAATTCTGAACTTTGCCCTGATGTGCATTACCATTCAGAATGCCACCAGCATCGAAGACGAGAAAGTGATGAAAGCAAAGGTTCGCAACGGCTACAATCTGCGGAAAATCATTCAGATCCTGTGGGTCATTGCCGCATTCTTCCTGCCCCATGTAAATGTTCTGGCCTCGGCCATTCCGCTGTTTTTCCCCAATGTGGTCATCTACTATTTGCAGTTCCACGGAAAGCTATTTCCCCAGCAGGAAGCCGCCCCGGCCACTGCCGCTCCCCGGGCTGTACCGGAGGAGGAAGAAGAAGAAAACGATGATTTGGGGCCTTTTGAAGCATAATACAAAGAAACAGATCTATTAGATTCGGATGAGGTGATTATTCCTTATGGAAATGTCAATCAACGGCGCAAAAATTCTCGCCACCTTCGAAAACGTCCCTGTGCTGGGAACGGTACACATCACCCAGACTCTGGTGGTCGGCTGGCTGGTCATGCTGATCATCTCCGCCCTGTGCATCTGGCTGGGTTCCGGGCTGAAAGTCACCGGCATCTCCCGGAAACAGGCCGCTGCGGAAACCATTGTCAACGCCCTGGTGAATTTTGTTCACGACAAAATGGGTACGGACTTTGACCGGTACATTCCCCTGGTGGGTACCATTTTTGTGACCAGTATCGTCTCCAATCTCATAAGCCTTTTGGGCATCTGGAGTCCCACGGCGGATTTGATGACCGAGCTTGCCTGGGCGCTGGTGGTGTTTGTGCTCATCACCTACCACAAAATCAAGTCCTCCGGAATCGGTGGGTATCTGAAAGGCTTCCTGGACCCCATCTTCATTATGGCGCCCATCAACGTTATGAGTGAGCTCTTTACCCCCATCAGCATGGCCTGCCGTCATTTCGGCAACATTCTCTCCGGCACGGTCATTTCCGCTTTGATTTACGGTTCCCTCACCGCTGCCAGCTATGCCCTGTTCGGTGCGCTGGGTTCCAGCCCTGTTGCGGCCATTGTCGTGGTTCTGGCAGGAGCGGCACTGATTTTCTTCGGCAAGAAGAAAGGCAAAAAGGGGCTGTTTATTTTCGGCATCATTCTCGCGGTGCTGGGCGGGCTGGGTCTTCTTTCCAGCCTGGGTGGGGTGTTCGCCAGTTTCCCCTGGCTGACCATCGGTATTCCCGCCATCACCAGCTTCTACTTTGACTGGTTCAGCGGTTGCATCCAGGCCTTTATCTTCTGCACCCTGACCACCATCTTCATCAAACAGGCCGCAGGCTAAACCAAAGCGGCCATTTGAATAAAAAAGCACCAATGCAAAGCAAAAAAATAGGAGGCTAATTCTATGAACGATTACACTGTATTGGCAAAAGGTATTGCACTGGCCGGTTGTGCCATCGGTTCCGGTCTGGCTCTGATCGCCGGTGTCGGCCCTGGTATCGGCGAAGGTAACGCTGTGGCCCGGGCTTGTGAAGCCATCGGCCGTCAGCCCGAGTGCAAGGGCGACGTAACCAGCACCCTGATCCTTGGTGTTGCTCTTTCCGAGACCACCGGTATCTACGGCTTCGTTACCGGCCTGCTGCTGATTTTCTTCGCGCCCGGTCAGTTCATGAAGTTCCTGGGCTAATCTTCCGGAATCACTACTTTTAATTATACCGGAAGGAGGCAAATCAATGGAGACACTTTATCAGTCTCTCGTGGCGGTGGAACCTGTCACCCTGATTGCCAACATCTGCAATCTGTTTATTCAGATGCTGATCGTCAAAAAGTTTTTCCTGGATAAAATCATGGCCGTTCTGGACCAGCGCCGCAGTGCCGCCGATAAAGAGATCAGCGATGCCAAGGAAGCCAAGGATGAGGCTCTGAGCATTAAAAAGACCTACGAGGACAATATGCTCCAGGCCAACGCCAAGGCCAACGAAATTCTGGCCACTGCTCAGAAAACCGCTGCCGAGCGCAGCGAAAAGATCATCGGTGAGGCACAGCAAGCTGCCGCCCAGATCAAGAGCAAGGCCTCTGCGGACATTGCCCAGGAAAAGAAAAAGGCAATTAACGACGCCAAAAACGAGATTTCCGGTCTGGCCCTGGCCATTGCCGGGAAAGTCGTAGAGCGGGAGCTGGCAGATTCCGATCAGGCCGGTCTTATTGACCGCTTCATTGACGAATTGGGTGATCAGGTATGACCCAGGTTGGAAGCGTCTATGGAGAGGCCCTGTATGAGCTGGCCAAGAGCGAGGGCTTGCAGGAAAGCATCCTGGAAGAGCTGAAGGCTTTGAATGAAAGCTTTCGTCAGGAGCCGGGCTTTATCCAGCTGCTCAGCAGCCACGCCATTTCCAAGCAGGAGCGGTGCAAGGTCCTGGATGACAGTTTTCGGGGAAAAATCAACCAATATGTGCTGAACTTCCTGAAAATTCTCACTGAAAAGGGCTATATGCACCACTTCTCCCATTGCTGTGAGGCCTATACACGGCTTTACAATGAAGACAACAACATTCTGAGCGTTCGGGCGGTCACTGCGGTTTCTCTGACGGAAACCCAGTCCCAGGCCCTGACTCAGAAGCTGACCCGCCTGACCGGCAAGACCATTTTGCTGGAAAACCGGGTCGATCCCACCTGTCTGGGCGGCGTTCGTCTGGACTATGATGGGCAGCGGCTGGACGATACCATCTCCCACAGACTGGACTCGGTGCGTGAGCTGCTGAAAAACACCGTACTCTGACGAGAAAGCAGGGACTGTATGGAACTTAGACCCGAAGAAATAACCAAAATCATTCGTAGTCAAATCAAAAACTACGAAAACAAGATCGAGGTCAGTGAAACCGGTGTCGTCATTCTGGTGGGCGACGGCATCGCAAAGGCCTCCGGTCTTGATAAGTGCATGGCCGGTGAGCTAGTGGAATTCCCCGACGGCTCCTACGGCATGGCACAGAACCTGGAAGAGGAAACCGTTTCCATCGTTATCCTTGGCTCTGACCAGGGCATCAAGGAAGGCGATATTGTAAAGCGCACCGGCAAGGTGGTATCCGTACCCGTTGGCCAGGGCCTAATTGGCCGTGTCGTTAACGCCTTGGGCGCACCCATTGACGGCAAGGGCGGCATTGAAGCCGAGGCTTACAAGGCCATTGAATCCCCTGCCCCTGGCATCATTGAGAGAAAGCACGTTTCCGTGCCTCTGCAGACGGGCATCAAGGCCATTGACTCCATGATCCCCATTGGCCGTGGCCAGCGTGAGCTGATCATCGGTGACCGGCAGACCGGTAAAACCACCATTGCCACCGACACCATTCTGAACCAGAAAGGCAAGGACGTAATCTGCATCTACGTTGCCATCGGTCAGAAGCGTTCTACCGTTGCCCAGGTAGTTGAAAACCTGACTCTGGGCGGAGCCATGGACTACACCATCGTGGTTTCCGCCACCGCTTCGGAACTGGCACCTATGCAGTATATCGCCCCCTACTCCGGCTGCACCATGGGCGAATACTTCATGCACCAGGGCAAGGACGTGCTGGTCATCTATGACGACCTTTCCAAACACGCCGTGGCCTACCGTGCCATTTCCTTGCTGATCCGCCGTCCCCCCGGACGGGAAGCTTACCCCGGCGACGTATTCTACCTCCATTCCCGTCTGTTGGAGCGGGCAGCCCAGCTGTCCCCCGAATTGGGCGGCGGCAGCCTGACGGCCCTTCCCATTATTGAGACCCAGGCCGGTGACGTTTCCGCCTATATCCCCACCAACGTCATTTCCATTACCGACGGCCAGATCTTCCTGGAAACCGAGCTGTTCAACTCCGGCATCATGCCCGCCGTGAACCCCGGTATCTCTGTTTCCCGTGTTGGCGGTGATGCCCAGATCAAGGCCATGAAGAAGGTTGCCGGTTCTCTGAAACTGCTGTATTCCCAGTACCGGGAACTGCAGAGCTTTGCCCAGTTCGGCTCCGATCTGGATGCGGATACCAAGCAGCGTCTGGCATTGGGCGAACGGATCGTGGCGGTGCTGAAGCAGAAGAACAACTCCCCCAAGGAAGTTGCCCAGCAGGTTTGTATTATTTACGCCGTTACCAGAGGATACCTTACCAATATCTCCCTGGAACAGGTTCCCGAGTTTGAAAAGCGGTTGGAGGAGCATATGGAGAACCTGCACAGTGATGTGCTGGAGTCCATCCGTTCCACCGGCAAGCTGGAGCCTGAAACCGAGCAGCAGCTGATCAAGGCCCTGGAGGAGCTGGTCGCGCAGTTCAACCCGGCATAAAAGGAGGGAAACAGCATGGCTGGCGTTTCCACTAAGGAGATCAAAACCCGCATCCGAAGCATGGAGAGCACCAAGCAGATCACCAAAGCCATGGAAATGGTTGCTGCCTCCAAGCTCCGTCATGCCCAGGCCCAGGTTCAGAACTCCCGGCCCTATTTTGAGATCCTGCACTCCACGATTGAAGACATTGTGCGTACCAACCGGGATTTTTCCTCCCCGTTCTTCACCCAACGCACCGATGGTAAGACGGTATTTATCGTCATTGCCGGTGACCGGGGTCTGGCCGGGGGCTACAACAGCAATGTCCTCAAAATGGTCCAGCAAAAGCTGGACGGGTGTCCCGATGCCCTGGTGCTGCCCATCGGCAAACGGGCCCTTGACTACTTTGTAAGCCATAAGGTTCCTGTGCTGACAGAGACCTACGCCGAGGCCGCCGGTGTTTCCATCGGTGACTGCTTCTCCATTGCCAAGCAGCTCTCCAAGGGCTTTTTGTCCGGAGAATACAACGGCATTCATATCGCTTACACCAATTTTGTTTCTATGCTTTCTCAGACACCTGATACCATGCAGCTGCTGCCCCTAACGTGCAGCGAGGAAATGCGGCGGGAAGGTGTTGAAAGCGGCATTCTTTACGAGCCCTCCGGTGAGGAGGTTTTTGCCTCCATCGTTCCGGAGTATCTGGGCGGTATTCTCTATGGCACCCTTTGTGAAAGCCGGGCCTCTGAACAGGCTGCGCGGCGCAGCGCAATGGACTCTGCCACACAGAACGCCGAAGATATGATTGCGGATCTGAGCCTGAAGTTCAACCGCGCACGGCAGGCCTCCATTACCCAGGAGATCACCGAAATCGTCGCAGGCTCTTGATCCCCTACCCATCCTAACATGAGGAGTTGAATTCCATGGCCAAAAACAAAGGAACTGTGGTCCAAATCATGGGCCCTGTTCTGGATATTCGCTTCGAGGAGGATCAGCTGCCCAGTCTGCTGAACGCCATCGAAGTTCCTAATGGAGACAAGACCATCATTGCGGAGGTTGCCCAGCACATTGGTGACAACGTTGTCCGCTGCATTGCCATGTCCTCCACCGACGGCCTGCAGCGCGGCACAGAGGTCACCGATACCGGTGCCCCCATTTCCGTGCCTGTAGGCGAAGCTTGCCTGGGCCGGGTCTTTAATCTGCTGGGTCAGCCCATTGATAACAAGCCCGATGTAGAATCCCAGGAGCGTTGGCCCATCCACCGTCCCGCTCCCTCCTATGAGGAGCAGCAGCCCGCCACCGAGATCCTGGAAACCGGCATCAAGGTCATTGACCTGATCTGCCCCTACGCCAAGGGCGGTAAAATCGGTCTGTTCGGCGGTGCCGGTGTAGGCAAAACCGTTCTGATTCAGGAGCTGATTTACAACATCGCCACGGCCCACAACGGCTACTCCGTATTTACCGGCGTTGGCGAGCGTACCCGTGAGGGCAATGACCTTTACAACGAAATGACCGAAAGCGGCGTTATTTCCAAGACCGCCATGGTCTTCGGTCAGATGAACGAACCCCCCGGAGCGCGTATGCGTGTAGGCCTTTCCGGCCTGACCATGGCAGAGTATTTCCGGGATGTAAAGCACCAGGACGTGCTGCTGTTCATCGACAACATCTTCCGTTTCACCCAGGCCGGTTCTGAGGTTTCCGCTCTGCTGGGTCGTATGCCCTCTGCCGTTGGTTACCAGCCCACCCTGGCCACGGAAATGGGTGCTTTGCAGGAGCGTATCACCTCCACCAAGGACGGCTCCATCACCTCTGTCCAGGCCGTTTATGTGCCTGCTGACGACCTGACCGACCCGGCCCCTGCCACCACCTTTGCCCACCTGGATGCCACTACGGTTCTGGACCGCAGCATCGCCAGCCTGGGCATCTACCCTGCCGTTGACCCCCTGGACTCCACCTCCCGGATTCTGTCCCCGGAAGTGGTGGGCAAGGAGCATTACGAAACCGCCCGTGCCGTCCAGAGCATTTTGCAGCGGTATAAGGAACTCCAGGACATCATTGCCATTATGGGTATGGACGAACTCAGCGACGAGGACAAGCTCACCGTGAACCGGGCCAGAAAGGTTCAGCGGTTCCTGAGCCAGCCTTTCCATGTTGCCGAGCAGTTCACCGGCTATCAGGGCAAGTATGTACCTCTGAAAGAGACCATCCGGTCTTTCAAGGAGATCATTGAGGGCAAGCATGACGATATTCCCGAGTCCTACTTCCTGTTCGCCGGCTCCATTGACGAGGTTGTCGAAAAGTACAGGGGCGGTGAGAAGGCATGAGTACCTTCCCCCTGAAAATCGTTACCCCCGATGGCCTGATCTATGACGGAAACGCCGAGCGGCTCATCGTCCGCTCCACCACCGGAGACCTGGCCATTATGGCCCGCCACATCAACTATGTGACCCCCCTGGGCATGGGCAAGGCCGCAGTCATCGCCGACGGCAAACGCCGGGAGGCCGCCTGCATCGGCGGAATGCTCAGCGTTGTAGACGGAGCGGTGACCCTGGTTCCCACCACCTTTGAGTGGGCGGATAAAATCGATGTGGACCGTGCGGAGGCTTCTTTGCACCGGGCAGAGGATGTTCTGCACAACAAGAACGCCTCGGATACCGATCTTCGTCTGGCAGAAGCCAGACTCCACCGCGCCTTGGTCCGCAAGAGCGTGGCCAGCCGTAAATAAACTGCACCGGGACCTGATCCATTCAGGCCCCGGTTTTTGCTTTTTAAAAAGCATTTTGCCGCTCTATTGCATTGGTAGTTCTTGTGTGCTATATTATTGGTGATGAGAAGCCGAAGTTTTTTAGGAATATGGGCCAATAAACAATGCAGGACTTTGAGGGAGTTGTGTGTATGAAAAAAAATTAGAACATTCAAAACACTCTGGCTTAGACCCCATAATTACTTTGGTACTGATTTTGGCAGTGTTAAAGGTAACAGGGTATATTTCATGGTCTTGGTTGTGGGTATTTAGTCCGATTTGGTTGACATGCTTGTTTTTCACTGTTGTTTTTTCGGCTATATTAATTGGTGGTCGAATCGTCAAAGGAAAGTGGTAACTTTCCGCCCGTATAGCGCTACCACAATCCTATGCGTTCCAAAAACCCTGATTTATAAAGATGGTGTATCCAAATGAAACTGGTAAAACCTACTATGGAATATGATCAAGCGATCCAACAGTTCCGGCAGGAGTTTTTGGAGTACGAAGGCTCCATGGACGGCTGCGGTTCGCTGCGGAAATTTGACCGAACCCAGGATTGGCTGGATCAGGTACAACTGCTTCAAAATCCCCAAACGGTGCCTGCCGGTCTTGTTCCTATGACACAGTATATCTATGTCCGAGAAACTGACCAAAAAATCATCGGTGTCATCCAGATACGACATCATTTCAATACATTTTTGGAAAAGTACGGCGGTCATATCGGTTACTCCGTATGTCCCAGTGAACGCCGAAAGGGGTATGCCACACAAATGCTCCGGTCTGTCCTGCCAAAATGCAGGGAGCTGGGCATTGAACGGGTTCTCATCGTCTGTGTCCAGGGAAATGCCGGAAGCCGGGGCGTGATTCTCAATAACGGTGGCGTATATGAATCGGTGGTATTTGAACCGGAGCGCCAGATTTATTTAGAGCGCTACTGGATCGATCTTTCAGCCGGCCTTTGACCGTGTGGTGCAGCGCCACATTCTGATATGTTTTATGGGGCCGGCTCCTTTTGCGAAGCCGGCCCCTTGGGTTTTTATGATGGCAATTTAAATACCAGGGTTCCGATGACTTCATCGTCCCAATTGTAGTAATCCACAGTCAGGGTGTCGCCTACGGTACCCTCTACACGCCAGGGCATGCTGTGGAGTTTGCCCTGCCCGTTATCGACCCAGCCGCCGCCTTCTTTCCAGGTCACTTCCCGGGCTTCTGCCTTTTTTAAGGAGGAGAAGATGGTCTCATCCGTGATTTCATCGTCGAATTCCAGCATGGTGCCGGTGGCGGTTTCGTTCACCGTAATGCTGCGGACGATCATTCCCGCTACTGCGTTGGGGTCCTGGGCGTAGAGGACCTTGCTCTCCCCCTCCGGGGCCTCAGTCACCGGGAATTTCAGCTCCACCCGCTGAATGTTTTCTTCACCGGTGCCATGCTCCCAGGCGATCACACGGCAGGCAGCTTCCGTCACGGTCACGTTGGGATCCCTCTGTCCGGAAACCAGAATGGTGGCCTCGCTGTCAGACTGGTTCTTAATCAGCACATCGGCAACCGCCACACCCAGTTCCTCCCGGTTGGCAATATCCGCCATGATCCGCAGAATTTTTTTCCCCTTGCTGTCGGCATACTCCTGAATGGTCTGGGAGCCTGACAGGCCGATCTCGCTGACGGACTGGTCCGGTTCTACATAGTCCGGCATCAGGATGTAGTTATCGCCGCCGGAAACCCCCACCGTGACCATAAAGTAGCCTTTGTCAAACAGGGTCTCTACCACAGAACAGCTCCAATCCTGTCTTGTTTCCTGAACAGTTTGGGTCTCGATATATTCCGTTGCCGTCTGGGGCAGTTCATTATAGTGTCCCCTGGTCATGTCCCAAATGCCCAGATAGCACCCCGCCGCATAGGCCGTCACGCCCAGAATAGAAATTACCAGGGCAGCTACCAGCAGCATTTTTCCAAAGCGTTTTCCCTTGGGCTTCGCCGTTTCAAATTTTCCCATATTTTGTACCTCCAAGATGTACTCGTCAGAAATATTGCCAAATTGGCTTAAAAAGTCAAAGGATCTCAAAATAGCTCCTCCTTTTGCAGAAAGAATCTCAATCGGTTGCGAGTGCGAAACAGCTGGGTCTTGACCCTGCTCTCGGAAGCCCCGGTACGCTGGGCAATTTCCTTTACGGAGTAGAGATACCAATACCGGGATACAAAAATCATCCGCTCGCTTTTAGGAAGGCCCTCCAAAAACCGGTCCAGGGCCTCTTGCAGCTGCTTGCCCATAAGTGCTGCCTGGGTGGTGTCACCGCCGGAAAGGCAATCTTCCAGTTCCTCCAAGGCCAGGGCCGTTTCCCCGCTGCCCCGTTTTTCGGTGTTTCTTTTGCGCCAGCAGTCCAGAGCATGGTGCCGTGTAAGCTTTGCCAGGTAGGCAGCCAGTCTTTTGGGCCTTGTGGGAGGGATGCTCCGCCAGGCACTTAAATATGTATCATTGACACTTTCTTCGGAATCCTCCCGGTTTTCCAGAATATTCCAGGCAATTTTGTAGCAGAAGTTCCCGTATTTTTCATGGACCTGCCGAATTGCTTCCTCCGTTCGGGAGAAGAACAGATTGATGATCTGACTGTCTTCCATTCCCGCACCTCCTGATTGATTTTCTATTGCTGTAAGGGCCTTACACCTATCAAGACGTTTTTTACAACCGTTGGTTACACCATCATCCCATATTTTTTTGGAAATTTCAATAAATTTTTCCTTTTGCTCTTGTAAATTCCGCCGATTTAGCGTATACTTAGCCTATATTTTCAGCGAGAGAGAGGGTTTTATTCCTATGGATCTGATTTCTGTCAGAGAGCTGTTCAAAAACACAGATGCCTATGCCGGTAAAGAAGTGACTGTAGGCGGCTGGGTCCGGTCTGTTCGGGCCAGCAAGCAGTTTGGCTTTATCGTGCTGAATGACGGCACTTTCTTTACCCCTGTCCAGGTGGTCTACCACGACACCATGGATAATTTTAATGAGATTTCCAAGGTAAATGTGGGTGCTGCCCTGGTCGTCAAGGGCGAAGTGCTGCTGACCCCCGATGCCAAGCAGCCTTTTGAAATCCAGGCCACCCAGGTCACTATTGAGGGTCCCTCTGCCAGTGACTACCCCATGCAGAAGAAGCGGCACACCGTAGAGTTCCTGCGGACCATGCCCCATCTGCGGCCCCGGACCAATATGTTCCAGGCCATCTTCCGTGTGCGCAGCCTGGCGGCCTATGCCATCCACCAGTTCTTCCAGGAGCAGGACTTTGTATACGTCCATACACCCCTGATCACCGGGTCTGACTGCGAGGGTGCCGGTGAAATGTTCCAGGTCACCACCCTGGATCTGAACAACGTACCCAAGACTGAGGACGGCAAGGTGGATTTCAGCCAGGACTTCTTTGGAAAGCCCACCAACCTGACGGTTTCCGGTCAGCTCAACGGCGAGACCTTCGCCATGGCTTTTAAGAACATCTATACCTTCGGACCCACTTTCCGGGCAGAGAACTCCAACACCAGCCGCCACGCCGCTGAGTTCTGGATGATCGAGCCGGAAATCGTCTTTGCGGACCTGGAAGACAATATGGAACTGGCCGAGGCCATGATCAAGTATATCATTACCTATGTGCTGGAACATGCCCCCGAGGAAATGAACTTCTTCAATTCCTTTGTAGACAAGGGTCTGCTGGACCGGCTGAACCATGTTGTAAACTCCGAATTTGGCCGCATTACCTATACGGATGCCGTCAAGATTCTGGAGGAACACAACGACCAGTTTGAGTATCCCGTTCACTGGGGCTGCGACTTGCAGACCGAGCATGAACGCTACCTGACCGAGCAGATCTTCAAGCGCCCCGTCTTTGTCACCGACTACCCCAAGGATATCAAGGCTTTCTATATGAAGCTGAACCCCGACGGAAAGACCGTTGCGGCCATGGACTGCCTGGTTCCCGGCATCGGTGAAATCATCGGCGGCAGCCAGCGTGAGGACAATTACGACATCCTCAAGGCCCGTATTGAAGAACTGGGTATGCGGGCAGAGGACTATGACTTCTACCTGGACCTGCGCAAATACGGCTCCGCCCGCCACGCCGGCTTCGGCCTGGGCTTTGAACGCTGCGTCATGTATCTGACCGGTGTCAGCAACATCCGTGACGCCATTCCTTTCCCCCGTACTGTGGGCAACTGCGAACTGTAAGAATTATCCCCTCCCGTTTTTCGGGAGGGGATATTTCATAGTCTTTATTTTCCAGTGGAACCGAAGCCGCCGGTTCCTCGGGGGGTGTCGTCCAGGGTGTCGGCTTCATAGTAATCCGGCTGGATCACCGGGGTCACCACCAGCTGGGCGATCCGGTCACCGTGTTCAACCACTCTGGCTTCGGTGCTGTGGTTGTGGAGGGCGATCATAAACTCCCCCCGGTAGTCGCTGTCGATGACCCCCACCTTATTGGCCGGGGCCAACCCCTGCTTGCAGGCCAGACCGCTGCGAGCATACACTAGACCCACATAGCCCTTGGGCAGGGCCATGGAAAGGCCCGTGGGGAGAAACACCGTTTTCCCCGGCTCAATGGTCACAGGCTCCTCCAGACAGGCGTACAGGTCTGCCCCTGCCGCTTCCCGGGAGCCGAAAGTGGGCATTTTTGCCCCGGGGCGCAATTTTTTTACCGCTACTTTTTCCATTCTTTCATGCCCTTTCCCTGGGTCTGCCAATCCTGCCACAGCATGACCTGTCCCGCCTGACGGCTGGCAGGAACATCAATGAGTCTTTGATTCTCGGAGCCACGGAACCGCAGAGAGAGATTTTTTTGCTCCTCTACAAAAGGCCCGTCCACCAGCACATCGATGTTTTTCAAAAAGCGTTCGGTGGTGTCCCAGTCTCCCAAGGTGTGGGAGGTGATTTTTTCATAGGTGTAACCGGAGAACGCCCAGATGCTTTTTTCGGGATAGGTTTCCCGGACCGCCTCTACCAATTCTGCCAACGGCCCCTGGTTCTGCGGCTCAAAGGGTTCACCGCCCAAAAGGGTCAGGCCCTGGATGAAGTCAGGCTTCATCATATCCAAAATGCTTTGGAGGGTTTCAGCCGTAAAAGGGTCACCATACTGGAAATCCCAGGCCACTTCATTAAAGCAGCCCTTGCAGTGGTGGGTGCAGCCGGAGACAAACAGGCTCACCCGCACACCAGGCCCATTGGCAATGTCACAGTTTTTAATAACCGCATAGTTCATAAGTCAAAACCTTCTTTTCAGGAGGATTTGGAGCTGTCTGCCCCGGAATCGGGGAACTGGGCGCGATAATCGTCCCATAGCTCCGTGTGGTTTCTTTTCCGCAGTCCCCGGCGAACCAGGCGGCGGATCAAATCATAAATCACCGCAAAGAGGGGGACGCAGATGACCATGCCCACAACGCCCCAGAGTCCGCCAAAGAGGATAATGGCAAACATGACCCAGAAGCCGGAAAGGCCGGTACGGTTGCCCAGAATCTTAGGTCCGATGACGTTGCCGTCCAGCTGCTGCAGCACCAATATCCAAATCACAAACCACAAAGCCTTGATGGGGCTTTCAATGAGAATCAGCAGTGTTGCAGGCACTGCGCCGATCACCGGGCCAAAGAAAGGGATAATATTGGTAACGCCCACCAGCACCGAGACAAGCAAGGTGTTGGGGATGCGCAAAATGGTACAGCCGATATAGCACAGCACACCGATAATGGCCGAGTCCATGATTTTACCGTCAATAAATCCGGCAAACATCCGGTCAATAAAGGCGACCTCCTGCAAAATCAGCTCCGCCCAGCGGTCCGGAAACATACCGCGAACCAAGAGCCTGGCTTGCTTGCCGAAACGCTTCCGGCCATGGAGGACATAAATAGCCACAATGAGACCGATCAGAACGTTATACAGGAATGTCATAACCCGCCAAACGCTGGTACCCAGGTTGGTGACCAGGCTGGTTATCTGGGGCATGACTTTGGACTGAACCCATTTTTCAATGTCCGCAAAGTAATTTTCATAGTTGTCCCTATAGAACTGCACCAACCGCTCGTCTTCGCCAAAGGTGGCCGTGGCCCAACTGAGCAGCTGATCCGCCTTTCCGGGCAGGGCATTCCACAGCATCTCAATGCTCTGCAGCAGCTGGGGTACCACCATGGTGATCAGGGCATAGACCACCAGAATGCCCACCAGCAGAGAAAAAGCCACCGCAAAGGCATTGGCGAACCGGCGCATGTTCTTGGGCAGCCGGAGCTGGAAGAAAGCTTCCAGGGCGTTGCACATGGGCCGGAGCAGATAGGCGATAACACCGCCGTAAATAAAGGGGGCCAAGATGGTGCTGAGGTTGGACAGCACCGCACCGATGCCCTGGAGCCTGTACAGGAAGAAGAACAGCAGCACACTGAGGCTGATGGCTCCAAATCCTGCGATCATGGAGTAAAAATATTTTTCCTTGCTGGGGTCTTTCAACTTTACATCAACTCATTTCTGTTTGGGACGTTCTGCATTCACGGGCAGACCCGCTGCAAAAGCTGCGGGCCGCTTTCTCAGAGGTTCCCTTTGTTCCATCCCTCTCAGTATACCAGTACCGCCCCTGTAATAAATGAACAAAATATGAATTATTGTAGCAGCCTCAGAGCAGAATGTTTACAATTTCTTCTTTTCTTCTGCCCCGGGAAGCCTTGCCTTTTCCCGCGTTTTAGAGTAAAATGATGCCACAAAGAATGCAAGGAGTGGTTTTATGCCCTATTATTACGGTTTTGACTGGACCTATGTGGTTCTGGTACTGCCCTGCGTGATTCTGTCCCTCTGGGCCAGTGCCAATGTCAACAGCACTTTTAAGCGTTATTCCAAACAGTTCTCCCGCAGAGGGCTGACCGGTGCCCAGGCTGCCGCCCAGGTTCTTTCTGCCAACGGCGTTACCGGCGTTCGGGTGGAGCGCATCAGCGGCAGTCTGACGGACCACTTTGACCCCCGGACCAATGTAATCCGGCTGTCCGATGACGTCTACGGCAGCACCTCCACCGCGGCCATTGGCGTTGCCTGTCACGAGGCAGGACACGCCGTTCAGTACGCCCAGGATTACGCCCCCATGCGGGTGCGGGCGGCGGTGATCCCCGCCACCAACTTAGGCTCCAAGCTGGCCATGCCCCTGATTCTGGCGGGACTGCTGTTCTCCTCCCTGGGGGAGCTTTCCTACGCCCTGGTGTATCTGGGCATTGCCTGTTTTGGCCTGTCTTTGGTATTCCAGCTGGTGACCCTTCCCGTGGAATTTGACGCCAGCCACCGGGCCATGGTGGCCATTTCCCAGACCGGGCTTCTGACCGAGGACGAGCAGCAGGGCGCACGAAAGACCCTGCGGGCGGCGGCACTGACCTATGTGGCCGCCACCGCCACGGCCCTTGCCCAGCTGCTGCGGCTGATCATCCTTTTCGGCAACCGCGGAAACCGAAGAAACGACTGAGCTTTTCCCCGCAGAAAATCTTCTGCGGGGTCTTTTTATGGGAAATCCCTTGACTTTTCGGGGTATTTTTCATATAATGCTCAAAGTGTAAAAAAATCAGAAGAAAGCGTGAATTTTTTGGAAGAACTTGTAAATATGTATATGGAAATGGGCGTTTCTCCCGGAGTCTATGCCTACGGTGAAAAGGCTTTGGAGCGGCTGCGTGAGCGTTTTGCCGCCATTGATGCCGTGGCCGAGTACAATCAGGCCAAGGTTCTGTCTGCCATGCAGAAAAACCGGGTTTCCGCCGCCTGTTTTACCACCACCACCGGCTACGGCTACGATGACCTGGGCCGGGATACCCTGGAAAAGGTCTATGCCGACGTGTTCCACACGGAAGCCGCCCTGGTGCGGCCCCAGATCACCTGCGGCACCCATGCCCTGACCGTTGCCCTCAGTGCCAATCTACTGCCCGGTGACGAACTGCTTTCTCCCGTGGGGATGCCCTATGACACCTTGCAGGAGGTCATCGGCATCCGGGAAAGTCCCTGCTCTCTGGCGGAGTATGGCGTTCACTACCGGCAGGTGGATCTGCTTCCCGATGGGGACTTTGATTACGATAGCATCAAAAAAGCCATCAACGAAAAAACCAAGCTGATCACCATTCAGCGTTCCAAGGGCTACGCCACCCGGCCCAGTTTTTCTGTGGCGCAAATCGGCAAGCTCATTGCATTCTGTAAAGCGTGCAAGCCCGATGTGACCGTGATGGTGGACAACTGCTACGGCGAATTTGTGGAGACCATGGAACCCTCGGACGTGGGGGCGGACATGGTGGTCGGCTCCCTAATCAAAAACCCCGGCGGCGGTCTGGCCCCCATTGGCGGCTACATCTGCGGCACGGAACAGTGCGTGTCCCGCTGCGCTTACCGGCTCTCCGCTCCCGGTCTGGGCCAGGAGGTGGGTGCCAACCTGGGTCTGATGAAAGATTTGTTCCAGGGCTTCTTCCTGGCCCCCACGGTGGTGGCCGGTGCGGAAAAGGGTGCGGTCTTTGCCGCCAACCTCTATGAGCCTCTGGGCTATCACTGCGTTCCCAACGCCACGGAATCCCGGCATGATATCATCCAGGCCGTGGAACTGGGCAGCGAACAGGCCATGGTGGCATTCTGCAAGGGCATTCAGGAAGCGGCCCCGGTGGATTCCTTTGCCACCCCCCTGCCCTGGGATATGCCCGGGTATGACAGCCAGGTGATCATGGCAACCGGTGCCTTTGTCCAAGGCTCCTCTATTGAACTGTCCGCCGACGGACCCATTCGGGAACCCTACGCCGTTTATTTCCAGGGCGGTCTGACCTGGTACCACGCAAAGCTTGGCATCCTCCTGAGTCTGCAAGAAATGGTCAATGCGGGACTTATCAAGCTGTAACCCCTATTAAAAACTTAAATGCCCGGCTCAGCCGGGCATTTGTTATTTATTTGGCCACGAAACCAACTTTTTTGTAGACTTTTCGCAGAGTCTTTTCTGCCACATAGCTGGCCTTTTCGGCACCGGCCTTGTAGACCTGCTCCAAGTAGGCCTTGTCTTTCATAATGCGGGTGGACTCCTCCCGGATGGGCCGCAGGGTCTCTACCACGGCTTCGCCTACCGCAGGCTTGAAAGCACCGTAGCCCTGCCCCGCAAACTCCCGCTCGATTTCCTCAAAGCTCTTGCCGGTACAGGCGGAATAAATGGTCATCAGGTTGCTGACACCGGGCTTGTTCTCCTTGTCGTAGCGGACGCAGTTTTCCGTATCGGAGTCGGTAATGGCCCGCTTGAACTGGCGCATGATGGTCTCCGGGGTGTCCATGATGATGACACGGCCCGTATCCTCGTTTTCGGACTTGCTCATCTTGGCGGCAGGGTTGGTCAGGCTCATGATCCGGGCACCGACCTTGGGAACAAAAGGCTCCGGCATCTTGAAGACATCCCCGTAAACGCCGTTAAACCGCCGGGCGATGGTGTGGCACAGCTCCACATGCTGCTTCTGGTCCTCGCCCACAGGCACCAGGTCCGGCTGGTACAGCAGGATGTCCGCTGCCATCAGGCTGGGATAGGAAAACAGGCCGCCATTGATGTTGTCGGCGTTTTTGGCGGACTTGTCTTTGAACTGGGTCATACGGCTGAGTTCACCGAACATAGAGTAGCACTGGAGTACCCAGCCCAGCTCCGCATGCTGGTGGACGTGGCTCTGGATGAACAGGGTGTTTTTCTCCGGGTCCAGGCCACAGGCAATGTACTGGGCCAGCTGCTCCAAAGTCCGCCGCCGCAGGTCCGCGGGATTCTGCCGGACGGTAATGGCATGGAGGTCCGCCATGAAGTAAAAGCAGTCGTAGTCGTCAGCCCGCTCCGCCCAGTTTTTAACGGCACCTAAGTAGCTGCCCAGGGTCAGGTCTCCGGAGGGCTTGATGCCGGAGAGCATTCTTTTCTTCTCCTGTATTATTTCACTCATAACAAACGCTTCCTTCTTCAATTTTTTTCATTTTATCACATGAACGGTCGTTGTGCAAGGAGATTCTCAGAATAAAAAACGGTGCAGACCCATTCATGGCCTACACCGATCATTCCTTTTCCTCTTTTGAGAATTCTCCTCAAAAATCCGGGCATGACAATGTAAGCTCGTCCCAAGACCGCCAAGCCCAGACGCGCCATGCCGCAAAAGAAACAGACACATGCAACATTGCCAAACCTCCATAGATTTTTATACATAGTAGCACCATCTTTTTGAAAAGTCAAGCGCTTTTGAATTGATTTCTGCTCTCCGGTATGGTATACTCTATGCTAGATTTTTATGACAAAGAGGTAGATTTTATGGATTATCAAGCACTGGCTGATCTTCTGTTTCCCGATGTAACCGCCACCCCCGAGGAGCTGGAGGCGCGATTCCCCCAGCGGAACCTGCCGGAAGGGGCCGTCGTGACCCGCATGGCCCCCTCTCCCACAGGCTTCGTCCACCTGGGCAACCTGGTACAGGGCATGATCTCGGAGCGGATGGCCCATCGCTCCGGCGGCGTTCTTTTCCTGCGGGTTGAGGATACCGATGCCAAGCGGGAAGTCCCCGGGGCGGTGGAAGTGCTGATCAGCTCTTTGAAGCATTACAACATCCACTTTGACGAGGGTGCTACCATTGACGGGGACAACGGCAATTACGGTCCCTACCGGCAACGTCAGCGGGCGGAGATCTACCATGTTTACGCCAAGAAGCTGGTATCCGAGGGCAAGGCCTACCCCTGCTTCTGCACGGAGGAAGAGCTGTCCGCCATGCGGGAAAAGCAGGAGGCCAACAAGGAGACCACCGGCTACTATGGACCCTATGCGCTGTGGCGTGACCGGCCCATGGAGGACATTCAGGCAGAGCTTGCCGCCGGACACCCCTGGGTGCTGCGGTTCCGCTCCACCGGCTCCATCGAAAACCAATTTAAGTTTGACGACCTGGTAAAGGGCAAGCTGACCATTACGGAAAACAACGTGGACCATGTGCTGCTCAAATCCGACGGCATTCCTACCTACCACTTTGCCCACGCCGTGGATGACCATCTGATGCGCACCACCCATGTGGTCCGGGGCGATGAGTGGCTGTCCACCCTGCCTTTCCACATCCAGCTGTTCCAGGCCCTGGGCTTCAAGCTGCCCAAGTACGTCCACATCGGACCGCTGATGAAGATGGACGGCAACTCCAAGCGCAAGCTCTCCAAGCGGAAAGACCCGGAACTGGCCCTGACCTACTACAAAGCAGAGGGCTTCTCCACCCAGGCCATGCGGGAGTACCTGATGACCGTGCTGAACTCCAATTTTGAGGACTGGCGGCGGGCCAACCCCCAGGCGGACATTGACACCTTTCCCTTTAGCCCCAAGAAGCTGAACCCCGCCGGTTCCCTCTTTGACTACGCCAAGCTGATTGACGTTTCCAAAAACGTCATCTCCCGGATGGATGCGGAAACGGTCTACACCCAATTGGCAGAATGGGCCAAGGAATTCCAGCCGGACTTTGGCCGGAAGCTCACCGAGAACCCCGACTACGCAAAGGCCATTCTGGCCATTGGCCGGGGCGGGAAAAAGCCCAGAAAGGATCTGGCCACCTGGAAAGATGCCAAGGATTATATGGGCTTCTTCTATGACGAGTATTTGCAGACCCCGGATTTTGGAGACCAGTTCCCCAAGGCCACCGTTGCCGAGGTACTGAACCGGTTCCTGAAAGAATTTGACATGGCGGACGATGCCACCGTCTGGTTTGACAAAGTGAAAGCCATTACCGAGGCCATTGGCTTTACCACAGATATGAAAGCCTACAAGCAAGACCCCCAGGCCTTCCCTGGTACCGTTGCCGATGTGTCCACATTCCTGCGTCTGGCCGTCACCGGCAAGACCAATTCTCCGGATCTTTACACCGTGATGCAGCTGCTGGGCTATGAGCGCACCCAGGAGCGAATCCGGAAAGCACTGGCCACTTTGGGCTGATTTCATAATTTTTTCCAAGGGGACCTTTCAACGGATTGACATTTCCCGTCAATTTGACTATAATGGGACCATCAAGAAACACTTTTTGGAGGCGATGTTATGGAAAAGAAAATCATTACGATCAGCCGTGAGTTCGGTTCCGGCGGGCGGACCATCGGACATATGGTAGCGGATAAGCTGGGAATTCCTTTCTATGACGGTAAACTCGTTGAAGATATTGCCAAAGAGTCCGGTTTTGCGCCCAAGTTTGTAGCGGAGCATTCCGAGCATTCTCCCAGCGGCAGCGTGTTCTCCTATGCCTTTGCCCCCCAGGGCGTACCGGGCATTATGAACGGCCTTTCCACGGCGGATTACCTGTGGAACGCACAGTGCAACGTGATTTTGGATTTGGCGGAAAAAGGCCCCTGTGTCATTGTAGGCCGCAACGCCGACTACATTCTGAAAGACCGTCCGGATGCAATGCACATCTACGTCAACGCCGACAAGGCTTTCCGGGCCAAGCACATTGTGGATTTCTACGGTGAGACCGACAAGTCCCCGGAAGTCCGTCTGGCCGAAAAGGACAAACGCCGCCGGGTAAACTACCAGCACTACACCGGCAGAACCTGGGGCATGTCCCAGAACTACGACCTGTGCCTGCGCTCCAGCACCTTGGGCCTGGAACAGTGCGCCGAGATCATCGTCAACGCAGTCCTCAAGTCCAGAGAAAAGTAACTTCTATTACCCGAAACAGCCGAGATGCGTAAACATCCCGGCTGTTTTTTGCAATGATTCAAGAACTGTTCTTTTTTTGCTCTACTCATAAGAAAAGGGCCGTCTCACGGTGACTTTGCAAACACCGGAGACGGCCCCATTTTTTCTGTTCGCTTTAGACCGTGGCGGTTTCCTTTTCCGGTTGGTCGATGTGGATGCTGACGCCGTTGACCTCTACGTTTTCATCGGCGCAGATCATAATGTATTTGACACCGCCGATGATCCGGGTCTCGATCAGGTCGCTTCTGGTGGGGTCAACTTTGATGGAAACATCCGGGGTTTTGATTTCAAAACGCTTGTTGTCAATAATGTTCTTGGGGTGCAGGTCCGCTTCAAAGCCGAAGGTCTCATCGTAATCCACGCTGAACTTTGCCAGATGTTCCTCCGAGACGCCGCAGGAGGCCAGGGCTTCCTTTACATCGGCCTTGGCGATCATCAGAGGTTCAGGCACCTTGGCCTCTTTGTGCAGCTCAATGCGCTGGCACAGCTGGTCGTGGACCGTCTGCACCACATCCAGGCTGCACTCCTCCCCCAGGGCCGTGGTGAGCAGAGCCTCAAAGCACTTTTTCTGCTCGTAGGCAGGCATGGGAACCGGGGTATTGAACAGGGCCTCGATCAGGGCATCCTGGCTGGTTTTGACGTCGTGGGTGTAGTACAAAGCGTTATAAATATTGGTGGCCCGGTTGTCAAAGGCCGGGAACAGGAAGCCCAGAACGGGCGCAGACACCGGCTGATTTATGGCTCCATCGTGGAACAGCTTTTCCTGGGGTACATAATGGAGGTTGGCCTTGGTCTGCTTCACGGGGCAAATGGCGCAGATGAGATAGGTATACACCTCCTCGGATTTATCGGAATCGGACAAATCGTCCTTTCCCTTAAAGGGCACATCATAGCTGTCACAGCCCAGCAAAATCAGGTAATTCCCCTCCATGGTCACGGAGTCAATGATTTTCTGGAAGAAGGAATGGAGCAACTCATCGTCTTTGAGTTTGGATTCCCGCAGGTCCATCAAAAGCTTATGCTCCGGACTTCCCGCCACCTGGGCGGTTTTGAAAGTGATGTCAATGAGGTTCTTGCCAATGGCACCGGAGAGTACCCGCTTGAACAGGGCAAAATACTTATCCCCCTCGTTTTCCGGCATCATTCCGGTACTCTGGCTGAACTCTGTAATAATTTCCTTGTTGTCATTGACAAAGCAGCCGTAAATCTTCGTAATATTGCTGCGGTCCCGCCGCAGATGTCGGCGGATCTCGCCGATTTCCTTATCGTTCATGGATCGTCCTCGCTTTCCTTGGAAATGCCAGGACATTATAGCACAGTCGTTCTAGAAAATCCAGCAAAAATTAGGAGGGGCCAAGCCCCTCCTAACGGTTGTATGTTCAGTTATCCTCTGGCATCTCATCCATGGGCTTTCGTTCCAGGGGAATCTCCCGGTAGGCGTTCAATATAGACTCCGCTTCCTCCCGTGTGATGTTCTTAACGATATGGATGCCGCTAAGGCTCAGGCCCCAGGCATCGTTGGCAATGTCATAGACCACCCGGTTCTGCTCTACAAGGGATCCCTGCTCCACGGTATAGAAGCAGTAGAGCTTATAGGCCTGTCCCACTTCCTCGTAGGTTTTCAAAACATTGTTTTCGCAGAGGGTAACTGCCCCATGGATGCCGAGGGGTTTCTCTCCCTGGGTATGCACCGGGGCGGTTTTTCCGTCCTTCATGGTGTAAAGGGACGGATTGTCATCCCGGTCCCAGAAGATGCACTCCTCTACCCCATCGCCATCCAAATCCATAAGTGTGTATTCCTTTACCGCTCCCAGAACCTTCCACAGCTTCCGGTAGCTGTCCTGGATAAAGGGATCATCCGCATACAAAAGGGCGTCATAGGCGGCATCCTCCTTTTGAAGCAGGGGCAGCACCGCATCCATATCCGGCTGTTTGGTCTGAAGCGAGAAATCAATATGCTCTGCCAGCCATTCAATATCCTTGTCAGACATTTCTTCCCTGGGCCCGTCTCCGTTATTCAGGTAGTAGTCCGGAGGGAAGATCGCATACAGGAAGGCATCCTCCCGGTCACAGATGAGATAGAGATTGTCATTGGCCGGCTGCACCGGATCTCTGGAAACCACGATCAAGATCGTTTTTCCGTCACTTCTTTTGTAGGTCCATTCCCTTGTGGTGGCCCCGTTGATCAGGCTGACAATTCGGTTCCCCATAAAGCCTTTTTTATTGCAGTTCAAAACCAAACTGGTAGGGTGCTGCCAGGAAAAAGCCGGGTCTGTTACATGAAAGTCTGTATAAATGCAGTAGCTGCCGGATTCGAAAAAGGTACAACCCCGAAGCTCAAAGGTATCATCCGCACCGGAGATCACCGGCTCCTGAATGCCAAGGGCATCCCAGCCCAGCTTCCAATCGTAGTAATACGCCTGTCCCTTTCTGCCCATGAGCTTTAAGCCGTACTTCTGGGAAATCTCCTGGAGCTTCTCCACCATTTCCTGGGAATAGACATTGTAAGCCGCATATTCCTCCGGGGCCTGGAATTTACCGCTAGAGGCAATTTGAATAGAATGGTCCGGGTCATAGCTCTTGCAAAAATCGTACCATTCCTTGGAAGCCAACTGCTCCGGCGTTCCCTCAATACCCTGCAGGGACAGAACGGTTTTCGTTACCTCCTGTGCCTCGTGGCGCTGGCCGTCAGCGTCGATCCAGGCGGGGGCCGTGGTTTCGTATTCATCCAGCTTTAATTGCTTGGTGGTCAGAGCCACAACGGCGCAGCCCATAAAAATCGCCATGGCGGCAACAATGGCCGCAAGCAGCAGTGTCTTTTTATACTTCATGGTTCTTTTCCTTTCCGTAGGCCGATGACCGGATACGGACAGGATTTGTTCAAGCATGGCATCCTTTTCCTCTTGGGTCAGGGTAATGGAATCGTATGCCTGATGAATGCTCTGTTTTTTCATTCCAAATCACCGCCTAACATGAGTTTCAGTTGTTTTCTGGCACGGGCAAGCCGAGTTCGAACCGTAGGCTGAGGGCAATGGAGGGCTTTTGCGATTTCTCCGGTGGTATAGCCCTCGTAGTAATAGAGATATACCACCGTTTTGTAATCCATGGGCAGTTTCAGAATGGCCTCCAGCACCGGGTTTTCTCCCAGGGGGGATTCCGCCGCCAGTTCTGTGTGCTGCTCCAAGTCCTCCTCATGTCTGTAAAGCCGCTTGAGCTGGTCTTTACAGAGATTGGACGCCGTAACGATGAGCCAGGCTTTTTCATGCCGTTGGTTTTCAAAGGCTTTCCCGGAGGCGATCAGCCGCAGGAAGGTCTCCTGGGTCATATCCTCCGCCTCGGGCTTGTTCCTCATAAAGGAATAACAGACACGGTAGACCGTATCCACATTTCTTCTGTAGATTTCCGTGATTTCTCTGTCCGTACGCAACAAAGAAGTCATGGTCCCCACCTCCTTTCACTATGGATACGACTGTACAACGGGATTTGTTTCACCAAAAGTAAAAAAGGTCCTGCCGCCTTTGGATTTACCGGAAAGGGGCAGGTCCTGATGTTTTGTGCCTTGGGAAGCATCAGTCCCACAGGCAGCTCCAATTCTTGATAAAATACTCTACGCCGGAGTAAACGGTGGTCAGCACGATGACGGCGGAGACGATGAGACCCACAACAGTATTTTCAGGCAGCAGCATCCAAAGAATCAGGCCCACCATGGTGCTGGCGGTTTTCACCTTTCCGCTCCAGGCGGCGGCAATGACACGGCCCTTGGGGGCTGCCACCAGGCGCAGACCCGTAACGGCAAACTCCCGGGTGAGAACGATCATCAACGCCCAGGCGGGGAACCGGCCCCACTGGCAGAACACGGTCATGACCGCAATGGTCAAAAGCTTATCTGCCAAGGGGTCTAAGAATTTGCCAAAGTCCGTGACCTGGTTGCACCGGCGGGCGATCTGGCCGTCTATATAGTCGCTGAGACTGCCTACCACAAAAATGCCAAGGGAGACCCACATCCAGACTCCGCTCTGGCCGCCGCTTAAGTACAGCGTGACCATCATCACCGGAATGAGAAATACCCGAACCAGGGTGATTTTACTTGCAGTTGTCATTATTCTTCCTCCACTACATAGCCAGCCAAGTCCCCATCAACGCAGCCGTCAATGGTCACATTTACGAACATACCCTCCCGCAGGGGTTCCTCGGAGGCGATCCAGACTCTCCCGTCAATATCCGGGGAGTCGGCATAGGTCCGGCCATAGAATTGCTCCTGCTCCTGGTCATAGCCGTCTACCAGAACCTCCAGGGTCTTGCCCATCATAGAAGCGTTGTATTCGTCCATGATCTGAGACTGGATCATTTCCAGGGTCTCCGCCCGCTCCCGGGCCACGTCCTCGTCCACGTGTTCCATTTGAGCGGCGGGAGTCCCCTCCTCCGGGGAGAACACAAAGGCCCCCACCCGTTCCAGCTTCTGCTCCCGTAGGAACTGGCACAGTTCCTGGAATTCCTCTTCCCCCTCACCGGGCAGGCCCGCAATCAGGCTGGTGCGGATCACCAGGCCGGGAATCCGGCGGCGCAGCTCCGCAAACAGGTCTGTAATCAGCTTCTTGTCCCCCCGGCGGTGCATGGTCCCCAGAATCTTGTCATTGCAGTGCTGGATGGGAATATCCAGATACTTGACGATTTTCGGCTCGGAAGCCAGCACATCGATCAGTTCATCGTCAATTTCATCGGGGTAAACATAGTGGACACGGATCCAGTGAAGTCCGTCAATTTTGCACAGTTCCCGCAGAAGCTCCGGCAGCAGCCGCTTATGTTCCGGAAGGTCCGTACCGTAGCGGCTGGTATCCTGGGCTACCACGATCAGTTCCTTGGTGCCGTTGGCAGCCAGAACCCGGGCTTCGTAGAGAACATCGTCCAATTGGCGGCTGCGGTACTTGCCCCGCAGATAGGGAATGATGCAGAAAGCGCAGCGGTTGTTGCAGCCCTCGGCAATTTTGATAAAGGAATAATGTTCCGGGGTGGTTACGACCCGGCCCACTTCTTCCTCTGGGGCATCGATGGAGCCAAAGTCCACCACGGTATGGCCGGAGAGCAGCTGCTCAATGGCAGGAACGATTTTGGTGTAGCTGCCGGTACCCAGAATGCCGTCTACCTCCGGCATCTCCTGCATAATATCCCCCTGATAACGCTGGGACAGGCAGCCGGTGACCAGGATTTTTCCCACCTTGCCCTCTGCCTTTAGAGCAGCGGTCTGCAAAATGTAATCAATGGCCTCGCTTTTTGCGGAGTCAATAAATCCGCAGGTGTTGATCACCACCACATCGCTGCCGACGATGTCCGCCTTTACCGTATGTCCGGCTTCCTGGACACGGAACATCATCCGCTCGCAGTCCACCTGATTCTTGGCACAGCCAAGGGAAATAAAACCAATATTTGCCATTATCCATCCTCCGGGAAATCATCTGTGTCTAGGGAAAGTTCGTTCAGGGCCTGCCGGATGGCACCATAGCTGTGGCCCCGGCGCAGCAGGGCATCAATGGCCCGCTTTTGCTGCTTGGCATCCTGATTTTGCCCCAGTCTCGCCCGAAGAAAATCCTGAATTTTCTCCGACTGATCCGGGTAATCCTCCAGAACTTCTTCCCAAAGTTCCCGGGGGATCCGTTTTTCATAAAGGACCTGTTTGGCCCGGTTCCTGCCGTAGCCCTTGGCCACACAGGAGCGTACCACCGCCTCGGCGGTAGAGCAGTCATCCAGCAGGTGCATTTCAGAGAGCCAGCCCACCGCCTGTTTGGCGCAGCCTGGGTCCTCCCCTTTTTGGATCAGTCTGCTTTCCAAGTCCCTTTTGGAAACATTGGTGGCAGAGACGATCCGCACCGCCCGCATTTTGGCGGACATTTCCGATGCCGCCTTTAAAAGGCTGTCATACTGCTCCTGGGACAGTTCCAGCCCCGTATAGAGGCAAAAGTCCTCAATGGTCTGCCGGTAGAGCCGCAGGGTGGAGCCGTCTTCAAAGCGCAGGGTATACCGGCCTGAACGGTCCGGTGCTGTTTTTAGAAACTCAATCCTCATCGCTGAAATCATCGGCGCTTACGGCAATGGGCTTTTCCGCCGCCTTAGCGGGGGCCTTAGGCGCGCCGCCGGTGAGCTTCCAGAGATTCTCCCGAACCTCTGCCTCCACCTGCTCCGCCAGCTCCGGCCGCTCCTGCAGGAAGGCCTTTACGCTGTCCTTGCCCTGGCCGATGCGCTCGTCACCCATGCTGAACCAGCTGCCGCTTTTCTGAATGATCTCCATCTGAACCGCCAGGTCAATGAGTTCACTCCACTTGGAAATGCCCTGACCGTACATAATGTCAAACACGGCTTCCTTAAAGGGCGGGGCCACCTTGTTTTTGACCACCTTGACCCGGGTCTTGTTGCCGATGACGTTGCCGCCCTCTTTAATGGCCTCAATACGGCGCACATCCAGACGGACGGAAGCGTAGAACTTGAGGGCATTGCCGCCGGTGGTGGTTTCGGGGTTGCCGTACATGACGCCGATCTTCATACGCAGCTGGTTAATGAAGATGACCACGCAGTTGGTCTTGTTGATGGTACCGGCCAGTTTCCGCAGAGCCTGGGACATGAGCCGGGCCTGGAGACCTACAAAGGTATCGCCCATTTCGCCTTCAATTTCCTGCTTGGGAACAAGAGCGGCGACGGAGTCCACGACCACCGCATCCACTGCGCCGGAACGAACCAGGGCATCGGTGATTTCCAAGGCCTGCTCACCGGTATCCGGCTGGGAGACCAGCAGATTGTCAATATCCACACCCAGGGCAGCGGCATAAACCGGGTCCAGGGCATGTTCCGCATCCACGAAAGCCACTTCCCCGCCCCGCTTCTGGGCTTCTGCCAGAATGTGCAGGGCCAGCGTGGTCTTACCGGAGGATTCCGGGCCGTAAATCTCAATAATTCTGCCCTTGGGTACGCCGCCGATACCCAGTGCCGCATCCAGTGCCAGAGAGCCGGTAGGGATGGCCTCCACGTTCATCTCCGGCCGGTCGCCCAGGCGCATGACGGTACCCTTTCCGAAGGTCTTGTCCAGCTGGGACAGGGCGGTCTGCAATGCCTTTTTCTTATCGGATGCGGGGGACGGTGCTTCATAGGGAGTCTTTTTTGTTGCCATATTTATCGTTCCTTCCTGCCGTACTGAGCAAGCACGGCGCGTTCTCTGTCATTATAATCCCGGGTTCGTTCCAGGACCGTAAAGCCCTTCTCTTCTAAAATGGCGCATACCGCATCCCCCTGGCCCATGCCGAACTCATAGCACAAAAAGCCTCCGGGTTTCAAAACGGAGCGGTAGTTATCCGTAATGGAGCGGTAAAAATTCAGGCCGTCGGGGCCGCCGTAAAGCGCCATGTGGGGCTCATAATCCTTAACGCTTTTGGGCAACTCCTCCATTTCCCCGGCGGTGACATAGGGCGGATTGGACACGATCATGTCAAATTTTCCCAGAAAGGCCGGGGGTTCTTCCATGGCATCCACTTGGATGCAGCTGACTCTGCCTCCCAGGTGGTTGCGCTGAATGTTTTTCCGGGCAACGGAAAGGGCCTCTTTGGAAAGGTCACCCAGGGTCACCCGGGCGTCCTTTAACCGGCTGGCAATGGCCAAACCAATGCAGCCGGAGCCGCAGCACAAATCCAGAATGCGGGGATCCTGGTCTAAAAACAGGGCCTTGTGAATGGCCAGTTCTGCCAGTGCGCAGGTATCATCCCGGGGAATCAGCACCTGTGGCCCAACATACAGCGGGAGACCGTAAAAATTCCACTCTCCCAGCACATAGGGCAGGGGTTCTCCTTGCCGGAGCCTGGTCAGAGCCTCATCTACCCGCTGACAGATTTCGGCACTGACAGGGCTGTTTTTTTCTGCCAGAAAAGCCTCCTGGGTCATGCCGGACAAGGTGCTTACCAGATCTCTTGCCATGGGCCCTGCCGACTCCGGGGATTCCGTGGTCAAAAGGCAGGCCCGGGTTTGCAGATACAGTTCTCCAAAGGTCACCAGCGATCTTCCCCCTCTTTTTCCGGCAGCACGGCCTGAACCGCGGCAATGCCCACCTCGATCATGGAGTCATCCGGCTCGTTGGTGGTAAAGTGCTGCAAATACATGCCGGGAGCGGTCAGGACTCTGGTAAATCCATTGTCATGGCGGCCTGCCCAGCGGTTGAGCTCATAGGTAATGCTGACCACCAGGGGCAGCAGCAGCAGCTTGAAAAGGATCATCAGGAGCCTGTATAGGAAACTCCCCCGCATGGCAGCCAGCCCCGGGGCCAGGGACAGCAGCAGTGAAGATGCCATGGAGAAAATCAAAATGGAAATCACCATGACCACCAGCAGGAAGCTGGTACCGCAGCGGGGATGGAATCTGGTTTGCGCCCGGACGTTTTCTACCGTCAACGGCAGCCCGCACTCGTAGCAGCGGATGGTCTTGTGCTCCGCCCCATGGTAGGAAAACACCCGCTTCATATCTTTCATCCTGGAAATCAGCAGCATATAGCACAAGAATATGACCATGCGGATCAAGCCCTCCACCAGGTTCAGGCCCAGATTGCTTTTGATCCATTTGTCAAAAAAAGAGGCAATGGTCATGGGCAGCAGGAAAAACAGCAGAATGGACAGCCCCAGGCCCATGGCCACTGCCAGACCTACCAGGGCTTTCTGGAATTTTTCGCCCCCCAGCTTTTTTTCAAGCCACTGGTCAAACTTGCTGGGCTCCTCCTGGGCTTCCTCCGGGGCCAGGTCCGCCGAGCGCATAAGGGCTTTTACACCCACCACCTGGGCATCAAAGAAATTGAAGACACCCCGGATAAAGGGCAGATTCTTAGGAGAACCCTTTGGGTGGAGCTTTCGGGGCGTTACCTCCAGGGTCAGGCCCTCTGCCCCACGGATGACCACCGCATCCTTTTCCGGGCCCCGCATCAGAATTCCCTCGATCAGCGCCTGCCCGCCGATGGAGGTCTTGAATTGTTCTTTTGTTTCTTGAGATTGATTCATGTGGTTCCTTTCTCACTCCTGGGAAGCAGGCAGCGCAATAGTCACCAGGGTGCCGCCGCCTTCCGCATTTTCCAGGGTCAGGGTGCCGCCGTGGAGCTGGACGATCTCGTCACAGACCGCCAGACCGATGCCGGTGCCCCGGGCCTTGGAGCTGCCCTTATAGAACTTCTTTTTTACCAGCGGCAGCTCATCCTCCGGAATGCCGGGGCCAAAGTCCCGGATGCGGATCACGACCTGATCATGCTCATAGGAAATGCTGGTTTCAATACGCTTGCCGTCCTTGCCATGCTTGGCGGCATTGTCCAGAATGTTCAAAAACACCTGCCGCAACCGCTTGGGGTCACAGGAGATTTCGGGAATATCCTCGTCGTTGTCCAGGTAATCCAGGGTAATACCATCCTGGGCCAGACGACTGCCGTACATAAAGACCGTGTCCTCAAACTCGCTTCGGATGTCTGCCTGCTCCATGGTGAGGGTCATACGGCCATCCTGTAGTCTTGTAAAGTCCAGCAACTCCATGACCATTTCCGTCAGGCGTTTGGCCTCAGAGGATATGATTTTCAGGCCCTGGGCCGTATCTGCATCCAGGCTTTCGTCACCCAGCAAGGTCTCACTCCAACCGTTGATAACGGTCAGGGGGGTGCGCAGCTCATGGGACAGCTGGGAAATGAATTCCGCCTGCATTTTCTCATTCTGGCTGATTTTTACGGACATTTCGTTGATGGTCTCCGCCAGATCCGCAATTTCATCATTGTATTTCGTTTTGATCTGGGCGCCGTAGCTGCCGTTGGCAATACGCCGTGCCTTCTCGGTGATCTGCTCCACCGGGGTCATCACAGAGCGGATGAACAGAGAGCTTGTCAACAAGACAATGGCCAAGGCCGCCGCCAGAACGGCCAGACTGACAAAGGCAATGCCCACGATCTGACTGTCCATCACGGCGGTGGAGGTCACGAACCGCAGCACACCGATCACCTGGCCGTTGCTGTAGATCATGGGGCTGCTGACCGCCATGATCCGCTCCCCGGTATCCGGATCCCTGCCTACAAAGGGCTGGATGGAGCGGGTGGAAATGGCATCCTGAATTTCCGGCGTTCTGGGAGACACCGCCGCCCAGCTGCCGTAGGAGGAGGCCACGATCTTCCCCCACTGGTCAATAAACTGCAGCTCCAGCTTCTCCCCTTTTTCAAAGGTTTCGGCATAGGTGATGCAGGACTGATAGAAAGAATCATAATCCTGCCCCATGTACTCCTTGAAAAACTCCGTGGTACTGCGGGCCCGGTTTTGCAGGTCCGCATCCATATTCCGGTAGCAGTAGGCGGCATAGGAGGCGGTAATGGCCGCCACGCAGACCATACCCACCGCCGTAATGACCACGGTGATATTGGTAAGCCAGCGCTTGTGCAGATTTCCGATTTTTTTGAATGTGATTGGAATTTTCACTTATGCGCCCCACTTGTAGCCCAGGCCCCAGACGGTGGTGATATAGGTGGGATTGGCCGTATCGTCCTCGATTTTAATCCGCAGACGGCGAATATTCACGTCTACGATTTTCAGTTCTCCTTCGTAATCCTTGCCCCAAACGGCGGAGAGAATATCCTCCCGGGAAAGGGCTCTGCCGGGATTTTGCATAAAGAGCTTCAAAATGGCATACTCCACCTGGGTCAGGCGAATGCGGTTGCCCGCCTTTTCCAGGGTGTGGTTCCGGGTGTTCATCACGAAGGGCCCCTGGGTCAGAAGTTCCGGGCTGGCGGCGCTGTCGCCGCCGATGCGGCGGTAGAGGGCATCGATCCGGGCGGTAAGCTCCGCCGGGGAGAAGGGCTTGGTCACATAGTCGTCGGCTCCGGTCATCAGGCCCGTGACCTTGTCCATTTCCTGGGTACGGGCGGTGAGCATAATGATGCCCATCTGCTTGTTGGTGGCCCGAATGCGGCGGCAAACCTCAAATCCATCAATATCCGGCAGCATAATATCCAGAATCGCCACACCAATATCCGGGTTCTCCGCCAAACGGTCCAGGGCCGCCTGACCCGTACCGGCTTCCACCACATCGTAACCGGCCCGGCGAAGATTGATCACCACGAAATTGCGGATGTTTTCTTCATCTTCCAAAATCAAAACCTTTTTCATATGCTACCTCTTTATCCTTCTTGTTTCCAGTCTGTACCGATCAAGCGGAAGGACTCGATCAGGTTTTCCTGGGTAATGCCGTTGACTCCGGAGGCAACCTCCAATTTTCCGGCAAAAATCACATTGTCACTGCTGTAAATGGGGAATCGGTTCTGCTCTGTAGCCAGTTTCTCCCGGTCTTTTCCGGTAAAAGAATAGATGGAGAACAGGGCTGCGGCAGAGGTGCCGGCCTCATCCCACAGATAGAAGGTATAGCCGCCGCTTTCTTTGGAGACAGCCAGCCGCTCCACGGCCAGGGCATCCATTTTCAGCAGTAAGTACCAGCCCCCGTCCACATTGTGGAAGGTAAAGGCTTTTTGAATTTCATAGCCTTCGGAATCGATGGCGTACCAGTATACCAGCTGCTGGGGCTTGGCATCGGCCTGGTTGGGGGCCGGGCGAATTTCCATCAGACTGGGCATTTCCATCACGCCGTCATCATCAATATCCTCCATATAGAGGTAATAATTCCGCAGGGTCTCCACGCTGTAGGACAGCTTGCCGCCGCTGTTCAGATTGGTCAGGTTTCCGTTCTGAATGGTCAGCACATCCGTCACGATGGCGCTGTCGTGAAAGACACTGGAAATATACAGGGCCGGTTCCCCGCTTTGCAGGCGGCTGACCTTGGTGCGCTTGATCTGATCTACCCTTTGGGAGAGCCGCACTTCCTTGGAGCGGATCATGGCATTGTCTACATAGGAGTAGACCACGGCAGAGCCGTAGGAGGCTTCCGTATCCCCCTCCCGCAGAACCATCAGGTCTGCTTTTCCGTCGGAATCCATGTCCGTTGTATAAAATTTTGCATAAATGGTATTGATCAACTGATTGCTCTGGCCCTCGGCAAAGGAGAACACCGCGGCGATACGCATCATCTGGTCTCCCAGGCGGCGGCCTACCACCAGCTCACAGCCGGGGTTGCCGTCAATATCCACATAATCCACCTGCTCAAAGGCCGCGCCGTTCATCTGGATCATCTCCGTCATCTCATAGCGCTGATCCTCTGTCTCGTGGAAAATCAGTATTTTTAAGGGCTTGTCGGACTTTCCCTTGGCGAAAACCAGGTATTCCTGCTGTCCGTCTCCGTCCAGATCCGCACTTTGAACCGTCTGCTGGTTGTCACCATAAGTCGGAGAGGCGAAGGTCAGCCCCACCATGGCCTGCTCAATGGTGCTTTGCAGCAGTGTATATTCCTGGGCCCGCCGGGGGATCTGGTACATATCCTCTACCGTGCGATAGCCGCAGCCGGACAGCAGCGAAGCGGCCGCCAGGAGACCCGCAATGATTTTTTTCTTTTTCAAGGCACCAGCTCCCTTCCGTTGGTCACAGAACATTATAACACATTTTTCCAAAATGAAAAGCTATTTTAGAACAACATTCCCCTCGCCCAGCACCCTTTTCAGTTCCCGGAGCATATTCTCCCGAAACTGGCAGGCCGTGCCCCGGCGAACCCGGGTATCTTCAAAAAACAGCACGGTCTTTTGGGTTCCCGGGAACATATTGAGAATGGCTTTGATTTTGGGGTAGAGCTTTCCCTCCTCCGAAGGCAGCCGGAGATAGAGGGTACTGGCCGGAGCCGGGCGGGGCTCCTGGGCCTGATCCTCAAAATCAGAAATGGGTCTGGCCCGGTTGATGATGATCTGGGGCTCCTTGTCATCCCGCAGGGACAGTCTGCCCACCACCACCACGGGGCTGTTCTCCCGGATGTAACCGCCATACTGGCCGATGATGTTGGAAAAAGCCAGCATTTCTATAGAGGCCGTGTCATCTTCCAATGTCACATAGGCCATCATAGAGTTATTGCGGGTGGTTTTAGTTTTGACCACCTGGATAATGCCCGCCACGCTGACCGTCTGGCCGTCGGCAAAGGGCCGCACCTCCCCCATGAGCTCTGCAATGGGCACCACATGGGTGTTTTTGAGCAATCTGCGGTAATCGTCCATGGGGTGGCCGGAGAGATAGATGCCGGTGGTTTCCTTTTCCATGGACATGAGCTCTGCTCTGGAGTATTCCGGCCGCCGGGGAATCTCCATTTTCCCCGGGCCCTGATCCGTATCCAGCATAGAAAACAGGCCCATCTGCCCTTCCAGGTTCCGCTTTCGGGAGGCAGAAATGGCATCCATCATGCCTTCGTATGCCCCGATGAGCTCACTGCGGTGGTAGCCAAAGCAGTCCATGGCACCACAGCGGATCAGGTTTTCCACCGCCCGTTTGTTCAGCTCTCCCTCATCCATCCGTTCCAGGAAGTCCTGCATGGAGCGGAAGGGGCCGTCCTGATCCCGCTTGGCCGCCATGCTGCGGATCAAACCTCTGCCGATGTTTTTAACGGCACCAAGGCCAAAGCGGATGCCCCCCTCCTCTACGGAGAAATGGTCCTGAGAATGGTTGATGTCCGGGCTTAAAAGGGCAATGCCCAGTTCTTTGCACTCGGCAATATAGGTAGAGATTTTCACCGCCGAATCCAGCACCGAGGTCATCAGGGCTGCCATATACTGCCGGGGGTAGTGGCATTTGAGATAGGCGGTCTGATAGGCCACCACCGCATAGCACACGGCGTGGGATTTGTTAAAGGCATAGTTGGCGAAGTCTACGATCTCGTCATAAATAGACTGGGCAGCCGCCTCGGTAACACCCTTGGCGACGGCACCGGAAATCCCCTGCTGCGTATCTCCGTAAACAAAGACCTTTCGCTCCTCCTCAATGACCTTCATCTTCTTTTTGGAGATGGCCCGGCGAATGTTGTCGGCCTGGCCCATGGTATAGCCGCCCAGGGTTCTGAAAATCTCAATGACCTGCTCCTGGTAGACGATGCAGCCGTAAGTCACACGAAGGATGGGCTCTAGCAAAGGCGTTTTGTAGGTCACCTTGGAGGCATCCAGCTTGTTGGCAACGAACCTGGGGATGGAATCCATAGGACCCGGGCGATACAGAGCCACAATAGCGGTAATGTCTTCAATGGAGCTGGGCTTCATGCTGATGCACACTCCGGTCATACCGGCGGATTCCATCTGGAAAACGCCCTGGGTCTTGCCCTCGGAGAGCATGGCGAAAGTCTCCGGGTCGTTATCCGGGATATGCGCCATGGAAAACGCCGAGTCTTTCTGCCGGATCTGCTCCTCGGCATCCTGAATGACCGTCAGGTTTCGCAGACCCAGGAAGTCCATTTTAAGGAGGCCCAGCTCCTCAATGGTGGTCATGGTATACTGGGTGACCACCGTATCATCGTTTTTAGACAGGGGCACATAGCTGCACACCGGCTTCGCCGTGATCACCACACCGGCGGCATGGGTGGAGGAGTTGCGGGGCATGCCCTCCAAGCGCATGGCAATATCCACCAGCTTGTGTACCCGCTCATCCCCATCGTAAAGCTCCCGGAATTTGGGGGATTCTTCCAGGGCGGATTTTAAGGTCACATGGGGCCCGGCGGGTACCAGCTTGGCCACCACGTCGGTCTCGGCAAAGGTAAAATTCAGAACCCGGCCCACGTCCCGGATGGCACCCCGGGCGGCCATGGTGCCGAAGGTCACGATCTGGGCCACATGGTCTGCGCCGTACTTTCTATATACGTAGTCAATAACCTCGCCCCGGCGTTCCTGGCAGAAATCCGTATCGAAATCCGGCATACTGACCCGCTCCGGGTTCAGGAAGCGTTCAAAAATCAGGCCGTATTTCATGGGGTCCACTTCGGTGATGTGGATGCAGTAGGCCACAATGGAACCGGCACCGGAACCACGGCCCGGGCCCACCGGGATCCCCGCCTCCTTGGCGTAGTGAATGAAATCCCAGACGATGAGGTAATAGTTCACATAGCCCATGGAGCTGATGACACTGATCTCATACTCCATCCGCTCTCTGTATTCCTTGGGGGCCTGGGGGTACCGCTCCCGGAAGCCCTCGTCGCAGAGTTTCCGGAAGTATTCTTCATTGGTGTATCCCTCCGGCACCGGGAAGGCCGGAAGCTGGTATTCGTGGAAGGTGAATTCCACGTTGCACATGTCCGCAATTTTGGCCGTATTCTCAAAGGCCTCGTCACAGCCGGGAAAAAGAGAGCGGAGTTCTTCTTCGCTTTTCAGATAAAACTCCTGGGTTTCAAACCGCATCCGGTTCAAATCGTCCATGGTTTTGCCGGTTTGGATGCACAATAGGATGTCCTGCACATCCGCATCCTCTTTCCGCAGGTAATGGGCATCGTTGGTCACCACCAGCGGCAGCCCTGTCTCCCGGGCCAGCCGCATAAGCCCCTGATTTACAGGCCGCTGAGAGGCAATGCCATGGTCTTGAAGTTCCAGATAAAAATGCTCCGGCCCAAAAATCCGGGAAAGCTCCTGGGCAAAGCGTGTGGCCCGGTCGTAGTCTTCCTCCAAAAGGGCCTGGGGAATGGCACCGCCCAGGCAGGCAGACAGGGCAATCAGGCCCTCGTGGTGGGCCTCCAACAGTTCCATATCCACCCGGGGCTTGCCGTAAAATCCATGCAGAAAGGCCTGAGAAACCAGATAGCACAGGTTTTCGTAGCCTGTTCTGTTTTCGCACAGCAGCACCAGATGGTAGGGGTCGTTGTCAACACCGTGAATACGGTCCGACATCCGGCGGCGAGCCAGATAGACCTCGCACCCAATAATGGGCTTGACCCCGGCGGCCTTGGCGGCCTTGTAAAAATCAATGCAGCCGTACATCACACCGTGATCCGTCAGGGCAATGGCACTCTGGCCCAGCTCTTTCACCCGGTCCATCATGCCGTCAATGCGGCAGGCTCCATCCAAAAGGCTGTATTCACTATGGACATGCAGATGTACAAAGCTCATGTTACGCCTCCTTGGAAAGCTGCACAATGCGTTGCAGTCGATGATTCATGGCGGGCTTGGTAATGGGCGGCTCCATCATGGCCGCCAGTTCTGACAGGGATGCCTCCGGATTTGCCTCCCGGGCCTGGGCCGCCTGACGAAGCTTTTCCGGCAACTTTTCCAAAAGCCCCCGATCTCGCAGCAGACGGATGGCCACCAGCTGCTCCTGAGCGGCCTCCACCACCTTGGAGGTATTGGCATCGTCGCAGTTGCAGCAGCGGTTGACCTTGTTGTTCAGTTCCTTTTCAAGCTTTGCCTCTATAATGCCCATGGCCGCCACAGGCGCACCAAGGAAAGTAAGGAAGTCGGAAATCAGGTCACTCTGCTTGAGGTAAAGCACCTGGGCACCGGACCGGGCGGCGGTTTTGGGATAGAAGCCCATGGTCTCGTGGAGCAGCATATAGCATTCTCTGGCAACGCTCTGATGGGTGGTGGTAAATTCCAGGTGGTAGGCCTTGGCCGGATGGGTCACACTGCCGCCGGCAAGAAAGGCCCCCCGCAGAAAGGCCTCTTTGCAGTCGTCTTCCTCCACCACCGCCAGATTGATGTGCAGGGACAGCGTATCTCCGGGGGTAAAACCGAAGGACTCCATAATGCGCCTGATTTTTTCCTCAGAGGTGATCCAATAGGACAGCTTTCCCTGGGTTCCCTCCTCCGGAAGCTGGTCAAAGCTTACCCCAAAGGCCTTGCGGAACAGCTTGGGAAGCAGGCGGCCAAAATCCTGGCTCTCGGTGATGATTTTAATGCACCGGTCCTGAAAACTATTGCAAAACAGCAGAATGCCAAAGCACTCCGCCAGGGCACAGTCAATGCGCTGGGGAACTTCCCGGCATATTTCCGCCTTTGCGGCGGCAGAAAAGGACTGCATGGTTCCCCCTCTTTCTATTTCCAGATACGAATTTCCGGCTCTAACGTGATACCGGCGTTGGTTTTGACTTTCTGGGCCACCTCGTAAAGAAGCTGCCGGACCTGGGCGGCGGTGGCATTTCCCAAATTGACTGCAAAGCCCGCGTGTTTTTCGGAAATGGCGGCATCCCCCACCCGGTAGCCCTTTAGCCCCGCTTCATCGATCAGGGCAGCAGCATAGCCCTGGGCAGGGCGTTTGAAGGCAGACCCGGCAGAGGGCAGATTCAGGGGCTGAGAGGCCAGACGTTTGGTCTGCAACTCCTTCATTTTCTCCCGAATTTTCTCCGGCTCCTCCGGGGTCATTTGGAACGTGGCACTGACCACGATCTCCCCGGTGTCCTCCAAGGCACTGTGGCGATAGGAAAAGTCCAGTTCTTGGGCAGAAACGGTTCTGATATTTCCGTCCCGGTCCATAACCTCCGCTGACACACAGGCCCGGGAAATATCCGAGCCGTAAGCACCGGCGTTCATGTAAACGCCGCCCCCTACGGTGCCGGGGATGCCGTGGGCAAATTCAAGGCCGGAAAGCCCATTTTTGGCGGCAAAGACGGCAGCTCTGGCCATGGTCACACCGGCCAGGACCTGCAGGCGGTGATCACCCAGCAGTTCCATGCCTTCCAAGCAGTCTTTCAGGCAAATCACAAGGCCCCGAACGCCCTCGTCCGGTGCCAGAACGTTGGTTCCTGCCCCTAGGATAAGGGGTTTGCAGTCCAATAAAACGGACTTATAAAGAAGCTGCCCCAGTTGCTCCGGGTTCTTGGGGAAAGCCATGACCTCCGCAGGGCCGCCAATGCGGAAAGAGGTATGTTTTTCCAGGGGTTCCCAAAAGCGCAGGGAGATTTCTGGATAGATTTCTTTGGTTTTTTGCTGAAAATCAGTTAATTCAGTCATAAACGCCTCCGGGTGTAAACTCTCATACAGTATACCACAATTTATACGATTATGCAATGAGGATTTCTGCCCAGTCTGCGGAAGCGTGGAGCATCACAAACCCTGCCCCGGCGAGGGGCGTTCTGTATTGTGAAAACAACAGGCGCAAAGGGAACCATCCCGAGTCTCACTGTAGGGAACGGCAGGAAAATTGACAATGGACAATGGACAATTGACAATTATTGGAGCGACCAACGTTGTTCATATGTATCCGCCCGTTAAAGTATGTAGGGAACGGCCTATGTGCCGTTCCGCACGTGAAAGGACGGTATCGTCCCCGACAACCCCCGCACCCCAAAGCACGGTACAAGAGCTTCCCCTCCGGGGAAGCTGGCAGGGCGCAGCCCTGACTGATGAGGGGCGGTACGGCTTGAAACACTCTAGAAACTGTAGGCGAATTCGTACAAACGCAACCCCATTTGTCATTCCGACCGCAGCGCAAGCGGAGTGGAGGAATCCACCACGTGGGTCAAAGAACCACCACAAGATGAAACCAGCTACTCGGGAAGATTCCTCGACTCCGTTTCCTCCGCTCGGAATGACATAATCGGTGGGTGGTTCCGTTTTGTCCACACGGGTTGTATTTGCGACGTGGCGGAACGGCACATAGGCCGTTCCCTACGGTGAGACTCGGGATGTCTACCTTTGCGCCCACAGTTTCCGCAATGCGCAACGCCGCCCCGCCCGTCCTTAGAGCACCCCGGTTGAAAACGACCGCCTTTCAGCGAAACCGTAGGGAACGGCCTATGTGCCGTTCCGCACCTGAAAGGACGGAACTGTTACTAACAAAAACCAGCCACGTCCCTCATTGTGCCATTCCGTCCCTATACAAATTGTGTAAAATAAACATCCCGAATTTGTATAGATTTCCAAAGTTTGAAAATCCCCCTTGCAATCCGGGATCATTCTTTCTATAATAATGGCATACAAGCCATGGCCTTTTCGGCCTGAGGAGGAATCTCTATGAAAAAAATCATGACCCGATTGCTGTCCCTGGTGCTGCTGGGGGCCTTTATCCCCAACTTCGTCCTGGCGAAAGACTGGGATCTGAAAGACGGCAATATTACTGTCAATGCTGCTCCGGGTACGGACCAGACCGTTTCCCAGGCGGGAAGTACCCCAAAAGTAGACACTAATCCCGTCATCACCAGCAGCGGGACGACAGACAACACCGTTACCATCACAGCAGCGGAAAATGCCACCGCCAACGTGACCCTGAACAATGTCAACATTAAGACCGATAATGGGGCGGCCATCTCTACCTCTGGCAACGTAAACATCGAGCTGGAAGGAAATAATAGTGTTCAAAGCGGCTCTGACCACGCCGGTGTGGAAAAGGACAACACCGGCACCCTGACCATTACGGACAAAGATAAGGATGGCACCCTCACGGCCAACGGCGGCTCTGGTGGTGCAGGCATCGGCGGCGACGTTATGGGTAATGGCACTGGTATTACCATCTCCGGCGACAAAGTAACCGCCACCGGCGGCGATTCAAGTGCAGGCATCGGCGGCGGTTTACTTGGTAATGGCAGCATCATTAACATTGAGAATGGCACGGTAACCGCCACCGGCGGCAATGCTGGCGCAGGTATCGGCGGCGGTATGGGTGGTGACGGCACGGATATTGAAGTCTTCGGCGGCACGGTAACCGCCACCGGCGGTCCTAAAGGCGCAGGCATCGGCGGCGGTAATGGGGGTGCTGGCACGGGTATTACCGTCTCCGGCGGCGAAGTGAACGCCACCGGCAGCGCTGGAGGCGCAGGCATCGGCGGCGGCGAAAAGCGTGCTGGCACGGATATTACCGTCTCCAATGATGCACAGGTGAAGGTGCAGGGCGGTGAAAAATATAACGACTTTGGAACAGGTGCCGGGATCGGCGACGGCGGTAAGTTGGGGCAAGACGGCGCAGAGCTTCCCCAGGATCCCAGCAAGCTAAACGAGGGAACGATTCAGTACTACGCCCCCGGTGCCGATATGAAAACCGGTGTACCGACCAAGATCCTCTATAATCCCAATGGCAACCACAACTGGGACGGCGGCACGGTAACCACCCCTGCCACCTGTACGACCCCCGGCGTAAAAACCTACACCTGTCAAACACAGTCCACACACACCAAAACCCAGGAGATCCCGGCACTGGGGCATCAGTTTGAAACCTATGTTTACAACAACGATGCCACCACGGAAGCCGACGGCACGGAAACCGCCCATTGCGCCCACCCGGGCTGCACCGTTACGGACACCCGGACGGCCAAGGGCACCAAGCTAGAAGCGACCACCCAGCAGGACACCCAGGTACCCACACAGCAAAGCCCCTACTGGGTCACCGGCCCTGAGGGCCAGAGCCTGACCTACCAGGCGCAGCAAAAGGACGGGGTGCTCACTGTGACGGTTCAGGCAGACAACGCCTCCCTCCATGGCACCACCGAGAGCCTGCGGCAGTTGGAGGCCCAGGGCATTACGGAGATCCGGTTCGTCACCAACGGGGCCCAGTCCGGGTTTGCCCTTTCTGACCTCCTGGCCTCCGGCACCGGCACTGTCACCCTGACCCATGAGGGAGACCAGGTGACCTTCACCCTGGAAAGCAAAGACATCAGCGGGATCCTCAAGTGATGGATTTCATGCAACCCCCGGCGGCAAAATTGCCGCCGGGGGTTTTGTGGGTAGGACATGTTTGGAGAAGCGCAAACGCCCCCCGTTTGTCATTCCGAGCGTAGTGAAACGGAGTCGAGGAATCTTCTCAAGTGGCAGATTTTACCTTGTGGTGGTACTTTTCTGCCACGTGGTGGATTCCTCCACTCCGCTGGCGCTGCGGTCGGAATGACAGTACGGGGGGACGTTTCTGTTTTTCGTCGGGAACGGTTCCGTCCTTTCGGGTGCGGAACGGCACATAGGCCGTTCCCTACGGTTTCGCTGGTGGGCGGTCGTTTTCAACCGGGGTATTCTAAGGACGTTATATTGAAGTTGCGTTTGTACGGATTCGCCCTTTGTTTCTGGAATGCTTTACGCTGCCCCGCTGCCTCATCAGTCAGGGCTGCGCCCTGCCAGCTTCCCCGGAGGGGAAGCTTTTGCCGGAAGCTTTTAGCCTTCAGCTCTTGCCGTCAGCTTTGGCCGGTTTCATTAGAGTTCTTCGTCTTCCGACATAGGGTCGTCTTCCGGCATGTCGCCGTTGCGGGCGGCCCATTCTTCTTTGGTGATCAGGATGGCCCGGGGCTTGGAGCCCTGGAAGGGGCCTACGATGCCCTTTTCTTCCATTTCGTCCACAATACGGGCAGCCCGGGCATAACCCAGCTTGAGTCTGCGTTGGAGCATGGAGACGGAAGCCTGTCCGGTCTCCAGAATGACCTCCACTGCTGCCGGGAGCATCTCATCCCCCTCCAGCTCCCCATCTGTGGGTTCCGGGTCAGACACCGATGCGCCCTTGCCGGATTTTCCGGTCTGCTGGGCCTTTTTCTCAATTTCCTCCAAAACCTGCTGGTTGTAATCTGCCAGATAGTGTTCTTTCACGAATCCGGCCACGGCCTCCACCTCGCTGTCGGTGACAAAGCAGCCCTGAACCCGCAGGGGCTTGCCGCAGCCAATGGGGGCATAGAGCATATCGCCCTTGCCTACCAGCTTTTCCGCGCCCTGGGTATCCAGAATGATCCGGGATTCCATGGCGGAGGCCACGGAGAACGCAATACGGGAGGGAATATTGGCTTTCATCAGGCCGGTGATCACATCGGCAGAAGGCCGCTGGGTGGCGATGATCAGGTGCATTCCGGCGGCACGGCCCATCTGGGCAATGCGGCAGATGGAGTCCTCCACCTCTTTGGCGGCCACCAGCATCAGGTCTGCCAACTCGTCAATGATGACAATGATCTGGGGCAGCTTCTGGCCGTCTTCTTCAGACATCATAATGCTGTTGTAGGATTCCAGATCCCGGACGCCCACGTCAGACATGAGTTTATACCGCCGCAGCATTTCCGTAACCGCCCATTGCAGGGACCCGGCGGCCTTTTTAGGGTCGGTGACCACGGGAATCAGCAGGTGGGGAATGCCGTTGTAAATGCCCAATTCCACCATTTTGGGGTCTACCATAATGAGCTTGACATCCTCGGGGCCTGCCTTGTACAGGAGGCTAATGATGATGGAATTCATGCACACGGATTTACCGGAACCGGTGGTACCGGCAATGAGCATATGGGGCATTTTTGCAATGTTGCCCACAATGCAGTTGCCGCCAATATCCTTGCCCACAGAGAAAGAGGATTTGGACTTTGCTCTGGCAAACTCCGGAGAGTCCACCACCTCCCGCAGAGAGACCGTGGTCACGGTACGGTTGGGAACCTCAATGCCCACAATGGAGATTTTGCCGGGAACGGCGGCAATACGAACGCCGGAAGCACCCAGGCTCAGGGCAATGTCATCGGCGCAGGAGGTCAGCTTGCTCAGCCGTACGCCCTTATCAAGCTCCACCTCATACCGGGTGACACTGGGTCCCCGGGTGACATTGATAATATGGGCATCAATACGGAAACTTGCCAGAGTCTCGTTAAGCCGCCTGGAATTCTCCCGCATTTCCTCCGTTCCGTCGGAACTGGCCCCCACAGGGCGGCGCAGAAGTTCCAGGGGCGGGAAGCTGTAGGCCTGGGGGGGCGAATCCTGGCTCTGGGCGATTTCCGCCGCCACCTGGCGGGCAGACTCCGCAGCATCTTTGGTGGTGACCTTGCCGGGTTTCTCCCCGGTGTCCCCGGTTTCGGGGGCAGGAACTTTGGCGGCAGCCGGTTTTTTAGGCTTCTCCGGCGCAGGCTCCCGGCGCTTTACAAAGGGCGGCATTTCCTGGGGAATGGGTTCCGGCTCCCGGCGGCGCACAGGCTCCTCCGGTTCCAGCTCAGCAGTCTCCTTCTCCACAGGGATGCCCTTGGAGGCCGGATACATGGGGGCATCAATATCCAAGTCAACGGTATTCATCACATCCGCAGCCCGGGAGGGAGTACCGGTAGAGGGAAGCGGGGCTTCCTGCTCTGCCCGGGGCTCTGGCCGGGGCTCCTGCCTGGTCTGCTTTTTGGGCTGGGCCGGGGCCTCGGTTTTCTCAGGCAGGGGTTGGGAAATAGGCTGAGGAGCCTGTTTGCGGCGCTTTTGCTCCATGCGCTTGTTGGCCAGGTGGTTCACCACCGCCGCCGCAGGCTCCATATAGTCGTCTTCCTCTCCCTCATCCAACAGTTCTCTGGGCCGGTTGGCAATGGCCCGGACGATGCTGGGAATGGTGATCTGCATGGAGCCAAGGAGGGTCAGTACGGCAGCAATACCCAGAATCAGGTAGGAAATCACATTGCCGCAGGACCAGCGCAGCAGCATGGCTAGCCCGCCGCACAGCACGCCGCCGGTGCGGCCATCCATGCCCCCTGTATACAAATCCGGAATCACGGCAAGGCCCTCGGCCATGCCCTGGCGCTGCACTGCCAGATGGTAAATGCTGCCGCTGAGCAGCACAAAGGCAATAAGGCAGATGCTGCGCATGGTAGGGGCGTGCTTTCTTCCAAAGGTCTGGATGAAAAACAGATACAAAAAAGCGGGAATGAAGAAATAAAATCCAATTTGGCCAAGCAGACCCAGAATCACGGATTTCATGGCTCTGAGCAAAGCACCGTCCGGATTCACCGCAATGACCAGAAACAGGATAAACAGGACGAGGCTGAGGAAGGCAAACAGGACATTGGGGGCCAGGCCACCGGCAAAATCCTGGTTGCTTTTTTTCACTTTCTCCGGAGCACGCTTCTTCGGAGGGGTAGATTTGCCGCTGGGTTTCCCAGCGGCGGATTTGTTTTTAGATTTGGCGGCGGCTTCATCCGCCCGGGTCGAAGGCTTCTTTTGTGCCATTGAAATTCCTCCCATCAGGCCACAAGATTCAAGAAGAATGTAAACAGGCTCAGGCCCCAGCAGTAAAAGGCGAAGAAGGAAAATCCACGCTCTCCAACAGTCTTTTTCAGGAGCTTTACCCCCAGGAGCCCGCCCAGGAAGCTGGCCAGGGCCGAGGTCAGATATACCAGCACAATGCGGAACGTAACCCCTCCAAAGCCTCCGGCAACCAGCCGGACGGCATCACTGACCACCATGGCAGCGGAAATCACCATGGAGGCCATCAGGGCATTATCCAGGGCGTAGCTTCTGTCCACGCCGCAAATAGAGCTGACAGAGACCATGGCGCCAATGCCGGAAATGCCCGGCAGGACAGAAAGAGCCCCGCCCAAGCCGATGAGCAGCCCCTCCACCCGGCTCATATTCCGGGAGTCTTTATTCCCTGTAGGGAAAAACTGGGGGATATACAGAATCAATCCGTTGAGGAACAAAAACGCCGCAATGGCCAGAAGACTTCCCACCAGGAAAGACAGGCTATTGTAAAAGCAATAGGCCAGAATAATGGGCAGGGCCATGGTCCGCAGGAGCTTAAAATCCATGAGACTTTTCAAATCCAGGGGACGGCGGCGTTTTTTCTTGGGGATCCGGGCCAGGGCCAGGGCCCGACGGATCCTGGTCAGATGGGTGCGGCTGGATACATGCAGCGCCGCAAGCAGGGCAGCATGGAGCATGAGCAGCATCAGATTGCTGTTGCCGGAAGCTCCGAAAATCTTCAGCAGCAAAATGCCATGGGCTCTGGAAGAAATCGGCAGGACCTCCGCCACACCGGACAGGAATCCATACAACATACTTTGGAGCCAATTCATATGGCCGTTTCCTCCTTTACATACTTATTTCAGTATATAATACCATAAAAGCAGCCGGATTTCCACCCCTATTTTTCCCAAGAAAAGCCTATTCCTCCCTGATAAATTTCTTCTTTCGAACAAAAATTCGTTATTTTTCCGGATTTCGCAAAAAATCCCCCCTGAAACAGTTCTGGTTTTTGCCAAAACCTGTTTCAGGGGGTTGCGTTCACTGGACCTCTACCACCCGGATGGTGTCCAGGCCGTAGCCGGACTGGCTCATCACCACATCGGCGATCACCGCCACATCCTGCTGCTGCAAGCCGCCTTCCGGGGCGGCCACCGCTACGGAGATGCCTTCATTCGTCATATAGGCCACACAGTCGGCGTAGCCCTTGGCAATGACCAGGCTTTCGATCTGGGCCTCGCTGAGGGCGGTCTGCACAATGTCTTCCAAATCCGCCGCAGATTCCGCTGCCTTGCTGTCACCGGAAATGCTGGCGGCCTCCTGCAACAGATTGATAGCATCATCCCGGGCCTGCTGCCGGGACAGCCGCACCGCCGCAAAGTAGCTCTCGGCGGTGGTGGTCGGGTCCTCCCCTGCCATAATGGCCGCCATGTCCTCTGAGACTGCCAAATCCTCATCGCTCATCACCTTCTGGGTATCCAGCGTGTCACTGAGGGTCTGGGTCTGCCTGCCCCCGGCATAGAGCCAGTTTACGTAGATACCGGCACAGACCGTCACCAGAATCGCCGCCGCAATCAGATTCTTCTTCCAAATTTTCACAAAATCGCCCTCCCTACTTCATTTTCAGCACCGTAATTCGATTGGTGGAAAGGCCCGTAACCCCTGCCACCGCCTCTACTACTGCCAGCCGCACCGCCGGAACATCCCCACCCTGGCAAACCACCAGGGCCCCCCGATAGCTGGGGGCCTGAATCTTCTGGACAAGGCCGGTTTGTTGGCGGCTGCCATCGGTAACAAGCACCGTTTCCCTGCGGACATTGCCCCCATGCTCCTCCCGCACTTCCGCTTCGTCTGTCTGATACAGGGTGGTTTCCGAGGAGGATTTTGTGAGCAAGACCCGCACCATTCCCACACCGGACACCTGCCCCAGAACCGCCTCCAACCGCTTTTCCAGATCTTCCCCCGGGCTTTGCTCCTGCTGCTTTTCCGGATTTTGCGGCTGCTTGTTCTCCTGGGGCCAGCACAGCAGCACCAACCCGCACAGCAGCACCAGCAGCACATAGCGGTTCTTTTTCAGGAACTCCCCCCAGGCGCTTAATCTTCCTGCCAATGTTGACACTCCTTTGGAATTCCCAACTCTGTTTCCAGAATCTCCCCCAGGCGCTCCCGCTGGGACTGCGAAACGCTGCCTGTCAGCAGCGCAGCCTGGGGACAGTGGGTTTTATCAAGGGTCAGCTCCACCCCAATGTCCATTCCCAACTCCGCCGCTTTATCCAAGATATATGCTTCCAGCCGTTGGGATATGACCTGCCGCTTTTGCGCCTGGGCAAAATCCAGCCCATCCGCCACCGCCGCCTGGGCATCCAAATCCTGCTGAGACAGCCAAAGCTCCAGGTCCGGAAGTTCCAACTTCCCCAAGGGCCGCAGAACCGCCGCCAAGAGGAACACCCCGCACAGAAGCCTTAAAAGCTTTCCGCAGCTGCCCCCGGGGAAGATGCCAGTAATGATTCCACCCAGCAAAGCGGCGGTGATCAGGGACAGCACATAGCGGCTTGCCATCATCCCACCCCCTTGAGAAAGCAAACGGAACTGACCAGCAGCAGCAGACACATGCCGCCGGTCATCCCCAGGAGCATCCGCATCACCTGGGAAAAGTCATCAATAAGCTCCGTATCCTGCTTGCTGCCATAGATACCGCACAGGCCCGCCGCCGCCTTCAGAATCAAATACTGGATGCCGATTTTTCCGAAAGACCCAAGAAAAACCGATAAAATGGCCAGAATTCCATAGATCCCCAGGGCATTGCGCAGCAGCCCCGTGCCCACCAGCACCGCCTCGGAGGCATCGGAAAGAATGCCGCCTACAATGGGGACCACCGTGGAGATGGTCGTTTTGGTTGCCTTGACCACTGCTGCATCGGTAGTACCGCTGACCACGCCGGTGATTCCTAAGTAGGCCGTAAACAGGGACAGCAATGTTTTGAGACACCACAAAATCAGGTCTTTCATGGTGTTTTTTAGGTTTTTAAGGCTGTCTCCTCCCAGGGCTGCCCCGGCGGTGGCGGCGGCAAGATAGAGATATTGCACCGGAAGCAGCAGCCGCCCCAGGAGGGCAGAAAGCACCGTATTGAACAGGGCGGAACCGGCGTAAAGGGCCGTGGCGGAGTTTAGCCCTCCCTGGGCCGCCATGGCCGCCGTGGCCGCCGGTAACAGGAGCTTTTCATATTCGCTCATTTGCGTTACCGTATCCGCCCCCAGGCGGATCATGGCCTGGGCGTTGCCAAAAAGCAGCCCCGCAATGCTGACGGCTCCCACCACATTCCCGATTTTAGCCGTTCCCATATCCATAGTCCGTAGCAAGGACAGGAGCAGACACACGCAGACCAGCCCCAGGCCTGTCCGCAGCCCCTGGTCCAGCTCCGGCCGGAGAATGGGCAGCAGTTCCTTTAGAATGTGCCGCAGGCCCTGGGAAAAATTCTCAGTCTCCCGGGGCATCAGCTTCCGACCTGCCTCCGGCACCTGAGGGGCCGCAATTTCCCCGAAGACCGGCTGCACCAGCAGGACGATTAGCAGAAGCGCTAAAACAAGCTTTCTCATGCCACCCCCACCATTTCCACCACGCAGGACAGCAGCGCCGAAAACAGGGGCACCGACAGGCACAGGATCGCCGCCGTGCCCAGAAACCGGATCATCCGGCCCAGGGCCTCGTTTCCCCCATCGGAACAGACCAGGCTCCCGATTTCCGCCGAAAAGCCCAGTCCCACCGCCTTTAGCAGCAGCTCTACATTTTCAGGGTTCAGGTTTCCCACCTGCTGCAATTCCTGCAAAAGGGCCTGTACAGGCTTTAGCAGCTGCAAGACAGCCCCTGAGGCCATGATGATGACTGCCACTGTCAGCAAAGCCCCATAATCCTTTTGCTGCTTTTTTAGTGCCAGTTCCAACAGCACCGCTACCAGAACCAGGCCCACGGCTTTCCAGTATAGCTCCATCAGAAATCAAAAAGGGTCTTGACCAAATCGAACAGTTCCGCTATTTTCTGGGCAATGATCATCAGCACCACCACAAGCCCCGCCAATGTGGTCATGGTCGCCTGCTCCTCCCTGCCGGAACGGGAGAGCACCTGATTGAGGATGGAGACGATGATGCCAATGGCGGCGATTTTGAAAATCAAATCAATTTCCATGGTCACAGCAGCAGCACCGCCAGGGCCGCCCCGGCGCACAGGCCCAGAGTCCGGTAGCTTCGCAGCCGTTCTTCCCGGTTCCGTTCCAGCTCCCGAAGCTCCCGTTTGCAGCAGTTTTTTGCTCCCTCAATGCCTTTCAGCTGCCCCGGCAAATCAAAGCGGCCCAGGGATTTCCCCAGCTGGTAAAGGGCCACCCGGATGCGCCGGGGGATGGAAGGATGCCTGTCCAGCACGGTGCGCAGGCACTGCTCCACCCTGGGGGCATTGCGCTTGTCCAGCTCCCCGGATAAATCCAGGAACAGCCGCCGCAAAACTCCGCCGGAACGCAGGCCGCAGAGCTGAAAGAGCTCCGGCAGGGCGGTGAGTCGATACTGTATTTCGCTTTCCATAAAATCCAGGTTTTCCAGCAGTTGCCGCAGCAGCCGTTCCTGGTTCATGGCATCTTTTGCCAGGGCGAAGCCGAAGCCGCCACAGCCGCCGATGACCAGGATCGCTCCAAACCATTTGTACTCCATGTTTCCATCCTTTCCCTGTGGTAGGTCTTGTCCCGCTTCAAAACCAAAACCGTATCAAAGATGCCCTTCTCCGTCAGACCCTTGTAGCAGGGTCTGGAGGAAAGGTCTGTAAAGTTCTCGGCGTGGGCCGTTGCCAACAGCCCCACGCCGCAGCCCACAGCCTGCCGCAGAGCCAGGGCATCGGCCTTCGCCGTGATCTCGTCTACCGCAATATAGTCCGGTGCCATGGTTCTAAGAACCATTTCCATGCCGATTTCTTTTCCGCAGCCGGAGAGCACGTCCAGCCCCCGGCCTCGGGAAAAGCCTTTTGGGAACAACTCTCCACGCTCGTCCACCACCCCTACGGAATGCGCCTGGGCCAGCACCCGGCACACCTCCCGCAGCAGGGTGGTTTTTCCCCATCCCGGGGCACCAATGATCAGGATGGAACCCCAGTCGGCGCACTCCGGGCCCACCAGGCCTTCTATGTCCCGGGCCACCCGAAGGCACAGGGAGGTCACCGCCTGAAAGCCTGTTACCTGACCGTTTTTTACCACCGTTCGGCCGCAGACACCGATCCGGTGGCCCCCTTCTACTGTCAGATATCCCTGTCTGGCAGAATCCTGAGACCAGGGGGAATAACGGCTGGCCGCATTGATGCAATGTTCCAAGTCCCCCTCCGTCACGCTCCGGCTCAAAAGCCAGGTTCCCTGAAAAAACTCCAACCTGGGGGGCTGGCCCAGACGAAGCCGCAGCTGGGAAAGGCTGTCCCGCCCCAACCGGTCCACCGGCTCCTGCATCCACGGGGGCAGAACCGCCAAAAACGACTGCCAGGAAGGGTCCAATGCCATCGCCTCCTTTGTCCACTCTATGTCATCGCCTGCCGGGGTATCCGTAAAAAAAGCCGCCGTGAAACGACCCATAAGGGTTTCCGTTTCACGGCAGCTTCCGTGTTTTTTTATTGGTTGTGGACACTTTTCCCGGCGTTTTTCAGCATTTCCGACTCCTGAACCAGAGATTCATGGAGCTTTGAGGAGGTCCAGAATGCGTTGTGCTCCGTCAGCACCGCTTTCAGTGCCACGGGGACTTTCTTTTCCCGGAGTTGGGCCAGGAAGCTATGGAAGGCTCTGCCTTCCACACCGCAGAGCACCAGCATTTCATCGGTAAAGGCTGCCCCATCCCCCTGAACCTGGGTCTCGGGGAGCCCTGCCAGGGCACCGACACTATAGCCAAATTCCTCCGGCCCCACCACCCGGGTTCTAAATCCGTGGCGCAGCGCAATGGCCCGAATGATCCCGGCTTTTTTCTCCGGAATATTGTACATCAAAAGATGATTCATAGGTCGCTCCTTTTCAAAAACGCCGCCGGTATGAACACGGCGGCGTTATTAAGTCAATCGGCTTCGGTAATGGCCGTTACCATGGACTTGGCCTTGTTTTCGTCAAAATACAGGACAGCGTGCTGTTCGCCGTTGCTGAACAAGTCAATGACCTTGCCGTACATATCCATTTCCTTGTTGGGGCACTGGAGAGATTCCAGGGTCATTTCAGGCAGCAGGGGCAGAAGCTCCGTGACATAGGTGGTAATGTCCGCATTGGACATATCCGTCAGCACCATGGGCAGGAGCTGGTCTACCAGGGCATTGATTTCCAGCAGGCTCATGGACTTTACCTTATCCAGCACCGCAGCCACCACGGCTCTTTGCCGGTTGGTCCGGTTAAAGTCGTTGTCGGCATTGGTGGAGTGACGGGTACGGGCGTACATTTCCGCAGCCCAGCCATCCAGCTTGTTGACACCCTCTTTGTAGACCCGGTCCGGGTAATCCTTGAAGTAGTCGTTCAGGTACTTGACCTCGTCGGCGTTGAGCTCAATGTCCACGCCGTGGAGGGCGTTGATGCAGGCATCGAAAGCGTCCATATCTACTTCGATGTTCTTATCCACAATGGCACCGAAGTTCCGCTCGATGACCTTATCGATGATCTCCATGGCACCCAGGTCGCCGCCCCACTTATAGCCCAGGGCATAGGCCAGGGTCATTTTGGTGCGGCCGTCATGGGGGTTGCCGTTGGTATCATAAACCTTGGGGATCACCACCAGAGTGTCCCGCTGGAAGGAAGTCATGTTGATCTTCTTGGTCTCCTTATTGACGGTGACCAAAAGCATGGTGTCGGCGTTTTTGCTGTCTTCCCCTTCCCGGGCATCCTGACCGATAAGCAGGACATTGATGACCTTACCGGTTTTGCCATAGTTGGGCTTTGTTTCCTCGGGCTCCGTGGTTTCCGTAGGCAGGGTGGTTTCCTCCGGCTCCGTTGGATCTTCTACCAGCATATTGCTCAAATCATCTGCGGAAAGGTTGTTATCGCCTTTCTCCGCCCGCTGGATCTTGTTCATTTTAGAAATCACAAACCAGGTACCCAAGCCACCGATCAAAATGACCACCGCCAGGATCACGGAAACGACCACGACCCAGGTTTTTCTTTTCTTTTCAGGCTTTGGGGCCAAAAAATATCCGCCTTTGCTCATTGTTTTCCTCCGAAATTCATAAATTGCGTTTGTCAGTCAGGGTTTTAGGGGAGACCCAGCTGTCAAAGAGGGCAATTGGGCCGCCGGAAGGAGGCCCAATTGCCGTAGGAATTACTTCTCGACGACTTCCAGAATGCCCATGGGGCAGGCCTTGGCGCAGATGCCGCAGGCGATGCACTTGGAGGCGGGATTCTCAGGCTTGAGGACCATGACCTTCATGGGGCAAACCTCAACACACTTGCCGCAGCCAACGCAGTTCTTCTTGTTGATCATGTAAACACCGGTCTTGGGATTCTGGGTGATGGCCTCGTGTTCGCAGGCCTTCATGCACTTGCCGCACTGGATGCAGACATTGGGCTTTGCGCCATCTCCCTTGGCGACAATGCGAATGCAGCTGTAATCCTCGTTGAACTCCTTATAGAAAGCAGTAGAACAGGCACGAACGCACTCCAGACATGCCATACAGGCGACGTCTTTCTTGACAGTAAGCTTTTTCATTGCGGTACTCCCCTTTTTGTTTTTGTGTTGCGCAGAGTTATTATACAATCAAACAACAAAAATAGCAACTATAAAAAAATCTTTTTAGCCCCCGTTTTTTTCCTGCGTAAAACAGGTTTTTATGGCAATAATACCCCTGAATTCATATGATTTGGAGGAGACAAATGATGAAAAAGCGAATTCAGTTGATTTTCCCCTTGGCACTGGTTCTGGTGCTTTTATCCGCCTGTCGGGGGAATAACACCCCCGCAACCACCGCACCCACAACCACGGCCCCCACCACCCAGGCAACCACTGCGCCTACCACCCATCCCGCCACCACGCCCACCACAGAAAACGGCAACGGGCCCCTGATCACGGAACCCGGTGACCGGCCAACGGAAAACGGCACCCAACCCGCCACCGCCCCCACCGGTGAAACCGCCAACGGGGCAAAGACAAACCGATAAAAAACATCCGGGACTGACGGCCACGCCGGTCCCGGAACTTTTGCGCCCGCTGGCCAGGGATTCTAAAAAGGCAGGAGAAGGTAGTTGGAAACAACTGATTTAAGGAAAGCTTAAAGTGCTTGTAATTGACTTTTGTTGCATATTCCTTTATAATAAAGATCGATATTTCATAGCCGTTTAAACCCATTGAATCCGCGCAAAATCGGGATCTTCCGAATGCAAAGAAATGGAGGGTAACAAAAGTGAAGAAATTCTACATATTCCTTACATTGTTCGCCATGACCCTGGGGGTATGCTGCGGCTGTACCAAGAAAGCGCCTCCTCCCAGCATGAAGGACTATTCCCTGGCGCTGCCGGAAGGATACAGCGCAGCCTATCCGTCCGAGGACTGCTGCGATTTTGTCCGGGACGAGGACGGCACAACGGTGGGCGGCCTTCTGATCACGCAGCTGCGCAAGAAAGATTTAAGCAGCAAAGGTACTTCAAAAATTATGAAGTACCTGCAAGAGGAAATTCACAAGACCAACAATGTGGAGTTCATCGCCTTTGCCGGTGGGGGCGATGACCCGAAGGTCGGTGTAACGCTGACAAGAAATGACGATGTGACGGGAGAACAACGGCATTTTTATCATCATTTCTTTGAAAAAGAGGGGTATGTCTACCATCTGTGGTTTGACAAAGATGTGTTGAGTGACGAAATGGAGGAACAAATCACAGATCAAGTGATGTCCTCATTTGAGACTGTCCCGAAAACGCAATCATCTTTTGTGGACTCTCTGAAAGAAGTTATCCCCGAAGCTGTTGTATTGCAGGAACTGACCGGCGATATTGACGGAGGCCAATGATTTTAGCCGGTGTATCGGAAATCACGATACACCGGCCCTTGTATTCCATTATAAAAATGTTATATACCGCCCCAGGCCCTTTTGCTGCCGCCTAACTTCTGCCAGGGCTGCTTCCACCGGGTCCATGTCCGGTTTCTGCCGCCAGGCCAGGGTGACCATTTCTCCGGCGCAGTAGGCGGCACCTCTGCCCAGCTTGTCAAAGGCCAGGGAGACATTTTTAAGGTTGGCACTGGGATAATCCAGACCGTCTGCCAGCAGGAACAGCCCCGGATATTTTTCCCGGAGACTGCGCAGACTGTCCGCCGCCCCTGCGGAAGCCAGCAGCCCCACCCGGGCATAGCCGTATTTTCCTTGAAGTCCCTGGGCGTACCGGCTCACCCGGTTGGCTGCGGCCATATGAACCAGGCGGCTGCCGGTCAGCAGGTCCTGCAGCTCCGGTGCGGAGCGGTTGGGGGTTCTGACACAGACAAACACATCTTTTTTCTCTTTTTCGCAATAAGGCAAGAACGGCATCAAAACATCGCTGCCCCCGTAAAAAGGGATCTGTACCCCGTCACAGTGGTAAAGGCTTTCCGGGCCTAAAAGGGTCTGGGCGGTGAACTCTGCCAGGGCCTGACTGTTCAGCTGGGGCGTTTCCAGCAGGACATAATAGCCCAGTTCTCCGGCCTCCCGGGTAAGGCCAGGAAGTTGGGCCAGTCCTTCCCCGCCCAAAAGGGAAAAGAAGCCCACAGAAAACCGCACACCGGGGACGGTGCCTTTCAGCCCCTTTAAAAGGGCGCGGATATAGGCACAATACCCCTCCACAAAAGAGGCATTCCCATAGTCCTTCGGCAAGGCGCCGGGAAGTACCGTCAAATCCAACATCAACGCACATTTCCGTTTCCGAATTCTTTCTTGCAGCCCATCCATCGACATAGCCCGTCCTCCTGTTCCAATGTTAAAACCAGTATAGCATATTTTTTTCCGAAAAGAAAGGGCGGCAGAGAAAATGCTTCCAGTTTGCCGCACTGATTTTCGGGAATACTAGGGGAAAATCAAGAAAGGAGGATGCCACATGGATATGAAAGGATGGGCGGTTTCCGCCGGTCTGGGTGCTGCCGCCGGGATGGTAGCGGTGCTGATGATGCCCAGGTCCAACCCCACCAGACGGTTGGCCGCCAAGGCCGCCAACAAAATGGAGGATATGGCCTGGAAAGTATCAGATACCCTGTCTGACAAATTTGAAGAATTCTAAAAAATGGCGGCACCGCAAAAGGGTGCCGCCGAACTGTTTTCTGCTGTTTATGCTTCCTGAATATCCAGCTTGAGCGTTCCGTCCTCCATCCGGGCGGAGACACCGGAAATGGGCTTTTCAAAGCTGTCAATGATGGCCTCGCTCACCGGGTCTTCCAGTTCCTTTTGAATCACCCTGCGAAGATTCCGGGCACCGTAGGTCACGGAAAAAGCACGATCCACCAGGTGCTGGCGCACATCGTCTGTCCAGGTAAAGGTCAGTTCCCGGGCTTTCAGGCTGTCCCGCAGCTCTTTCAGCATAATATCCGCAATGCGCAGGAAATCTTCCCGGGTCAGGTGGTTAAAGGTGATGATTTCATCCACCCGATTCAAAAATTCCGGGCGCAGGAAGCTTCTGAGCGCCTTCATGGTCTTTTCCCGAACCTGGTCCTGGTCGCTGCGGCCAAAGCCCATGCCTCCTACGTTCCCCTCGGAACCGGCGTTGGAGGTCATGACGATGACGGCATTCTCAAAGTTCACCACTCTACCCTGGGCATCGGTGATACGTCCGTCATCCAGGACTTGGAGCAAAATGTTCAGCACATCCGGGTGGGCTTTTTCGATTTCGTCAAACAAAACCACGCTGTAAGGCTTCCGGCGGATGGTCTCTGTCAGCTGTCCCGCCTCGTCATAGCCCACATAGCCGGGAGGGGAACCGATAAGCTTGGAAACCGTGTGCTTTTCCATGTACTCGGACATATCCAGCCGCACCAGGGCATCCACGCTGTCAAACATGTCATTTGCCAGGCACTTGACTAGCTCCGTCTTTCCCACACCGGTAGGGCCTACGAAGATGAAAGACACCGGGCGGCGTTTGGGGGAAATGCCCACCCGATTCCGGCGGATGGCCTTGGCCACGGCTTCCACCGCATGGTCCTGGCCTACAATATGGGCTTTCAGCCGGTCTTCCATAGACCGGAGTTGCTGGTATTCCTGGGCCTTGATTTTAGAGGCAGGGATTTTGGTCCACAGCTCGATGATCCTGGCCAGATTGTCCATGGTCACGGCAGGGGCGGGAACCTGATCCAGTTCCTCGATTTCCGCTGCCAACTGGCAAAGGCGGCTGCGGATGGTGGCAAGGCGCTCAAAATCCGTATTCTCCCCATCCTCATTGAGGACTTTCAGTTCCAGCTCATAGTCATTCCGCTCTTTTTGAAGCTCTGCCAGACGGGAAATCTCCTTGCTGCGCAGGTTTACATCGGAACAGGCCTCGTCCAGCAGGTCGATGGCCTTATCCGGCAGGAACCGATCTGTAATATACCGCTCAGAGAGCACCACGCACTGTCGGGCAATTTCCGCCGGAATGGTGACCCCGTGGAACTGGGCATAGGTTTTGGAAATGCCCTGCAAGATCTGGGTGGCCTCCTCAATGGTCGGCTCAGCCACGGTCACAGGCTGGAAACGGCGCTCCAGGGCTGCATCTTTTTCGATATACTTCCGGTACTCGTTGAAAGTGGTAGCACCGATCACCTGGATCTCGCCCCGGGACAGCGGGGGTTTTAGAATATTGGCGGCATTCATGCTGCCCTCGGCATCACCGGCTCCTACCAGGTTGTGGACCTCGTCAATAACCAAAATGATATTGCCGCAGGCCTTGATCTCGGTGATCAGGCTTTTCATACGGCTTTCAAACTGGCCACGGAACTGGGTTCCGGCGACCAGTGCCGTGAGATCCAGCAGGAACACCTCTTTATCCCGGAGTTTATAGGGCACCTCTCCCGCCACGATCCGCTGGGCCAGACCCTCGGCAATGGCGGTTTTGCCCACACCGGGTTCACCCACCAGGCAGGGGTTGTTCTTCTGACGGCGGTTCAGAATCTGGATGACCCGTTCCGTCTCCACATCCCGGCCAATGACCTGATCCAGCGTTCCCGCCCGGGCCCGGGCCGTCAAATCCATGCAATAGCTGTCCAGGAACTTATGCTTGGACTTTTTCTCTTTTTTCTGCTCTTTTTCCGCATGCTCTGTTTTTTCCGGCTGTTTCTGCATTTTGGGCAGATTTCCAAAAAGCTGGTTCATAAAGGGGAAGGTGGCAGTCTGGCTGTTCACCTCGTCCTCCTCCCCTTCCGGGCCTTCCAACTGGCCGAACATGCTGCTCATTTCGTCGGAGATCATGTCCAGATCTTCGTCGGAAATGCCCATCTGCTTCACCGCCTGGTCGATTTGGGGAATGCCCAGACTCCGGGCGCACTTGATGCAGTAGCCCTCATTCATGGTCACGCCGTTTTCTACCTTGCTGATAAAAATCACGGCGACATTTTTCTTACACTTGGAACACATTTTTGGCTGCATAGCCGCTTTCACTCCTTTTGCAGCGGCAGGACTTCCCTGCCGCCGGACCATTCCTGGTTACCGGAAAGGCCCTTACGCATTCATTTTCTTGAAGTATAGCACAGAACTGAGAAAAAAGGAAAAACAATTTATTAAGAAAAACGCCCCGGTGGCTCCGGGACGTTTTGGAATCATTCAGACTGGAAGGTATCGGAACAGCCGCACTCAAATTTTTCGATGCCGTCATCGTACCACAGATGGGTCATGTACAGCCCCCCAGGGGGTACGGTGGGCCCCGCTGCCGTGCGATTGCCGGAATCCAGAATGGCCCCGATTTGTGCCGGCTGGATTTTCCCCTCCGCAGCGTAAACCACCGTCCCGGCCATGGCCCGGGCCATGTTGTAGAGGAAGCCATTGGCGCAGACTTTCAATATCACAAGGTTTCCCCGGCGTTCCACGTTGTAATAATACACGGTGCGGACCGTGGATTTTACATCGGTGCCCACACTGCGGACGGCGGCAAAATCGTGGGTACCCACAAACTGATCCGCCGCAGCCTGCATGATCTTTTCATCCAGGTGTCGGGGATAAAACCAGGCTCTGTCCACATAAAAGGGATCCTTCAGCCTGGAATTGTAGATTTGATAGGTGTATTCTTTCCGGACACAGGAGCCGATGGCATTGAAGTTCTCGTGTACCTCAAAGGCCTTTGTCACCACGATGTCACAGGGCAGATGGGTATTCAGGGCGTAAGGCAACCGATCAACGGGGATGGTGGACTCCGTTCGGAAATTGGCCACGTAGCACCGGGCGTGAACCCCGGCATCGGTTCTGCCGCAGCCTGTCACGTGAACCGGATGGCCCACCAGCTGGGCTGCCGCCTTTTCCAGAGTCTCCGCCACGGTGGGCAGATTTTTCTGGACCTGCCAACCGTGATAACGGGTGCCAAGATAGGTCAAAAACAGGGCAATATTCCGCATGACCGCCTCACAATCCAAAGCCCGCCAGCACGGCCACTACAGCAACCAGGGCTGCCAGACAGCCGAACGCACAGAAATCGTTCCGCTGATACCGCAGCAGCTTCATTTTGGTGCGGCCCTCGCCGCCCCGGTAGCAGCGGCACTCCATGGCCGTGGCCAGCTCGTCTGCCCGACGGAAAGCACCGATGAACAGGGGCACCAGCACAGGGATCAGGGCCTTGACCCGGTCAATAATGCTGCCGGACTCAAAATCCGCACCCCGGGCCTTTTGGGCATTCATAATTTTATCGGTTTCCTCGATCAGGGTGGGGATGAACCGCAGGGCGATGCACATCATCATAGACAGCTCATGGACCGGCAAACGGAACTTTTTCAGGGGCCCCAACAGGCTTTCCAGGCCGTCGGTCAGGGAGATGGGAGAGGTGGTATAGGTCATCAGAAAGGTGCCGGAAATCAGCATCAGGATTCTGCCCATCATAAAGAACGCCCGCTTGGCTCCCTCAGTGGTCACCGTCAAGAAGCCGATGCGCAGCAAGGTTCTGCCGCCGTCAGCGTAAAAGAGGTTCAGGATGCCGGTGAAAATCAGAATCACCACCACCGGCTTCATGCCTCTGACAATGGCCTTGGGGGGGATGGTGGAAACGGCAATGCTCACCAGCAGAAATGCCAGCACAACAGCATAGGAAATCCAGCTTTTGGCCACAAACAGAGCCACAATGTAAAGAATCACGCCAATGAGCTTGGTCCTGGGGTCCAGTCGATGCACCACCGAGGTACCGGGGAAGAACTGCCCCAGAGTAATGTCTTTAAGCATGGGCCTGTTCCTCCTTTAGCCGAAGCAGGGCATCTGCGGCCTGCTCCAGGGTATAGACATTTTGGACGTTTACCCCCATGTGCTGCAGCCGCAGAAAAACCTGGGTGACCTGGGGGATGCTAAGGCCCATGGCCAAAAGTTCCTCTACATGGGTAAAGACCTGGGCCGGGGTTCCGTCCATGGCAAGCTTGGAACCGTTCATAACGAGAAGCCGGTCTGTAAGCCTTGCCACATCCTCCATGGAGTGGCTGACCATCAGCACCGCCGCATTTTTGGCCTGCCGGTAGGCCTGAATGTTTCCTAAAATCTCCGCCCGGCCAATGGGGTCCAGCCCTGCGGTGGGCTCGTCCAGAATCAAAATCTCCGGCTCCATGGCAATGACACCGGCAATGGCCACTCTGCGTTTCTGGCCACCGGACAGGTCAAAGGGAGACACGGAAAGCTGCTGCTCGGTAAGGCCCACAAATCCTGCGGCCTCCCGAACCCGGCGGTCGATTTCCTCTTTTGTAAGGCCCATATTGGTGGGGCCAAAGGCAATGTCCTTGTAAACCGTCTCCTCAAAGAGCTGGTATTCCGGATACTGAAACACCAGTCCCACCCGAAAACGGGCCTGCCGGGTCAGCTTCTTGTCAGACCAAATATCCTGGCCTCCCAGAAGAACCTGGCCGGAGGTGGGTTTCAGCAGGCCGTTCAGCTGCTGCATCAGGGTTGATTTTCCGGAACCGGTATGGCCGATCACACCTACAAATTCCCCCGGTTCCAGGGAAAAATTCACGTTGTCCAGGGCCTTATGCTCAAAAGGAGTGCCAATGCTGTAAATATAGGTCAGGTCTTTCACCTGCAAGATTGGTTCCATTCTATTTCCTCCGCTCATCAGGCCTTCAGCCACTTGAGAAGTGCCTGTGCGCATTCTTCCGGTGTCAGCGCATTTAGGGGAAGCGCCGCCCCTTTCTGTCTCAAGGCATAGCACAGCTCCACGGTGTCCGGAGCTGCCAGACCAATACCGTGCAGCATGTCCACCTGGGCAAACACCTCTGCCGGGGTGCCGTCTGAGGCTACCTTGCCCTTGTCCAGCACGATCACCCGCTGGGCCATGGCGGCCTCATCCATATGATGGGTAATGAGGACCACGGTAATGCCCTTTTCCCGGTTCAGCTTTTCAATGGTGTCCATCACATCCTTGCGGCCCCGGGGGTCCAGCATGGCGGTAGGCTCGTCCAGGACAATGCACTTGGGTTCCAGGGCGATGACCCCCGCAATGGCCACCCGCTGCTTCTGGCCGCCGGATAGCAGATGGGGGGCGTGTTCCCGATACTCATACATGCCCACCTGCTTCAGGGCCTTGTCCACCCTGCGGCGGATCTCCGGACTGGCAACACCCAGGTTTTCCGGGCCGAAAGCCACGTCCTCCTCCACTACATTGGCAACGATCTGGTTGTCAGGGTTCTGAAAGACCATGCCCACACAGCGGCGGACTGCAATGATCCGCTCCAGGTCGGAGGTATCGATGCCGTCAACATATACCTTTCCGCCGGAGGGGAGCAGGATGGAATTAAAATGCTTGGCAAGGGTGGATTTTCCGCAGCCGTTGGTGCCAAGGATCGCCACAAAGCTGCCGTCCTGAATGGTAAGATTTAAGTCTTCAAAGACCCGGGTCCCCTTCTGGCCGTCCAGATCCGGGTAGGAATAGGCCAGATGTTCCACAGAAATAATATCTTCCAAAATTGTTCGTTCCTCTCTCAGGGTGTCCATCTTCCGGTGGCACCGCAGGGCAAAATCAGGCCGGATTCTTTCACCGGCAGTCCCAACTCCCCGGCGGCGGTCTTTCCGCCGTAGTCTTTCCCGAATACCACATCCGAGGCGTAAGACACCGCACTGGGGGCAAGGCCCGTGGTATAGGAATTGATAATGACAAACAAAGGGTCATCGGTCAGGAGCTTGGCGGTCTGCTGCAGGAAGGGGAAAAAGCTGGTTTCCATCTTCCAGATCTCTCCGCTGGGGCCCCGGCCATAGCTGGGAGGGTCCATAATGATGCCGTCATAACGCCGTCCCCGGCGCAGCTCCCGCTGGATGAATTTGCCGCAGTCATCCACGATCCAGTGGATGGGCCGGTCAGCAAGGCCTGAGGCTTGGGCATTTTCCTTGGCCCAGGCCACCATGCCCTTGGAGGCATCCACATGAAATACCTCTGCGCCCCCGGCTGCTGCCGCCAGGGTGGCACCGCCGGAATAGGCAAAGAGGTTCAGAACCCGCACCGGACGACCGGCAGAGGCCACCTTTTCCCGAATAAAATCCCAGTTGGCAGCCTGTTCCGGAAAAACGCCGGTGTGCTTGAAGTTCATGGGTTTGACGTTAAAGGTCAGATAATCCCGATATTTGATCTGCCAACGCTCTGGCAGATGGTGGTCCGACCAGTGGCCGCCGCCGGTGCTGGAACGGATATACCGGGCATCCTGCTGCTTCCACTGGGGGGCCGTATGGGGGGTGGACCAGATCACCTGGGGGTCCGGGCGTACCAGAATATACTTGCCCCAACGTTCCAGGCGTTCGCCGTCAGAGGCGTCCAGCACCTCATAGTCCTTCCATTGATCCGAAATCCAAAGCATACTGTCTCCTTTTCTCTTTACCAGGGGTCTTCTTCGTTGTTTCCGTTATTTCCGTTGTTGCCGAAATCGCCGCCCATGTTGCCGCCTCCAAAGTTGGAGCCGCCCCAGTTGTCCTCACCGTCCTGGTTGTCACCGGTATGGTCCATGTTTTCAAAGGCCTGCTGGTTGTGAATGGGGCAGACAATATAGGGGGTATCCGCATCGTTACCCGCATCGTTGTGGAAGCCATTCCAGGGAAGGGGGTTTCCGTCATTGTCGATATAATAGACATAGCCATCCTGATAGTACTCGGCTTTCAGGCCCTTTCCTATGGCCGCCCGGATCTCCTCTACCTCAGAGGGGGTCATCTTCACCAGGGACCGGGTTTCCACCTGGGCATCCGGGAACATGCTACAGAACGGCGTAGCCACACCACCGCCGGTAACGCAGTATTGAACCTCCACGTGCTTGTCACAGGTTTCCGTGGGGATGTCCTCAGGATAGGCGTTGGCCGTGGACACTCTTGCAATGCCCCGGGCATCGGCAGAACAGGCGGCAGTGGCCAGCTTGCCGGAATCCAGGCAGACAGAAACGCTCTGGAACTGATTACCGCTGTAAAGAGCCTTGGAGGGCAGGCCGTCGTGAATGGGCTGCATGACCATTTTCCACAGCCGGGCCGCAGGGTTTCCATAGTTACCGGTAAGGTTGATTTGCTCCGGCTGGTTATAGCCGCACCATACTGCGGCGGTATAGTAGCCGGTAAAGCCGCAGAACCACCGGTCACGGTTGCTGGACGTGGTACCGGTTTTGCCCGCAATGTTCTGGCCCGGGAAGATGGCAGCGCCGCCGGTGCCGTAGTTGGCGGCATTGAACAGGCAGTAATTCATATACTCTACGGTCTTCTCGCTGAGAATTTGCCGGTTGTCCTGGGTGTTGTCCAGCACCAGCTCTCCATCGCTGTTGTAGACCTTGGTGTAGGTTCTGGGTTCCCGATACACGCCGTTGTTGGCAAAGGTGGCGTAAGCCGCGGACATCTCCCGAACGGTGGAGCCAACGGTCAGCGCGCCCAGGGCCAGAGGGGCAACGCCCACGTCGGAAAGGCTCTGGCCGTTGGCAAGGGCATAGCTGTCCGTCAGGGAGCTTTGGCCAAAGTTGTATTTGGCGAAGCTGTAGCCGTAGTTGGCGCCGATGGCGTTCAGGGTATTGCCGGAAATGGCGTTGACGGAAGATACCACGCCGCTGAAAATGGTACGGGCGTAATTGTATTCCCGGTTGTCGTTTCTGGGGAAAGGAACACCATCGTTGTACATAATGGGCATATCCTTAATGACCGTCGCCGGACTAAAGCCGCCCTTTTCAAAGGCCGGGGCATAGACGGACACAGGCTTCTGGGAGGAGCCGGTCTGCAGTTTTGCCTGGGTGGCCTTGTTGTAGGCGAAGAAGTCCGTCTTCTCCCCCACGCCGCCGGACAGAGCTACCACGTCACCGGTGGAATTGTCAATGACTACAATGCCGGATTGCAGCTGCTGGGTGCTGCGGGTGGTGGGGATTTTTTCCAGGTCCGTGTAGATGGCATCCACCTGGTTCTGAACATCCATATCCAGGGTGGTATAAATATGGTAGCCGCCTTTCTGAATGCGCTCCAGATAATAGTTCCGGGTCTTTTCTCCGGCGGTTTCCCAATCCACACCGTCCTGGGCGGCCAGGTCTGCTGCCACGTCCAGAATGGCAGAGTCTACGAACCAGGAATAAACCGTCTGAGAAGCATCCTGATTCACCGTGGTCAGGGTGCCGCACTCCGGGCAGAAATAATGGTCGCCCTCGTGGTTAAAGGTGCCGACGATCCCCGAATAGCCGCAGTTGGGGCAGACGGCCCAGCGGTCCTCCGGGGCAATGCCCTCCTTAAAGACCATTTCCTGGTTCACGGCCTCCTCATACTGCTCCTGGGTCAGATAGCCCTGGGACAGCATTTCGGAAAGGACGTTCAGCTGGCGATACCGGTTCCGGCCTGCGCCGTCCCGCTCCTCTCCCTTGTACTTAAAGACGTTGGTGGAATAGGGGTTAAAGAGCGAGGGGTTATTGGTAATGCTGATGAGGCTGGCGCACTCCGCCGGGGTCAGGTCCTGAAGCTCCTTGCCAAAATAGGCGGCAGCGGCACTTTTGACACCGTAGCAGCCCTTGCCCAGGTAGATGCGGTTCAGATACTCATACATGATGAGGTCTTTGTCATACTGCTTTTCAAACATCTGAGCACGGAAAATCTCCATGACCTTCCGCTGCACCGTGATGCTGTTTTCCTGGCTCACGTTTTTGATCAGCTGCTGGGTAATGGTGGAGCCGCCGAACTGGGAGTCTCCGCCGAAGAACATATTCATGCAGGCTTTCACCGTGGTGATCCAGTCCACACCCTGATGCTCATAGAAACGCTTGTCCTCAATGGCCACGGTGGCGTTGATCAAATCCTGAGGGATCTCCTCCAAAGAGGCGATCTGCCGGTCCGTGGTGGTGTAGATCTGCTGGAGCTGCTGAATATTTCCGTCACTGTCTACATAATAAAGAAAGGAGGTCTTCTCCAAATCGTAATCGTCAATGGACCAGTCAGAGGCTTCCGTGAGAATATCGTTCTGGAGATAGTCACCAAGGGTGCCCACAAAAACAACGCCGCAGATCAGGAGGATCAGAACCACCGTCAGCGCGCCGCCAATGGCGATTTTCAGCACGGACAGCAAGGTCGAACCAACGGTGTAAACCGTCTTCAGCATCCAGTGGGGATTCCACTCCTGCCGAAGCTTCTTATTTCTCCTTCTCTTTTTTTCTTCATTTTCCATGGGTCATAACCTCCAACATTGGACATTACAGCCGCCGGGGGCGGCCTTCTCTTGGGGAAAGACACGACTATCCGTCATATCATCCGCAGATTATATCATATTTTCCGGGAAAGCGAAAGACCTAATTTCTAAATAATCCATTAATTGGAGAAAAGCTTTTGGGCCAAGGGATTTTTCCCGATTCTCCCCAAAAATGTTTCATTTCATCATTGTCTAAGTATTCCCAGGAAATGTCCAAAATCCATTGATATTTTATCCTGAAAGCTTTCAATTTTCCCGTTTCCAAAAATCCGATAAAAAATGAGCCCAATTTTCCTCTTGATTTTATGGCCCAGGAGTTGTAGAATACAGACAAAGAAACCCCCAAATCAAAGGAGCAATCTATGGAAGATCAATACGGTTCCGACTTTATTACCATTGTAGATGAGGACGGCACGGAGTACGAGCTGGAAGTTCTGTCTACTCTGGAATACAACGGAGAGACCTATATGGCCGTGATCCCCGCTACGTCAGACGGCGAGCCGGAGCAGCTGGAAGTAAGCATTCTCAAATCCACCGAGGAAGACGGAGAGCCCATGCTCACAGCTATTGAGGACGAGGAGGAGCTGAAAGCCGTCTACGACCTCATTATGGACGAACTTTACGAGGAAGAAGATTCTGAGGAAGAATAAGTTTATTTCCTGCTTGGTTCGTGTCGTGTCCTTTTGGACCCACATTTTTTTATCGGGAAGTTAGACTTCCCGGCGGGATTGCAGACCTCCCGCCCACGCTGCGACGTTGGGTGGACGCTGGGAGCAGAGAACGCCGGGAGCGGCAACCCACCTGCCATTACGTGCAGGTCATAATCGGACACGGTACGGCCAAAGCGGGTCCCCGGGGAGCTTGTCTCCCCGGGTTTTTTACTAGGGAAACTCTGAATAAATCGTCGGCGGCTGGACAGCGGATCTTTTGCCCACATACTGCGGTTCTAAAAGTGGGAAATACACAAAGTATTCCTCCACTTTCAGAACCTTGTCTGTGGACAAAATCTCTCGCTGCCAGCTCTTGCCGATTTAATCAGAGCTTCCCAAGGACAACACCACACAATTAAGTCTGCGGTGCAGCCCTTAAAAATGTAAATTTTTGTAGTTTTCGGCAAAAGAAGGTTTTTCCTCTTGAAACTGGAGAAAATATCCGTTATAATAGTCCAGTCTATCTGCAAATGTCAATTGCGGAACAAGCAGACCATGAAAACGAGAGGAAATGATACCATGAGTGCATCCAGCAAGAAGAAGCTTCGTGCTGAAGAAAACAACGCCAAGCTGACAGAAAAGCAGCTGGCGCAGCAAAAGGAAGACAAAAAGGTCAAAATCTACACCACGGCTTTCGCCGCTGTGCTGGTGATTTTGATCGCCATTGCGGCCTTCACCGGCGTTAGCCGCTCCATCTCCAACAGCGGCTCCCGGGAGAGGAAGACCGTGGCTCTGACTCTGGGGGACACCACCCTGAGTAACGCCGAGCTGAGCTACTACTATATGGATACCGTCAACAACTTCTACTCCCAGAACGGTGCCTACGCCATGCTCTACGGTCTGGACACCACCAAGGCCCTGGATCAGCAGGTCTATGATGCCGATGCCGGTACCACCTGGGCCGATTACTTCCTGACCGCCGCCGAGCAGAGCGCACGGGCCATTTACGCTCTTGCGAATGAAGCCCAGGCTCAGGGTTACACCCTCAGCGAGAGTGAGCAGTCCCAGCTGGACTCCATGGAATCCACGCTGCAGCTCTATGCCCAGGTTTACGGCTTTAAGGACGTTGACAGCTACCTGAAAGCCATGTATGGCAACGGCTCCACCCTGGAGACCTACAAGGAATACTACCGGCTGAACCTGCTGGCCAGCGGCTACCAGAACCAGTACCGGGACGGCCTTACCTACACCGCTGACCAGGTAAAGGCCAAGGATGCCGCAAATCCCGCTTCCTACAACTCCTACACCTACAATCAGTATTATATCAGCGCCAGCCGCTATCTGGACGATGAGGCCACCGCCGAGGAGAAGGCCGCTGCCGCCGAGGCCGATGCCAAGGCCGTTACCGGCGAGGACATCACCTCTGTAGCCAAGATGGATGCTGCCATTGCCGCTCTGGATGTCAACGCCGACACCAGCGCATCCAGCTCCTCCATGACGGACCAGCGGTACACCTCCGTGAACTCTCTCATTGCCCAGTGGATCAGCGACAGCAGCCGCAAGGAGGGCGACAAGACCTATATCGCCAGCACCTCCACCACCACCGATGAAAACGGCAACGAAGTGACCACCGTTTCCGGCTACTACGTTGTGTACTTCATCAGCTCCAACGACAACAGCTTCCCCCTGGTGAATGTCCGCCACATCCTCTCCGGCTTTGAGGGCGGCACCACCGAAAACGGCACCACCACCTACTCTGACGAGGAAAAAGCCGCCGCCAAGGAAAAGGCCGAGGCCTGGCTTGACCAGTGGGAATCCGGCGCAGCCACCGAGGAAAGCTTTGCCGAGCTTGCCAAGGCCAACTCCACCGACACCGGCTCCAAGGAAAACGGCGGCCTCTACGAGGACGTTTACCCCGGCCAGATGGTCAGTGCTTTCAACAACTGGTGCTTTGATGCCAATCGGAAGCCCGGTGACACCGGCATTGTGGAGACCACCTATGGCTACCATGTGATGTACTTTGTGGGCACCGCCCAGGATACCTACCGGGATTACCTGGTAAAGAGCGACCTGGCAAGCGAGGATTACAACAACTGGTATAATACCCTTGTTGACAATCTGTCTATGACCGTTGGCGATACCTCCTATATGCGCACCAACATCGTACTGAACAACGGCACCAAGTAATTCCCATTCATGTATAAAAGTACCTCCTTTGGAAAAACTTTCCTCAGGAGGTGCTTTTTTATGCTCTATCCCCTGCTCATGGGGGCTGCCGCCGGAACGGTGACGGGGCTTTTAGGCTCCGGGGGCGGGCTGGTACTGGTGCCGCTGCTGCGCCGCTTCCCGGGGATCCAAGCGGAGCAGCTGTTTCCCAGCTCCGTGGCGGTGATGCTTCCGATTTGCACGCTGTGCGCCCTGCTGGAAGTGGCATCCGGTCCCCTGACCTGGGGGAAATTCTGCCCCTATCTGATTGGAAGCGCCGCTGGAGGGTGCCTTGCCAACCGTTTGGGAAAGAAAATACCGGTGCAATGGCTGCACCGGGTTTTGGGACTGCTTATCATCTGGGGAGGGATCCGGAATCTATGCTGGAAGGGGTAGTCCCGGCGTTTCTGGTCAGTTCCCTGCTGGGACTTCTGTCCGGTTTGGGCATCGGCGGCGGAAGCCTTTTGATGCTGTGGCTGACAACGGTACTGGATTGGCCCACCCAGGAGGCCCGGCGGCTCAACCTGCTGTTTTTCCTGCCGGGGGCAGCACTGGCGACCTACTTGCGCAGAAACAGCATTCCTCTTAAAAAGCTATGGCCCGCAATGCTTTCCGGCTGCATAGCTGCCGCCGGTGGAGCCATGCTGCAAAGTCGGATTTCCCAGGGAATCCTCCGGAAAACCTTTGGGCTGCTGTTGCTGTACGCCGGTTTCCGGGAGCTGTTTTACAAAAAGAAATAGGGAAAATTTTCCCTACCGCTTTTTATAGGCCAGATACCCCTCCAGAATCAGGGAGGCGGCTACGGCATCCACCGTGTTTTTCCGTTTGGTGCCGTGGTAATTGTGGGCCGAGAGGATGTTGTGGGCCTCTACGGTAGTCCGCCGCTCGTCCCACATGGCAACGGGTAGGCCGGTAGCCTGCCCGAGTTCCTGGGCAAAGGCCCGGCACAGCTCCGCCCGGGGGCCTTCGGTGCCGTCCATATTCTTGGGAAGCCCCACAACGATCTCCCCTACCTCATTTTCCTTGGCCAGACGAACCAGGTCCAGCATGGCCTTTTCGTGATTCCGGCTGGGGACCACCGTAGTGGAGCCAACAATGGTGCAGAGCAAATCGGAGAACGCCACCCCCGTCCGGGCATCTCCGTAATCGATTCCCATAATGCGCATAGGATCATTCCTTTCCGGTAAAAACTTTTCTTAAAAACATTCTACCCAATAGCGGCGGAAAAAGCAAGGTGTCCACAGAAACAATTCCGGAGAAATTCCCGAAAAAATTACAAAAAAGTTGTTGACATCCTAAAGGGGCTATGCTAGAATGATTTCACCTGTGAAAAAGGGTTCTTTTTTTGTGCGCCTTTTTCAGCCCCGGAGCGATTTCCATTGTAGTTTATCGCTTTCTAAATCTTTTTTCTAGCCGGGTGTGATACAGGGAGGCAAATTTTAAGGAGGTGCCGTTATGCGCGTGAAAGTCACTTTGAGATGCTCTGAGTGCAAGCAGAGAAACTACAACACCATGAAGAACAAGAAGAACGACCCCGACCGTCTCGAGATGAAGAAATACTGCAGATTCTGCAGAAAGCACACCACTCACACTGAGACCAAGTAAGGAGGACGCCCCATCATGGCAGAAGTCAAAAAGGAAAACTGGTTCAAAAGAACCTGGGGCAAGGTCTGCAAGTACTTCCGTGAGCTGAAAAGCGAACTGAAGAAGGTCGTCTGGCCCACCCCCCAGCAGGTGCTGAAAAATGCAGCCATCGTGGTAGCCTGCGTCATCTGCGTCGGCGTTTTCATCTGGCTGTTTGACTTTGTAGCTCAGGTTGGTATTGACGCCCTGATTGGTGTCTTCCACTAAGGGTAGAAGTCATGGCAGAAACTGCAAAATGGTATGTGGTGCATACCTATTCCGGGTATGAAAACACCGTAAAAGCGACGATTGAAAAGACCGTCGAGTCCCGTAAACTGCAAGACCAGATTCTGGCCGTGTCCATTCCTCTGGAAACCGTGACGGAAATCACGGAGACCGGTGCCAGCAAGACCTATGACCGGAAAGTTTATCCCGGCTATGTCCTGGTGAAAATGGTTTACAGTGACGATACCTGGCATGTCATTCGGAATATCCGCGGCGTTACCGGCTTTGTCGGATCTTCCAGCAACGATCCCACTCCCCTGACGGACGAAGAAGTCTATGCCATGGGCGTGGAAAAGAAGGAGATCATCGTCAACTTCGCCGTAGGCGATACCGTCCGGATCGTAGACGGTCCTCTAAGCTCCTTCACCGGCACGGTGGACAGCATCGATGTCGATAACAACTCGGTGAACGTGGTGGTTTCCATGTTTGGCCGGGAGACCACCGTCGAGTTTGAACTCGACCAGGTTGAGGTCGTTTCCCAATAACGCATCGGGCCGGATTTCCGGTCGGAACGTGGGAGGGGCTTAGGCCCCGAAAGGAATGCGTTTTGCGCATCATTACCACATCTTATTCAGGAGGTGCTATTTATGGCACAGAAAGTAACTGGCATTATCAAACTTCAGATCAACGCCGCTAAGGCAACCGCTTCTCCCCCTGTTGGTCCTGCTCTGGGTCAGCACGGTGTGAATATCGCAGCATTTATCAAGGAATTCAACGCACGGACCAAGGACATGGAAGGCTACAAGATTCCTGTCGTTATCACCGTCTATGCCGACCGCAGCTTCACCTTCATCACCAAGACTCCTCCTACCCCCATGCTCATCATGAAGGCCATTGGTCTGGAGAAGGGCTCCGGTGTTCCCAACAAGACCAAGGTTGGCACCATCACCAAGGCACAGGTCGCTGAGATCGCCAAGACCAAGATGCCCGACCTGAACGCTACCACTCTGGAAGCCGCTGAGAGCCAGGTTGCTGGCACTTGCCGCTCTCTGGGTGTTACCGTCGTTGACTGATCATTGCTGAGCCGGGGTTTTCCCCGGAAATGTGGGAGGATTTTTCCGCATCACCACTTTAAGGAGGATAATTACATTGTTTAGAGGTAAAAAGTATAAAGAAAGCGCGAAGCTCATTGACCGCGCTGTTCAGTATGAGCCCGCTGAGGCTCTGGGCCTGGTTGTAAAGGGTGCCACTGCCAAGTTCGACGAGACCGTCGAGCTGCACATCAAGCTGGGTGTTGACTCCCGTCACGCCGACCAGCAGGTCCGTGGCGCCGTGGTTCTGCCCAACGGTACCGGTAAGACCCGCAAGGTTCTGGTTTTCGCCAAGGATGCCAAGGTGGCTGAAGCTCAGGAAGCCGGTGCCGATTACGTCGGCGGCATGGAGCTGGTTGAGAAGATCACCAAGGAAAACTGGTTTGACTTCGACGTCGTTGTTGCTTCCCCCGACATGATGGGCATTGTTGGCCGTCTGGGTAAGGTCCTGGGCCCCAAGGGTCTGATGCCCTCCCCCAAGGCCGGCACCGTGACCCCCAACGTGGGCGCTGCCGTTAAGGAAATCAAGGCTGGTAAGGTCGAGTACCGTCTGGACAAAACCAACATCATCCACTGCCCCATCGGCAAGGTTTCCTTCGGTGCCGAGAAGCTGAACGAGAACATGGACACCCTGATCAAGGCTGTTGTGAAGGCAAAGCCCGCCGCTGCCAAGGGTCAGTATATCAAGTCCTGCACCGTCGTGTCCACCATGGGCCCCGGCGTAAAGGTCTCTACTGCCAAGTATCTGTAAGCTGGATATGCTTTCCCCCCGAACGCAAATGCGTTCGGGGGATTTTTATCGGCGATTTATTTTTCCTTTATTTCATATTCGCTTTCAGGCACTGTGCTGGGTTCAATGATGACCTCACCGACCACAATTGTTCCTCCTGCCACCTCTTTGATGGTGTTGTACACGAATACCAGATAGGTCGCCCACAATAGGCTCACAAAAATTGCCACGGCAAGAACGATGGTCAGTATTTTCTTTCGGATACGCACTGCTTTTTTTACTGTTCCATTGCTCTGTTCTGAGAGATAGGCTGCCGCAATTTCATCTGGACTTCCAAACCGTGACACCAGATGAGCATAGCTTACTTCCGGTTCTTCCTGTGCATAGTCCCGCACATTTTGCAGCAGCATTTTCTTTATTCTCTTTCCATCTGCATTAAAGATGGGTAGCTCCTGCTTGATCTGCTTCATGTACTTTCGTACATCAGGATTCTTTTTCATATTCTTCACCTCGGACTATTTTCAAAACGCCATTGACAGCAGTTTCATATTCCTGAATCATTTCCGCAAGACGAGCCGCACCCAAAGGTTCCAGGTGATAATAAACCCGTGTCATTCGTTTTCCCACTAAGATTTTTTTGTCGGATATATACCCCTGCTCCTGCAATTTATATAGAACTGGGTATAAAGACCCCTCTTGTGTACGGATGATACCGCCGCTGGCCCGCTCTGTCTCCTGGACCAGCTGATAGCCATACATATCCTCTCGCTTTAACAGGGACAGAATGATCAGCGGCATTGCGCCTCTCGCATAGTTCAGTTGCGCATTTTCTCCTGCCATACCTTCACTCCTTTGTTTTATTATAACGTATATATTATTTTTCTCAATACCTTTGTAACAAAAATATTGGTTGACATCTGCTTTTTGTTATGGTATATTCAGGTTGTCATTCGACAAAAACGCTGTTTTGGAGGTATAACGCTATGAAACATCCTTTTACGCCTGTTGTTCTCTGCCTGATGCTTGTGTTTCTTTTGTGCCTTTATGGATGCGGAGCAAAGGAAATGCCAACGGAAACCGCTGCTGTTGCCCCGGCCAGTGTGGCGCAGAAACCGAAGCAACGGCTGGATATTACCTTTGACATCGGTGACAATCAATCCTCCATTGACTTAAAAGAATGGAGTCTGAACTATCCCTGCGATTTTGACTTAGAGGGCCTCCAGAACGTTCAAATCCAGGTGGATGGGGTTTATTACCCCCTGGAAGATGCTCTGAAAGAGGGCAAAGTGACACCGGAAGAACTGGTTGCCTATGCCCAGATCGATGCACGGGCAAAAATTTGTACCGAAAAATACGAGACACGCAACGGGCTGACACGGTTTACCTATGTATATCCGGACTTCAAGCTCAATTACATCCACTGTATCTACGAAACCCCCGACGGCAACAGCTATGAGCTGTGGGAGTATGCCCTGCTCTCCCCCAATTTTGTTCCCACCCTGCCCATTCCCACCGATGACGAGGGACTGGATCTGGACCGGGAGGACTGGGGCGTTACACTGACCATCACGGAAGCGACCCCCAAGGGGCTGACCGTAGAAACGATCCAGAGCGGCGGAATGCAGTTTGGTACTCTTTCCGTGGAAGACTACTATGTATTTGCCTGGGAGGGCAGCCAGATCGTAGACGGCACCTGGCGGATGCGTCAGGATATTCCCATTACCATGGAGGGCAGCGGCGAGTTTACAGCCAGCTGGGAACCAACCCTGGCCCCGGGAGAATATATGTTTGTGGCCCGTCTCCGGGAAGTCTATGACCCTGCGGACGTTCCAGCCCTGATGAAGAATTACCATGACCACCAGCAGTACGCCGTTCCCTTTACCATTGCCGAAACCAAATAAATGCTCCATTCCCGGAAAGCTCAAACTTTCCGGGAAATTTTCTTAAAATAATGCTTGACAAAGAGAATACCCCATGCTATAATGCAGAAGTTGCCAAAGACAGCAGGTACTAACCTAAATCCTGCCGAGGTGCGTTGAATAGTTTTTGATTCTTCGTATCTTTCTGCTCTTTGGCAGGAAGATATTTTTATTTTTTCGGAGGTGAAAATTATGCCCAACGCTAAGGTTCTTGAGAGCAAGAAGGCCGTTGTCGCCGCCCTGACCGGCAAGATGAAGGAAGCTACTTCCGTTGTCTTTGTTGACTACAAGGGTATCAACGTTGCTCAGGATACCGAGCTGCGTAAGCAGTTCCGTGAAGCTGGTGTTGAGTACTCCGTTGTCAAGAATACCCTGACCAATTTCGCTGCCAAGGATGCTGGCTACGATTTTGCCGAGGTTCTGAACGGTACTACCGCTATGGCTTCCACCACCGGCGACCCCATCGCCCCTGCTCGTATCGTATGCGAGTTTGCCAAAAAGAACAAGAACACCCTGTCCATTAAGGGCGGCGTCGTAGAAGGCTCTGTCCTGACTGCCGAGCAGCTCAATGGCTTCGGTGAACTGCCCAGCAAGAACGCCCTGGTTGCTTCTGTTCTGGGTACCTTCCTGGCCCCCATCTCCAGCCTGGCTTTCGTCCTGGACCAGATCCGGGAGCAGAAGGAAGGCGGCGCTCCTGCTACCGCAGAAGCCTAAGTTCGTAATCCAACACACAATCTAATCTACATTTTAGGAGGATATTACAATGGCTAGTGAAAAGATCACTGCTCTCGTTGAGGAAGTTAAGGGCCTGACCGTTCTGGAGCTGTCCGAGCTGGTTCACACCCTGGAGGATGTTTTCGGCGTTTCCGCCGCTGCTGCCGCTGTTGCCGCTCCCGCTGCTGGCGCTGCTGCTGAGGTTGAGGAGAAGACCGAGTTCGACGTTATCCTGAAGAGCGCTGGCGCTTCCAAGCTGGGCGTTATCAAGGTTGTCCGTGCCGCTACCGGCCTGGGCCTGAAGGACGCCAAGGATCTGGTTGACAACTGCCCCAAGACCCTGAAGGAAGCCATCTCCAAGGAAGATGCCGAGAAGCTGGTTGCCGAGCTGAAGGAAGCTGGCGCCGAGGCCGAGATCAAGTAATTTATCTCGAAAAGGCTATTCACCTCCGCCGTTTTCGGCGGAGGTTTTTTCATTCCACGTTTTTTATTTCCCGTTTCCGGTCTGCCCTTTTTGGGCAGAATATCTGAAACGAACATGAAAGGAATCCCTATGGAACTGGATATTGACCGCATTCTCTCTACCCTTTCCTCTGTAAAGGAACTGCTGCCGGAGGACCTGGGAGAACTGATGAAAGCCGCCGCCTCGGGACTTGCCACCAATTTCGACATTGGGGCCTCCCTCAAATTCATCGTGGTGTTTGTTGCCGCCCTGGTGGGTCTGGGCGTGGTGTTCAAGCTGCTCTTCGGCAAAAAGTCTGACATCAACCATGCCATGTCCTCTGCCGCCGGCATCCTGGTAGTGTATGTGCTGACGGTGGTGGTTTATGCCTTTCAGCCTGCCGGACTGTCTGACCTGCTCTCCCCCCTGCCATTTGTGACCTTTGTGCAGGATTATCTCTTTGTGCTGCCTTTCCACGGCACGGCTTTTGAAACCCTTTGCACGCAGATCCTTTCTCTGATTCTGCTGTCCTTTGTGGTGAATCTGGTGGATGCGGTGCTGCCGGAGGGGGATAACCCCATTACCTGGTTCCTTTCCCGGTTTTTAAGCGTGATCCTGGCCATGGGACTCCATGTGGCCGCCAACTGGGCCATTGCAAAATACCTGCCCTCGTCCCTTGTCTACCACGCTCCGGCGGTGCTGCTGGTGGTGCTGCTGTGCTTCCTGCTGGTGGGGGTCTTCAAAGTGGTTTTGGGCGTATTCCTGACGGTGGTCAATCCCATTGTGGGCGGCATCTACACTTTCTTCTTTTCCAGTCTCATTGGCCGTCAGGTGAGCAAGTCCGTGCTGTCCACAGCCTTGATTTGCGGAGTGTTCTATGCCATGGACTATTTTGATTTCCTGGTCATCCATATAGGACCCTCTGCCCTCCCGGCCTATCTGCCGCTGCTTCCGGGATTTCTCATCATCTGGTATCTGTTGGGACATGCGCTGTAACGGTGCATCCCATATATAAATAAAACCCCTGAGACACTCCATTATCCTCGGAGTGTCTCAGGGTTTATCTTTGTCTGTAGAGCTGTTTAATTTGAACTGGTTGCCTCGTGATACCCTTGGGTCGAGTGACTGGATTCGATGGCTGGCTTTGCTGTGGCAAAGCCATATGGTTGCAATTAAGTTTTGAACTGGTTGCTGCCAAATGCCACCGGCATTTGGCATTTAGATGGGTTCGAATCCAGTAACAGGCAAAAAAAGAACACCACCCAACGGTGGTGTTCTTTTTTTGGTCGGAGTGTAATTATAGGATTTCAGAAAACGCAGATATATCAACGGTTTTCTGGCAGTCGGCAAGAGGTTTTTATTCTAAAAATTCAAAATGACGAGAACAACGCCGCCCAACAGGACAACGGGCGGCGTTTCACATAAATTGCGGCGAGAGTATGATTAACGATTTAATCACACTTCCTTTTAGAACAGTTACATACTACTTTGAGTAAGTCATCAATTTTTTAAAGTCATCAGTTTCATCTTTGAGGCGCTTTGTTTCGAAATCAACCTTATCAAGGAACTCCTCGTTTATGGTTGCAAACTCCGATTCAAAGAACACATTGATAAACATAAGGCCAAGGGGTACTAAGGAAATTGCACTATTGAAAGACTCTGAGGTTTGAATAATATTGTACGGCATAATGGCTAACAGAACTACTAACGCTGTGGGAGCAGCAACATTAAGCATTAAAGAAATAGAGCTTGTTTTTTGTAGGTTTTCAAACTGCCTACGCAGAGTTCGAGAAAAGTGATTGGCAATACATTTATTGTACCAGTAAAAGTACAGTTCAAAGTTGAATCGCATGTTATTTTTCTGCGATTTCTTTAAGTAAGCCTTTTCTACATATGTTTTGAATTTTTTAAATCGTGTGAAAGCCATCATAGCGAAAAAGCGAAAAGCTAATTGTCGAATTGAAAGAATGATCAATCTCACTCCAACATTCCAAAATTCTGCCAGAGAAAAAATCAAAGATGCAACGCTTAAAGGTAATATGTCTTTTGAAGATAATGATATAAAGTTAGTAGCTACTAAAATCGAAATAATAATATAGCCTAATCCATAACCTAAGAGTATCATGCTGCTTTTTTTCATCAATATACCTCTATATACTTTCATTGTAGATATTCTACCAAATAAGAGTGACTAATTCCAGTTAAAAATTTATAATTCGCCACCCAACAGGACAACGGGCGGCGTTTTCATATATAAAACCACGAAGGGAGGTCACTTCCACCCTGCCAGTCTGCGGACTGGCTTTTTTCATGCCACGAAAAGGAGGTTTACAAATGGCAGATGATAAGAAAAACATTCCCGAGGCAACTCCGCCCGCCGAGGCACCCACTCCTGCGGTGGAAAATGCCGCTGTGCCGGAGTCGCCCGCTCCCGAGCCTGCGCTGACCGACGCAGAGACGGTCATGCTGGAGCATGAGGGGCAGGCGGCGCTCTTTGAAATGGGCGAGGCTGTGCCTGATCCCGCCGACGCTGTTACCCGCACTGAGGTGGAGGAGCCTGCCGCTCCCGATACCCCCAAGGTTGAAGAGGAGCAGGCGCAGCCGCTCGCTCCCGGCAAGGATACCCCCGCCACGGCACATTCCGGCAAGGTGTTGAATTTTGCCGCCGCCCGTGACGAGGCGGCTAAGGAGGAGAAAAAGGCGGTCAAGCAGAAGCCGCCCACGGAAAAAGACAAGGCTGCCAAGCCCAGCAGAGGTCGTCCGCCCAAGGATGGCAAGGCCGCTCCAGATAAGGCAAAGCCGCCCAAACCTCGGGACAAAAAGTCCCAAAGCAAGCCCGCCCCGGAGAAGCCTGCCGTGGATAAGGGCGGCGCTCCCGCTGGTGCGGAGGTCACGCCGGAGCCGTCTGCGCCCCGTGACGCCACCCGTGCCGAAAAAGAGGAGATCGTCTATCTCAACCTGTCTGACCTGCACCCGTTCAAAAATCATCCCTTTGGTGTCCGGGACGATGCGGAGATGCAGGGGCTTGTGGAGTCGGTCAAGGCGGCGGGCGTCAATCAGCCTGCGCTGGTGCGTCCCCGTGAGGATGGCGGCTATGAGATCATCGCAGGCCACCGCCGCCAGCGGGCAAGCGAGCTTGCCGGATTTGCGAATATGCCGTGTATTGTCCGCAACATGACGGACGATGAAGCCATCCTCGCCATGACGGATGACAACCTCCGTCACCGTGAGCGTATTTTGCCCACGGAAAAGGCGCAGTCACTCAAAATGCAGGTGGAGGCCATCAAGCACCAAGGCAGCCGCCCCGGCGAGGAGGACAAGGATGCTGGAAAACGCTCCACGCAGGTCGTGGGAGATCGCAACGGTATGAACTACAAGCAGGTGCAGCGGTATATCCGCCTGACCGAGCTTGTGCCGGATTTGCAGAAAATGGTAGACGAGAAAAAGCTGGCGTTTACCCCGGCGGTAGAGATCTCATTCATCCGTCCGAAGCATCAGAAATATATCGCCGTATCTATCGAGGGGCAGCAGTCCTCGCCCTCGCTGTCGCAGGCACAGAAAATGCGGGAGCTGGACAAGGAAGGCAAGCTCAACGGCGATGTGATCGACGGTATTCTGTCGCAGGAGAAAAAGGAGGTAGACAAGGTGATCATCAATAGTGCGGAACTGGAAAAGTATTTTGGCAAGGACAAGTCCCCGAGGGAAATGAAAGACAAGATCATTTCTCTGCTGGATGACTGGAAGGCCAAGCAGCCGCCCGAGCTGGGCAAGCCCGAAAAGAAAACGGATCTGGAAAAGTGACCTTGGGACTTTTTGTCCCGAGGTCTTTCGTTTCCCCGGATGGCTCTTGTGGTTATATCCCCCGTCGCCGCCTGTATTCCAGCATGGCCGGGAGCGGGCTGTCAAGGGTGCATCGCACCGCCGTTTTCGGCGGCCAGCCCTTGACCGCCTGTCCCGGCTATGCTTTTTCTCCGGCAAGCGGCGGGGGTATATCCTCCAGAGCCGCCCCCTTTCCCAAGAATGGGAAAGGGCGTGGGGTTTGGGTTGAACTACTACATTACAAAACGGAGGTATTTTACAATGAAACGACCCCTTGCGTACATTACCGCCGCATGGTGCGGCAGCGATCACGAAAACACGAAGCTGGCGGCGCAGTATTGCCGCACGGTGTATGAGGCGGGCTTTTCGCCTATCTGCCCGACGCTCTATCAGCCCCTTTTCCTGAACGACGCCGTTCCCGAGGAGCATAAAAGCGGCATCGACATGGGGCGCGACCTGCTCCGCCGTTCTCATGTGCTGGTGGTGTGCGGTCATACCGTCACCGAGGCCATGAAGAACGACATCGCCGTTGCCCAGCGGCTCGGGATCACCGCCACCACCCTTGAGGGCATATTGACCGTCAAGGGACAGGGACGCAGATAAGATGACGGCGCTCCGGCTGGGGAGCCTGTTCGATGGGATCGGCGTGTTCCCGCTGGCGGCGGTGCGCTGCGGCATTGAGCCGGTATGGGCAAGCGAGATTGAAAAAGCTCCTATCTCCATCACGAAGCGCCACTTTCCCGATATGGCGCATTTGGGGGATGTGACAAAGCTGGACGGGCGGGAGATCCCGCCCGTCCATATCATCACCTTTGGCTCACCGTGTCA
>CAKTPO010000001.1 GCA_934591845.1 uncultured Oscillospiraceae bacterium | reverse complement strand
GTCCGTCCGTTAAAGTATGTAGGGAACGGCCTATGTGCCGTTCCGGGAGCGTGGCAATTATAACCTGTGCGGATAAATGGAATCACGCAATGTAGCGGCGATGATTCATCGCCATGTAACGTGGCAATTATAACCTGTGTGGATACACGAAGCCACCCCTGATACATCATTCCGACCGCGTCAGCGGAGTGGAGGAATCTTCCCAGGCAGCAAATATAACCAGCGAAAGGTAAAAAGTGCTACTTGGGAAGATTCCTCGACTCGCTTCCGTTGTTCTTTGCTTTTCTTTTGGACAGAACAGAGAAAAGTTAAACGTTACCATATCTTCATTACCTTGATGCGCATTTGACGACCCTGAAAATGGAAAACAGCGGCAGAAACCATGCTTGGCCTATGGTTTCTGCCGCTCTAATTTACGGCTCTCGGAACTCCGAAAGCGGATGTGTTTCAAGAGCGATGGGCTTGTAGGAAGTCAGAATGGACTGTGCCTCATCCTCTGTGATCTGCGTGTCGAATTCTGCGTAACGGTCTGTGGAGGAGGTGCGCCACCAGTTCCCATTCGCATCCTTCTTCAGCCGGACAATGATTCGCTCCTTCGGAGTGGAAAAAACCGGATCGCCATTGTTGGCAAAGCGGAAGATGTCGTACCAATAGTCTCCAAGGGCATTTGCTCCTGCTGGCCATTCAATGAAAACGTGATCTTCGCATGGCAGCAGATGGTAGCTTTTCCCCTCGTCCGTGACGCCTTCTTTCATGCCGATGATGCTGCAAATGTAGCCGTCGTAGAACATCAGTAGTTCCTGGGTTCCGTTTCCGTCCGCATCATAGAATGCGTAGGTTATCTCAGGCGGTGTGAATGCGGGGTTTTCAGCGTACCAGCTTTTATCCCGTTCACAGGCATTGAGAACATCCTGTACATACTCGCCATAGGTGGGCCGCCGGCAGATATTTGGATCGTCCAGCGTGCGGCTGATTGTGTTATTAGAGGTCTGCTCCCGTGCATCCGCCGCGGCGGGGTCCGGTGCCTGGGGGCTGATCGTGAAATCAAAGCACTCGGCAATCTGCTCCAGAGTAATGCTTCCCGTCAGTGTGATGCTTAGACTTAGAAAGCAGTCTTCCCGGTCTGCCAGGATCATGCTGCTCTGCTCCGATTCCAGAAACAGGAGAGGGACACCGTCCGATGCGGTATAGTTTCTTTCGGTAACGGTATCCGGATTCATGTAGCCGAATACGTCATAGAAAACGTCCTTCTTGACGCATTGGTAGGTAAACGTCTCCGTCGCGTTCCCCAGGTTCAGCGTGCCGTAAATGGTAAAGGAGCCGCCGGGGAAATAGCGTCCCGCTGGGATGGAGAGCACTGCATCGGTATTGGGCTTCAATAGGCTGTCAATGCCGAGCAGAGGGAGAAATTGATTGCAGTCAATCTGTTCATGCCAGGGCTTCCCAATGATGTTCAGACCGTACTTGGCGCAGATTTCGTCCAGTTTATCCACCATTGTCTGATCCTGAACGCTATAGGCCCAGTAGGCGGGATCGCTGTCCCAGTAGTCCCCAGCGGAGGGCGTGTAGCTCTGGGTAAAGGCCAGCCATTCACGGCTTGCCTGATAGTTGGGCGTCCCCTCTATGCCTTGGAGGGAGAATACGGTCAGCTGCGTTTTGGAAGCGCTGTCTTCGGGACTGTTTTCGGAAATGGGACTGCTTTCTGGAATAGGGACCGTTTCGGTGCCAAGGGTCAGGTGCCGTAGACTGAGCATGTAGGCCACGCCGCAGCCGGCCAGCAGCAGTGCCAATAGGCAGACAATGGCGACCAGCAGGGTGCGCCGGGATTTTGCATAGGTATTCTTTTCAAATGTGCCCCGCTTTTTTTCATGGGCCGAGGTATAGCTTCTTGCCTGGTCGGAGAAATGGATAACCTCTGCTTCCTCTACCAGGTCGTCCCCAACGAATTGCAGTCCGAGAAAAATATCCTTTCCGTTCATACACGGATCCCCTCCTTTTCCAGATAGGTGCAAAGCTTTGCTTTGGTTCGACTCAGCCGCATCTGTACAGCGCTTTCACCGATGCCGTACCGGGCGGCAATTTCCCCAATGCTGTCCGCGTACCAGTACCGGCGCATGAATACTACACGATTTTCCGGGGTTAAGGTTCGCAGAAACAAATCTAGGATGCGGCCCAGCTCCTTTCCGGATAGAGTCCACTCCTGACGGGCGTCCGGAATACACAACTCCATTTCCTGGGTCAGACTGACGATTTCGGCTTTGCGCTTGGCGGCATTGTTCCAGTCCAGCTTGTCCAGGGCAAAGTGTCTGCATATCTTTGCGATATAGGCGAAAAAGTACTGGGGTTTCCGGGGTGGAATCGTGTTCCATGCTTTCATATAGGTATCGTTGACACTTTCTTCCGCGTCCTGATCGTTGCGGACAATGTTATCTGCCAAATGAAAAAGCCGCCGCCCATAGGTATCATCCGTGTGTTTGATGGCATCTTCATTTCTTGCGAGGAACAATTCGATGATTTTTTTGTCATCCATTTAGGTTCACCTCACTTACGTATTTGTATCCTCACCCTATTAAACGGAATTTGAGATAAGCATCTCACAAATTCAGCGGAATATTTTTGATTTTTTCTTCCACGTCATGCATATTTGAAGTACAAGTAAAGCAATCGACATTTTTGGTGCAGAAGGAAAATAATTAGCTGCCCCGGAAGGGGGGCAGCCAGAAATAACTTGCGTAGGGTAATACTTGCAACTTGAGCAGATCCCTCCACTCCATTTCATTTCGGTCTGGATGACATATCGATAAGTCATTCCATTCAATCGCACAGGTTCTGTCCGAAACGTGGCATGGCGATGAATCATCGCCGCTACATTGCGTGGTTCCGTTCATCCAGACGGATTGTATTCGAAACGTACCCGGAACGGCACACAGGCCGTTCCCTACGGTTTCGCTGACGGGTGGTCTCGTTTGTCCAGAGCGGGGCTGGAAGGATGTTTTGGAGAGGTTCTATCTCTGCGCGGCTTGCTTTTACGCTTCCGTTTTCCGCAGACATTTTTGTTGCGGTTTTGGAATCCATTGGCCGCTGCTACACCCTGCACATGCTTTTAGACCGTTACCGGTAAAACGTATTCCCGCCGATAAATTCCCGAACCAGGCTGGTCGGGGGAATTTCGTCATCCACATCTGCCTGCTGCACAAAGTCCAGAATCCGGACGATATAACGAACCTCGTCATACCAGCTGTCTTCAGGCTGAACGGTCTCTAACAGGGGATAAATGTGTTTCTTGAGGACTGCCAATTCATATAGCGTGGAGCTGTTGAAAATCATATCCGCATTTTCCTGGAAGGGGAAGATCCAGCGCTTTTCACCCTGCTGCACGGATTCCCACATGGAAAGGGTCCGCTGTACCGAGGAGCCCCGGGTTTCGTAGTCCCGGACGATCCGGCGCAGCAGTCGCAGATAGCTGGTTGGGATGCGGTTGTGGTCGTCCAGGTTCAGAGGAAGCAGGGGGCTGACATAAAGCCTGAAAATGCGGTTCATGTCCACATTTGTGGGCAGCATCACGGGATTCAAAGCGTGAAGGCCCTCTGCGATGATGACGGAGTCCGCATCCAGGCGTAGCTTTTTACCGGTCCATTCCCGCTTTCCGGTTTTGAAGTTGAATACGGGCAGCTCAATTTCTTCTCCGGCAATCAGAGCGCCCATGTCCTTTCGGAACAGGTCACAGTCCAGGGTGTTGATGTGCTCCAAATCCAGCTTTCCGTCAGGCCCCGGGGGGATCAGATCCCGGTCAATATAGTAGTCGTCCAGACTCATCAGCACCGGTTTCTTTCCGTAGACCCGAAGTTGGGTGGCCAGGCGGTTGGCGGAGGTGGTTTTTCCGGAGGAACTGGGCCCTGCCAGCAACACCGCCCGGCTGCCACGGGAACAAATCAGGTCCGCTGCCTGGGCAAAACGTTTTTCATGCAGTGCCTCGTTGACCCGAATCAGTTCTCTGATTTTTCCGGACTGTGTGAGTTCATTCAGGTCGGACACATTTTCGCATTCCATCAGCCGACACCAGCGTTCTCCCTCAGAAAAGACACTGAAAAACTGGGGCATGGGAGTCAGTTTTGCCAGTTTGTCCGGGTTTAGGTCATCCGGAAAGACGAAAAGGAAGCCGCCGTCAGCGGGAAGTACTTCCCAGACGGTCAGATACCCGGTAGAGGGGGCCATTTCTCCGAAGAAATCGTCCCGGTAATCTCCGTAGCTGTATTCGCTGCAATAGGGATTGCTGCGCCAGGACAGAAGTCGGGCTTTATCGATTTGACCTTCCGCTCTGTACCGTGCAATGGCTTCGTCTCTGGAAACCCGTCTGCGGAGCAGGGGAATGTCCGATTCAACAATGGCTTGAATCTGTTGCCTTAGCCGTTTTACGGAAAAGTCTTCCGCCTGGTCTACGGAAATAAACACACTGGAACCCAGGGTGCAGCTTAGCACCGCCCGGGCCTGGGGCCAGAGCTGCCGCAGGGCCAGGAACACAACAAACTGGGCAGTACGGATATAAACTTCTTTTCCGGCGGAGTTCCCATAGCGCAGCAGATGGATATTCCCGCCGGAGGCAGCCATCGCCCGTCGCATGGAGGGCCGCTCGCTGTCTGCTTCCGTTTGGCGCAGGGGAATATAGTTTAAGGTAAATACCTCACCGGCGATCCGGGCCGCAAGAGGACGTTGGGATAGTGTGGGGCTGTCCAGCCCCAGCTTTTCTACAAGTTCCAGCAAGGATTCATCCTGCTCCGGAACGATGATTTTTCCGTCAATGGTCAATTGCATAGTATCACCTTCTGAATCTTTTACAAATACTTTACCACATTTGCATTCATTCTTCAACAAATTCACTATAATTTAACAAAATGGTTCCACCATAATAATGAGATAGGATTTCCTTAAAATCTGCGCCATCTTCTGCCATGGCGTTTGCCCCATACTGGCTCATGCCCACCCGGTGGCCGTAGCCGCTGGTCGTGAAGCAGATGCCATCGGGTTCCGGTTCAACAGTAAATGCTGTAGAATTCAGTCCGAGAATTCTCCGCAGATACGTACCGGAAAAGGAGCGATCTCCCAGAATCAGCCGGTCAACGCCACCACCGGAGGTATAGCTGAGTTCTCCCACCCATTGGCCCCAATCCTCTCCGAGAGAAATATCCAGAATTTCCTCCAATTCTGCCCTGTAAAGGAAAATGCTGGACTCATTGTAGGGACTCTCCTCCTCACCGGGACTTTCCACAGAGCGCAAATAGGGGTAGTCCCTGCCCCATACTGCGGCGGCATCCTCGGTCCGGCCTCCGGAGCTGGAAAAGAAGGTGGCTTCAATGGGGGCTCCCTGGTAGGTAAGTACCAGCCCATCGGTTTCCGTTACCGCTTGCTGAATTTTTTCCCGATCCTCCTGGCTGAGGTTTTCCAATTGGGCATCGGTGGAGTAGGCCTGACAGCAGCGGCTGTCAGTGCATAGTGCCCCTTCGTGCTTTTGGGCGGACAATTGAGACTGACAGGTATAGGTTCTGGCGGCAACGGCCTGGGCTTTCAGGGCTTCCGGTTCAAAGGATGGGGGCATTTCGGCGGGAAGCACTCGGCAAAGGTAGGCTTCCATAGTCATTTCTGTCGGCTTCCCCTCTTGCAGTACGGTGACGAGCCAGCTGCCGTCTGTGCTCTTTGACGAAAAAAACGGCAGCTCGTTCAGGTCCATTTCCGATATTCTCCCCACCAGGGATACAATGGCCAAAGGCATAACAAGGCCCAGCAGTACCGATTTTCGTACATCTCCCAAAACATGGCCCATTTCCAAAGCCCTCCTTATCCGGTCTGTCCCTATGGTAGCACAAAGTCCGGAAAAAGCCTGTCAAAATAGTATTTGCAATTGGAGAATGACTCTGGTAGAATAGGGAGGTGCGCAACCAGAAGCGGCACGGAAAAGGAGCCCCCACCGGGCCGGACAAGCGTGGCCGGATGTTCAGACTCCAACCGTCTCCGGATTTTCCTGTCCCCGCCTTTGCTTTTGCAAAAAGCTTTGGGCTCTGCTTGCCCACACATCTGTAGAATATGCCAACAATAAGGAGTGTTATCATATGTTCGTACCTGTTCTTCTGTTTGCCCTGGGGCTGGTGCTGCTGATCAAAGGCGGCGACTGGTTTGTAGACGGTGCCACCGGCATTGCGGAGCGATTTCACGTGCCGGAGATCATTATTGGTGCCACGGTGGTTTCCATTGGCACCACTTTGCCGGAGGTCATGGTTTCCGCAACCTCGGCTCTGACTGGCCACGGCGAGATCGCCTATGGAAACGCCGTTGGCTCTATTATCTGCAATACGGCCCTGATCGCCGCCATTACCGTGGCCCTTCGCCCCGGCCCTGTGGATACCAAGGCCCTGAAAACCCCGGTATGCTTCTTCTTCGGCTCTGCCGCCATTTATTGCCTGAATGTCTACCTGACAGGCTATTTTGGCCGTCCTTTGGGACTGCTGCTGCTGGCAATTTTCGTTGCCTACATGATCATCACCATCCGTCAGGGCTTCCGGAATCCTGCGGTTGCTGCTGAGGAAGCAGAGGAAGCCCAGGCGGAGGAGGAGAAAGCCCAGTCCAATTCCATGGGCAAAGACATTCTCCTGCTCATCATCGGTGCGGCACTGGTGGCTGTGGGCGCAGACCTGCTGGTGGACAATGGCACTCTGATCGCCAAGGCCCTGGGCGTTCCTGAATCCGTCATTGCCCTGACCTTTGTGGCCTTGGGTACCAGCCTGCCGGAGTTGGTCACCGCCATCACCTCTCTTGTCAAGGGCCACGGTGCCCTGTCGCTGGGCAATGTGATCGGTGCCAACATCTTCAACCTGGTCCTGGTCTGTGGTGCCTCCATGACGTTGGCTCCTTTCCACATTCCTCAGTCCAGTACCCTCTTTGGCTACAATGCCTCTCTGGTTCTGGACATCCCCTTGATGCTCTTTGTCATGGCATTCTTGACTCTGCCCGCACTGAAAACGAAGAAGCTGTCCCGCTATCAGGGCATTGTGCTGCTGCTGCTCTACGCCGGCTTCTGCGCCATTCAGTTTACAATGTAAGTCACACATCCGGGAAGAAGAATTACAAGCAGAAAGCAGGAAAATGGACTGCTTTCTGCTTGACTTTTTCTGGAAAGAGAGGTATAATACCCAAGCAATTAAACATATGGGCTTGTAGCGCAGTTGGGAGCGCACCACATTCGCATTGTGGGGGTCGAGGGTTCGAATCCCTTCAAGTCCACCAGAAAATGACCCGATAAACGTGATGTTTACCGGGTTTTAAGAATTTTTAGGAGAATTTCTGGAAATGCGATTTTATGGTGATTCTGGATACTGGACTCTCTGAATGCTGCATGATATAATTAACGTAAAATCCTATGGTTTTTCGCAACATGAAACATATTTAATTGCAATGTGAGATTTATAGAAAAACAACTGCCAACTTTTTTGGATCTGAAGCAAATCTGAAATACAAAATGGAGAGAGGTGCAACATAGCAATGAAAAGCTTATCGGGCGTACTGCGACTGAAAGATTATGTTACCAAAAGGAAAGAACGACTATTTTACATCGTTTTCCTTGCATGCGGTTGTTCCATTCTGGAATTGTGTCCGGCTCAAATCGTCGCCCGAATCGTGGATATACTGCCGACAGTTCAACTTCATCGTGCTTTTGAATGGGTGCTGTTGTTTGGAGGTACATATGTGCTTTCCAGTATTCTTGCTCTTGTTTACGGAATTATTGTTATGAATTTCAATAATGAGATCATTGAGGACGTGCGAAAGGATGTTGTACGGTCTGTGATCCAACGTGAGATCAAAGTAACAGACCCGGATATTTCTGGCGATGTGATTACAAGATTGACAGGAGATGTAGAACAGATTACCAGAGTAATTGCCGGGCCGCTGAATGGTTTCCTCAGGCAGATACTGGTCTTTGTATTCTCCCTTGCAGTTTTAGGGACAATTGATCTGAAGCTGATTATTGTAACGGTAGCGGTATCAATTGCATTGTATCATTTGTCAAAACGGGTAAGCAATAAAAACAAGGAATATGGACAGCGGGAACGAGAACAGATCGGAAAGATCAGCACCGTTTTTTCTGACATACTAAAGAATCGCATTCTTGTCAAATCATATGGTACAGAAAGAATAGAGATTGAACGCCTTGAAGAATTGAGCGACAAGATCCTGAACTGCCGAAAAAGCCAGATGGGATATATGACACGGTACTGGTCGGGGGTAGAAATCTGTAATTGTACCGGATATGTGGCCGCGTTTCTTGCCTGCATCTACGAAGTGAAAGCAGGACATTGTTCTATAGGACAGGTAGTTGTGGTTTACGCATACCTTCAGCGTGTGTTTTCAACGATGGTCAATATTAGTCGGTACAGAACAGATATTTTTAACGCAGATGCTGCATTGACCAGAGTGTTTTCACTTGTAGGCAAAGAAAACATTCCTTTTGAAAAAGTGGAGGAGGGAAACGAAAAAATCGAAAAAGTCGTTGTTTCTGATTTGACAGTCTCATACGGAAATAAACGCATTGTAGAGAATCTTAATATGGAGTTGAGAAACGGAACGGTCACAGCACTGGTGGCAGAAAGTGGAAAAGGAAAGAGTACAATGATCCAGACCTTTGCGGGTTTTACGGATATTACCGGTGGAAAGATATTCTTTGATCAACGAGATGTGACAAATCAAGTTTCTTTACGAAGAAAAATGATGAGGATTTGTTATCAGCTCCCATATCTGCAACAAAAAACAATTGCGGAGAATCTGGACTATGGGAAGGATGAAAAAGAAGAAAACAACTGTTTTGAACCCATAGTCTGTGAAATCATAAACAAAAAGGGAATGGGGGAGATACTGGATACATCGAACAATGGGTTATCCGGTGGAGAAGCAAGAAGAATTGCTCTGGCAAGAACCGTGAACCGATATGTTCCGTTTTATCTCTTTGATGAGCCTACCGCAGAGTTGGACGAAGAAAACCGCAAAAAGGTCATTCAAGCGATACGACAGCTCAGTCAAGATTCAATCGTACTCATTGCAACACACGACCATGATTTAATTTGTGAAGCAGATCAGATTATTCGATTATAAGACAACGCAGCCCTGGGCGCAATGGGGATGCAACAAAAAACCGGGCCTGATCGGAGCATTCCCGTTCAGGCCCGATATTTTCTTTTACGCAATGGGCGGGCAGGGGTACTTGAGGATCAGGGAGATGAGCAGGCACAGGAAGATGCTTGCAAAGCCTGTTACCATCCAGAAACTTCTTCTGCGGATCAGTTCGCCGGTGATGAACAGCCAGCCCAGGGACAAAACAGAAGTAAGAATCGAAACGGTGGCGGCAATGACCCGCACAACATTCCAGCCTTTGGCGGAGAACACCAAAAACAGCACAAAAACAAGAGCATCTCCCAAAAGAAGCTCGGTCATAAGCTTCTCCAGCGCACGATACCGATTTTTCTTACCCACTTCTATCCCTCCAACGGTCTCTTTCTAGGGGTATCTTATCACACCTTGTGGGAAATTGCAATCGTTTTGATACAGATTGTATATTTTTTTATTCTATGCTTGCGAAGTAGGGAAAAGGGTGGTATAATACCAAAAACATATATCAATTGAACTTGGCGGTGGGAAAACCCTGGAGAAACAGGGCTTTTCCCGGAGAAAGCCGCCGCAAAGGGAGAGGAACGGGATCTATGTCGGAACCCCAATATCACCTGGAGGGCATTGTCCACACCCGGACGGAAGAACGGGCGGATTTTGAAGGCCCTCTGGATGTTATCTTTTTGCTGCTGAGCAAAAACAAAATTGAAATCCAGGATGTATCCATTACGGCGATTCTAGAGCAGTATCTGGCGTATCTGGACGAAATGAAGCGGCTGGATATGGAAATTGCCAGTGAGTTTATTACCATGGCATCCCACCTGATGCTGATCAAAACCAAGATGCTGTTGTCCGCCGCGGAGCAGCAGGAGGCGGAAGATGAGCTGGACCAGCTGCGGCAGGGGCTGATCGAACGCCGCCGGAGAGAGGCCATGGAGCAAATTCGTGTGGCGGTGGCGGAGCTGGAACCCCGAAACGAAATCGGCCGGTGCCTGTTTACCAAGGAACCGGAGCCGCTGAAAAAGGCAGGGGCTTACCGGTACCAGCATGACGTCCGGGATTTGTTACGGGCACTGGAAATGATCACAGAGCGGAGCCAACGGCAGCTCCCGCCGCCTACCCAGAATTTTAAGGGCATCGTTGGCAAAGAACCCTATCCGGTGGCCCGGAAATCCGGAGAAGTGCTGCGGCAACTGCTTCTTAGAGGCGTGGAAAAGCTCAAGTCGCTGTTCCGGGGCAACAAGACCCGGTCTGAGGTGGTGGCAACATTTCTGGCCATTCTGGAACTGTGTAAAACCAATGCCATTACCTTAGAGGACGATACCAGCGGAGAAAACCCAAATGTCCGGCTGCTGGACCGGAACATTGCGGAAGGAGTACAAGGCTAATGGAACTAGAACAGCTGCAAAGGATCATCGAAGCCATTCTCTTTGCCGCCGGGGAGCGGGTAGAGGTCTCCCGATTGGCCCAGACCCTGGAAACAGACCCCCAGGATATTGTAAAGGCCGCGGATGCCCTGGCAGACCAGCTGGCCTATGACCGCCGTGGTATTCGGATCCTCCGGCTGGAGCAGGGCTACCAGATGGTGTCCTCCGGCGAAATGGCGGACTATATTACAAAAGCTCTGGAAACCAGAAAGCCCCCGAAGCTTTCTTCCTCCCAGTTGGAAACCCTGACCATCATTGCCTATTACCAGCCTGCCACCAAAGCCATGGTGGAGCAGATCCGGGGAGCGGACAGCTCCTATTCTGTGGCGGCATTGCTGAACAAAAAGCTCATCGAGGAGGCTGGACGGCTCAACGTACCCGGGCGACCCATTCAATATAAAACCACGCCGGATTTTTTAAGGACCTTTGGTCTTAAATCCCTGGAAGAACTGCCGCCCATTGAGAAAATCGCCTTTGGTGAGCCCATCGAGCTGCCGGAGGAAGGGCAGGAAGCGGGGGCTTCCCCGGAGGCGACCTAAATGGGCTGGCTGATTTTTCTGGCCATTCTGGTGTTGCTGGGGTGTGTGCCTTTGGGGCTGCGGCTTCGCTATGATGCCGGAGGACCGGAGGCGGTGCTGCTGGTGGGCGTGTTCCGGCTGGGGCTTTACCCCATGTCTGACCGGCTCCATAGGCTGCTGAACCGGCCCAAAAAGCAAAAACCAAAGCCGGAAACCCAGGTAACAACAACGCCTGCGCAGGAGCCATCCCCCAAAAAGCCCGGGGGCGACTGGAAGCGTTTTCTGCCCCTGATTCAAACCGGTCTGGATTTTCTGGGGGATTTGCGGCGAAAGCTGCGGGTGGATCACCTGACTTTCCACCTGATCATGGCAGGGGATGACCCGGCGGATCTGGCGGTGTACTATGGCAGAGCCTGGGCGGCGGTGGGATGCCTGATGCCCCAACTGGACCGTGCCTTTGTAGTCAAAAAACGGGACGTGCAGGTGGAATGCGATTTTGTGGGCAACGAGACCCGAGTGGTCTTTGCCATGGATCTGACCATCACCCTGGGGCGGCTTCTGGGGCTGGTGATTCGCTACGGTATTCGAATTTTAAAACAGTTTTTAGATATGAAGAAGAAAAAGGCGGTGCAAGTCAATGAGTGAGAAACTTCCCAATATGCTGGAAAGCACCATTGCGAAAGTTCGTGAAATGGTGGATTCCAATACGGTGGTAGGCCAGCCCATCCAGACGGCAGACGGCATTACCATCATTCCTGTGTCCAAAATCAGCGTTGGCCTGGGCGGCGGCGGTTCGGACTTTGTATCCAGCAAGGCCCCGACCCAGAATCCCTTTGGCGGCGGCGTGGGTGCCGGTGTCAAGGTCACGCCGGTGTGCTTCCTGGTGGTGAAAGAGGGCAATGTGCGGATACTCACCATTGCGGAGCCTGCCAATACCACCGCTGACCGGATCGTGGAAATGGTTCCGGAGACCCTGGACCGCATCTCTGCGCTTTTTGAGAAGAAACCGGAATAAAGCTTCCTTTTCCGGGCATTCTAGCCACGGGTGAGGAACATGAGATCAATTTTGGCCAAAACGGCAGCTATCATCCTGGCTGCCGTTTTGCTGTTGCCCCAGCGGGCAGAGGCGGTATCCGCCAAGAGGGCGGTGCTATTGGAGCCGGTCAGTGGGCGGCTGCTCTATGAGAAAAGCCCCGAAGAACGGGCACCCATGGCCAGCACTACAAAAATTATGACGGCGCTGCTGATTTGTGAGCAGTGTAACGTTTTAGACCGGATGCGCATCCCCCGGGAGGCGGTGGGCATTGAGGGTTCCTCCATGTATTTACAGGAGGGCGAGGTGCTTACCGTACAGGAGCTTCTTTACGGCTTGATGCTCTCCTCCGGCAACGATGCGGCGGTGGCCCTGGCCATTTACTGCGGGGGAACGGCTGAGGGCTTTGTGGAGCGGATGAACGACAAGGCCCGGCTGCTGGGTCTTGCGGATACCCATTTTGCAAATCCAAACGGCCTGGATGCTCCGGACCACTATTCTACGGCCCGGGATTTGGCAAAACTGGGGGCCTATGCCATGGAAAACCCGATTTTTGCAAAAACCGTATCCACAAAGAACGTTACGGTAGGGAAGCGGTATTTGAAAAATCACAATAAACTTCTGTGGCTGGTAGATGGGGCGGACGGCATTAAAACAGGCTATACCCGTTCTGCCGGTCGGATTCTGGTATCCAGTGCCCAGCGGCAGGGCCGCAGACTGGTGGTGGCCACCATGGATGCCCCCCAGGACTGGCAGGACCATGAAGCCCTTTTGAACCGGGGATTTGAGGACTTTGCGCCAAGGCTTCTGATCAGTGCCGGGGAACAGCTGGGGGAACGCCGGTTGATGGGCGGCGAAGGCACTGTCCGACTGCTATCTTCCCAGGATTTTACCTACGCCCTGGGCCGGGAGGAACAGCCCCAAATCGTACTGGGGAGCCGGGAGTTTGTCTATGCCCCGGTGGTCCAGGGCGGTGAGGCCGGGTGGGCCTATGTGCTGCTTTCCGGAAAGGTCATCGGAAAAGTAGGGCTTGTTTACGGAGAAACGGTTGAAAAGGAGCTTCCTGCCAAGAAGCCCTTTTGGAAAATTGGGAGAAAACAATGAACGAACGACTGCAAAAAATCCTTTCCGCCAGGGGCCTTTGTTCCCGCCGGGAGGCTGAAAAATGGATCGGGGCGGGCCGGGTCACGGTAAACGGTCTTCCGGCAGAGCTGGGGGCCACGGCAGACCCGGAGCATGACCAGATCCTGGTGGATGGCCGCCCCCTGCCCGGGGAAGAAAAGCCCGTCTACCTGATGCTCCACAAGCCCCGTGGTTACGTTACCACCCTGCGGGATGAAAAGGGACGGCCAGATGCTGCCTCGCTGGTGGCAGATTGCGGGGCGCGGGTGTATCCCATTGGACGGCTGGATATGGACTCTGAGGGCCTGCTGCTCTTTACAAACGATGGGGATTTTGCCAACCGTCTCATGCACCCCAGCCACGAAATCGAGAAAACCTACCGTGTGCTGGTTTCCGGTTTTGAGCCGGGGAAAGAAGAACTGCTTGCAAGACCCGTTGTGCTGGACGGCTATCAGATCCGCCCGCCCAAGGTCCGGCTCTTGGAGTCCAGGGGCCAAAAGGCCCGGCTGGAAGTGGTGATCCACGAGGGCCGCAACCGCCAGGTCCGCAGAATGTGTCAGGCGGCGGGAATGCAGGTGCTGCGGCTGAAACGGATCGGAGAGGGCTCTCTGCGACTGGGCAGCCTGCCAGAGGGAAAGTGGCGCCATCTTACAGAGCAGGAAATCCAGAAGCTTAAAAAATAGTTCGAAATTGTTATCCGGGAACCGCTTGCAAAATACTGCGGGATTTGTTAAAATGACAAAAGAATGCGGTTTTACCACCGGCAGAACAATGTACATAGAAAGAGGGGCTATCACGTGAGCAGTGATATTCTTTCCAATTTGAAACAAGACATGCCAGGATTCTCCAAGGGGCAGAAGCGAATTGCCCAATATATCCTGGAATCCTATGATAAAGCGGCCTTTATGACCGCCAACAAACTTGCCCAGAACGTGGGTGTTTCCGAGTCCACGGTGGTTCGGTTTGCGGTGGATTTAGGCTTTGACGGCTATCCCAGTATGCAGAAAGCCATGCAGGAAATGGTGCTGAACCGCCTGACCTCCGTGCAGCGCATCGAGGTGGCCAATGACCGGATGAAGGATCAGGATGTGATTTCCACGGTCATCCATGCCGATATTGAAAAGCTGCGCCAGACCGAGGAAAACGTCAGCCGGGAGGAGTTCCAGAACGCCGTCAATGCCATTTTGAAAGCCAAACGGGTGTTTATTCTGGGTGTTCGTTCCGTTGCGCCACTGGCAGAGTTCCTGGGGTATTACCTCAACTATATGTTCAACAATGTCCATGTGATCACCGGTGTCAGCCAAGGTGAAATGTTTGAAAAAATGGTCAGCGTGGGGCCGGAGGATGTGGTGATCGCATTCAGCTTCCCCCGGTATTCCGCTTCCACCACCAAGGGTGCCCGGTATTGCTGTTCTGCCGGGGCAACGGTCATCGGCATTACCGACAGCAAGCTTTCTCCTCTTGGTCAGTGCTGTGACCATGTGCTGGTGGCCAAGAGCGATATGGTTTCTTTGGTAGACAGCCTGGTGGCCCCTTTGAGCATGATCAACGCCCTGATCGTTGCCATTGCGGCCAAAAAGGAACGGGAGATCGCCCGTACTTTCGAGACCCTGGAGCGGATCTGGGACGAATATGACGTATACGAGAAACAGGCGGTTGACCATGGCGTGTGATGTTCTGGTGATTGGCGGTGGCCCAGCTGGGATGTTCGCGGCCATTACCGCCGCAGAGCAGGGCTGCGATGTGACCCTTTTGGAGCGGAATGACCGGTTGGGCAAAAAACTTTTGATCACCGGAAAGGGTCGCTGCAATGTGACAAACAACTGTTCCGCCGAAGAAGTCCTGCAAAATACCCCCCGGAACGGACGCTTTCTTTACAGTGCCATGACGGCGTTTCCCCCGGAAAAAACCATGGCATTCTTTGAGCAGGCAGGCTGCCATCTGAAAACCGAGCGGGGAAATCGGGTGTTTCCCCAGTCTGACAGTGCCGCGTCCATTCTGGACTGCCTGAAACGGAAAATGCGGGAGTCCGGTGTCACCGTAAAGACCGGCCGTGTGCTGGAAATCACCACCCAGGAGGGCCACGTAACGGGGGTGCGGACGGAAACGGAAGCACTGAAAGCAAAAACCATTATTCTGGCAACAGGCGGCCTATCCTATCCCGCCACCGGCTCCACCGGTGACGGATACCGGATGGCAAAAGAATTGGGCCATGCGGTGGTGGCCCCCCAGGGAAGCCTGGTACCCTTGGAGGAGGCCGGAGAGGACTGTTCCAAAATGCAGGGCCTTTCCCTGCGAAATGTGGGGGTCAGGTTGGTGAACGCCAAGGGCAAGGTGCTGTATAAAGACTTTGGGGAGCTGCTCTTTACCCATTTTGGCGTTTCCGGCCCTACGGTGCTCAGTGCCAGCTGCCATTTAAAAGGGGAGGGTTGCCGTCTTTTGATCGATTTAAAGCCCGCTCTGGAAGAAAGCAAGCTGGATGCACGGCTGTTGCGGGACCTGGATATGTACCAGAACCGTACCATGGAAAACGCTTTGACCGATTTGTTGCCCCGTTCCATGATCCCGGTGGTGCTGGACAAGCTGCAAATTCCCCGGGACCTTCAGGCCAACAGCCTGACCCGGCAGTCCCGTCATGCTCTGGTGATGCTCTTAAAAGCCTTTCCAGTGGAGATCCAAGGCAAACGCCCTGTGGCAGAGGCCATCATTACCTCCGGCGGCATCAAAACCGGGGAGGTAGACCCCAAAACCATGGCCTCCAAGAAAATCGGGGGACTGTATTTTGCGGGAGAAATCCTGGATTGTGATGCATATACCGGCGGATTCAACCTGCAAATCGCCTGGGCCACGGCCTATGCGGCGGCTTTGGGCGTTAAGGCTGAATTGGCCATTGACAAATCCAAACCTTTGTAATAGAATAGCGTGGAAACCTTTGATAGAGACTATTTGACGAAGGGAGTATTTTCATGTACGAGAAGCTTGTAAACTATGCTGCCAAGCAGCTGGAGCTGGATGCTTCCGAGATCAAGCCCGACTCCACCTTTGAGAGCCTGGGTATTGATTCTCTGGACATTGTAGAGATGATCATGGATCTGGAAAGCGAGCTGGGTGTGGAGCTGGATATGGAAGATCAGAAGATCACCACGTTCAAAGAGCTGGCCGACTTCATCGAATCCAAGCTGAACTGAATACATTTCACTTTGTTAAAGCTGAATCGGCTTATAACAAGGTCGCACTAGTCGGGGAGTTAGCGGTGCCCTGTACCTGCAATCCGCTACAGCAGGGATGAATGCCTATACCCGGGTGAATAGATTTTCTCTTGGACCGTTACTGCAGTGTTGAGAGAGCGGTCTTGCGCAACGAGACCCCGTGAACCATGTCAGGTGGGGAACCAAGCAGCATTAAGCGGAATGTCTCGTGTGCCGCGAGGTTGCCGTTTTTGAGCTGGCTGCACGGTCTCAAGGAGTGTCTATTCATTCAAATATAGGTGTGCGATCTTGTTATAGGCCGATTCTTTTTGAGAAAAACCGTTCTTATCACAAAAAAGCGGGGAGGAGGTTGCCGCAATGTCTGCTTATCAGGCCCTTTATCGTAAATATCGCCCCCAGACCTTTGACGATGTGTCCGGTCAGCTGGCGGTGACCCAAACGCTGAAAACCCAAATCGTCACCGGGAAGCTGAGCCATGCCTACCTCTTTACCGGTTCCCGGGGTACCGGTAAGACCAGCTGCGCCAAAATCCTGGCCAAGGCCGTCAACTGCCTGAACCCGGATAACGGGAACCCCTGCAATGTGTGTTCCGCCTGTCGGGCCATTGATGCCGGAACCTGTATGGACGTGCTGGAAATCGATGCCGCTTCCAACAACGGCGTAGACAATGTGCGGGACCTGCGGGATGATGCGGTGTATTCTCCGGCCCAGGTTCGCAAGCGGGTGTATATCGTGGACGAGGTACACATGCTGTCCCTCTCCGCCTTTAATGCCCTGCTGAAAATCATTGAGGAGCCCCCGGAGCATTTGCTGTTTATTCTGGCCACCACGGAGCTGCACAAAGTTCCGGCTACCATTTTGTCCCGGTGCCAGCGGTTTTCTTTCCGGCGCATCAGCCAGGAGGACATTGCGGCGAGACTGCAATATGTTGCCTATCAGGAGAGCATTGATTTAGACGACGGTGCCGCCCGGGTGCTGGCGAGACTGGCAGACGGGGCCATGCGTGACGGCCTGAGTCTGCTGGACCAGTGCGCCAGTGCCACCATCGGGGAGGTCACTGCGGAAAAGGTCTATGAGTGCCTGGGTATTGCGGGGGAGCAGAAGTGCGGCACCCTGCTATCCTACTGTGCTGCCCACGATACCCCCAAGGCCCTGACACTCTTTAATCAGCTTTACAGCCAGGGCAAGGACATTGGAGCCCTGCTTGATGAATTGGAGAGTCTGCTGCGAGACCTCTTGGTGATGAAAACCGCCCCTGGTTCCGGCATTGCCATGCTCTCCGGGGTAGCCCCGGATTCCCAGGTGGTGGAGCTTACGAAACGGCTTTCCACCGGAGAAATTGTCCGTATGATGGAGCTGGTACAGTCCACGGCGGCGGGCTTTAACCGAAGTGCGGGCCGGCGAATGGATGCGGAGCTTTGCATCGTCTCCCTGTGCCGCCCGGAATTGAGCCTGGATGCAGGGGCCTTGAACGCAAGGCTCACCCGATTGGAAGACCAGCTGAAAAGCGGTCAGTTTGTCGTAAAGCAGACCAAGGAAATTTCTGCTGCGGAAGGACAGGAGGAGGCCCCGCCGCCTCCTGACGATGGGGATGCCCCACCGGAGGAGGAAGCACCGCCTCCCATGCCCCAGAACGACCAATTCTGGCTGGAACTGATGGAGGACATTCGGCCGGAGCTTCCCCGATCCGCTTCCGGTTTCTTTGTGACAAATCCCGCATCTCCCCTGCGGGGAAACCTTGTGGGAAATGTGCTGGAACTGCGCTGCGGCAGCCGCTTTGCAGCAGAGACTGTGAGCCGGGAGGACATTCTGGCAACCGTTACCCGAAAGGCCTCCGCCAAATTGGGAAGGCCTATTAAAGTGACGGTGGTAGATCAGTCCACCTCCGGAAAAACAGGAAAAATGGAACAGCTGATGAATTTTGGCCGTGCCCATCAGGATATTGTGAAAATCCGAGAATAATCAATTGATAAGGAGATTTTTGTTATGGCAAAAGGTGGTTTCCGGGGAATGCCCGGTGGAATGGGCGGCATGAATCAGTCCGCCATGCTCAGACAGGCCCAGAAGATGCAGCAGGAAATGCTGCGGATGCAGGAGGAGCAGGAGAATAAGACCTTCTCCGCCCAGTCCGGCGGCGGTATGGTTTCCGCCACGGTCAACGGCAAGCATGAGGTTCTGGAACTGAAAGTCAACCCTGAGGCGGTAGATCCCGATGATGTGGAAATGCTGCAGGATATGATCATTGCCGCCGTCAACCAGGCCATGCGGACTGCGGACAGCGAGGCAGCCAACAATATGTCCAAGCTCACCGGCGGCCTGAACCTGGGCGGCCTGTTCTAAGGAGGAGCCATGCAGTTCTTCCCCGCATCGCTGCAAAATCTGGCAGACCAGTTTGCCCGTCTGCCTGGAATCGGCGGAAAAACCGCCCAGCGCCTGGCCTTTCATGTGCTGGAAATGCCCTTGGAGGATGCCCAGGCCTTTGCGGATGCCATTTTGGAGGCAAAGCGGACGGTGCATACCTGCCCTTGCTGCCAGAATCTCACCGACCAGCCCCTTTGCCCCATCTGTGCCGATGATACCCGGGATAAAAGCACCATTTGTGTGGTGGCAGAGCCCAAAGATGTGATCGCCCTGGAACGTTCCCGGGAGTACCGGGGGGTATACCATGTGCTCCATGGCGTGATTTCCCCTCTGAACCGGGTGACCCAGGATGATATTAAAATCCGGGAGCTGATGCTGCGCATCGGTGAGGGCGATGTAAAAGAGGTCATTATGGCCACCAACCCCGATACGGAGGGAGAGGCCACAGCCATGTACATTTCCCGTCTGCTCCGGCCCATGGGTGTCCGGGTCACCAGGCTTGCCTATGGTGTTCCCGTGGGCAGTCAGCTGGAATATGCCGATGAAGTCACCCTGTCCCGTGCCTTGGAGGGCCGTCAGGAGATGTGACCCATTCAAGAAAACAAATTTGCCCCCGCTGCCGTCATTCAAAACGGCAGCGGGGGTTCGTGCATTCTGAGGATTTGATGAAAGGTCAGCACTCCTGTTCCAAAGGCAGGGCGGCGGTTTGATGCTTTCGTTCCGGCATCTGGGAGAGAATCACTGCGGAAAACATCAGTCCGCAGCCTACAAGTTCCGTGCCGGTCATGGTTTCGTGGAGCAGCAGCCAGCCAAACAGGGCGGCAAAAACCGATTCCAGGCTCATGAGCAGTGCGGCAGCGGTGGGGGCTACCCGCTGCTGTCCAACGATTTGCAGGGTATAGGCAACGCCCATGGAAAGGATACCGGCGTATCCCAAAGGCAGCCAGCAGGAGAGAATGAGATTCAGCTCGATGGTCTCCGTCAAAAGTGCGCAGGGAATGGAGAGGAGTACCACCATCAGGGACTGAATACAGTTGAGCTTTAGAACATCCAGGTCGCCGCAGTGCCGGTCAATCAGCAGGATTTGGACAGAGAATCCGGCGGCTCCCGCCAAAAGCAGCACATCCCCTTTGTTAATGCCATCAAGACCGGTGCAGCTGAGCAGATACAGGCCAATAACGGCGGGGATCAGGCTGAGAACGGCGTTTCTTCCCGGCTTGTGGCCAATGACCAGCCCTAAGAAAGGGACGAAGACAATATACATGGCGGTGAGAAAACCGGCCTTCCCCGCATCGGTATACATGAGGCCAATTTGCTGCAAGCTGCTGGCCACAAAAAGAGCCGTTCCGCAGATGATGCCGGATTTCCACAGGGGCGGATTTATCCAGCTGCGCCAGAAGCCCTCTTTTCCCGGACCCAATGCGGATATCAAAAACAGAAACAGCACCGCCAAGGCGCAGCGGATGGCCTGAAAGGTAAAGGGACCCAGCTTGTCCATGCCCACACTCTGGGCAATAAAGGCGGAGCCCCAGATCACGGTGGCTCCCAAAAGGGCAAAAATGCCCGAAAGTTGTTTTTTCATCCTATTCACCCTGGGATAATATAGCATAAGTTGTATAAAAATACAACATAGAGAATAATCCGGAAAGACTCTGGAAATTTGTGCAATCTGTGCTATAATAAAGAAAAAATGTTTGGAGGTTCATTCTATGCCGAATTCTGAAACCATTCGTGTCCGTGAGGAGATCCCCCAGGAGGACAAGTGGGCCTTGGAGGACCTGTATGTCTCTGACGAGGCCTGGGAAGCAGACCTGGCTGCCGTCCTGTCCAGACTGCCGGAAGTCTCCGCTTTTACAGGAAAACTCTCTGAAAGCGGAAAGACTTTGTTTGATTTCCTCTCCCTTTTGGAGGAACTGGACGGCCAGCTGGAACTGCTGGGCAACTACGCCATGCGCAAGGCCGATGAAGACACCCGCAACGCCACCTATCAGGCCATGAGCGGCAAGTTCATCGGCGTGGCCACCAATGTGAGTGCCGCGTTCAGCTTTTCCACTCCGGAAATCATGGACATCCAGGAGGAGACACTGGAAGGCTTTTTTGCCGCCTGCCCCCAGTTGGAACGCTACCGCCGGCATCTGACCGACCTGCGCCGCAGAAAGGCCCACACCCTCTCTGCCCAGGAGGAGCGGCTGCTGGCTGCCGCCGGGGAAATGGCCAACGCCCCGGATAGCATTTACGGTGCCTTGACCGATGCGGATATGCAGTTCCCCAATGCCCTGGATGCGGAAGGAAAGCCCCATGCCCTGAGCCAAAGCACCTTTGTTCCTCTGGAAGAAAGCGGAGACCGGGTGCTGCGGAAGAGTGCCTATGAAAACATGTATCATACCCTGGGCGGTATGCGCAACACAGCCGCCAGCCTGTTGGATGCCCAGAACAAGCAGCAGAAGTTCTTTGCCAATGCCCGGAAGTACAATACGGCCCGGGAGGCGGCCATGGACGGTACCAATGTTCCGGAATCCGTTTATGACAATCTCATCGAGGCGGTCCACCAGAACATGGACAAGATGCACCGCTATGTGCGGCTTCGCAAAAAGCTGCTGGGCGTGGATGAGCTGCATTTTTACGATGTGTACACCCCGCTTCTGAAGGATGTTCCCGCCAAAATCCCCTTTGCCCAGGCAAAGCAGACGGTGTATGATGCCCTGTACCCTCTGGGAGAGGATTACCGGAAGATTCTGAAAGAGGGCTTTGAGAGCCGCTGGATCGATGTATATGAGAACCAGGGCAAGCGGGGCGGTGCTTACTCCGCCGGTACCAAGGTCCACCCCTTTGTGCTGCTGAATTACTCCGGCTCTCTGGACAGCCAGTTTACCCTGGCCCACGAAATGGGTCACGCCCTCCATTCTTATCTGTCCAACCGGACCCAGAATCCCATTGACTCGGATTATGTGATTTTCGTGGCGGAGGTGGCCTCTACCTGCAACGAAGCCCTGCTGATGGAATACCTTTTGAAAAACACCACGGATAAAAAAGAGCGGGCCTTCCTGATCAACCACTTCCTGGACCAGTTCAAGGGTACCATTTACCGCCAGACCATGTTTGCCGAGTTCGAGCTCTTTATGGGCAAGCTGGTGGACCAGGGTCAGACCCTGACCGCCGATGTGCTTTGCGCGGAGTACGCAAGACTTTGCAAGCTCTACTACGGCGAGGATATGGTGGTGGACGAGGAAATCGCCATGGAATGGGCCAGAATTCCCCACTTCTACTACAATTACTATGTCTTCCAGTACGCCACCGGCTATTCTGCTGCCATTGCCCTGTCCCGCCGGATTTTGCGGGAGGGGGAGAGTGCCGTGAAGGATTACCTTCATTTCCTGTCCGGCGGCTGTTCCAGAAGCCCCATTGACCTTCTGAAAGGTGCCGGAGTGGATATGACCAGCCCTGAGCCTGTCAACGATGCCCTGAAGCTCTTTGGGGAGCTTCTGGACGAAATGGAAAGCCTGATGGCCTGATATGGAAGAAGAAATTCTGTTTCTGCCCACCCTGCACACTTTCGCCATGAATAACATTTTTACCGGCTCCAAGGGCCTGTTCCGGTTCCGGGTGGTGCCGGAGGTGGTCATGGCTACCCCCAAAGAGGTGGACTACGAGGGTTCTACCCTCCACGCCGCCTACTGGCACGGCCTTTTCTGCTATGAAAAAAGCACCATGGAGGGGGAAAAGGACTTCCCCCTGACGGAAGCGGGCCAGGAGGAAATGCGCCGCTGGCTGGAAGAAAAAATCTAAAATCGGAAGAAAAACCGAAAACCGTATTGACAAACCGGGGAAAAGTGGTTAGAATAACTGCGATATGCAAAGACAATGCGGAAACCAATCAATGTAGAATGGCCATAGCGAAAAGGGGAGAGTGGAAGCCCTTGGGCCGGACTGTTGAGCGCCACTTCCTGCGTCACCCGGGATGACCGGGGCGGGAGCTCCCGTTACAGAGCGGCTAAGATGCCCGGGTTTCCGGGTAAATTAGGGTGGTACCGCGGGTAAATTTTACTCCGCCCCTAAATTTAGGGGCGGGGTTTTTGTTTTGCAGAAGATAAATGGAGGTAAATAAAAAATGAGACAGAAGCCTTACGGCGTAAACGAACTGCGGGAAATGTTTCTCTCTTTCTTCGAGAGCAAGGGCCATCTGCGGCTACCCAGCTTTTCCCTGATCCCTCAGAATGATGCTTCTCTGCTGCTGATCAACTCCGGCATGGCGCCCATGAAACCCTACTTCACCGGTGAAGTAGAGCCCCCCCGCCATCGGGTCTGCACCTGCCAGAAGTGCATCCGCACCGGCGATATTGAAAACATCGGTAAGACCGCCCGTCACGGCACCTATTTTGAAATGCTGGGCAACTTCTCCTTTGGCGATTACTTCAAGCGGGAAGCCATTCATTGGAGCTGGGAATTCCTGACGGAGGTCGTGGGCCTGGACAAGAACCGGCTGTATCCCTCCATTTACGTGGATGACGATGAAGCTTTCAAAATCTGGAATGAGGAAGTGGGCGTTCCTGCGGAGCGGATTTTCCGTTTCGGCAAGGAAGATAACTTCTGGGAGCACGGCTCCGGCCCCTGCGGCCCCTGCAGCGAGATCTACTATGACCGTGGCGAAAAGTACGGCTGCGGCAAGCCCGGCTGCACCGTGGGCTGTGAGTGTGACCGTTATATGGAGGTCTGGAACAACGTATTCTCCCAGTTCAATAACGACGGCAACGGCAACTATACGGAGCTGGCCCATAAGAATATTGACACCGGCATGGGTCTGGAACGTCTGGCCGTGGTGTGCCAGGACGTGAACAGCCTGTTTGATGTGGATACCGTGATGAACATCACCAATAAGGTCACGGAGATCACCGGCGCTTCCTATGGCCAGAGTGTCAAGATGGACGTGTCTCTCCGGGTCATCACGGACCATATCCGGGCCTCTACCTTTATGATCGCTGACGGCGTTCTGCCCAGCAACGAGGGCCGGGGCTATGTGCTGCGCCGTCTGCTGCGGCGGGCTGCCCGTCATGGCAAGCTCCTGGGTGTAGACCATCCGTTCCTGTATCAGGTGGTGGAAACGGTCATCCATGAGAACGAGAGCCACTACACCTACCTGCGGGAGCGGGCTGCCTATATCACCAAGGTGGTCAAGGTGGAAGAAGAGAACTTTGCCCGGACCATTGACGGCGGCATGAAGATTTTTGCCGACATGCTGGCAGAACACAAGGCCAAGGGTGAAAACGAGTTCTCCGGTGCCGATGCCTTCAAGCTGTACGATACCTACGGCTTCCCCATTGACCTGACGCTGGAAATGGTGGCCGATGAGGATATGACTCTGGACCAGGAGGGCTTCGCCAAGCTCATGCAGGAGCAGAAAGAGCGGGCCAGAGAGGCTCGCAAAGCCCTGGGCGACCTGGCCTGGGCCGGAATTGACCTGGGCCTGGACAACACCCCCACCCAGTTCGTAGGCTACGACTGCTTCAACTGTGAGAGCAAGGTTCTGGCCATCTGCGTAGGGGACGAGGTTTCCGGTGCCATCTCCGGCGGTGAAAGCGGCATTCTGGTGCTGGATAAGACCCCCTTCTATGCGGAAATGGGTGGCCAGGTGGCGGATACCGGCGTGATCATGCTGGGCGAAAGCCGCTTTGAGGTCACCAATGTCCAGAAAGACAAGGGCGGCAAGTTCCTGCACTATGGCAAGCTGAACCGTGGCACCATCCACGTAGAGGATATTGTATGTGCCTCCATCGATGTGGACCGCCGGAAGGCCATTATGCGTGCCCACTCCGCCACCCATCTGCTGCAGAAGGCTCTGAGCAGTGTTCTGGGTGACCATGTCCACCAGGCCGGTTCTCTGGTGGAACCGGATTACCTGCGCTTTGACTTTACCCACTACGCACCCATGACCCGGGAGGAGCTGAACAAGGTCAATTCCATTGTTCAGAATGCCATTCTGGAGGGCTACCCCATTGTGACCCGGGAGATGCCCATTGAGGAAGCCAAGAAACTGGGGGCTACCGCCCTGTTCAGCGAAAAGTATGGCGATGTGGTACGGGTGGTCAACATGAGCGGCTACTCCGTGGAGTTCTGCGGCGGTACCCATCTGGACAATACCGCCAAGGTGGGCCCCTTTGAAATCGAGTCTGAGGGCTCCGTGGCCTCCGGTGTTCGCCGGATCGAGGCCTATACCGGCAAGCTGTGCCTGAAGAAGCTGGAAACCAACCGGAGCCTGCTGACCGAGGCGGCCGGACGGCTGAAGGTCAAGCCCATGGAGCTGGCTGGAAAGCTTCAGGGCCATATGGACGAAATCAAGGAACTGCGGAAAGTCATTGAGCAGTACAAAGCCAAGGAGGCCTCCGGTGATGCAGAGCGGTTCCTGTTCGGTGCCCATGAGATCGGCGGCCTGAAAGTCATGACTGCGGTGCTGCCCAAGGCAGATGCCGCCAGAATGCGCCAGATGGGCGACCTGCTCCGGGATCGTGAGCCCGGTGTGGTTGCGGTGCTGGCTTCCGTCAACGGCGACAAGCCCACCTTCCTGGCAGTCTGCGGCAAGGAAGCAGTGAAGCGGGGCATCAAGGCCGGTGAGCTGGTGAAGCTGGTCTGCACCGAGTGCGGCGGCTGTGGCGGCGGCAAGCCCGACAGTGCCATGGGCGGTGGCAAAGACCCCATCAAGGTGGACAACGCCCTTGCTCTGGTTGACGATTTCGTTTCCGGAAAAGTGTAAGAAAAACTCCGAACAATAGACCCTAAAGGCGCAGCTCCACGGCTGCGCCTTTTATAAAAGAAAGAGGTGGACGCAATGGAGAGGGGCATACGGCGGCTGTGCTGGTTTACTCTGGGCTTCGGGGCGGCGTTGGCCTGTATTGTTCTGCTGTGCTGGAACCAGGCGGGGCTTCTGACTGCCGCCGGGTGGATCCTGGCTATTCCCGCACTGGCCCTAACCCACCGGCATTCCGGATTTCGGAGACTGGGCATCTTGCTTTTGGGCTTTGGCACAGGGGCGACCATGCTGCTGTGTCAGCAAAAGATCACCTATGGGCCGCTGCTGCCCCTGGACGAGACGGTCCGGGAAGTGGAACTCCATTGTCAGAAGGACAGCACACCAGGGCTTTACGGCCACAGTGTGGAGGGAACCTGGGATTTTGAGGGAAAAACCTACGGCCTTCGGGCCTATCTTCCGGAGGGACAATCCGCTCAGGCAGGGGATAAGGTTTTGGGAACCTTCCGATTGAACCTGACCCTGCCCGGAGGCAGCAAAGCCTCCGGCGGCAATTCCGGCAGGGGCGTTTTTATGACCGCAAGTCCCAAGGGAGACATTACAGTTGTTCCGGGAAGCGAAAGCTTTTGGGAGCTACCTCAAATATTGGCCCGCAACGCCCGGACGGCCATTTTCCGGTGCTTGCCGGAGGATGCGGCCCCTTTTGCCCAGTCCTTGCTGTTGGGGGATACCCAGGACCTTTCCTATACCGATGAAACCGCCCTGCGGGTCAGCGGGATCCGGCATATTGTGGCGGTGTCGGGCCTGCATGTGGCCATGCTTTTTGGCATGATCTGGCTGCTTTCCGGAAAAACCCCGTGGATCGCCTTTGTGGCAGGACTACCGGTGCTGTGGATTTTTGCGGCAGCGGTGGGATTTACCTCCTCGGTGTGCCGGGCCTGTATCATGTCAGCACTGCTGGTATTGGCCAAACTCAGTCGGCGGGCCTACGACCCCAAAACCGCTCTGGCTGCGGCGGCACTGTGGCTGATGGCCGGTAATCCCTTGGTCATTGCCGCACCGGGCTTTCAGCTGTCGGTGCTTAGCGTGCTGGGCATTCTCCTGTTTCAGCAGCCCCTCTCTTCCTACTTCCGGCAGCATCTGCCTCAAAAGCGTGGACGTTTTTCTCTGGTAGCGGCCGACTCTCTCTCCGTCAGCCTCAGCGCCATGGCCCTGTCCACGCCGGTTTCCGCCTGGTATTTTGGGACGATCTCCCTGGTAGGGGTTCTGACCAATCTGCTGACATTGTGGCTGCTGCCAGTGATTTTCGGGGGGATATTGGGCGTTTGCCTGTTGGGCCCTCTATTCCCGGCCCTGGGCTCTGTTTTGGGCAGCTGCATTGCCTGGCCCATTCGCCTGGTGCTGTACATTGCAAGAACCCTTTCCTGCCTGCCGATGGCGGCGGTGTATACTTGCAGCAAATGGAGCGTTTACTGGCTGCTTTTTGCCTACGGGGTGGTGGGCCTTTGGTGTCTGTGCCGGAAAAAGCAGGGAAAGATTTTCTTTGCTATGGCACTGGCGGGCCTGGCCATTTCCGCTGTCCTGACAGGCTACGGACCCAGGACCGATGACTGCCGTCTGACGGTGCTGGATGTGGGCCAGGGCCAATGTTTGCTGCTGCAAAGTGCCGGGGAGAATGCCCTTATTGATTGCGGCGGCGACTCGGACACCAGGTCTGCGGATATGGCATGGCAGATGCTTCGCTCTCAGAATTTCTATCATCTGGATGTGCTGGCCCAGACCCATTTTGACCGGGACCATGTGGGCGGAACCCTCAATTTCCTGACCCAGATCCCTGCGGAGGAAGTGCTGCTTCCCGGGGAAGACCCGGAGCTTTCGGGAACACTTCTGACGGAGAATACGGAAATCTCCTTTGGAACCGGTATTTTGCGGTTTTACCCCTATACCGGCGACAATTCCCGGCAGGAAAACAGCATGGTCATCTTGTTTGAATCCGAAAACTGTGTTATACTGATAACCGGTGATTTGGACATGGCCGGGGAACGGCGGCTTCTCCGTCAGGGTGTGCTGCCCAAAACAGACATTCTGGTGGTGGGGCATCATGGTTCCAAGTATTCCACCTGCCCTGAATTGCTGGAAACTACCCAGCCGGAGCTGGCGGTCATCAGCGTAGGGGCCAAGAACCGTTACGGTCATCCGGCCCAGGAGTTGCTGGATCGGCTGGAAGAAACCGGCTGTGACATTCGCAGAACAGACCGGGAAGGAACCATTCTCATCAGGAGGAAGAACGGTGGCAAAAAAACAAGCATCGGAAGCTGAGCTGCAGCTGCTGAAACAACATATTCGGGAAAAGGCCCCTGGCAGGCTTTACGTATTCTTCGGGGAAGAAACCTTCCTTCTGAATCATTATCTGGGGCAGCTGAAAAAAATACTTCTTGACCCGCTGACGGAATCCTTTAATTATCATCGGTTCAATACGGAAACCTTTACCATGACGGCCTTTGCCGAGGCGGTGGAGAATCTGCCCATGATGGCGGAGTACACCCTGGTTCAGGTGGAAGATATGGATTTGTTCAAAATGAACGAGTCCGACCGGGAGCGTATGGCCCAGGTGCTCTCTGATATTCCGGAATACTGTACCGTGCTGTTTCTCTACACCGGGGCCCCCTGGAAGCCGGACAAACGGATGAAAAAACTCTGGGATGCCCTGGACAAGGCGGGGCTTCAGGTGGAGTTTGCCAAGCAGGATCAGCAGCACCTGATTGCCTGGCTCACCAGGCATTTTGCCTCCCGGCAGAAGAAAATCTCCACAGAGCTATGTGCCTATCTTATTGACATCACCGATGGCACCATGACCGCACTTTTGGGAGAAATTGATAAAATATGCGCCTATTCCGGGGCAGATACCATCTGCAAGGCGGATATAGATGCCGTTACAGAGCCGGTGCTGGATGCGGTGGTATTTCAAATGACCGACCTTTTAAGTGCCGGACGGTATGATGAAGCACTGCTGAAGCTACAGCAGCTTCTGAAAATGCAGCAGGAGCCTTTGGCCATCCTGGGTGCAGTAGGCGGCCATTTCCGCCGACTGGCCACGGCCCGGACGCTAATGGACAACCGAAAGAATTCCTTTGATCTGCAAAAGCTCTGCGGATTGCCAGACTATCCCGCCCGAAAGACCATGGAGGCCGCCCGGCGGTTCAGTCCGGATTTCTGCCGCAAAGCGGCGGAGCTGGTGCTGGAAACGGATTACCGTATCAAAACCTCTTATGATGACCCGGAGCGGCTTTTGGAGCTGCTGCTGCTCAGTCTGGCACGGGAGGCACGGCATGGTTAAAATCCAAGAGGCCATTGTGGTAGAGGGCCGGTACGATAAAAACACCTTGAGCCAGATCGTGGAAGCCCCTATTTTTGAAACCTCTGGCTTTGGTATTTTCAAGGATAGAGAGCAGATGGCCCTTTTGCGGCGGGTGGCGGAAAAACGGGGGCTGATCGTGTTTACGGACTCCGACGGTGCCGGTTTCGTCATTCGCAATCACATCAAAAGTGCCATCCCGGGGAAATACCTGAAACATGCCTATATCCCGGATATTCCCGGAAAGGAGCGCCGAAAGGGCGCCCCGGGAAAAGAGGGAAAGCTGGGGGTGGAGGGCATGACTCCGGAAGTGATCCTATCCGCCCTGAAAGCTGCCGGGGCCACCATGGATGGCAGCACCCAGGCAGCACCCCGAGACCCCATTACCAAGCAGGATTTCTTTGAATGGGGCCTGTCTGGCGGGCCGGACAGCGGGGAAAAGCGCAGGAAACTGTTAAAGCGTTTGGAGTTACCGGAGCGTATGACGGCCAATGCCCTGTTGCAGGCCGTGAATCTGTTTTGCGGCAAAGAGGAATTAGAGGGCATCCTCCGGGAACTTTAATGGTATTGTTTCCATCGTAATATGGAGAAAAACAAATGGTAGATATATCGGTTAAGAATTTAAGTAAATTTTTTGTTATTGGGGAAAACCTTTTGCAGGACCTTTCCTTTGACATTCAGGAAGGGGAGTGCGTGGCCATTCTGGGCCGGAACGGCTGTGGGAAGACCACCCTTTTTAAAATCCTCACCGGGGAAATGGACTATGACCAGGGCGAGGTCTATGTGAACCCCAATAAAAAGCTGGGCCTCATTTCTCAGATCCCCAAATTCCCCCAGGGCTACACCGTGGAGGATGTACTGCGCTCCGCTTTTGCGGTGCTGACTGCCACCAAGCGGAAAATGGAGGCCCTGGAAGCCGCCATGGCCCAGGGGGCCACCCAGGAGCAGCTGCGGGAATATGATACCCTGGTCAACCGCTTCCAATCCGGTGGCGGCTACGAAATGGATGTAGACGTGGACAAGATCTGCAACGGTCTTGGCATCACCCAACAGCAGCGGCCCCAGGAGTTTGACAGCCTTTCCGGCGGGGAAAAGACCCGCATCAATCTGGCACGGCTGCTTTTGGAGAAAACGGACATTCTGCTTTTGGACGAGCCCACCAACCACTTGGACCTGAACAGTGTGGAGTGGCTGGAAGGGTACATCAGCAGCTTTAAGGGCACCGTTCTGACCATTTCCCATGACCGCTACTTTATTGACCGGGTGGCGGATCGGGTCATTGAAATCGTAGATGGCCACGGAGAGTTCTATTCCGGCAACTATTCCTACTATATGGAGGAAAAGCAGGCCCGGTTTGATTTGCAGCTCAAGCAGTATGAGCAGGAACAGGCAAAGCTCAAGCAGTTGGGCTATACTGTGGAGCGCATGAAGGGCTGGGGCATCAACAACCGCACTCTTTACCGTCGGGCCATGTCCATTCAGCACCGCATGGAGCGCATTCAAAAGACGGAACGGCCTAAGACAGAGCGGACCATGAAAGCCTCCTTCGGAGAAAAGGACTTTTCCGGAGATGTGGCTTTTAAGATGAAAAATGTGTCCAAGGCTTTTGGAGACCGGGTGCTGTTTTCTGATGTGAACCTGGTGGTAGAGGGCGGCGAGCGTATTGCCCTGCTGGGCGACAACGGAACGGGCAAGTCCACCTTCATCAAGTGCCTGTTGGGCGAGGAGGACTGCGGCGGAAAAATCCAGTTTGGCCCGACAGTGAAATGGGGGTATCTGCCCCAGATTATTCACTTTGACCATCCGGAGCGCAGCCTTTACGACACCATGCTCTATGAAAAGAACTTGTCCCCCCAGATGGCCAGAGACCGCTTAGGTGCATTCCTGTTCCAGGGAGAGGATGTGTTCAAGACCGTAGGCACCTTGTCCGGCGGAGAGCAGTCCCGGCTGCGGCTGTGTATGCTCATGGATGAAAAAATCAATCTGCTGATTCTGGACGAGCCTACCAACCATTTGGACATTGCCTCCCGGGAATGGGTGGAAGCTGCCATTGAGGAATTCGAGGGCGTGCTGCTCTTTGTATCCCACGACCGGTACTTTATTGAGAAATTCGCTGAACGCATCTGGCTTCTGGAAAACGGCACCATCCGGGATTTCCGCTGCGGTTACGAAAAATACCGCTCCATTTTGGATCATGAGGCCCAGGCCAAGGTGCTGCCTGCCCAATCCTTAGAACCCAAGGTCAAAAAGGAACGGCCCCGGTCCGGCCCCAAGGATGCGGAAAAGCTGGTAAAACGTCTGGAACGGGAAATCGAAAAGCAGGAAAAGAAGGTTGCGGAGCTGGAAGAAAAAATCCAGCAGGCCTCCGCGGACTACCAGGAGCTGACCCGCTTGCTGGAAGAAAAAGAAGGGGAAGAAGAAACCCTCATGGAGCTGATGGAGCAGTGGGACCAGGCCCAGCAGTAGAGAAGTGCAACCCCAAGAAAACGGCATTGACAGAATACTTGTTGGGGTTTATAATAGACCCTGCGGCGAAAAGCCGAATTTTTGTAAAATTCCCCAAAAGGATATTGATATTTTAAGGAGAGCTGATTATGAGTTCCTGTAACGGAAATTGTTCCAGCTGCAGCTCTGATTGCGGAGACCGCAAGCAAGAGAGTCTGCTGGCGCAGTTGAACCCCAAGTCCACGGTGAAAAAGGTCATCGCCGTGGTGTCCGGCAAGGGCGGCGTAGGCAAGTCCACCGTCACTTCTATGCTGGCCGTTGCCATGGCCCGGCAGGGCAAGCACGTAGGCGTGCTGGATGCGGATATTACCGGTCCCTCTGCCCCTACGGCCTTTGGTGTTACCGAGTGCCAGGGTGCCAACGAGGATGGGCTGTATCCGGCCCTGACGGCCTCCGGTATCCAGGTCATGTCCATCAACCTGCTGCTGGATAACCCCGGTGATCCGGTGGTATGGCGTGGCCCGGTGATTGCCGGTGCGGTGAAGCAGTTCTGGACCGATGTGATTTGGGAGGACGTGGACTATCTGTTTGTGGATATGCCTCCCGGAACTGGTGACGTGCCTCTGACGGTGTTCCAGAGCCTGCCGGTAGACGGCATCGTCATCGTCACCAGCCCCCAGGATCTGGTATCCATGATCGTAACCAAGGCGGTGCGCATGGCGGAGATGATGCACATTCCTGTTCTGGGCTTCGTAGAGAACTATTCCTACCTGGAATGCCCGGACTGCGGCAAACACATCAAGGTCTTTGGCGAGGGCCATCTGGATGAGGTCGCCCAGAATCTTGGTCTGCCTGTTCTGGCCCGGCTGCCCATTGACCCCAAGGTGGCGGAAGCCTACGACAATGGCCGGATGGAGACGGTGAATACCGATGCTCTGGCGGATGTGGTCGCAGCAATCGAAAAAGCGGAATAAACATTGCCCCTGATGTTTTTCGGCATCAGGGGCATTTTTGAAAAGAGGTGGAAAAGCTTGGAAGACAAAAACGGGAAAAAAGCGGCGCAACCCCGGGGAAAACGGGTTGCCGTCTTTTTGGGGAAGACCCTGCTGGTGCTGCTGGAAACAGTGGTGCTGGTGGCGGCACTACTGCTGGGAGCCATGCTCGTGGTGACCCACGGCCCTTCGGAGGCGGCAAAAAGGCTTTTTGTCATGTCCGTGAAGGAGACCAGCGCCATGGGATTTTTGGCGGACTGGTTTTTAAGCCCCGAGGAAGTGGAGGCCATTACCCGGGTGGAACTGGAGGAGGACATTCAGACGGATACCTCCCTCATTCAGCTGCCCCAGCAGACCCGGCCCGCCGACCAGGCCGACCCCTGGGGCTTTACGGATGATGACGGCGACGGTATCATCTTGCAGCGGGTCACCGGCTCCGGCTATTCCGGATTTATGATGATCGTTTTAGACCCTACCCGGGTCATTATGGGTTCCGTGCCGGAACACTTCGGTGTCAGGGGTTACACCGTGGCGGAAATGGTAGAAGAATTTGATGCGGTGGCCGGCATCAACGCCGGAGGCTTTTACGACCCCAACGGCACCGGCAACGGCAGCATTCCGGATTCCATGGTGGTGTACCAGGGAAAATCCTATTATTCCGGTACCCGCCAGGGCTTTGTGGGACTGGACAGTGGAGGCATCCTTCATGTAGGCAATCCCAGCAAAGAGGAGCTTGCGGAAATGGACATTCAATACGGGGTCTCCTTTGGCCCTGTGCTGGTTGCCAACGGGGAGTCGGTGCTGCCGGAGAACACGGCCAGTGGCCTGAATCCCAGAACCGCCATCGGTCAGCGTTCTGACGGGGCCATGCTCCTGCTGGTTATTGACGGCCGCCAGGTGGTGAGCCTGGGGGCCACCTTGCAGGATCTGGCGGAGATCATGCTGAAATTTGGGGCAGTGAACGCCTGCAATTTAGATGGAGGCTCCTCCTCCCTCATGTGGTTCCAGGGGGATTACATCAACAATTGCGCTTCCGTCATTGGCATTCGGCCGGTGCCCACAACATTCCTGGTGCTGAAGGAGGGGGCCTATGAAAAATAAATTTCTGAAGGGCATGCTCCTTTACGCCCTGGTGGTGCTGCTTCTAGGAGGGCTTGGGTTGGGCTTCCTCTGGAATTACCTGGGAGCCTATGAGTCCTCCCGCAGCCAACATGCGGTGGAGACGGTCATGGAGGACATAACGGGGGAGACGGTGCTTGCGGGTTCCCAGGAACTGCTTGATTTGGTAGACCCCAATTTGCAAAGCCGGAATCAGGCCGAAAAACAGATTCTGGTGGCTTGCCAGGAACCTTTTCGGGCCGTAAAAGACCCTGGAAGCTCTACAGATACCACATTATGCTATGAAATTCGCTGCGGCAAGCAGAAAATAGGCCGATTTACCCTGACTTCCCAGCCCCAAGGACTCTATGGTCTGCCCCAATGGACCTTATCAGACCAGTCTTTTGACCTGTCCTTTCTCTGGGGAAACCCAATCACTTTGACAGTGGACAGCACGGCCCAGGTGGTGCTGGAAGGCAAGGCACTGCCGGACACCTACCAAACCCAGAGGGATATTCCCTATGCCCTGTTTGCGGAACTGGGGGAAGAAGGGGCCTTTCCAACGCAGGTGACTTACACGTTGGAAGGTTACCTGGGCTCCATCCAGCCCCGGGTATTGGACGGAAACGGACGGGATGTGACAGGGGAGGACTACGAAACCGTTTTCCTGCAGGACAACTGCGATGAGGAAGAAGAACAGGCCCTGCGCCAGACTTTGGAAGACTTTATAAAGCGGTATATTGCTTTCTCCGGCTCTACCAAAGCCAGTGCCCGAGGGAATCTGGCCAATCTGCGCCGGTATATTGCTTCCGGAAGCCCTCTTTATACCCGACTGGCCTCTGCCTTGGATGGTCTGAGCTTCGGCCAAAGTGTCCGGGATCAATTGCAGGAGATAGAATATCACCACCTGCTCCGATTGGAGGAGAATGTATACTTCTGCGACATCACCTACCTGGTCAATACAACGGGCCGAAAAGGGGTGGTGCAAACCACCAACAATATGAAGCTCCTTGTGGTCAGGGAGGGGGAGAGCCTGAAAATCACAGAGCTTTCCAGTTATTGAGTGTTGGACTCCATTCCTATAGAACGACAACCCTGCCAGGTGAAAGCCTGGCAGGGTTTGAAATTTACAAACCATCGAATAAGAGAAAATACTTATCGAAAAACGATAAAAGATTATTGACAAACATCCACTTCTGTGCTATTCTGATTCCATCAAAACACAGGAGGTTTTGCTATGGAAGCCAAAAAGGATTCCGGTATTCTCTTTAGTCGGGTGCTGGTATGGGTGTTTGGGGTGCTGATTCTGATACTGGACTGGGCGGTGTGGCCCATTTCCCGTTGGGTGATGCGGTTTATTGTGGATATGCAGTTCCGTGACACGGTGCTTCTGATCATCTGCCTGTACGTGTGCAATGTGCCTGGGTTTATGCTGCTGTGGTGCATGGATAAACTTCTGCGGAATCTTCGGCAGGGGAAGGTATTTGACGGCGACAATGTGGGACTTTTGAAAAATATCAGCATTTGCTGCTTTGTGGTCAGCATTATCAGCCTGAGCCTTTGCAGCAGAATCTACTTTTTAGGCATTGTGGCACTGATGACTGCGTTTATGGGTTTGATCGTGCGAATCATTAAAAATGTGTTTTCCTCTGCCATTGCCATGCGCAGTGAGCTGGATTTGACGGTGTGAGGGCGAAAGATTGGCAATCGTTGTTAATTTGGATGTGATGATGGCCAAGCGGAAAATCTCTGCCGGGGAATTGGCGGAGCGCATTGGCATCACCCCGGCCAATCTATCCATTCTTAAAAATCAAAAGGCCAAGGCGGTGCGGTTTTCCACACTGAATGAGATTTGCCGGGTGCTGAACTGTCAGCCCGGAGATATTCTGGAATATCAGGAGGATGTGTGATGAAAAAGCGGTTTTTCTTGCCCGTTGTTGGATATTTTATTGGCTGGTTTTATTGGAAAACCCTGTTGGAGCCATGGCCCATGCTGCTCTTTGTTTTGGCATTCCTTGGCTGGGGCGTTGCCATTGGCCTTAAAAAACAGCCCAAAGGAAAAATGCACTGGTTTTGGGCAGGGGTGACGGTGCTGATTGCCCTGGCTCTGAGCCTGAAACGCTACAACGCCACCCAGGACTGGGGCCTGTTGGCACTCCATGCTTCCGCCGTCCTTTGGACACTTTCCTTTTTGGGGGCGGACCGGGGCGGGGAAGATGCCCTGGGCTTTGCCTGGGACTGTCTGGATGGATTTCTGCTGCTGCCCTTTGGTAATTTCTTTGGCCGTGTAACGGATACGCTCTGCGCCCTGGGGGCTTTGCTCAAGTCTTCCAAAGGGGAAGAAAATCAGAAAAAAAGGCGGGATTTCTGGTTGGCTGCCCTGTGCCTGGTGCTGGCACTGCCGCTATTGGTCTTTGTAACGGATTTGCTGGGTCAGGCGGACAGTGGATTTGAAAGTCTGGTTCAGGGCTTCCAAAATATTTTCAGGTTGGATCTATCTGAGAACTTCTGGAATGAATGCATCTGGTTTGTTCTGGGCCTGCCTGTTGGTGCCTATCTCTATGGTCTAGTCCGGGGGGCTGCCCGGCGGGAGAATACACCGGTGCTGTCAGCAGCGCAGCTGGAAAAGCTGCGTGTTCTTCCGGGAACCGGGGCAAACCTGGTTCTGGGGCTGTTCTGCGGTGTGTATTTTCTGTTTTTCGGCGTGCAAGCGGGAAATCTGTTTGCGGTGTTTTCAGGACACATTCCCGGAACCCTTACCGCCTCGGATTACGCAAGAAGCGGTTTTTTTCAGCTATGTACTGTGATGGCTATTAATTTCTTCCTTATTTGGCTGCTGTCCATGCTGACAAAGGCAAGCCCTCTGGGCAGGGGACTGCAAGGGGTGATGATGGTGCAGAGCATCTTCCTGGCCGTTACCGCCGGGGCGAAGCTGTGGCTGTATATCGCGCGTTTCGGATTTACCCCTTTGCGGCTGCTGTCTGCCTGGGCCGTTCTGGTACTTGCCGCTGGCTGCTTGCTGATGCTTTACACCCTGGGAAGCGGGAAAAAGACGTTCCGTCTCTGGCTATACCTTGCCGCCGGAACCTTTACGGCACTGTGTTTTTATTAATACAAACAAGACCCATTCCTGCCAGCTGATTGGACAGGAATGGGTTTTGTGCAGTGTGCGTTTCTTATCAGGCATAGCCCCAGGTCATCAGTTTCCAGGGGCCGCTCTCCGTTCGGGCCAGACACCATTGCCAACCGGTGTATTCCTCATCAGGATTCCAGGCTCCGGCATCCTTATCTTTTTTAGGGGAATGAAAACTGCTTTCAAAAAAGATGCACTGGGTAAAGCTTCTATCCTCGCCCCGGGCCTCTGCCAGGTCGTTCATCCAGGTTAGGTTTTTGTCATTGCAGTTGTCGTCTGAAGTATAGCGGATGCTGTGCAGCTCGCAGCCCGTCCAGGTATCAAATTCCTGACGAATCAGCTGTATTGCCTCATCCATATCCTCTTTTGTATAGAGGGTGGATGTTCCATAGTCGATGGTGACCTGGCTTTTGCAGCCCATGAGACCTAAAAGCAGGGCAGGGAGGAGAAGAAAGCAAAGGAAACGTTTCATAAATACACCTCACTATAAAAATGGCAGCCCTGGAGCTTTCTTCCGGGGCTGCCAAAATGTGTTGTGATCAGGAGGTCTTAGCCCACTTCCACGTAATCCATGGAGACCCAGCCCTTGCTGGTGCAGCCCCACTTCATGTTGCCAACGGTGAACTGGGCGTAAACCTGAACGGTGTCGCCGCTGTTGTAGGAACCGACACGGTCATAGTTGGTACCCGGGCCGCTGCGGATGTTGACATTGTTGCCGGAAACGGTACCGGTGGCAGCACCGTCGCCGGTGGTGCCGTCAATGTAGACATAGCTCAGGCTGATCCAGCCGTCCTTGGTGCAGCCCCAGGTGGTGCCGCCGACCTTGACCTGCTCCAGAATGTTGACACGGGTCATGGAGTTGTAGGTGGCTACGGAGTTGTAGTTGGTACCTGGGCCGCTGCGGACGTTCAGGCCGTTGCCGGTGACCAGACCCTTGGCGGTGTTCTTGCCGGTGGTGCCGTCTACGTAAACATAGTCCATGGAGACCCAGCCCTTATCGGTGCGGCCCCAGCCGTTGTTGGTTTCCAGAATGGTGATCCGGTCACCGTAGTTGTAGGAACCGGCTCTGTTTGCGGTGGTGGCTGCACTTTCCCGGATGTTCAGCTGGGTGGCGGTAACAACGCCCTTCTTCCCGCCGGTGGTGGTTGTGGTGCCGGTGTTGGTATTTGTATTGGTGGTGGTGTTCGTATTGGTGTTGGTGGTCGTGGTGTTTCCGCCGTCATTCATACGGACATAACCCATGTTGATCCAGCCCTTATCGGTACGGCCCCAGCCGTTGCTGCTTTCCAGAATGGTGACCTGGGTACCCTTGGTGTACTTGCCAACGGAAGTAGCGGCGGTGCTGGGGGACTGACGGATCAGCAGCTCACTGGCGGTAATGGTGCCGACTTTTCCGGAGCCGGTGTTGCCGGTGTTGCCGGTGTTGCTGGCGGGCGCAGTGGTCGTGGTAGGCGCACCGGAGGTGTTGCTGCCGGCGGGGGTGCTGGTAGCACCGGAAACGGTTACATTGGTCATATCCAGGCTTTCCACATTGACCCAGCCTTTCAGGGGAATGTAGGCCCACTGAATGCCACCGTTATCCTCCACACGGTTCACCGATACCTCGTCACCGGCATTGAGGGTGGCAAGGACGTTGCCGTCCACAGTGGGAGCAGACAGAGCATTGACTTTTTCCTTGACCACGGCCACATTGACTTTGGAGGCCTCTGTGGTGGGGGTGGTGGCCTCTGTGGTCTCCGGGACGGTGGGTTCTGTGGTCACGCTTTCTGTGGGGGTGGTGTCTACCAGGTTGGGTCCGGAAGAAGGCGTAGTCGAAGAGTCGTCGCCCTTTTTGAAGCAGCCGGTAAACATGGTCGCACAAAGAAATGCGGCGGCAGTACAACTGATAATGCGCATCATTTTGCGAGAATTGGTCTGGCTGAAGGGGTAAATCATTCTATTACCTCCCTTTCTTGTTTTTCTCATTTGTATTATACCTTGCCAATGCCGCCATTGTCAATAGGATAAGATTTATTTAATATTGGAAAGCCTGTATTTTTTGGGCAATCTTTCCATAGATTCCCTGTAAATACGTCCGGAACCCAGCTGTTCCTACAAAGCGACCCAAAAGGTGCTTTGCTTTAAAAACCCTGGATTTTTTCTGGAAAAGCTTGACACAGCCCCTACTTTGATGGTAAAATATCTCAAGAATTCCGCTAGGAACGGGAAGAGTACACCGCACTCCCTCTCAGAGAGTCCCGGACGATGGCTGCAAGCCGGGGCAGGAAAAACGGTGGAAGGTGCGCCCGGGAGCGGCATGTTCATAAAAAGCGACAAATGAGAGTGGAACCGCGGCATGACCGCCTCTTGTACTTAGGCTCGGCTCGCTTCATCTGTTCAAAAGCCTTTTAACTGCGGCTTGCGAACCGGGAGAAGCGTTGCGTCCCTGGGGATAAGAGGTTTTTTTATTGCCCCGGCACGGATTTGATTCAAGGAGGAAAAACACCATGTATCTTTACAATTCCCTTTCCCATAAAAAGGAGCTGTTTACCCCCCGGGACCCGCAGCTGGTGAAAATGTACACCTGCGGCCCCACGGTCTATCATTATGCCCATATCGGCAACCTGCGGACCTACATTATGGAGGATGTGCTGGAAAAAAGCCTGCGCTACCTGGGCTACCCCGTGAAGCGGGTTATGAACATTACGGATGTGGGCCATTTGTCCTCTGATGCCGATACCGGTGAGGACAAAATGCTCAAGGGTGCTGCCCGGGAGCATAAGACCGTGATGGAAGTGGCAAAATACTATACCGATGCTTTCTTCTCCGACTGCGACAAGCTGAACATCAAGCGTCCTGACGCGGTGGAGCCAGCCACCAACTGCATTCCGGAATATATTCAGATGATCACAACCCTCCTGGACAAGGGCTATGCGTATCTCGCAGGGGGCAATGTGTACTTTGATACCTCCAAGCTGGAAAAATACTATGTCTTTAATGACCATGACGAGGAAGATCTGGCTGTGGGCGTCCGGGAGGGCGTGGAAGAGGATACCAACAAGCGCAATAAAAACGACTTTGTGCTGTGGTTCACCAAGTCCAAGTTTGAGGATCAGGCCCTCAAATGGGATTCTCCCTGGGGCGTTGGCTATCCCGGCTGGCATATCGAGTGCTCCTGCATTTCCATGAAGCATCTGGGAGAGTACCTGGACATTCACGCCGGCGGCATTGACAATGCCTTCCCCCACCACACCAACGAAATCGCCCAGTCTGAAAGCTATCTGGGCCACCCCTGGTGCAATTACTGGTTCCATGTACACCACCTGAATACAGACAACGGCAAAATGAGCAAATCCAAGGGCGAATTCCTGACGGTTTCTCTGCTGCAGGACAAGGGCTATGACCCCATGGCCTACCGGTATTTCTGTCTGCAAAGCCATTACCGCCGGAACCTGGTATTCTCCTGGGAGAATCTGGACAATGCAGCCGGTGCCTATGAGAAGCTGATTGCCAAAATTGCCGCCCTTGATCCAGAGGGAACGGTGGATCAGGCGGCCTTTGAGCAGCTGAAAGAAAAGTTCATCGGCGCACTCAACGGCGACCTGAATACATCTTTGGCCATTACCGCCCTTTATGATGTTCTGAAAGCCAAGACCAACGATGCCACCAAGCTTTACGCCCTGGGAGATTTTGACAAGGTGCTGTCTTTGAACCTGCTGGAAGCTGCCAACGCACTGCGGGCAAAGCAGGCCCAGGAGGAAAAGGCCAACGCTGACCCGGAAATTGACGGCCTGGTACTGGCCCGGACGGAGGCCAAGAAAGCCAAGAACTTTGCCGAGGCGGACCGCATCCGGGACCAGCTGAAAGCCATGGGCGTGGAAATTATTGATACCCCCCAGGGGACCAAGTGGAGAAAAGTATGAAACTGATGATTCTCGATGGCAACAGTGTGATCAACCGGGCCTATTTTGGGGTAAAGCCCCTGACCACCCGGGAGGGAATTTACACCCACGCCATCTATGGATTCTTAAACATTCTGGAACGCATGGAGAAAGAGGAGAAGCCGGACGCAGTCTGCGTGGCCTTTGACCTCCATGGCCCCACCTTCCGCCATACCCGTTACGAGGGCTATAAGGCCAACCGCCACGGGATGCCGGAGGAACTGGCCCAGCAGATGCCGCTGATGAAGCAAGTGCTGACGGCCATGAACATTCCCATTTATGCTGCTCAGGGCTGGGAAGCCGATGATGTGATCGGCACCGTGGGCAAACGCTGCGGGGAAGAAAACTGGGACTGCGTGATCGTCACCGGCGACCGGGATTCCCTACAGCTGATCGATTCCCATGTGAAGGTCAAACTGGTGATTTCCAAGCCCGGTCAGACCTCTGCCACACTGTATGACGAGGCGGTTTTTCGTGGGGAATACGGTTTTGAGCCCAAGCGCATGGTGGATTTGAAAGCCCTGATGGGGGACAGCTCCGACAATATCCCCGGCGTTGCCGGGGTGGGTCCGAAAACCGCCACAGATCTGCTGCTGAAATTTGGCACGCTGGACGGGGTCTATGCCCATTTGGAAGACAGCTCCATTCGCCCCAAACTGCGGGAAAAGCTGGAAGCAGGCCGGGAGAACGCCTATCTTTCCTATGAGTTGGCCACCATCATCCCGGAGGCCCCCATTGAATTTGCCCCCCAGGATGCCATTCTCCGGGACTACAATCGACCGGAGCTGTATGCGCTGTTTCAAAAGCTGGAATTCGTGCGGCTCATTGACCGCTACGGTCTTCGGGGTGCTGCCGTTGAGGCGGCGGTTTCGGAAAAACGGGAAGTGGTTTCTCTGCCCCGGGTAGAGAGAATTCCGGAAAAGCTTCCCCTGTGCGCTCTGTACTTTGCCCCGGACGGCAGCTTCGGCCTTGCCTGGGAAGAGGGCGTTTGTGGTCTGACTCCTATGGAGCTGCAAATGCAGACCCTCCCCAAGTTTGAACAGGTGATTTTGCACGATGCCCGGGCCTCCATGCACCTTTTGGAGGAGGCAGGAATGCAGTGGGATAGTGTGGAATTTGATACGGCCCTGGCGGCCTACGACCTCAATCCCTCCCAGTCGGATTATCCGGTCTCCAAGCTTGCTACCACCTTCCTTGGTAAGACCGTGGAAGACGGGGATGCTGCCGCCTGTGCCGAAAGCATCTGGCAGCTGCGGAAGCCCTTGGAGGAGGAGCTGGAAAAGCAGGGGGAAGAGGAGTTGTACCGCCAAATCGAGCTGCCGCTGTGTACGGTGCTGTACCGTATGGAATGCCGGGGTATTGCCATTGACCGGCACCAGCTTAGTCAGTTCGGCAAAATGCTGGAAACCAGAATTACGGACTGCGAGAGTCTGATCTATGGCTTTGCCGATGGCCCCTTTAATATTCAGTCTCCCAAACAGCTGGGGGTGCTGCTTTTTGAAAAGCTGGGACTTCCGGCCTCTAAGAAAACCAAAACCGGCTACTCCACCAATGCGGATGTGCTGGAAAAGCTCAAGGACAAGCATCCCATTATTCCCGCCATTATGGACTACCGGATGCTGACCAAGCTCAAGGGCACCTATGCCGATGGCCTGATGAAAGTCATTGCAGCCGATGGCCGCATTCACACCACGTTCCAGAATCTGGTCACCGCCACCGGGCGGCTGTCTTCTACGGAACCCAATTTGCAGAACATTCCCGTCCGTACCGATTTGGGAGCAGAAATCCGGAAAATGTTTGTACCCCGTCCCGGCTGTGTGCTGGTGGATGCGGACTACAGCCAAATCGAGTTGCGGGTTCTGGCCCACATTGCGGACGACAAGACCATGCAGCAGGCTTTCTGCGAGGGTCAGGATATCCACACCGTTACTGCCAGCCAGGTCTTCGGTGTCCCTGCCGACCAGGTGACCCCCTTGCAGCGGCGGCACGCCAAGGCTGTAAACTTTGGCATTGTCTACGGCATTTCGGAATTCTCCCTGGCTGAGGACATTGGTGTCAGCCGGTATGAGGCCCGGGATTATATTGACAGCTATCTGGCCCATTACCATGGAGTCCGGGACTATATGAAGCAGGTGGTGGCGGATGCCCGGGACAAGGGCTACACCCAGACCCTCTATGGTCGCCGCCGGTATATTCCGGAACTGAAAAGCACCAATTTTAATGTGCGCCAGAGTGCGGAGCGCATTGCCCTCAATACCCCCATTCAGGGTACTGCCGCAGACCTCATCAAGCTTGCCATGATCCGGGTGGAGCAGGCCTTGCAAGACCACTACCCGGAAGCAAAGCTTCTCCTCCAGGTCCATGACGAGCTGATCGTTGAGTGTCCGGAGGACCAGGCGGCCCAGGTTGCGGCCCTGGTCAGCCGGGAGATGGAGGGGGTAGCCCAGCTGAAAGTACCCCTGACGGCGGAGGCCAAGTTCGGAAAGAGCTGGTTTGATGCCAAATGATCAGAATTTTTCAAATGACCGCCGCCCAGGTTCCACAGGTCGCCGCATTGGAACAGTGCTGCTTTGCAGACCCTTGGAGTGAAAACAGCGTGGCTTCGGAGCTTCAAAACCCGCTGTCACTATGGCTGGTTGCCATGGATGGAGAGAGGCTTGCGGGCTATGTTGGCTCTCAGACCGTGCTGGGGGAGTCGGATATGATGAACGTGGCGGTGGACGGGGCCTACCGCCGCCAGGGCGTCGGAAAAATGCTGATCGAGGCTTTGGTGGAACACTTGAAAGCCCGACAAAGCCATTGTTTGACCCTGGAAGTCCGGGATTCCAACACCCCGGCCAGAAACCTTTATGCATCCTTGGGCTTTTCCCAGATCGGGAGGCGGAAAAACTATTACCGCAACCCCAGGGAAGATGCCCTGATCCTTCGAAAGGAGTGGAGCTTATGAATATTTTGTCGGTGGAATCCTCCTGTGACGAAACCGCCGTGGCCATCGTCCGGGACGGACGGGAGGTGCTGACGGACTGTATCGCCTCTCAGGTGGACCTGCATCGGCTCTATGGGGGCGTGGTGCCGGAAATCGCTTCCAGAAAGCACATTGAGGCCATTTATGGCCTGGCAGACCAGGCCCTCATCAATACCGGCCTGACCCGGGATGAAATTGATGCAGTGGCGGTGACCTATGCCCCGGGACTCATCGGTGCGGTGCTGGTGGGGGTGAATTTTGCCAAAGCGGCTGCTTTTGCGATGGGAAAACCCCTCATCCCGGTACACCACATCCGGGGTCACATTGCCGCCAACTACATTGCCTATCCGGAATTGAAGCCGCCGTTTCTGTGCCTGGTGGTGTCCGGTGGCCATACCATGCTGGTTCATGTAACGGACTATACCAAAATGGAGATTTTAGGTACCTCTCTGGATGACGCGGCGGGAGAATGCTTTGATAAGGTGGCCCGGGTGCTGGGAATGCCTTATCCCGGCGGTGCTGCTCTGGATCGGATGGCCCAAGGCGGCAACGAGGAAACCTACACCCTGCCCCGGAGTAAGTCCGGAGAGAATCCCTACAATATGAGTTTCTCCGGCCTTAAAACCGCTGCGCTGAATCTCATACACCATGCCGAACAGGTGGGGGAGGAAATCAACATTCCGGATCTCTGCGCCAGCTTTTCTGCGGCGGTATCGGATACCCTGGTACCCCGGGTGGAGTTGGCCATCCGGCAGACCGGCTGTAAAAAAATTGCCATTGCCGGTGGTGTGGCGGCCAATTCCCGTATTCGCCGGGATGTGCTGGCCACTGCGGAAAAGCTGGGAGCCCAGGTATATATGCCCCCTCTCAAACTCTGCGGTGACAACGGTGCCATGATCGGTGCCCAAGCCTACTATGAGTACCTGGCGGGGAATGTGGCGGATATGTCCCTCAATGCCTACGCCACCAAGTCCATTCTGGGGGAAGCACTGTAATGCTCATCGTTGCCCATTCTATGAAAGAACTGTCTTTCCCAAGCCTTATGGAGGTCTATGCCCAGGGCAACCGGGAAAATGGTGCTTTTATCTACCCGGAATTGACACCGGAGCGGCAGCAAGCCCTGGCAGAGGAAGACTTTCGGGACTATTTAAGCCAGGTGTTCTTTCAAGGGGAACACCCGGTCTACTTGATCCTCACAAAGGAGGGCCGCTACGTCAGTGCCCTCCGGTTGGAGGATTATGAGGATGGCGTTTTGCTGGAAGCTCTGGAAACAGCCCCCGGGGAGCGGCGAAAGGGCTACGCATCAGAACTTCTTCGGCAGACCAGCAACTACCTCCAAGACAGGGGCCCTCTGCGGCTGTACTCCCATGTGGCGAAAAAGAATACCGCTTCCATGAAGACCCACCTGTCCCGGGGCTTCCGGCAATACCTGGACTATGCCCGTTATATTGACGGCACTGTCAGCCAGAACACGGTGACATTGGTTTTGGAGATTTTTTGAAATTCTAAAAGAAATTACTTGACAAATGTCACCTATTGTAGTATCATATCAAAGCTGTCCACGGACGGCAAGAAGCGAGCATTGCGTATGGAGAAGTCGCGTAGCTGGCCGAGCGCGCACGATTGGAAATCGTGTATACCCCAAAAGGGTATCGAGGGTTCAAATCCCTCCTTCTCCGCCAAAGAAAAAGACCTCACCCTTTCGGGTGGGGTCATTTTTCTTTGGCGGAGAAGAAAGAGAAATTTGAACCATCAAATGCAACTCTCCGGTGGAGCGTTGCTTGATGCTATCTTGCGGCATCAACACCATCGTGCACCAAATCCCTCCTTCTCTGCCTCGTTTTTTCGTAAACCTCCATGAAAACCATAAAGAAACACCCGTCTTTCCACCCCACCCGATCCAAACGCAGGCACATTCCAGCGAAACCGTAGGGAACGGCCTGTGTGCCGTTCCGCTAACGTGGCGATTATAACCCGTGTGGATGAATGATACCACCCCCCGACATGTCATCCCGACCGAAATGAAATGGAGTGGAGGGATCTTCCCAAGCAGCAGATTTTACTTTGCGTAGGTAATTTTTGCAACTTGAGTGGATTCCTCCACTCCGCTAACGCTCCGGTCGGAATGACACTGTGGGGGGACGTTTCCGGTTTTTATCGGGAACGATTCCGTCCTTAAACGTGCGGAACGGCACATAGGCCGTTCCCTATGGTTTCGCTGATAGGTTTATTATTTCGCCCGAGGAATTCCTGGAACGTCCGTTTTTCTGCTTGCCTTACAATCAAAAACCACCGCAGTCTGCGGTGGTTTTTCTTGTAAAGGAACCCTCTCAATGCTATAATGAACATACCAATTCCGCAACCCAGGAGGGCCGAAAAATGAAAAAGCTATACAATTTTCTAAAATACCTGATTTACGGCAGTTTCTATGCGATTATCATCAAAACGGCCTTAGACTATTACTCCTATAGGCGTTTTCCGCATTTACAGCAGGCCTATTCCGCCCCCTGGTATACGGAAGCACTGCTGTATGGAGCGGCCTCCTTGGGGGTTATTGTCCTGTCTGTGATTCTGCGGTGGTTTCTTCGCAGAAAAATGAGGAAGAACGACGAATAATCGGATCGTTTCCGGTTGCATCAGATGCTCAGTGGGGGATTTGCGGATAAGCCACCAAAAGCTGTTGTACCTGGGCCTGGGTTTCTTTGACCAGGTTGCTGACGGATGTTGGCTCTGTGATCTGGTAGTCCCCGGAGGCAAAGCAGCGCAGCATCCAGTCGTTGACACTGGGGGCATAGTGGGTGTAGTCCTTGTATTGCTCCAAATCGGTGATGAAATCCGCATTCTGAAAATCAAAGATTTTTACATTGGGCATTCCCAAAAGACGCTCCTCGGCGTAGGTCTTAAAAGCCAGGTAGAGATCCCCATATCCTGCTCCTTCGGCGTAATTCCAGAACAGGGCCGAGTAGGGGGGAAAGAAAAAGGTGTATGCGCCCGTTTCAAAATCCAGGTGGGTCAGATATTCGTCAAACCGGGTCTCCATCCGGCCAAGAAGCCGGTCCAGGTCGTAGTCCTTATCCTTGGGAGGTGGGGCGTAGAGGGACAGCACGGCCTCCGAGCCAAAGGCCCAGTCCTCCCGCCAGTCCTCCATCCCGTCAATGGACATGGCCCGGGTGAACTTATCCGGCAGGGAGATGTTCAGTGCCCTGGCGGCGGAAAGGCCCAGGTCAATGGGCATAAACCTGGTCCAGGTCTCGTAGCCCAGAAGATAGCGGTAATCATTGAAAAGATCGTCATCCATCAGATAGTCCGGAAACCGATCCATGTCGTCCCATTTTTCCGGGGCAAACAGGTATTGATCCAGGCAGATATAGTAGTTCTGAGCCTTGCCCACCTGATTGATTTTGTCTGTCAGCTTTTGAATTTCCTTTAAGCTGATGGCCCCGGTGGTGATTTTCAGAGGCTTGCCCCCCAGGGTTTCCCGGAACAGGGCCATGTCTGTATTCTGAATCATGGAAGAGCCGATGAGAACCGTGTCATAGTCGTCATTTTTGATCAGCCCCGGGGTCACCAGTCGGGAATTCAGAAGATACCGGTTATCCCGGACCCGATACTGCATATAGGGGTCTACCCAGTAGGCGGCAGCGCACATCAGGGCCACCAAACTCAGGGTCAGGGCCAGCAGCCGAAACAGCCATTTTTTTGCCATTGCCTTGCTCCTTAGAAGTTAAAGTAGATAAAAACACTTTCCCGGGACAGATGGACCAGGGCGATGCAGAAAAGCACTGCGGTCAACCACAACAGACTTCTCCGGCAGGTGAAGTCCTCCAACATGTGGCAGCTGTTTTTGGCCCGGAAGCACACCAGTGCCAGCACCAGAAGAACGGTCAGCACGTAGGCGGTATTCAGCACCAGAGGGACCCCTACAAAGCCGTCAATTGCCAGCGTGCCTACTTGCAGCAGACCAAAGTTGGAAAAATCCACCATCCCCCGGTAGACCATGGCGGCGTTCTGGAAGCTCTCTGCCCGGAACAGCACCCACAGGGCATTGACGATGAAGAACGTCAGCAGCACCCGGAGGGTGTGGGGAACGTGGGATAGAGGCTTGGAAAATACACGTTCCAATGCGTTAAAGAGCCCGTGGAGCAGTCCCCACAGCACAAAGGTCCAGGCTGCCCCATGCCAAAGGCCGCTGACCAGAAAGGTGATCAGCAGATTCCGGTAGGTTTTCCAGGTCCCTTCCCGGCTTCCCCCCAGGGGAAAATAGATGTAGCTTTGCAGGGCGCGGCCCAGGGTGATGTGCCACCGCCGCCAGAAAACGCCGATGCTCTCAGACTGGTAAGGGGAGCGGAAATTAAAGGGAATGTCAATATTGAAGAGCTTCCCCAGGCCGACGGCCATATCGGAATAGCCGCTGAAATCAAAATAGACCTGGAACGTATAAGAAAGGGCCGTGGCCCAGGCGGCGCAGAAGCCCAGGCTGGAAGAACCGAAGCCGGTGTCCGCAAACAGCGCCAGAGTATCGGCAATCACGGCCTTCTTAAACAGGCCAATGGTAAAGATGTAGGCACCTTTGGCGGCGTTGTCCCACTGGAAATATCGCCGCTGGGGGTCTTTGAACTGGGGAATCATTTCGCTGTAGAGTACAATGGGCCCCGCCACCAGCTGGGGGAAAAACAGCACAAAGATGCAGTAGTCGTCAAACCGTTCCAAGACCTCCTCGCCCTTGCGAATGGAGACCAGGAAAGAGAGCTGCTGAAAGGTAAAAAAGCTGATGCCCAGAGGCAGGGCAATGCGCTTTAGCATCAGGGAGATGTGGAACAGAGCATTGATGTTCTCCACAAAAAAATCCCGGTACTTAAAATAGCCCAGAAGCCCCACATTAAACAGGACCCCCAGCCAGAAAAACACCGTCCCGACGGCCCCTTTGCTCCGGCTCATGCCGTAGGCCAGAATGTAGTTGGCCAGAATCGAGACCACAATGATCACCAGATAGCTGGGGTTAAAGTAGCCGTAAAAATAGAGAGAGGCCCCAATCAAAAACAGCCGCTGATAAATGGGGTTTTTCACATGGGACAATAGATAATAGCCCCCCAGCACCAGGGGCAGAAAAGCAAACTGAAAGATATAGGACGAAAAAACCATCAAATCACCTGTGAATATAGATTAGCCGCTGGTTATCGGCTTGGTCGGCCCGAGTAATCCGCTCCTGGCAAAATAGGCCGTACAGGGCATTGCACCGGCCCTCCAGTCGGGCATAGTGGGAATCATCTTTCCAGCCCAGATTCTTGCAGAAATCGTTTCCTCGGAGCAGGGTTCTGCCCACTTCGTCAAAGCCCAGAATTCTTGCGTAGGGGGCGGGGGAAGCCAGGTCTGCCGCTGTGATGCCCAGAAAGGCGCACAGGGCCATGCGATTCAGTCGGGCCCGGGTGTAGCGTTTGGTTTTGACCCGGTTGAGAATATCTTCCAGGCTGGCTTCCTGGCGGCTGGCTTTCATAAACCGCCGCCACAGCCCCTCTGAGCCATAGGGCAGGGATTCAAAGGCTTCATCCTCCATGGTTCGCAGCCGGTAGAGAATGGCCCGTTCCCCGGAGTGCAGCGTGTGGACCGGGGCAGAGCGAAAACATTCTACCGCCGGGGCCGGAATGTAAGAAAAGTAATCCTTGTTCTGTTCTGCCAACGCCCGCAGAGAAGTAGCGGAGGGGTTTTCCGGATCCGGGCAGCAGTCGTGATAGCTTCCCTGCCGGAAAATGGGATGGGGCTTCAGGGTACTTCCCAGTTCCAGAATGGCCTTGCAGTATTCTACCCCCAGAATGTCGTTGGGCTGCTGCAAAGGCACACCGGAAAGGCCCATGGCTTCCAGTGCCTTTACCCGGGCGGCGGGAAAGCTGATGCCTCCTGCCAGAGCTTGGCGAAGCTGTTCAGGAAACTGGGGCCGCAGCAGGGCTTTCGCACATTGGGTCAAGGCTTCTGGGTCTGCCGTCTCACTGCCAAAGCAAAGCCGGTCACACAGCCCTGAGAGGATCGACACCCCCGCCCGGGCAAAGCCCTCTGCCGAGGAAAGACTTCCGGTAACGGGCAGTTCCAATACCAGATTCGCTCCACAGTTCAAAGCAGCCTGGGTCCTGATTTGCCGGTCAAAGAGAGCAGGGGCCCCCCGCTGGACATAGTTTCCGCTCATCAGGCACACAATGGCCGTATTTTCGCCAAATTCCTGCCGGATCAGGCCAAATTGCTTCTGGTGTCCCTTGTGAAAAGGGTTGTATTCACAGATGATCCCGACGATTTCCAAAGATTTTCCTCCAGGGATAAAAATTTTTCAGATAGGGGTTGAGAAAACGGGAAAGATGGAATATAATAATGGAGATATTGTATCACACAATGAAAAAGAAAACAATATTTTTAGGAGGATATTCCAATGAACGTATTGATCATCAATGCCGGTAGTTCTTCCCTGAAGTACCAGCTGATGAACCCGGAGACCGGTGATGTTTCCGCCAAGGGCCTGTGCGAGCGTATTTACATTGACGGCCGCCTGACCCACAAGGTTGGTGACAACAAGGTCGTAAAGGACATTCCCATGCCCACCCACTCCGAGGCCATCCAGGCTGTTCTGGAGATTCTGGTGGACCCCGTTGACGGTGTGATCAAGTCTGTTGACGAAATCGATGCCGTTGGCCACCGGGTACTCCATGGCGGCATGGAGTTCTCTGACTCCTGCATCATTAATGACGAGGTCATCAAGGCTATCGAGAAGTGCATCCCCCTGGGCCCCCTACATAACCCCGCCAACCTGATGGGCATCCGTGCCTGCCAGGCGGTTATGCCCAACACCCCCCAGGTTGCCGTGTTCGATACCGCTTTCCATATGACTATGCCCCCCAAGGCTTACCGCTACGCCATTCCCAAGGAATACTACGAGAATGACGACATCCGCCGCTATGGCTTCCACGGCACTTCCCACAAGTATGTGGCCCGCCGTACCGCCGAGCTGGTAGGCAAGAAGGAATTCAAGATGGTCAACTGCCATCTGGGCAATGGTTCCTCCCTGTCCGCCATCAAGGACGGCAAGTGCATGGATACCTCCATGGGCCTGTCCCCCCTGGCCGGTGTACCTATGGGTACCCGCTCCGGCGATATTGACCCCTGCGTGGTGCAGTTCATCTGCAACAAGTACAACATGAGTGTGGACGACTGCCTGACCATGCTGAACAAGAAGTCCGGTGTGCTGGCCCTGTCCGGCGTGTCCTCCGACTTCCGTGACCTGGGTGACGGTGCTGACAAGGGCAACGAGGATTGCAAGCTGGCTCTTGAGAAGTTCGCTTACGAAGTGGCCAAGTACGTTGGTGCTTACGCTGCTGCTCTGAACGGCATTGACGTTCTGACCTTCACCGCCGGTGTAGGCGAGAACGACGGCCTGGTTCGTGGCATGGTCTGCGAGTACCTGGGCTTCATGGGCGTAAAGCTGGATCCCGAGCTGAACAAGTCCCGTGGTAAGGAAATGGTCATTTCCACCCCCGACTCCAAGGTTCAGGTTTGGGTGGTTCCCACCAACGAAGAGCTGATGATCGCTCAGGATACCGCCGAGCTGGTCAACGCTGCCAAGAACTAAGGAAACTCTGAACATACGCCAAGGGCCGCCGCGAAAAGCGGCGGCCTTTTTGAATCCAGGCAGGTAAAATAGAAGATTTTGCCCTGCCACAGAAAGGGGAACTCTATGGAAACAGTTGTTGAACGCTTTTTGCGCTATGTAAGCTATGAAACCACTTCCGATGAATTTTCCGAAACCTGTCCCTCCACACCGGGCCAGAAGGTTCTGGGAGCCGCACTGGCAGAGGAAATGAAAGCCATGGGCATTAGTGATGCCCACATGGATGAAAACGGCTATGTTTACGGCACGGTTCCCGGTGACCCGAGCCTGCCTACCATTGGCCTCATTGCCCATATGGATACGGCCCCCGATGCCTCCGGTAAAAACATCCGGGCAAGAGTCGTTGAATACAATGGGGGAGATGTGCTGCTGAATGCGGAAAAGGGCATCTATCTTCGGGAAAAGGACTATGAGTCCCTCCAAAAGAACCGGGGCAAGCACCTGATCGTCACCGATGGCACCACCCTTTTGGGTGCCGATGACAAGGCCGGCGTGGCGGAAATTCTCACCGCCGCCCAGCGGCTTCTCACGGAGGGCGGCAAACACGCCACCTTAAAAATCGGCTTCACCCCTGACGAGGAGATCGGCAGCGGCGCGGACCGGTTTGATGTTCCGGGCTTTGCCGCGGATTACGCCTACACCGCCGACGGCGGCACGGTAGGGGAGATCGAATACGAAAACTTCAATGCCGCCGGGGCCACCGTCACGTTCCACGGCCTGAATATCCACCCCGGTTCTGCCAAGGACAAGATGGTAAACTCCCAGTATATCGCCATGGAGTTCCAGAGCCTGCTGCCCGTGGCCCAGAAGCCGGAGTATACCCAGGGCTACGAGGGCTTTATCCACCTGACGGATATGGAGGGGGAAGTGGAAAAGAGTGTCCTGCGCTATATCATCCGGGACCATGACATGGAAAAATTCCAGCAGAAGAAGAATACCATGGCCACCGTTGCTGCATTCCTGAATCAGAAATACGGCCAGGGAACAGTGGAGCTGACCCTCCGGGACAGCTATTTCAACATGCGGGAGAAAATCGAACCCTGCATGGAGATCGTGGACCGGGCCAAGCGGGCCATGACTCTGGCGGGCATGACACCCCGGGAAGTCCCCGTCCGTGGCGGTACAGACGGCGCAAGACTCTCTTACGAGGGCCTGCCCTGTCCCAACCTCTGCACCGGCGGCGAAAACTACCACGGACGCTTTGAGTATATTCCCACAGAGGATATGGAGCAGTGCGTGGAAATGCTGGTAAACATCCTGCGGATGGCTTAATTCCCGAATCAAGAATCAAAAAACAAGGACATGGCACGTTTTTGGTGCCATGTCCTTGTTTTTTTGATGATCGTATCCGTAATAACCAACACAAAAGCGTATGTCATTTCCAAATCAGACATACCCGTACATCCCCCGAACGCTGACCTCTCCGGAGCTGACGGCCTCTACATGGCCATCGGAGAACCGAACGATCAGATCGCCGTTGTCACCGATGTCCAGGGCCAGACCGTGGGAGATCTGATCTCCCCGAACCAGGGAAATTTCCTTGCCCAGGGTCACGCAGTCCTGCTTGTACCGCCGAAGCATGGCTTCCTTTTGGGGAAGCAGCTCCGCATCCATGCGGTAAAGGGCATCCATCATGGCAGCGGCCACCAGGCTGCGGTCAATGGGGCGTCCTGTCTCCATGGTAAGGGAAGTAGCCCGGTCCCGGAGTTCCTGGGGGAAGTCCTGGGGGCCTTGGCAGCAGTTGACACCAATGCCTACCACGGCATAAAGCCCTTCCGGACTCATGCCCAGTTCGGTGAGGATCCCCGCGGCTTTTTTGTGTCCGTATACCAGGTCGTTGGTCCATTTGATACCGGGCCGGAGTCCGGAAGCCTGTTCCAGGGCATCGCACATGGCAGCCCCTACGGCGCAGGTCAGGTGCATCAGCTCCTCCGGGGGGCACTGAGGGCGCAGCAGCATACTCAGGTACACCCCCACACCGCCGGGAGACTGAAAGCTGCGGCCCAACCGTCCCTTGCCGCCGGTCTGGCAGTCCGCCACGGCCACGGTGCCATGGGGGGCACCCTGCCGGGCGGCGGTTTTCAGGTATGTATTGGTGGAATCAATGGCATCAAACCAATAAAAGGAATCTTTCCAGGGGTAATCCGGGGACAGGGCATTCAAAATGGCATCTTTCATTATTCTACATCCTTTACAACTTCCTCAGGTGCCAGGTCCAGTATCTCCGGGTGCTGGATCAGGCGGCGAAGATACTTGAGGAAGGAGGCATAATAAAAGCCGTCAACAATGCGCTCGTCCATGGTAAAGCGGAAGTCCACATATTTTTTCTGGATAACGGAGCCGTCCTCCTGGACTTCCAGGGCCTTGCGCTTGCATCCGAAAGCACCGAATATGGGAAGATTGCCAAAGTCATACAGATGGTGATAAACAGGGGGGATGCCCAGAGAACCCATGGAGGTAAAATACACGCTGCCATGGAAGGGGCTGAGCTCCAAAAGGGCTTTGGGCAGCAGCCCAAAATAATCCAGGGTTTTCAGCAGCCACACCGTAAATTTCAGGAGCACGCCGGGAACCAACGTCAAAGCATAGGCGGCGTTGTCCACCCCGGCATCCAAAGGCGCATTCTTGGCCTTGGTGATTTCGTCGTTCATCTTTTGGTAGACATCGTAGACCGTATCCCTGGGGCTGAGGTGAAGCTTGATTTCCGTTTCTGCGCCATCGGTGCTCATTTCCTTTTTGATGGTCATGCTGAACTGAATGTCCTCGCCCCGGGAGTAGATTTTCTGACCGGCAATAAACCGGTTGATTCCGGGATACTTGGCAATGGCCCGACAATAAGCCGTGAGGAACACGTGGGTCAGGCCAAAGCTGCTCAGTCCTTCCCGGCGCTTTTGCCGGATATAGCGGTCTGCATTGGTGATTTCAAAGGCCTGCTCAAAAAGATTGGAGGAGCCGTTGCGGTTTACCATGATGTAGGGAATGATGTAGTTGACAGGGGGCAGGGAACGAATTCTCCGGCCATCCACCCGGTCACCCCAGGTGGGGTGGTATTCCCCGGCGGGGTGGACCCGAATGGCGAAAATCAGAGCCGTGCATCCTAAGAACAGCAGTGTGTTGGGAAGCAACAACATAACGGCGTTCCAGTCCCGAAGAAAAATCGCCTGTCGGTTGTAAAAAACCACCGTGGCCATGGGGGCCAGCATCAGGGGGAACAGCAGCCAGGACCGGTGGCGCCGGATACCGGAGGTCAGATCCGTATAGATGAAACAAAAGAAAAACAGGGCCACCCAGCTTAAGGCGATCAGCATCCGCCCGTTCAGATTGTGACGAACCCAGACGGCGGAAAACAGCGCAAACAGCCACACGGGAATAGCGGTTTTGTAAAACCGCTCCTCACCGTCCAGCAGCACCGTCAGCATATACAGCACCGTAGCCGCCACAGGCAGCACCAGCTGCAGCCATACGCTGGTGTATGTGGGGAGTTCGGAAGAACAGTAGAGATAGATCCGTCCCACCGCCGAGAGACTCAGGCACAGGGTCATCAGTGCCACAATGGCACTTTTGGGCTGAACATAAAAGTGAACATTTTTATTCATGGCAGTCCTCCAAAAGATGTTTCAGGGCCTTCATATGCCGGGGGGTGGTGCCGCAGCAGCCGCCTAAGAGGGTGGCACCGTTATGAAAGGCATTCAGCTGGATTTGGGCAAAGGGTTCCGGTTCCAGCTTGTATTCGGCCAGACCCTCGGCATTGATTGTGGGATTTCCGGCGTTGGGCTTGGAAATCAGGGGGAGTTTGGTATGCCGCCGCAGCTTGCTCACCAGATGGGCCGTCATGTCATCGGCGGCCACGCAGTTAAAGCCCACGGCGCAGGCCCCCCACTGCTCCAATTGCTCCATCAGCGGACCTGCATCGTGGCCGCTGTAGAGAAAGCCTCCGGACTGCATGGAGTAGGTGATCATGGTGGCGCCGGCCCCTTCCAGCTCTGCGGCGGTGAGAATGGCCTCCGCTTCCTGGGGATAGAGCAGGGTCTCGCCTACCAGCAGATCCGCCCCGCCCTCAAGAAGCCCCCGGATCTGGCGGCGGTAGTTTTCCACCAGCAAGTCAAAATTGTCCGGGTCCCAGCTGTCACAGAAAGCGGCCAGGGTGGCCATATCTCCGGCAATAAGGCAGCCCGGGGCAGCGGAACGGCTCAGGGCCAGAAGTTGGGCGTTGATGGCTTCGGTGTGCTTTTCCAGGCCAATACGTTCAAGGGCCATGGGCTGGGCTTGAAAGGTGGGGGCGTAGATGATGTTGCTCCCGGCCTCCCGGTATCCCCGCTGAAGCTCCACCAGCACCTCCGGATTGTGCAGCACCCATTCCTCCGTGGCGCAGTTCCGGGGCATCCCCTTGGCCCGGAGATAGGAGCCGGTGGCACCGTCCAGCAGCACCGGGCCTTGAGAGAGCAGAGCCCTAAATTCTTCTTTTGTTAGCATAGGAGGACCTCGATTCACAAAGATACGCATATTATAAAGGAAAATGACAGAAAATGCAATATCCGTTGACCTTTTTACAAAAATCTGCTATAATGGCACAATCTTTCCGAAAAAAGGAGAATGACCCCTATGAAAAAAACCGTTCTGCGGGAATATGCCCGCTTGATCGTTCGCACCGGTGTCAATGTACGCAAGGGCCAGGAGGTTCTGGTCTATGCGGATTTGGATCAGCCGGAATTTGTACAGATGGTGGTGGAAGAAGCCTATAAGGCCAAGGCCAAAAAGGTCACCGTGGAGTGGAATTACCAACCTCTGACCAAAATCCACACCCGTTACCGCTCCGTGACCACCATGGGTACCGTGGAGGAGTGGCAGAAAGCCAAATATCAGCACGAGGTCGATGTGCTGCCCTGTCGTATCCATCTGATTTCCGAGGATCCTGACGGTCTCAAGGGCATCAATATGGAAAAGGTGGTCAAGGCCCGCCGGATGTCCTACCCCATCGTCAAGCCCTATCAGGATCAGCTGGAAAACCGCCAGCAGTGGTGCATTGCTGCGGTACCCGGAAATGCCTGGGCCAAAAAGGTATTCCCCGGTGAGCGTACCAGCACTGCCGTAGAAAAGCTGTGGCAGGCCATTTTGTCCGCCTCCCGTGTGACAGAGGACCCCATCAAGGCTTGGGAAGACCACGACCGGGATTTGCAGAGCCGCTGCGAGTACCTGAACGGCCTGAACATCCGCACGCTGCACTACACCGCCGATAACGGCACGGACCTGACCGTTGGCATGATCCCCCAGGGCCGGTTCTGCGGCGGCGGGGAAACCAGCCGGGACGGCATTTTCTTTAACCCCAACATTCCCACGGAGGAGTGCTTCGTTTCTCCCAAGCGGGGGCAGGCCGAGGGCATTGTCTACGCTACAAAGCCCTTGAGCTACCGGGGCCAACTGATCGAAAACTTCTCCGTCCGCTTTGCTGAGGGTAAGGCCGTGGAAGTTCACGCAGAAAACGGCGAGGAACTGCTGAAATCCATGATTTCCATGGACGAGGGTGCTGCCTATCTGGGCGAGTGCGCACTGGTTCCCCAGGCCAGCCCCATTGCCGAAAGCGGTCTGCTGTTCTATAACACCCTGTTTGACGAAAACGCCGCCTGCCATCTGGCCCTGGGCATGGGCTTCCCGGATACCATTGAGGACTTCCAGAATAAGTCCTTGGAGGAGTGCCGGGAGCTGGGCATCAACGACTCCATGATCCATGAGGACTTTATGATCGGCTGCGATACCATGAACATCGATGCCATCTGCGCTGACGGCTCTGTGAAGCCGATTTTCCGCAACGGCAACTGGGCCTTTTAAGGTGTAAAAATAATTTTCGGTAAAATCAAAAAAACACTTGCATTTTCCTCATGCCTGTGATATTATACTCAGGCGATTTGAGGATTGCTAGGGCATTTATGCCCTTTAACTGATATGAAAGAGGTGAAAGAAATGAAGGAAGGTATCCATCCTAACTACGAACAGACCACCATTCGCTGTGCCTGTGGTAACGTCATCACGACCGGTTCTACCAAGAAGGACATTCGTGTTGAAATCTGCTCCAAGTGCCACCCTTTCTATACCGGCAAGCAGAAGCTGGTTGACACCGGTGGACGTGTTGATCGCTTCAACAAGCGTTTCGGCCTGAAGTAAGAAACCCAATTACCCGCACTACGTTGGTAGTGCGGGTTTTTTGTATTTTTTGGTTGCCCCAGACCCGGCGGCTGTGGTATAATTTTGGTATAAAGAATCAGACGAATACATCCCAAACAGAAAATCCGGGGATGGTGAAGCAGTGGAGGAAACATATGGAACAATTGCAGGAAACCAAACAGGAGCGGGCCGTACTGGTGGGGCTGAACGCAGCCTGTTTTACAAAGGAGCAAACCGCCACAGATGAATCTTTGGAGGAATTGGAAGCACTTTTGGAAACCGCCGGAGGCTTCTGCACCGGGAAAATGCTCCAAAACCGCCCCAACCCCGACCCCCACAGCTTTATAGGCGAGGGCAAGGCCCAGGAGGTGCGGATGCTGGCAGAGGCCACGGAAGCCACCATGGTGATTTTCGACAACGAGCTTTCCCCGGGAAATATCCGGGCTCTGGAAGAAATCATCGGCCTGCCGGTGCTGGATAGAAGTGCCCTTATTATGGATATTTTCGCCCAGCGGGCCAAAACCAGGGAGGGCCGCCTGCAAGTGGAGCTGGCCCAGTATAAGTATCTGCTGCCAAGGCTCTCCGGTATGGGCAAGAGCCTTTCCCGGCAGGGCGGTGGCATCGGCACCCGGGGCCCCGGTGAAACCAAGCTGGAAAGTGACCGCCGCCACATCCGGGAACGGATCAATCGGCTGGAAGCGGAGCTGAGCCAGGTCCGTCAGGTTCGGGGTGTCCAGCGGGAGCGGCGCATGAAAAACGCCGTGCCGGTGGTAGCCATTGTGGGCTACACCAACGCCGGAAAATCCACCCTGCTCAATCAGCTGACCGGGACCGGGATCCCCGCCAACAACCGGCTTTTTGACACCCTGGATACCACCTCCCGGCAGCTGAAAGTTTCAGACAATCTGGATGTGATTTTATCCGATACAGTCGGTTTTATCGCCAAGCTTCCTCACCACCTGGTAGATGCCTTCCGGGCGACTCTGGAAGAACTGCAATATGCGGATCTGCTGCTGCATGTGATCGATGCCTCTGACCCCAACCGGCAGGCCCACATTGAGGTGGTGGAAAAGCTTACCGCCACCCTGGCAAAGCCCGGTACCCCGGTGATCTACTGCTATAATAAAGCCGACCTGGTAAGCCGGGAAGAACTGCCTACAGGGGAAAATGTCATTGCGGTTTCCGCCGCCAAGGGTCAGGGAATGGAGCAGCTTCTGGCATTGATCGAAAAGAATCTGGGAAAAACACTCCATCATGTGGTTTTGTGTCTGCCCTATTCCATGGGCGGCCAGGTGGAGGCACTGCACAGCGGGGCCAAGGTCCACCGAGTAGAGTATACCGCCCAGGGCATCGAGGTAGAAGCAGTGCTGGATGAGATTTTCTACGGGCGGTTAAAACAGTACGTTACAAAGGAGATTTGAGCCGTGGAAGAATATATGGTCCCCACCGGCTTTGGAGAAGACGAATTTACGGAAAAGAAATCCCGGTTTATTGGCCGACTTTGGCCGGTGGAAACCGAGGAAGAAGCCCTGGAAAAAATCCAGGAAATGAAAAAGAAGCATTACGATGCCACCCACAATTGCTGGGCCTACATCCTGCGGGACGGGGCCGTCCGGTTTTCCGATGACGGAGAGCCGGGGGGTACCGCCGGAATGCCCATGCTGCAGGTGTTGCAGCGGGAGGGCCTTTTTAACGTGGTCTGCGTGGTGACCCGGTACTTTGGCGGTATCCTTTTGGGGGCGGGCGGTTTGGTTCGGGCCTATACCAAAGGGGCCAAAATCGCCGTAGATGCCGCAGGCAAATCCATGAAACGGGTCTGGACGGTGCTGTATCTGCCTTGCCCTTATCCCTTTTACGAGCGGGTCAAGCTGGCGGTGGAGGAATATGAGGGCATGATCCGGAAAACGGAGTTCAGTGCGGAAATTGATTTGGAGCTTCTGTTTCCCGAAGCCCGCACCCAGGACTTTTTGACCCACTTGCAGGATATGACCTGCGGCGGGGTGGAAGCAATGGAACTGGGGACAGAATACAGGGCTTTCCCCATAGAGCAAACGGAAAAGGAGTGATTTCCATGACGGTACGGGAAGAACTGGAACGGTTGGAACACAAGAGGCTGAATCCTTTGGCGGCCTTTTCGGACTGCTCTGCCGGCAGACCCAGGGTTGAGCCGGAACGGGAGGAGGATGTGCGGACCTGCTACCAGCGGGATACGGACCGCATTGTCCATAGCAAGTCTTTCCGGCGGCTGATGCACAAAACCCAGGTTTTTCTGAACCCCGAGGGAGATCACTACCGCACCCGCATGACCCATACCCTGGAAGTTACCCGTATCGCCAAAACCATCACCCGGGCCCTGGGGCTGAACGAGGATTTGGCCGAGGCCATCGCCATGGGCCACGACCTGGGTCACACTCCTTTCGGCCACGCCGGAGAGGCGGCACTGACCGAGTGTTGGGGTAGACCTTTCCGTCACAATGAGCAAAGTCTGCGGGTGGTGGATGTGCTGGAAAAGGACGGCATGGGCCTGAACCTGTGCCATGAGGTCCGGCTGGGCATCCTGGGCCATACAGGACCCCAGGTTCCCAAAACTCTGGAAGGGCAGATCGTCCGGCGGTCGGACCAGATTGCCTATGTGAACCACGATATTGATGATGCCATCCGGGCGGGCATTCTGACCCCGGAGGACATTCCCCGGGATATTGTAGCCATTTTGGGCGACAATCAGCGGGACCGGATCAATACCCTGGTCTGTGATACCATCCGGGTCTCCCGGGAGGCCGGGGCTATCTGCATGACCCCCAATATCCAACAGGCACTCCAAGACCTGCGCAGCTTTATGTTTGAGCGGGTCTACCGGAATCCCGTGGCAAAAGGGGAGGAGACCAAGGCAAAGGATCTGCTTAAAATGCTCTACGGCTATTATGTGGCGCATCCGGAGTGCCTGCCGGAGGATTTTCAGCCCCAGTTGAGTTTCGAGGGCCTGGGCCGCACGGTTTGTGACTATATCGCCGGAATGACCGATAATTACGCCGTGGGAAAATTCACAGAACTTTTTGTCCCCAGTGGCTGGAATGTCCGGGGATAATGTGTTATAATGAAAGGTAAAGTTACCGGGGGAGCGGCCAAATGATGGCCAAACGCCCGAAATGGAAAACGAAGAAAGGAGGGGACCCCCAATGCCTTTTCCACCGGCATTTTTGGATGAACTGGCGGCCAGAAATCCCATTGAGGAAGTGGTGGGCCAGTATGTCAATCTGAAACGTTCCGGCTCCAATCTCTTTGGCCTGTGTCCCTTCCACGGGGAAAAAACGGCTTCCTTTTCCGTTGCGCCGGACAAGGGTATTTTCTACTGCTTCGGCTGTCATAAGGGCGGCAGTGTCATTAATTTTGAGATGGAGATCGAGGGCCTGAGCTACCCCGATGCCGTCCGGGCCTTGGCCCGTCGGGCGGGAATGGAAGTGCCGGAGGATGCCCAGTATGAGAGCCGCTACCACAAGCAGGAACGGCTCTGGGCCCTTTCCAAAGAGGCAGCCCGGTTCTTTGTCTCCCAGCTCTATGCTCCTGCCGGTGCGGAAGGTCTGGCCTATGCCCAAAAACGGGGCATGACCAAGGGAACTTTAACAAGGTTTGGCATTGGCTTTGCTCCCAACAGTTGGGGGAGCCTGTGCGATGCCATGCGGGCCAAGGGCTATACGGATGAGGAACTAAAGGAGGCGGGGCTGGCATCCGTCTCCCAGAAAAACGGCAATATCTACGACCGGTTCCGGAACCGGCTCATGTTTCCCATCATCGATGTCCGGGGAAATGTCATCGGCTTTGGCGGTCGGGTCATGGATGACTCCACCCCCAAATACTTAAACTCCCCGGAAACCCTGATTTTTAACAAGAGAAAGAATCTTTTTGCCCTGAATATCGCCAAGAAAACAAAGATGGAGGGGCTGATTTTGGTGGAGGGGTATATGGATGCCATTGCCCTGCACCAATACGGATTTGACTGTGCCGTGGCCTCCTTAGGCACCTCTTTGACGGAGGAACATGCGGTACTTCTCTCCCGATACACAGACCAGGTGACCCTCATTTACGATGGAGACAACGCCGGTCAGAACGCCACCCGCCGGGCCATTCCCATGCTTGAAAAGGCAGGGCTGCAAGTAAAGGTTCTGCAAATGCGGGATGCCAAGGACCCGGATGAATTCTTAAAAAAATTCGGGGCGGACCGGTTTAAGCTTCTCATGGAGGAATCCTCCAACCGGGTGGAATACCAGCTGCGCACCATCCAGAGAAAGTATGATCTGACCCAGGACGAAGACCGAGTGCAGTTTATCGGGGAAGCGGCGGAGTTTTTAAGCAGCCTGGGAAGTGCCGTCCAGCGGGAGGTTTACGGTACCCGGGTGGCGGAGGCTGCCGGTATTTCCGTGGAGGCCATGAAGCTGGAACTGAACAAGGCTTTCAAACGCCGGGTAGCCCGGGAAAAGCGAAAGCAGGAACGGGTGGATCTGGCCCCGGCGGTTTCCGCCCAGCCCAAAACAAAGGCTTTTCACTATGACAATGTAAAATCCGCCATGGCAGAAGAAACAGTCATTGCCCTGTGTCTGCGGGACCCTGCCATGATGGACCAGGCCCAGGGCCTTTTGCCGGAAACCTTTTCTGCGCCGCTGCTGGGAAAGGTATTTGCCCAGCTTCGAGACCAGGTAAAGCAGGGGATGGCCCCCAATCTGGCGGGGCTTACGGATTTTACAGCGGAGGAAATGGCCCATGTGGCGGGCATTCTCCAAAGACATCAGGGCCCGGTGTCGGATCAGGCCATGCGGGACAGCATTTCCGTCATTCGGCAGACCCATCAGTTCAAAACCGCCCAGTCGGATGACGACCTTCTGGCACTGCGGCGGAAACTTCAGGAAAGTAAAGGGATAAAAGCATGACAGAACTGGAAGAAAAGCAGCCCCAGGCCGTTCCTGTGCCGGGGGATGAAGACGATATTCGCCAGTACCTTCAGGAAATCCGCAGCTACCCCCGACTGACCCCGGAGGAAGAAAAGGATTTGGCCCGCCGCTGCGCCCAGGGAGACGAGGAAGCCATTCGGAAAATGGTCAATTCCAATCTCCGCCTGGTGGTATCCATTGCCAAGGAGTATACAGGCCGTGGTGTACCGCTGCTGGATCTGATTCAGGAGGGCAGCATTGGCCTTTTGGTGGCGGCAAAAAAATTTGACTATACCCGGGATTACCGTTTTTCTACATACGCAACCAAGTGGATCCGTCAAGGCGTTACCAGGTGCCTGCTAAACCATGCGGGAACCATCCGGGTGCCGGTGCATACGGCTGAGCGGATGCGGAAAATCCAGGCGGCCAGTTCCTATCTGCGCCAGCAAAACGGCACAGAGCCCACGGCAGAGGAAATCGCCGCCCGGGTGGATATGCCGAAAGAAAAGGTGGAAGAACTGCTGCAGCTTTCTCCGGACATCTGCTCTTTGGATGTTCCCACCGGCGACGGGGACAAGGGAACTCTGGGAAATCTTCTGGAAGATATGGAAGCCCCCCAGCCCCAGGAGGAGTTGGTGCGCAAGGAAATGACCGACATGATGGACAAACTCCTGTCAGACCTGACCCCTCGGCAGCAGATCATTCTGCGGCTGCATTTTGGCATGGAAGACGGGGTGTGCCATTCCCTGGAGGAGATCGGCCAGCAGCTGGGCATTTCCAAGGAACGGGTGCGCCAGGTGGAAAAGCAGGCCATGGAAAAATTACAGGCCATGGGTACCAGCATGGGATTGGAGGACTTTTTGGAATGATTGATTTGGATGTATCCTTTGAGGAGCGTCCCTGGGAGCGGTTCCTGTCAGGAAAGCTGCCGGGAGACCGGATCAACGCTGCCCATTTTCTGACCCTTTTGGAGGAGGAAACCGAGGAGGCGGTGGAGGATGCTTTCGCCGCTCTGGAAGAACAGGGGCTGATTTTAGATTTGACGGGACTTCCCCACAGACAGTTTTCCGGTCAAGCTGCTCTGCGGCTAAAGCAGGAGGCGGAGTTGGCGGAAAAGGGTCTGGATGTTTCGGAGTTGGGCAATAACGATCCGCTGCGGCTGTATTTGGAGGAAATCAAAAGCCTTACGCCCAATGTGGGAGAAGAGGTGCTTTTAGAAAACGCAGCCCAGGGAGATGTGGGCGCTGCGGAACAGCTGATGCACCTGGGGATGCTTCGGGCTACTCAGATCGCTCCGGAGTTTACAGGCTACGGGGTGCTGCTGCTGGATTTGATTCAGGAGGGCGGCCTTGCCCTGTGGCAGACCATTTCCCAGGACCCGGCCCATTACATGGAAACCCGGGACCGGAAGATCCGGGGTGCCATGGCCCGGGCCGTGACCATGCAGGCCCGGGAACGGGGCGTTGGCCAGAAAATGCGTCAGGCCCTGGAAGACTACCGGGCGGTGGATGAACGGCTGCTTTCCGAGTTGGGCAGAAACCCGACCCTGGAGGAGATCGCCTGGGAAATGCATATGACTCCGGAGGATGCGGGGACTGTTCGCCGTGTGCTGGAAGATGCCAGAATGCTGGAACGGGCCACGGCAGAACCCCGGGAGGAGACCCCGGAGGAGGAAAACCAGGCGGTGGAGGACACCGCTTATTTCCAGATGCGCAGCCGCATTATGGAGCTGCTCAGCGTGCTGCCGGAGGAGGATGCCAAACTTCTGACATTGCGCTTCGGTCTGGAACAGGGGCTGCCCCTGAGTCCGGAGGAAACCGGAAAGAAGCTGGGCCTGACGGTCAGCGAGGTCAACCGCCGGGAGGCGGCGGCTCTGGCACTGCTGAGAAACGAGAAAAATAGCGGCTGAGAAGGCCGGGAAATGAGGAAACCAATGGAGAAAAAGATTTCTGTGGCCATTGATGGCCCTGCCGGTGCCGGAAAGAGCACCATTGCCCGCCGTCTGGCAGCGGAACTGGGGTACCGCTATGTGGATACCGGGGCCATTTACCGCACCGTGGCCTACTTTATGGATTTGTGGGGTGTAAGCCCCAAGGATGTGGACGGGGTAAACCGCTACATTGACGAGCTGACCATCGGCATCGAGTATGATGAGGACGGCTTGCAGCACATGATTATGAACGGCATGGACGTGACCCAGGACATCCGCACCCAGGACATTTCCCAGAAAGCCAGCCTGATCTCCGCTCATGCGGTGGTGCGGGAGGTACTGCTGGATATGCAGCGGGATATGGCCAGGAATTATGACGTGGTGATGGATGGCCGGGACATCGGCACTGTGGTGCTTCCCAAGGCCACCGTGAAGATTTTCCTCACCGCCTCCCCGGAGGTCCGGGCGGAACGCCGGTGCAAGGAATTGCAGGAAAAGGGCCAGAAAGCCCAGTATGCCCAGATCCTCAAGGAAATCCAGCAGCGGGACTACCAGGATACCCACCGGGAGATCGCGCCTCTTAAAATGTGCCGGGATTCCGTAAAGGTGGATACTTCCAATCTGAACCTGGAAGAATCTGTGGCGGCCATTCGGAAAATCATTGAGGAGAAGCTTGCCAAATGAGTGTACAGGTAGCCAAAAGTGCCGGATTCTGCTTTGGGGTCAACCGGGCGGTGGAACTGGTGCAGTCCTCAGCCGCCGCGGGCAAGCGTACCGTGACACTGGGTCCCATCATCCACAACCGCCATGTGGTCCAGGCCTTCCACCAGGCCGGGGTAGGGGTCATTGACGACCCCAGCCAGGCGTGTCCCGGCGATACGGTGATCATCCGCTCCCACGGTGTGGGCCGGGAGGTTTATAACCGTTTGGAGCAGCAGGGCGCCGAAATCGTAGATGCCACCTGCCCCTTTGTAAAACGCATCCATGGCCTGGTGTGTCAGGCAGAGCAGGAGGGACGGCTTCCCATCATTATCGGCACCCCTACCCACCCGGAGGTGGAGGGAATTGCGGGCTGGTGCACCAAATGTCAGGTCTTTGATAGTGCAGAATCTCTAAAAAAATGGGTTCAGGAAGAACAAATTGATGCGGACTTGCCAATTTGCATGGTTTGCCAGACTACATCCACTGAAAATTTGTGGAAATCGTGCAGAAATTTTGCAAAAAAACAGTTTACTAACTTGAAAATTTTTGATACAATATGTAAGGCGACTGAAGATAGGCAAACCGAAGCGGCCCAATTGAGCCGCAGGTGTCAGGCTATGGTGGTTGTTGGAGATGCCAAAAGCTCCAATACCCTGCGCCTGGCTATGATTTGCCGGGAATACTGCGACCGTGTAGCTCTTGTTGACGATGCCAGCGAACTGGAGCCCGCGTTTTTCGCCGGTATCACTGATGTTGGAATCACGGCTGGTGCCTCCACACCGGCGTGGATTATAAAGGAGGTCAACAAGACTATGAGCGAAATTACCAATGTTGAGGCTGTACAGGAGGAGAACTTCGCTGAACTTCTCGAGCAGTCCATCAAGACTTTAAATACAGGAGACAAGGTTATCGGCACCGTTACCGGAATCGGCAATACCGAAGTCCAGGTAGACCTGGGCACCAAGCATGCCGGTTACATTCCTTATGACGAAGTCAGCAACGATCCTTCCGTAAAGCCCGAGGACATCCTGAAGGTCGGCGACCAGATCGAAGTTTTTGTGGTTCGTGTCAACGACCAGGAGGGCACTGTGCAGCTGTCCAAGAAGAAGCTGGACGGCCTGAAGGTTTGGGATGAAATGGCTGAGTACGTGGAGAACAAGACCACCATCGATGCCGTTATCACCGAGGAGAACAAGGGTGGCTTGGTTGCCAATGTTAAGGGCATCCGTGTATTCATCCCCGCTTCTCAGTCCGGCGTAGCCAAGGGCGGTGACATGGCTGCCATGGTTGGCAAGCCCGTTCAGCTGAAGATCACCGAGGTCAACCGCGCCCGTCGTCGTGCCATCGGCTCCATCCGTGCCGTAAACGCCGAGTCCCGGAAGGCCGCTCAGGAGAAGATCTGGAGCGAAATCGAGGTAGGCAAGAAGTACCACGGCGTTGTGAAGTCCCTGACTTCCTACGGCGCATTCGTGGACATCGGCGGTGTGGACGGCATGGTTCACGTTTCCGAGCTGAGCTGGAACCGCATCAAGACTCCCGCTGACGTTGTGAAGGTTGGCGACGAGATCGATGTTTACGTCATTTCCTTTGACACCGAGAAGCACAAGATTTCTCTGGGCTACAAGACCGCTGAGATGAACCCCTGGAACCAGTTCATGACCAACTACGCTGTTGGTGATGTTGTGGACGCCAAGGTGGTCAAGCTGATGACCTTCGGCGCTTTTGCCGAGATCCTGCCCGGTGTTGACGGCCTGATCCACATTTCCCAGATCGCTGACCGCCGCATTGGCAAGCCTGAGGATGTTCTGTCCGAGGGTCAGGATGTGAAGGTCAAGATCACCGACGTGGATGCCGAGAACAAGCGCATCTCCCTGTCCATCCGTGCCCTGCTGGAGGATGGCGAGGACGCCGAGTAATTTTTACCACAACCAATACCGGGGTAGCCTGTCTGCCCCGGTATTCTTGGTATAGAAAGGAGTTTCCCCATGGTCAAACACATTATTTTCTTTACCCTGAAGGAAGAAGCCGATAAAGAGGCAGTGATCGATGCTGCTAAGAAGGCACTGCTGCCTCTGGTGGGCATCATTCCCGGGCTTACCAAAATGGAAGTGACCAAGTGCTTTGTGGGCCCGGATTTTGTGCTGTATTCGGAGCTTGAAAGCAAGGAAGCTTTGACCCTTTATGCGGATCATCCTGCCCATGTGGAGGCCAAGGGCCATTTCTTCCCCTGGGTGGCAGAGCGTGTGGCCGCAGATTACGAAGTATAAGGAGATAGAACATGAAAGCAATTGTTACGGTGGTTGGCAGGGATCGGGTAGGCATTATTGCTGCCGTCTGCGCCAAGCTGGCAGAGTTTAACGTCAACGTTCTGGACATCAGCCAGACGGTCATGCAGGGCTGCTTTACCATGATGATGGTCACGGAGATTTCAGGCTGTACCATCTCCCTGGGGGAGCTTGCTAAGGAAATGGAGGCCCTGGGCGCACAGATGGACTTGTCCATTCGTGTGCAGCGGGAAGATATTTTCCAGGCCATGCACAGAATTTAAGGGGGCTGCCATGCTGGACCAAAAGGATATTCTGTCCACTCTGGACATGATCGACCATCAGCATCTGGACATCCGTACCATCACCATGGGCATTAGCCTGCTGGACTGTGCAGACCGGGATATTCATGTTTGCTGTCAGAAAATTTATGATAAAATCACCCGCTGCGCCAAAAATCTGGTGCAGGTCGGCCAGGATATTGAGGCGGAATTTGGCATTCCCATTGTGAACAAGCGGATTTCCGTTACCCCCATTTCCCTGGTGGCTGCCGCCTGTGAGGCAGAGAGCTACGTGGAGATCGCCAAGACCCTGGATGCCGCCGCCAAGGCTTGCGGTGTCAACTTCATCGGCGGTTTCTCTGCCCTGGTGCAAAAGGGCGCAACGGTCAGTGACTGGAAGCTGATCCGCTCCATCCCAGAGGCCATGGCCAGTACCGATATGGTCTGCGCCAGTGTGAACGTCGGCTCTACCAAGGCTGGCATCAATATGGACGCCGTGGCGGAAATGGGCCGGGTGGTCAAGAAAACCGCCGAGCTGACCCGGGACAATGATTGCCTGGGCTGCGCCAAGCTGGTGGTGTTTGCAAACGCCGTGGAGGATAACCCCTTTATGGCCGGTGCGTTCCATGGTGTGGGCGAGCCGGAGTGCGTTATCAACGTGGGCGTTTCCGGCCCCGGTGTTGTGTACCACGCCTTGCAGAGCGTAAAGGGACAGCCCTTTGACGTGGTGGCGGAGACCATCAAGAAGACTGCGTTCCGCATCACCCGTATGGGTCAGCTGGTGGGTGTCGAGGCTTCCCACCGTCTGGGTGTACCTTTCGGCATTGTGGACTTGAGCCTGGCTCCCACCCCCGCCATTGGCGATAGCGTGGCCCGGATTCTGGAAGAAATGGGCCTGGAAACCTGCGGCACCCACGGTACCACGGCTGCCCTGGCACTTCTCAACGATGCAGTGAAGAAAGGCGGCGTGATGGCTTCCAACCACGTTGGCGGCCTGTCCGGTGCCTTTATTCCCGTATCCGAGGACGAGGGCATGATCGCTGCCGCAGAGCAGGGAACACTGGTGCTGGATAAGCTGGAAGCCATGACCTGCGTGTGCTCTGTGGGTCTGGATATGATCGCCGTGCCTGGGGATACCAGTGCTGCCACCATTTCCGCCATCATTGCCGATGAGGCGGCCATTGGCATGGTCAATACCAAAACCACCGCCGTCCGCATTATCCCTGCCTTGGGCAAGGGAGTCGGTGACCGGGTTGAAATGGGCGGTCTGCTGGGCAGTGCGCCGGTGATGCCGGTCCACGGGGAAAAGAGCGAAGCCTTTGTAGCCCGTGGTGGCCGGATTCCGGCACCGCTGCAAAGCCTTAAAAACTAAATTTTTCGGGGCATCTTGTGCCCCGGGGAAAAGAACCGGGAACGGCGGAGCAGAGCTGTTCCCGGCTTTTTGATATTTCTGAATAATATTTGGGCATTTTGATTTTTATTCCCGGAAATAACTTGAAATGCCTTGAATTTTCATGTATAATATCCTGAGTGTTCCTGTACTGAAAACCGGGAACTTTCTTGGGTATGAATTCCGAACGAATGATTTTATTCCCGAGCCACCTCGGGATGAATAATGGAGGAACGGCCATGACGCTTAACGAGTGCTACCAGCGGATGCATGGAAACTATGAAGAAGCCAAAATGAGGCTCAGCATGGACCCTATGATCGAGCATTTTCTGAATCGTTTCCTGGAGGATGCCTCTATGGCCTTTTTGCGGGAGGCTGTGGCGGCGGGGAATATTCCCGAGTCCTTCCGGGCAGCCCACACCTTAAAAGGCGTGGCGGCGAACCTTGCCTTTACAGAGCTTCAGACGGCGGCCTCCCAGCTGACGGAGCAGCTGCGGCCACAAACCGCTCCTGCGGCTCCGGATCTGGTTGAAAAGGTAGAGGCGGCTTATGATTTGGTGGTAGACTCTATAAAAGCCTACAGTGCGGAAAAATGACTTGCCCCTGGGGCAATGCCTTCGATTTCCGGAGGCACCGGTGAAAAAGCACCGGATTTATGGGTAAAGGATAGATAAATATGCAGAAACCCAATATTTTGATCGTAGACGATGTTCCTATCAATCGGGAACTGCTTTCTTATATTCTGCGGGACCAGTATCAGGTATTTGAGGCAGAAAACGGCGCCCGGGCCATAGAGATGATCGAGTCTCAGGAGCGGCTGTTCCATCTGGTGCTGCTGGATATTCAGATGCCAGGAATCGACGGCTTTGGCGTGTTGGAAAAGATGCGGGAGAAAAATTTGCTGCGGCACCTGCCGGTGATTATCATCTCCGGGGAGTCTTCCGATACTGCCATTCTCCATGCCTACAAGCTGGGGGCGGTGGACTTTTTCACAAAGCCCTTTAGTCCGGAAATCGTACTAAACAGGGTGCACAACATTCTGTCATTGTACGAGCATGACTATAAAGACAGCCTCACCGGCGGCTACAACCGCTCCGGCTTTATCCGCATGGCAAAGAACATCCTCCACAATGCCCCCAAAAAGTCGGAGTATGCCCTGATGTTCTTTGACATCAAGAATTTTAAGGCCACCAACGAGTTGTTTGGCATTCGGGGTGGTGACAGCGTTCTCCGGGATTTTTATGGCCGCATCGAGGAACTCTGGACTCCCACGTTGACGGCCCGGCTGGAGGCAGACCATTTTGTCTGCCTGCTTCCCAAAAACCATATTCATATGGATACCATGCTGCGGGATTTGACCATGAATGCCCAGCTGGATGACAGAAGTATGAAACTCTACGGCTGTTGCGGCATTTACTATCTGGAAGATGATGAGGTTTCTGTGACCAGCATGATCGACCGGGCCAAGCTGGCGGAGGAAAGCGTTCTGCCGGATCATTTGCAGCCCTATGCCGTGTTCGATGAGTCCATGCGGCGGATGTATGTGGATCAGATGGAACTCATGGGCGAGTACGAGGCAGCCATTGCGGGTGGAGAGTTCCAGGTGTACTATCAGCCTGTGGTGGAGGCAGTCAGCGGAAATCTGATTTCGGCGGAGGCACTGGTTCGCTGGATCCATCCCAAAAGAGGCATGGTTTCTCCGGCGGCGTTTATTCCGGCCCTGGAAAACGGCGGCCATATCTCCAAGTTGGATTGGTTCGTTGCGGGTCGAGTGGCGGATTTTTCTCAGGAGCGTTACGCTTCCGGTGAGCCGGTGATTCCGGTGTCTGTCAACCTGTCCTGGACGGATTTCTATGATGAGAACGTCATACGGGGCCTGATTGACCTGCTGGGAAGCGGCAAGGTCAAAAAGGGCGATATTCGCCTGGAAATCACCGAGACCTCCTACACTGCTCTGGAAAATGACCGGGAGGGAATTTTGGAGCAATTCCGCAGTTTGGGCTCTTTGATCCTTCTGGACGATTTTGGAAGCGGCTTTTCCTCTTTCGGCATGCTTAAACGCTACAGCTTTGATATTCTGAAGCTGGATATGAGTTTTACCCGGCAAATCGAAATCAGTGGCAAGGTTCGCACCATTATCAAGGGCATTATTGAAATGGTTCACAATCTGGGCATGAAAGTCATTGCTGAGGGTGCCGAAACCCAGTCCCAGGTTCGTTTTCTTCAGGAAAATCACTGTGATTACATCCAAGGCTACTATTTTTCCAAGCCCCTGCCGGAAAGGGAGTTCGTTGCCTATATTGAAACCTGCAAACAGGAGGGCCGCCTGGGCCCTGCGCAATAGTTGCAAATTAACCCAGGGACCGCTGCCGTTTTTATGGCAGCGGTCCTTTGCCTGTTCAGAAATCCGAAAAGAACAGTTTAGATTGGGTTCACAAAAGAAAAATAAAATATTTCCAAACAGATATTGGCAAAAAACGGAGAGAAAGCGACTATGAATACCTATCGCGCAGGAATTGATATTGGCTCCACAACGGTGAAGCTGGCGGTGTTGGACCAGGAAGATCGGCTGATTTATGGCAATTATACCCGCCACCAGGCCAATACCCAGGGGGCTTTGGCGGCACTTTTGAAAGATGCCCGGCAGAAGCTGGGGCCTTGCACCGTGGAGGCCAGGATCACCGGTTCCGGTGCCATTACCCTGGCCAAGGCCATGGGCATTGGCTTTGTGCAGGAAGTGGTGGCCGTGGCGGGATCCCTGAAAAGATTCTATCCTCAGACCGATGTGGCCATTGAATTGGGCGGCGAGGATGCCAAAATTATTTATTTTACCGGTGGCCTGGAGGAGCGGATGAACGGTGTCTGCGCCGGAGGCACCGGCTCCTTTATTGACCAGATGGCGGCGCTGCTGCAAATCGATGCGGGTGAACTGAATCGGGAGGCCGAACACTACCGGCAAATCTACCCCATTGCCGCCCGCTGCGGTGTGTTTGCCAAGACGGACATTCAGCCTTTGATCAACGAGGGGGCAACGAAAGCGGACTTGGCAGCCTCTATTTTCCAGGCGGTGGTGAACCAGACCATATCCGGCCTGGCTTGCGGAAAGCCCATCCGTGGCTGTGTGGCCTTTTTGGGCGGGCCGCTGCATTTTCTGCCGGAACTGAAAAAGGCCTTTATCCGCACCTTAAAACTGACTCCTGAAAATGTGGTGGACCCGGAAAATTCCCATCTCTTTGCCGCCATGGGTGCGGCTTTGGAGGAGGGAAACGGGGAGACCGTGGACTTGGAGGATTTGATAGAGAAGCTTCAGAAGGGTGTAAAGGTCTCCTTTGAAATGCCCCGGCTTCCAGCCCTCTTTGAGAGTAAAGAGGACTACGAGGCTTTTTGTCAGCGTCATGGCAAGGCGGTGGTTCAAAAAGCCCCCCTTGAAACCTACTGCGGCGACTGCTACCTGGGCATTGATGCCGGTTCTACCACCACCAAAATGGTCCTCATCGGTCAGGAGGGGCAGCTGCTGTATTCTTTCTATGCGGGCAATCAGGGAAATCCCATTGAGACGGCCAAGAAAGCCATCTGGGATTTGAAAACCAAGCTGCCGGGTTCTGCCCGTATTGCAAGGACCTGCTCTACTGGCTACGGCGAAACCCTGCTGCAATCCGCCTTTAACCTGGACGAGGGCGAGGTGGAGACCATTGCCCACTGTACCGCGGCCTCTTTCTTTGACCCGGAGGTAGACTGCGTTCTGGATATCGGCGGCCAGGATATGAAGTGTATCCGCCTGAAAAACGGGGCTGTGGATACCATTATGCTCAACGAAGCCTGTTCTTCCGGCTGTGGCTCCTTTATTGAGAATTTTGCAAATTCCCTGGGCTTTACCGCCCAGCAGTTTGCCAAAGAGGCCCTTTTTGCGGAGCATCCCGTGGATCTGGGTACCCGCTGCACGGTATTTATGAACTCCAACGTGAAACAGGCCCAGAAAGAGGGGGCAAAGGTTTCGGATATTTCCGCGGGCCTTGCCTACTCCGTCATCAAAAACGCCCTCTTTAAGGTCATCAAACTCAGTTCCGCCAAAGAACTGGGCAGCCATATCGTGGTGCAGGGCGGCACCTTCCACAATCAGGCGGTGCTGCGGGCCTTTGAGCAGATTGCGGGAACCCAGGTGGTCTGCCCGGATATTGCAGGGCTTATGGGTGCCTTTGGTGCGGCCCTGATCGCCAGAAGCCATGACCGGGGAGAGGGGAGTACCATGCTCCCCTTGGAAGAAATCGTGGATTTGACCTACACCACCAAAACCAGGCGCTGTGGCGGCTGCGGGAACAACTGTATGCTCACCGTCAATGTGTTCCCCGGCGGGCGGCGGCATATTACCGGCAACCGCTGCGAAAAAGGAGCCGGTAAATCCGGCACCGGGGAAAAAGCCCCCAATATGGTCGCCTACAAGCGGCAGCGGATGTTTGACTATACCCCCCTTTCCGAGGAAGAAGCATCCCGGGGCACCCTGGGCCTGCCCAGAGTATTGAACATGTATGAGAACTATCCCTTCTGGGCTACCTTCTTCCGACAGCTTGGCATTCGGGCGGTGCTGTCTCCTTTCTCGGACCGGAAGATTTACGAGCTGGGTATGGACTCCATTCCCTCGGAATCCGAGTGCTATCCTGCCAAGTTGGCCCACGGCCATGTGCAGTGGCTCATCGACCAGGGCATCACCACCATTTTCCACCCCTGCGTGTTCTATGAATACCAGGAACACAAGGATGCCCAGAATCACTACAGCTGCCCCATGGTCGCCTCCTATGCCGAAAACCTTAAAAACAACGTGGAAGCCGTCACCGAGGGAAAAATCCGCTATATCCGGCCCTTTGTGGCCTTTACTAATGAAAAGGTCGCTGCGGAACGGCTGGTAAAGGTCTGCAAGGAGGAATGGAACATCCCCGCCGGAGAGGTCAAAGAGGCGGTGCGCCTGGCCTGGGCGGAGCAGCGAAAGGCCAAGGCCGACATTGTGGCGGAGGGCCAGCGGGTTCTCAAGGAGATGGAGGAAAAGGGCGGCAGCGGCATTGTTCTGGCCGGACGGCCCTACCACATCGACCCGGAGATCAACCACGGCATTCCGGAGCTCATCGCCTCCTACGGCCTGACGGTGCTGACAGAGGATAGTTTGCCGGACCCGGAGGAGGACCAACACCTGCGCATTGTAGACCAGTGGGTCTACCATTCCAGGCTTTATTCCGCCGCCCGCTTTGTCCGCAATCGGGACGATTTGGAGCTGCTGCAGCTTAATTCTTTCGGCTGCGGTCTGGATGCGGTGACCACGGATCAGGTAAACGAAATTCTGGATGGCAGCAACAAGCTCTACACCCTTTTGAAAATCGACGAGGTCAATAACCTGGGGGCCGTGCGTATTCGCATTCGCAGTTTGATTGCCGCCATGAACATGCGCAAGGCCGAGCGTATCACCGCAGACCCCCATCCTGTGAATTTCCAGAGGGTGGAGTATACGGAAAAAATGCAGCAGGAGGGCTATACGATCCTTGCCCCCCAGATGAGCCCTATCCACTTTGAACTGTTGCAGCCGGTGTTCCGGAAGCACGGCTACAATGTGGTGGTGCTGCCCAACGATGACCGGACAGCCATTGATACGGGGCTCAAATACGTCAATAACGATGCCTGTTTCCCCTCCATCACCGTGGTGGGTCAGATCATGGAGGCGGTGCTTTCCGGCCAATATGATACGGATCACCTGGCCATTATGATGAGCCAGACCGGCGGCTGCTGCCGGGCCAGCAACTATGTGGCCTTTATTCGTCGGGCCCTCCAAAAGGCGGGCTACCCCAATATCCCGGTGATTTCCGTCAACGCCAACGGCATGGAGAAAAACAGCGGCTTCCGCATCACCCCCTCTTTGGCGGTGGATGCGGTGTATGCCCTGGTGTATGGAGACCTCTTTATGCGCTGCCTTTACAGGACCCGGCCCTACGAAAAGGTTCCCGGTTCTGCCGAGGCCTTGCATCAGACCTGGAAAGAGATTTGCATCGACTCCCTGGTGAATAAGGACAGCACCTATTCCTACGGCTGGGTATGCCGGGGCATCGTCAATGCCTTTGACAATCTGCCCCTGGACGAGACCCTCCGCAAGCCCAGAGTGGGCGTGGTGGGGGAGATCCTGGTCAAGTATATGCCTCTGGCCAACAACCATCTGGTGGAGGTTCTGGAGGCAGAGGGTGCCGAGGTGGTGGTGCCGGATATGCTGGATTTCTTTAATTACTGCCTGCTGGGGGGCAAATACCGCCATGAATACCTGGGTGCCGGTTTCGGCTCGGAGTTTACCGCCAAGGCGGGGATCCAAATCCTCAAGTCCCTGCGGCGGCCCGCCGTAGATTCCCTGCGAAAGAGCCGCCGGTTCAGCGCCCCGGTGCCCATTGAGCGGATCGCAGAAATGACCAAGCCCTATCTCTCCCTGGGCAACCAGTATGGCGAGGGTTGGTTCCTGGCAGGAGAAATGATCGAGTTGATCACCTCCGGCGTACCCAATGTCATCTGCATTCAGCCCTTTGCCTGTCTTCCCAACCATGTGGTGGGCAAGGGCGTCATCAAGGTGCTGAAAAAGAACTACCCCCAGGCCAATATTGCAGCCGTAGACTATGACCCCGGCGCCAGCGAGGTCAACCAGCTCAACCGCATCAAGCTGATGCTCTCCGTTGCCAGAGAGAATATGAAAAAGCAGCCGGAGACCAAAGAAAAGTAAAAACCAAAAATAAGCGGCGGCCCGCCCAAAAATGTCTTGCGCAAATTGCGCAGAGCGTTCTTTGGTGGGCCGCTTTGTTTTTTCATCCTCCGGGGGCATGGAGTGTAGGAATACATCGTGTGAACCTCCTTTTGAATGTTCCTCTTTGATTTATCAGCTTTGAAACAGCTTTGAAGTCTTCAAAAAAACAGTTGACAAATACCCCTCAGGGGTATACAATCAAAATACCCCTGAGGGGTATCGAGTTAGAAAAGGAATTTTTGAAATGGAAGGTGTCAATTGCTGCTGCGGCGGCACAGAAAAGACCACCCTGCGGAGCCAGGAGGAAAAGCGAAAGCTCCAGAACCGGCTCAAACGCATTGAGGGCCAGGTTCGGGGACTACAGGCCATGATCGAGCGGGATGCCTACTGCTATGACATCCTGACCCAGTCTGCCGCCGTCAATGCCGCCATGAATGCGTTTAATAAAGAAATTCTGGCCCATCATATTGAGGGGTGTGTGGCCCGGGATATTCGGGCCGGGAAAGACGAGGTCATTGAGGAATTGGTGACCATTCTGCAAAAGCTAATGAAATAGGTCCTTAACGGAACAGACAGGAGGAAATATATGAAACAGTTTGACGTGACGGGCATGAGCTGCGCCGCCTGTGTTGCCCGGGTGGAAAAGGCGGTGAACCAGGTACCTGGGGTCAGCAACTGCGCGGTCAGTTTGCTGACAAACTCCATGGGGGTAGAGGGTACGGCAGAGGACAGTGCCATTATTCATGCTGTGGAGCAGGCGGGTTACGGTGCTGCCCTCAAGGGGGCCAAAACACCCCAGACCCAGGAAAATGGCCTGGAAGACCGGGAGACACCAAAACTTAAAAAACGACTGATGGCCTCTGTGGGCTTTCTGGCACTGCTGATGTATCTATCCATGGGCCACATGATGTGGAACTGGCCCCTGCCGTCTTTCCTGGATGGGAACCACGTAGCCATGGGCCTGGCCCAGCTGCTGTTGGCGGCGGTGATTATGGTCATCAATCAGAGATTCTTTATTTCAGGCTACAAAGCGTTGTGGAATCGGTCGCCCAATATGGATTCTCTGGTAGCCCTTGGTTCTTCGGCTTCTTTCCTATGGAGCGTTTATGCCCTGTTTGCTATGACGGATGCCCAGCTTCGGGGAGATATGGCCGGGGTCATGACTTATATGAACGAATTCTATTTTGAGTCCGCCGCCATGATTCTGACCCTGATCACCGTGGGCAAAATGCTGGAAGCCCGGTCCAAGGGCAAGACCACGGATGCCCTGAAAGCGTTGATGAAACTGGCACCCCAGACCGCCACCCTCATCCGTCAGGGGAAGGAAGTAACGGTACCCATTGGGGAGGTTCGCAAGGGCGATGTGTTTGTGGTCCGGCCAGGGCAGAGCATTCCCGTAGACGGGGTGGTGCTGGAGGGCACCGGTGCGGTGGATGAAGCCGCCCTGACGGGGGAGAGCATCCCTGTGGACAAGGCCCCGGGAAGCACCGTCTCTGCCGCCACCATCAACCAGTCCGGTTTTCTGCGCTGTGAGGCCAGTCGGGTAGGGGAGGACACCACCCTGTCCCAGATCATCAAAATGGTCTCCGATGTAGCGGCCACCAAGGCCCCCATTGCAAAAATCGCGGACCGGGTCTCTGGGGTGTTTGTCCCCGGGGTGATCAGTATTGCCATTGTGACCACCCTGGTGTGGCTGCTGTTGGGCAGGGACTTTGCTTTTGCTCTGGCCCGGGGCATTTCCGTTCTGGTCATCAGCTGCCCCTGCGCCCTGGGGCTTGCCACGCCGGTGGCTATTATGGTGGGCAACGGGGTAGGGGCCAAGAATGGTATTCTTTTTAAGAACGCCGTATCCCTGGAACAGACCGGAAAGACCCAAATCGTGGTGCTGGATAAAACCGGGACCATTACCACGGGAACACCCAAGGTCACAGACCTGTTTCCTCAGCCGGGGTTTGAGGAGAAGGACCTCCTGGAGTTGGCCCTCTCCCTGGAAAGCAAAAGCGAGCATCCCTTGGCAAAGGCTATTTTAGAGGAGGGCAGCAGCCGGGGACTTCAGCCGAAAGCAGTCTCGGAATTTTCGGCTCTGCCCGGAAACGGCTTGAAAGCACTGCTGGACGGAAAACAGTTGGTGGGCGGCAGCCTTACCTTTGTAAAGACCCTGGTGCCGGTTTCCGGGGAAACCGAGGCCCGGGCCGCAGAGCTTGCCCAACAGGGAAAGACCCCCTTGCTCTTTGCTTGGGACGGGCGGTTTGCTGGCATGATCTGTGTGGCGGATACCATTAAAAAAGACAGTGCCCAGGCCATCACCCAATTGCGGAACATGGGTATCCGGGTGGTGATGCTGACCGGTGACAACCAGCGTACCGCCCAGGCCATCGGCACCCAGGCCGGTGTGGATGAGGTCATTGCCGGGGTCTTACCGGAGGGCAAGGAGGCGGTGATCCGCTCTTTGAGAGCCAAAGGAAAGGTGGCCATGGTGGGAGACGGCATCAACGATGCCCCGGCCCTGACCCGGGCAGATACGGGCATCGCCATTGGTGCCGGTACGGATGTGGCCATTGATGCGGCGGATGTGGTGCTGATGAAAAGCAGCCTTTTGGATGTGCCCGCAGCCATTCGTCTCAGTCGGGCGACCCTGCGGAATATCCATGAGAACCTGTTTTGGGCATTTTTCTACAATACCATCGGCATCCCCCTGGCGGCCGGCTGCTTTGTGGGGCTGGGCCTGACCTTAAATCCCATGTTCGGTGCCGCCGCCATGAGCCTTTCCAGCTTCTGCGTGGTGAGCAATGCCCTGCGGCTGAATTTGTGCAAGCTCTACGATACGACCCATGACCATAAACGCCGGGAAAAGCAGCAAAAGCACCGGGAGAAACGGGTGCATATTGAGGGAATGATGTGCCATCACTGTGAGAACGCAGTGCAAAAAGCTCTGGAATCCGTTGACGGCGTAGTTTCCGCCACAGCCGACTATCAGGCAGGTACCGCCCTGGTGGTTCTGGAAAAAGAAGTGCCGGATGCGCTTTTGAAACAGGCGGTGGAGGCAGAGGACTATACCGTCACATCGGTAGAATAAAGGAATTTTCCTGCGGAAGTCCTTGATTTTTCCTCGATTTTGGCGTATGATAGCCCTGCGTTTGAAGCGCAGCAGAGGAACGATAAAAAAGAGGAGGAAGGCCATGGCAACGAAAACCTTGCTGGCCATTGAGGGCCTGGACGGCAGCGGAAAGGCGACCCAGGCAAAGCTTTTGGCAAAGACACTGGCCCAGGAGGGAATGGCGGTACGGGAGGTATCTTTTCCGGACTATGGCTCCGATTCCTCGGCATTGGTCAAAATGTACTTGTCCGGCCAATTCGGCTCTGACCCCCAGGATGTAAACGCCTATGCCGCCAGCTCTTTTTTCGCTGTGGACAGATTCGCCTCCTTTAAGCGGGACTGGTGCCGGGACTACGAACGGGGTATTGTGATCGCAGACCGCTATACCACCTCCAATGCCATCCACCAGTGCAGTAAACTCCCCAGAGCGCAGTGGGAGCCGTTCTTAAAATGGCTGTTTGACTTTGAATACGGAAAACTGGGCATTCCCTCGACGGACCTGGTGATTTACCTCAGCGTGGACCCCCAGGTCAGCCAGAAGCTGATGACCAGGCGTTACAGCGGAGATGAAAGCAAAAAGGACATTCACGAGCGGGATCAGCAGTATCTTGCCAGAAGTCAGGCTGCTGCCCGATTCTGCGCCGACTTCCTGGGCTGGAAAACCGTGGAATGCTGCCGGGACGGTGCCATGCGCTCCATTGAGGACATCCACCGGGAGATCCATGGACTGGTGCGGGAAGCCATTGAGAAAAAAAGAAAAACAATAAAATTGGAGGAAACATGATGAACAAGAAACTGTACAAATCCAATACCAATAAAATGATCTGCGGTGTCTGCGGCGGCCTGGGAGAATTCTTTGGCGTTGACCCCACCATCATCCGCCTTGTCTGGGCCATTCTGGGTCTCATGGGCGGCACCGGCATTGTGGCCTATCTGATCGCCGCTGTGATCATCCCCAATTCTGTGATCGATGTGTAAGCATTAAGAAAAGAATTATCCAACTGCTATGGCCAGAGTGTTGACTTTCCTGGCAAAATCTGGTATAGTAGTAACAGAGCGATCAGGCACTTCTTTATGGGGTTGCCGATGGCTTTGCTGTTTGGCAAAAATGTATGTTGAGAGTTTTCGCTTAACAGTACATATAGGTAGAATTACCCAAAAGGTATTTCTATAATCTTTAGAAAGGTGAGGTAAACAACATGAAGAATCTTGTGCGTGTAGTATCCTGTGTGCTGCTGGTTGCGATGCTGTCTGTGGCTGTGTTCGCTGATAGCTTTACTGCCAGTGTCACCCAGAAGGATGCCCCCGCTGTAACCAAGACCGCTGAGGTCGTGGCTGCTGACGGCTCCAAGGTAGAGGTCAAGGCTTCTGACATTAAGGTCGAGTCTGTTGCCGCGAAGAGCATTGCTCCCGAGGTCAAGGCCGAGCTGGACAAGGCTTACGATGTCATCGCCAAGGCCGGTTCTCTGGAGAAGGCTGTTCCCGAGCTGAAGACCGTGCTGAAGGAAGCAAAGATCGATGTGCCTGTGGCGAACCTGGTGGTTCGTGACATGGTCAACGTCTCTGTTCCCGAGGATGTGGTCAAGGCCCTGGAAACCGAGGGTACCACCATTACCGTGAGCTTCAAGCTGGATGTCAAGGCTGGCACCACTGTTGTTGTTATGCGTTTCGTTGACGGCAAGTGGGTTCCCCTGGCTCTGGAAAATGTTACGGTCAACAAGGACGGTTCCGTTGACGTAAAGCTGGACGGCGTTGGTCCCATTGCGTTCCTGGTTGAGAACAAGTAAGCGTTCCTACCTAGCACTCAGGGCGGGCTTGCTCGCCTTGAGTGCTGTTTTTCTTTTCTGCGGCTGTCAGCAAAAATCGGACCCTGACCGGGCCCTTTCCCCAGCCGTAACAGAGGAATCTGCTGTTCCGTCCACAGCGGTAGCCCGAAACCGAAAAGAAAACCTGGAAACCATTCTGGTTCTGGGACTGGATAAAAACGAGTATCCCGATGATAAACGGGCCTATATCAACGATATGCAGTCCGACTTTAATCTGGTGCTGGTACTGGATAAGGATACAAACGTCTGTACACCCCTGCTCCTGAATCGGGACACCATGACCGAAATCACACGTCTTGGCGTTTTTGGAGATGAGGCAGGCACTTATACCGGTCAGTTGGCTCTGGCTCACACCTATGGCAGCGGCGGCTCTGACAGCTGCATCAATGCCAAAAAGGTGGTGTCCAAACTTCTGGGCGGTGTGACCATTGACCACTATATGAGCTTTACCATGGATGCCGTTCCCACGGTCAACGATGCGGTGGGCGGTGTTACCGTCACGGTGCTGGATGATTTTCAGGACAGTGAGACCCTGGTTAAAGGGAAAACCGTGGTGCTCAAGGGCCAGGAAGCACTGAACTATGTCCGGGGCCGTCACGGTGCCGGCGACCAGACCAATGTCAGCCGCATGAAGCGGCAGGAGCAGTATATGTCTGCACTGATCGAACGCCTGATTGCTACAGCAAAGAAAGACCCTGATTTGCTTACCGAACTGACATTGAGCCTGGGTGATTCCTTTCAGACGGACTATGCCGTTAATCAGCTCCAAAAACTGGCAGACTGGCTGCTGGAAGCGAAAATTGAAGACTTTGTGACCATTGACGGAGAGGCAAAGGTGGGGCAGGAATTCATGGAATTCTACCTGGATCAGTCTTCTTTGGAAAAGGTCGTCAACAGCCTGTTCTATCAATAATTTGTTATGAAATAAACACGTCTGCGGAATGCGATTCTCTGCGGACGTGTTCTTTTTTGAATATTGGGGAAAATATATTGAAAAATTCACGTTTATCCCCTATAATCTTTACGAAAGTTCTTTGCCGTTTCCCATGGAAACCTTAAAACCTACGGATGGGGGCCTTGCCATGCAGTTATCAGCAAATACCGTTCGGGAACAGCTGGCCCATATGAAGCCAATGCTGGAAAATTGCTCTCTGGAAACCACCCGGAAGGGGCAAAATGCCATCGGAGAATTGATGCGGGCTACCCGCCATGCCCAGGTGCGGGTGAAAAGCCATGACTTTGAGGAATTCCGGGGTGCCTGGGTGCTTCCCAAAGATTTGCGCCGGGATGGAGTGGTGCTCTACCTCCATGGCGGTGGCTATACCTGCGGGGGTCTCGACTACGCACTGGGCTTTGGCTCGGTGCTGGCGGACGAATGCGGGGCCCAGGTGTTTTGCGCAGCCTACCGGCTGGCTCCGGAATATCCCTTCCCGGCAGCTTTGGAAGATGCGGCTACGGCCTATGACTATCTGCTTGGAAAGGGCTACGACCCTTCTAAAATCAGTCTCTGCGGCGAAAGTGCCGGGGGAGGACTGTGCTTTTCCCTGTGCCTGTATCTTATGGAGCAGGGAAAACCCCTTCCCGGCAGCATCACGGCCATTTCTCCCTGGACGGATTTGACCGCATCCGGGGAAAGCTATGAGTATAATGAAACAAAGGATGTGTCCCTTTCCAAAGAACAGCTGGCCTTTTATGCCCGGTGTTATTCGGAAACGCCGGAAAATCCACTGGTGTCGCCGCTTCTGGGGGATCTGCGGGGTCTGCCCCCGACCCTTATTCTTGCGGGGGGAGACGAAATTCTCCGAAGTGATTCCGAGAACATGGCGGCGGCTCTCAAACAGGCGGGGGTACCCTGCCAAATCTTTGTCCGTCCCGAACGCTGGCATGCCTATGTGCTTTATGGCCTGAGCGAGGACCGGGAGGACTGGGAGAAAATCAACGGCTTCCTGACCCGTTATCTCTCCCGGGAGCGGAAACTCCGGTGGATGCGGCTGGACAATGCGGCGAAAATCTATCCGGCGGCCCTGCGGCAGAGTTGGAGCAATGTGTTCCGCCTGTCTGCCTCTTTGCGAGAGCCGGTAGATGTGTGGGTGTTGCAGTCGGCACTGGATGTTACGGTCCGCCGATTCCCCTCCATGTGTGTCTGTCTGCGTAAGGGCCTGTTCTGGTATTATCTCCAACAGTTGGAGGCGGCACCGAGGATCCGGCAGGAAAGCAGCTACCCGGTGACCAGAATGAGCAGGCACGAGGCCCGCAGATGTGCCTTCCGGGTCATCGTCTATGAAAACCGCATTGCGGTAGAGTTTTTCCACGCCGTCACCGATGGCAACGGGGGCCTGGTGTTTCTCAAGTCCCTGGTGGCGGAATACTTGCAGCAGAAATACGGGGTGTCGATCCCTGCGGAAAAAGGAGTCCTGGGCCGATTGGAGGCTCCCCGGGAGGCGGAATTGGAGGACAGTTTCCTCAAATATGCGGGAAATGTCAATGCCAGCCGCCGGGAGGACAACGCCTGGCGGCCCCAGGGCACACCGGAGACCCAGGAGTTTCTGAACATCACCTGCTTCCGCATGGATGCCAAGGCGGTGCTGGAAAAAGCCCACAACTATGGCGTGACTTTAACAGGCTTCCTCTGTGCCGTTCTGATGATGGCGCTGCAAAATATGCAGGCAGAGGAGGTACCCAATATCCGAAAGCGTATTCCCATCCGGGTGCAGATCCCCGTGAATCTGCGCAAGCTTTTTCCCAGCACCACTCTGCGCAACTTTGCCCTTTATACCACCCCGGAAATCGACCCCAGACTGGGGCACTACAGCTTTTCGGAGATCTGTCAGGCCATCAACCATCGGATGGGCCTGGATGTGACCCCCAAAGTCATGAGCAGCCGCATTGCCGCCAACGTCAGCAGTGAAAAAATGCTGCTGCTGCGGGTCACGCCTCTGTTTATCAAAAACATGGTTTTGAAGGCGGTGTTTGATGCCGTTGGGGAGAGAAAGGCCTGCCTGAGCATGTCCAATTTGGGTCAGGTGGAGCTGCCCGGGGAAATGCTTCCCTATGTGCAGCGGATGGATTTTATTCTCAGCGCCCAGGCAACGGCGCCTCAAAACTGCGGAATACTGTCCTTTGGGACGGATTTGTATGTGAATTTTACCCGCAAGATTCGGGAACCCCAGTTGGAGGCCCATTTCTTCCGGGTGCTGCGGGAACTGGGACTGGGTGCGGAAGTCCAGACCAATTCACGAGTGTGAGGTGAACAAAAATGTATTGTATCAATTGCGGTGTGAAGCTGGCTGACAGCGAAAAAAAGTGCCCGCTCTGCGGCACGGTGCCCTATCATCCGGAGATGGTGCGGCAGGAGGGAAGGCTTCTGTATCCCATGGATCGATACCCCCAGGCCAAGGCAGGGGGCAAGGCCATATTGGGAACCCTGAGCATTATGCTGCTGGTACCTATTCTGGTGACACTGATTTGTGATGCCCAGTTTAACCATGCCATTACCTGGTCCGGTTATGCGGTGGGAGGAATTGTGCTATTCTATATTGCGGCCATCCTGCCATTGTGGTTCCGAAACCCCAATCCGGTGATTTTTGTGCCCTGCACCTTTGCAGCAGCAGGAATCTATATTCTCTATATTGACCTTTCCATACAGGGTGGATGGTTTCTGGGCTTCGCCTTTCCTGTGGTGGGATTTCTGGGGGGGCTTGTAACGGCGGTGGTGGCACTGCTGCACTATCTTCGTCGTGGAGCGGCCTATATCTTCGGAGGGGCCCTCATCGTCCTGGGGGCATTTCTGCCCCTGATGGAGTTTTTAATGGGCCTGACCTTCCACTTTTCAAAATTCATCGGCTGGTCCTGGTATCCCATGGTGGCCCTGATTTTAATGGGTGGTGCCTTGATTTTCCTGGCCATCTGCCGCCCCGCCCGGGAAACCGTGGAACGGAAATTCTTCTTCTGAATATACTTACGCCCCTCGGTTTTCATTCCGAGGGGCGTTGATCATATTACAGAGCGTCTTTCATCAGGTCCTGATACATTTCATCGGTCAAATCGCAGCCGTAGAATATCTTGTAGTATTCGGTGACTTCGGTTTGCAGATCGTAGTCAATGTACTCCGGGTACAGCACTGCACCCAGCCACAGCATTCCCAAATAGCGCTGGACAGAGGGGGGAGAGGACAGCCAGCCATAGGGTCCGTAAGGTGTCTTATAATACTGCTTGTTGGCCACCGCCTGCATCTGGCTCCACTGGGGGTCCGTAGCTACAGAGTCGTAGCAGCTTTCCGGGGCGAACACCAGCACCTCTGGGTTCCACAGAAGCAGCTGCTCCATATCCACCTCGTTGCCGTTACCGCTGGAACTGACTTCATCCAGGCTGGCCATGTTTTTACCCATCATATTGACGGTTTCTGCATGGAAAGAGCCCTCGGCCATGACGTTGGTGCCCTTGTCACCCAGGCAGTAGAGAATGGTCTTCCGGGCGTTGTCCCCATCCACCTTTTCCATAATGGCTTCCATACGGCTGTAGGTATTCTCACACCACAGGGCGATTTTCTCCGCCTGTTCCTCCCGTCCCAGAAGCTTACCAAGGGTCCGGTAGGCCTGGGCCGCAGTGGCTACGGTGGCATCCACATGGACAAAGGGGATGCCGGTCTGGGCGGTCAGACCGTCCAGGTCTTCTTTCATGCTCTTTTTGGGCTGACCAATATCAATGATCACATCCGGGTTTGCCGCCAGCAGTCCTTCCAGATTCAAGGTGGCTTTGCCGCCGTAGAGCTGACCGATTTCGGTCTTCTGGGTCAGATAATCCGGCAAAAACTTTTCCTGCTCTTTGGCGTAGACATTGCTGACACCTACCAGCATATCACCTGCCAGAGGCAGAATGTATACCTGGCTCAGGGGGCCGGAAATGGCAATAGCGGTGATTTGGGCGGGCAGGGTCACGGTGCGGCCCACGTCATCGGTGAATTCCTGGGTGTGGGCTTCCTCGGGGGCCTGGGTGGTTTCCTGGGGCGCTGCCTCTGTGACAGGAGCCGCCGGGGCGGTTTCGGTGGGGGCAGGCGCAGCGGTGCTTCCGCAGCCGGAGAGCAGCCCTAGCAGCATGGTCAACACCAAAATCCATACGGTCGTTCTTTTCATTTTTCAGCACTCCTTTTTAGTTTGGGAATACAAATTCTTGCCTCATCCTCCATAAGGCTGACCACATCCACATCCACGTGGTAGAGCTTTTCCATATTTTCCTTGGTCAGCACCTGCCGGGGGCTTCCATCCTGCAAGATCTGGCCCTCTTGGATGGCCAGGATCCTGGAAGAAAACTGGAAACTCTGTTCCGGGTGGTGGGTGGTCTGAATAACAGTGTAGCCCTCTTTTGCCAGGGCCTGGATCTGCTGCAAAACCCGCAGCTGATTGCCAAAATCCAGATTGGCGGTAGGCTCGTCCAGCATCAGAATAGGCGCATCCTGGGCAAGGGCCCGGGCAATCATTACAAGCCGCTGCTCGCCCCCTGAGAGCCTGTGGTAGCAGCGTTCGGTGAGGTGGGAAATGCCCACTTTTTCCATGGCCCAGTCCCGGCGCTCCAAGGCTTTTTTGCCGGGGGTTTGAAAAGCGGAAAGGCCGCTGGTGGTTCCCATTAAGACCACATCTCCCACGCTAAAATGGAAGGTGGGGTCACTGCTCTGGGGAATGTATGCAATGCGCTTGGCTCGCTCCTGGACGGAAATATGGCGAATGTCCGCTCCGTTTACAAGAACGGTACCTGAATACCCGGAGCGCAGACCCAGCATGCAGCGAAACAGGGTGCTTTTGCCAACGCCGTTGGGACCCAGGATGGATAAGAATTCTCCCTCGTCTACCCGAAAACTGATGTCTTTCAGAACCTGCCGTTTCCCATAGGAAAAGCTTAAATTCTTAACCTCAATCGGCATAGCGTTCCCCCCTTCCTGTAATGAGCCAGAGGAAAAACGGTGCGCCAACAAAAGCGGTGAGAATGCCGATGGGAATTCCCGATGCCGTGGCGGCCCGGGAAATATTGTCCACCAGCAGCAGGAAAATCCCGCCGCCCAGCATGGAGGCCGGCATCAGGTACCGGTAATCGGAACCCACCAGCCGCCGCATCATATGGGGAATGACCAGGCCAACCCAGCCGATGGTGCCGCTGACGGATACCGCCGAGGCGGTGACCAGGGTGGAACAGACCACCATGATGAGCCGCAGTTTTCCCGCATCTACGCCCATGGCCAGGGCCTCATCATCGCCCATGGTCACCACATTGAGCCGCCAGCGCAAAAGCAGCAGCGGCAGCAGCCCCGCCAGCATGGGCAGGATCACAAAGCGAATTTCCCCCCACTTGGCCCCGGAGAGACTGCCCATCAGCCAATAGGTGATTTGGGGCAGCTGGTTATTGGGGTCCGCCACCAGCTTCAAAAAGGAGGTTCCTGCCTGGAATAGCGAGGAAATCATAATGCCGGAAAGCACCAGTCCCAAGATCCGCTCTCCTTTGGCGTGGCGGCTTACCGCAAACACCAGGGCAACGGTCAATAAGCTGCACCCAAAGGCTCCCAGGGTGATGAACACATTGGACATGCCAAGCAAAATCATCAACGCCGCTCCAAAGCCCGCTCCTGCGGAGGCCCCCAGAATGTCCGGGGAGGCCATGGGGTTTTGAAAGACACCCTGGTAGCAGGCCCCTGCCGCCGCAAGACAGGCCCCTACCAATACGCTAAGAACCACCCGGGGAAGCCGGATGTTCACAAGGGCCACTTCTGTTTGAACTGCCCAGGTTTTTGCAATGGGCAACCCCAGGCGACTGCCCAGAATTTTCAGCAGATCTCCCAAGGCAACAGGGTAACGCCCCAGGGTAACAGAGGCTGCCATTGTCACGACCAGCCCCAGGCCCAGGAGCCAGACCGTGCGCCGATATTTTTGATTCATGGGCCTTCTCCTCTCTATAAGTATTCCTTTGCCCACAGCCCCACCAAATCCTGGGCCCGGGGGTCAAACTGTCCGCAGATATAAAGCTCTGTCTGCCCATCCTGCGCCAAGAGACGGTGCAGCTTTTTGGCAGCGGTTTCATATTCCTCCCCAAGTCCCAGGCACCGGGCCAGGGCCAGGCTGGATCCCGGGGCCTTTACGACTCCTAAAATCGGTGTGTCGCCGGACAGGGAATCTTCCAGCACCTCTAAAAATTCAGGGCACAGCAGTTCAATACCGCCGATCTCATCTAAAAGAAGGGGGCCTTTTTGAAGGCTCTGAACCCCCAGACCGGAAAAAACACCCAGGTCGATCTGCGGCTTTTCTCCCGTCAAATCCAAGAATACCGCCCGTTCCCGTTTCGGCAGTGTTTCCAGCCAAAACCGTTCCGGTTCAGGGGGCTGACCCTCTCGGAGGGTCACGAAGCCCTTTAGACGATTCCGGCGGTCACCCAGCCCCAGGGTGATGGCGGTGCTTTTGCCGCAGCCGATGGGTCCTGTCAAAAACAAACGGCGTTTCATTCAAACAACCCTTCAAAGTAGTCTTCAAAAATGGAGTCGGCATAATTTTTTACTGCCTGTTCATAGGCGTTGTAACGCTCCAAAAAACGCTTGCCCTCCTGGGTCAGCCAGCTTTGACTGCCTTTGGCCCCGCCCTGGACTCTTTGAAGCAAAGGATAGTTCAGCTGGCTTTCCAGTGCTTTGATCATATTCCAGCAGCTGGTATAGCTCAGCTGCATCCGCTGTCCGGCGGCTCTTACGGAGTGGGTCTCATCTACCAGCATCAGAAGCATGGCCAGTCTCCGGTCAAAAAAGCTGAACTCCCGGTTCAGAGAGACATTGACAACGGGCCGCACCAGCTGGGAATTGTGATAGGCCAGGAGGGCAGAAAAATCTTCCGGGGTATCCGCATCTTTTAGGGTTCCCTGGTCGTCTACGTCTACCAGGCACATTTCTTCCCCGCACCGTTCCATGGCCCCTTGCAGCCCCCGGTCGCCGGAGTCTGCCAAAATGGTGGGGATCAATGAACTTCCAATGAGAATGGGATGCCCTGTAGCCCCCTGACACCGGGGACAGACCAATGCGCTGCCGGAAGACAGCAGTTTTTCTACGGTCTGGGCGGTAAAGAGCGGTACATCAACAGGGGTCAGCAGGACCCGGTCGCACTTGTCTTGCAGATAGCGCAGGCCGATTTTTACGGAATCGAACATCTGGGTCTGGCGGTAGTCTTCGTTTCTTAAAAAGATGATGCCGTTGTCAGAAAGATGCCGTTCCAGCATGGGGGCATTGTAACCTGTGACCATGACGATTTTATCGACTCCCGCACGATGGAAGGTTGCCACCACCCGTTGGGCCACAGAAATGGAGCCAATGCTCATCATGGGCTTAAAATCCCCCATACGGGAGGACATTCCCGCCGCCAAAATAAGGGCCGCATTCTGCAAATTTCCCACCTCCTGTGCCGATTCCAAAAGCGAATTACAATCAAAATGAATTTGCTTAGAATTACTATACGACAATTTGTAGGATTTGTAAATACACTTTTGAATTTTTTCTTGAATAATTGTGCAAATCCGATATAATGGATGTATGTCGAAAGGGGGCCACAACCATGGGAATCTATCTTTGGGGCACCGGCTGCGGTGCAGCGGAACTGGTGGACAAGGTTTTGCCGGAATCCCGAATTGACGGTTTCGTAGAAACCGTTCCACGCAGTGCCGCATTTATGGGAAAGCCGGTCTACCGGCCCCGGGAACTGGATATTGGCCGGTGCAGTCTGATGATCGTAACCACCCGCCACGCCCAGGCCGTGGCCCAGACCTGCCGGGAGATCGGCCTGCCGGAAAATAGAATATTGTATGTAAAGGACAGCTGCATTTTGGAGGACCGAAACCGGCACTGCACCGTGGCAGAGTCGATTTTGGGCAAAGAAGTTCTAGATCAGCTGCTTTCCCAATACCGTGTGATCCCCGTTCCCGGAAAACTGCGGAAGTCTCAACTCCCGCCGGAGGCCCTGGCAGGGGACTATGTGCGGCTGTCTACCTTGGAACTGCTCTGCGGCCAAGTGTCACAGGTTCCCGGTGCCGCCGCAGAACTGGGGGTTTACCGGGGATTCTTCGCCGGGTGTATCAACCGCCTTTTGCCGGAGCGGGTTCTCTATCTTTTTGACAGCTTTCAGGGCTTTGATGAATTCGCCGGGGCGGGCCCTGCATTTCAGCAGGCCCACGGGAATACAGATCCGGAAACGGTTTTGAATGCCTTGCCTTACCGGGAACAGGCCAGAGTTTACCCCGGCTTTTTCCCAGGCTCCCTCCGGGGCCTGGAAGAACGGTTTTGCCTGGTATCTCTGGACGGGGATTTCTACCAGGTCACCCTGGACGGTCTTCGGTATTTCTGGCCCAGGCTGAACCCTGGGGGATTTCTGCTGCTGCATGACTGGGGAAATCCAAACCTCCCCGGTGTCCGACAGGCCCTTGAAGATTATGAGGAGGAACTGGGCCATCCGCTGACCGGAGTCCCGCTGTGTGACAGCTGCGTGAGCCTTGTATTGCCAAAACCCCGGGACGAAGAAAGTTACGCTTTGTAAAAATCCATTCAAATTTTATCTACATTTTTTTAGAGGCCTTGCACAATATTTTCTATCCATTTTCTACGACTTATAAAAATTTACATGTTGTATATCCTTTGCCTTGTAAGTTATAATGAAATTGTAAAAGTTGCACATATCGGGTGAATGAATGGAGGCGAAAAACCATGAACGAGGATGTCTTTCAAATCTCTGCCCGGGAGGTCACCCTGGAGGTCACAGACAGCGTAAGCGGAAAGACCTACCGCCGGACACTGCCCATTGACTATCTGGAAACGGCCAATACCCTGGTTTTGCGGGGAGAAAACTTAGATGGAAGCCTGTCCCAGTTGGTTTTTTACACCGCCCGCGGTATGCAGCGTTTGCAGGATCTGACCGGAAACGGACCTGACAAAGATCCCTGCGGTACACACAAGTAGTTTGGCATTGTAGAAAAAAAGGGGAGGTCTCAGCATTATGATCAAAAGAACATTTGTAATCAACGGCATTACCCGTTCCGTCCTGGTTGAGGAAAACGAAACGCTGGCTTCATTCCTGCGGGAACGTTTGCTGTTGACCGGCTGTAAGATTGGCTGCGGAGAAGGTCACTGCGGTGCCTGTAACGTCATTGTCGATGGCAAGGTCACCCGTTCCTGCCTCACCAAACTCAGCCGCCTGAAAGACGGCGCACAAATCACCACCATTGAAGGTATCGGCACCATTTCCGATATGCACCCGCTGCAGGTGGCCTGGATGGCCCACGGCTGCGCCCAGTGCGGCTTCTGTTCCCCCGGTTTTATTATGACCGCCAAGGTGCTGCTGGACAACAATCCCTCGCCCACCCGGGAGGAGGTAAGAGATTGGTTCCAGAAGAACCGGAACCTCTGCCGCTGCACCGGCTATAAGCCTCTTATTGATGCGGTCATGGATGCCGCCCGGGTCATTCGTGGGGAAATTACCAAGGAAGACCTGGTCTTTAAGCCCACGGAGGATTCCATTGTAGGCACCAAGTACATCCGTCCTTCCGCTGCCCAGAAGGTTACCGGCACCTGGGACTTTGGCGCGGACGATGCCCTGAAAATGCCGGCCGATACCCTGCGTCTGGCCCTGGTTCAGGCAAAGGTCAGCCACGCCAACATCAAGGGCATTGATACATCCGAAGCCGAAAAAATGCCCGGTGTGTTCCAGATCATCACCGCCAAGGATATTGTGGCCGCCGGTGGCAAGAACCGCATCAACGGTCTGGTCATGCTGCCTCTGAACAACAAAACCGATGGCTGGGAGCGTCCTGTTCTGTGTGACGAAAAGATTTTCCAGTTCGGTGATGCCATCGCCATTGTAGCCGCCGATACCGAGGCCCACGCCAGAGCCGCTGCCGATGCGGTGAAAGTGGATATTGAAGAACTGCCCGCTTACATGAACGCCATGGATGCCATTGCGGAGGACGCCATTGAGATCCATCCCGGCATTCCCAACGCCTATTACGAAACCAACTGTATCAAAGGCCCGGACTTTGACTTTGATTCCGCACCCAATGTGGTGGAAATTGAGTCCTACTGCTCCCGCCAGCCCCATCTGCACCTGGAGCCGGACTGCGGCTATGCCTATATCGATGAGGACGGTATGCTCACCGTACATTCCAAGTCCATCGGCATTCACCTGCATATGCCCATGATCGCTGACGGCATCGGTGTTCCTATGGAGAAGCTGCGTCTGGTTCAGAACCACACCGGTGGTACTTTCGGCTATAAGTTCTCTCCCACCAACGAGGCCATTCTGGGCGTTGCCGCCAAGATCACCGGCCGTCCCGTGTCCCTGGTATTCAACCAGTTCCAGAACATTACCTACACCGGCAAGCGCAGCCCCGCTTTCATGCACATCAAGCTGGCCGCCGATGAAAAGGGCAAGCTTCTGGGTCTGTGGGGAGATAACTACGTTGACCACGGTCCCTACTCCGAATTTGGCGACCTGCTGACCCACCGGCTGAGCCAGTTTGTGGGTGCGGGTTATCATATTCCCACCATCCGCAATAAGAGTACCACCGTCTTTACCAACCACGCCTGGGGTTCTGCGTTCCGTGCCTACGGCTCTCCCCAGTCCTTTATGGGTTCTGAAATCGCCATTGACGTTCTGGCTGCCAAGATGGGCATGGACCCCTTTGACATCCGGGAGCTGAACTGCTACAAGGAATCCGAGGGTTCTACCATTCCCACAGGCTACAAGCCCGATGTCTATTGCCTGGAAGAAATGTATAAACAGGCCCGTCCCCTCTATGAGGCCGCCAAGAAGCGTGTTGCCGAAAAGAACGCCGCTTCCGATGGCCGTTACAAGTACGGCATTGGCGTTTCCTCCGGTGTTTACGGCTGCGGTCTGGATGGCGTGGACTCCTCTCAGGCCTATGCGGAGCTGAACCCCGATGGCAGCGTTACCATGTACGCCTCCTGGGAGGATCACGGCCAGGGCGCGGATATGGGTATGCTGGTATCTGCCCATGAGACCCTGCGCCAGGCGGGCATTCGTCCGGAGCAGATCCGCCTTGTTATGAACGACACCAAGATCACCCCCAACTCCGGCCCCGCCGGTGGCTCCCGCAGCCAGGTCATGTCCGGCAACGCCTGCCGTCTGGCAGCGGAAAACCTGCTGACCGCCATGCGGAAAGAGGACGGCACCTACCGCACCTATGATGAAATGGTAGCCGATGGCATTGACACCAAGGTACAGGGCCAGTGGGTCGCCACCTACTGCGCCGACCATCCCGTTGACCAGGCTTCCGCCCAGGGCGATCCGTTCTCCGTATATATGTACACCCTGTTCCTGCCGGAGGTCTGCGTGGATACCAAGACCGGCAAGGTCACCGTTGAAAAGTTCACCTGTGTGGCAGACGTGGGTACCATTATGAACCGGCTGCTGGTTGACGGCAACTTCTACGGTGGTCTGGCCCAGGGCATCGGTCTGGCTCTTACTGAGGACTTTGATGACCTGAGCAAGCACACCAGCCTGAAAAACTGTGGCATTCCTTACCCCAAGGATGTTCCCGATGACATCGAGCTGCACTATGTTGAAACCTACCGCCCCGAAGGCCCCTACGGTGCCGCCGGTTGCGGCGAGGCACCTCTGGATGCACCCCACCCCGCCATCCTGAACGCCATTTACAACGCCACCGGTGCCCGGATCACCCGAGTCCCCGCACTGCCTGAGGTGGTTCTGGCCGCTCTGAAGGAGCTTCAAAACTAAGGAAATGCGGGAAACATACGTTCTCAATTCTTGATTCTTTATGCTGCAATGGAGAGGCGGGGGACCGCCTCTCTATTGGCAATTTCTGAGGAGGTGATACCATGATCCTGGAAGAACGGGCTTCCACCCATATTTACCGGCAAAAGCGGATGTTTACCAAAGAGGAATTGGAAGCCCGGGAGCATCTGTGCGTCCATGAACAGCCCGCCTACTGTAGTGCCGCTTGTCCGCTGAAGCTGGATGCCAAGGCCATGACCCAGGCCATTGCCCAGGGGGATTTTGACAAGGCCCTGCGACTCTACGAAAAAATCACCCCCTTGCCCCATATCCTGTCGGCCCTGTGTGAGGCCCCCTGTGAAGAGAAATGCAAACTTTGTTCCTTGGGAGACGGCATTGCCCTGCGGGAACTGGAAGCCGCCGCCGTAGCCTACGGCAGCCACGGAAAGGGTAGGGGACTGCTGCGGAAAAAGACCAAAACCGCCGCAATTTTTGGGGCGGACCTGTTTACCCTGTTTTTGGCCGGGGAACTGAGCAAGAAAATGTATCCCGTGACGTTCTATCTCTCCCAGAGTGATGCCGGGGCCTTGCTGACCCAGGTCCTGCCAAAGGTTCCCCAGGGGGCGGAGGCGGATGTATCCGGTTTGGATGTCCGTTTTGTCTGGAATGCTGACCCGGAAAGCAGTTTCCGGCAGGAGGCGGAACGATATGATTTGGTCTGTGCTTCCTTTGAGGTTTTCAATGCCTTGTATCCCCAGGCTCATTCCGATGAAGCACTGATGGTCTGCCGGGAGAGAAATCTCATTACCGGTCCCTGGCAGGGGGTTCTTGGTGCTGCCTTCGCTGCCAAAAAAGCTGCCCTTTCCGCAGACCGTATGGCCCAAAAGCTGGACCCTGCCAATACCCGGGGCCAGGAGGGCAGCGTGGAAACCAAGCTCTATACCTCCCTGGAGGGAGTCGCCCCCAGCAAGCGCATTGCCTGTACAGACCGGGAACATGCCGTAGCGGAAGCGGCCCGGTGCATCCAGTGCCGGTGTGAGGAATGTATCAAGGGCTGTGCCTATCTGCGCCATTATAAAAAATTCCCCCGCATCCTGACCCGGGAAATCTACAACAATGTTTCCATTATTATGGGCGACCACATGATGAATAAGCCCATTAACGCCTGTTCCCTCTGCGGCCAGTGCAGTGTCCTGTGTCCCAATGGGTATGACATGGCCCAGGTTTGCCTGATCGCCCGGAGAAATATGGTCACCACCGGGAAAATGCCCTTGGCCCCCCATGAGTTTGCCCTGATGGACATGCTTTTTTCCAACGGAGAGGCTTTTTTGTCCCTGGCCCAGCCGGGGTTTACAACCTGCAAATACGTCTTTTTCCCCGGCTGTCAGGCGTCCGCCATTGCCCCCCAGGCGGTGAAAGGGGCCTATTTGGATTTGTGTGACCGCCTGCAAGGGGGCGTTGCCCTGATGCTGGGCTGCTGCGGTGCCATTTGCGACTGGGCGGGCCGATATGAGCTTTACGATGACACCGTGGCTTTTCTCCGGGAGCAGCTTCAAAGCCTTGGAAACCCGGTGGTCATTGCAGGCTGCCCCACCTGTAAAAAGCAGCTTACCGGTCAGGGCCAACAGGTTCGGGGGATTTGGGAAGTCCTGGAAGAAATCGGTCTGCCGCCCCATGAGCGGTTTTGCGGGCCTGTGGCGGTCCATGACGGCTGCGGTGCCAGGGGAGACCGGCAGACCCAGGAGTCCATTCGCCGCATTGCGGAAGAACTGGGCTGCCAGGTGAGGCAAACACCCTATGAGGGAGATCAGGCTCCTTGCTGCGGCTATGGTGGCCTGACCCAATACGCCAACCGAGAGGTGGCAAACGAAATGACTGTCCAGTGCCTGGAGCGGTCAGATTTGCCCTATTTAAGCTACTGCATGGCCTGTCGGGACCGCTTCGCCCGTCAGGGCCGCCGGTCCATGCACCTGCTGGAACTGGTTTATAATACCCCGGCGGACAACTGCCCGGACATCAGTGCCAAGCGGAAAAACCGTTTGGAGTTAAAATACGGTCTGATGAAGCAGATTTGGAACCAGGAGGTGCCGGAAATGGAGCCGGAATTTGTGATCGAATACACCCCGGAGGCGGAGTCTATGATGGATGACCGGATGATCCTTCAATCCGATGTGGTTCAGGTTCTGCGGCATCTGCGGGAAACCGGCCAGGGCATCTTGGATGGGGAAACCGGCCTGTGCCTGACGAGTCTTCGTCTGGGCAATGTGACGTTCTGGGTCCGATTTGAGCCGATTGCGGGCGGGTACCGGGTGCATAGAGCCTACAGCCACCGGATGAATATTGTAAACCGGGAGTAAGGAGAACGCCATGGCAGATAAAAACTACTATACCATTGACCCGGAGGGAAAGCTCACCTGCCTCAAATGCCAATGCAAGCTGGAAAAGGGAAAGGCGAAGTTCATGTATTTGGACAACGGTTTTCCTGTGGAGCTTCCGGTGTGTCCCAAGTGCGGCTTTATTTACGTCCCTGAGGAATTGGCCCTTGGCAAGGTGCTTTCCGTAGAGAAAGCCCTGGAGGATAAATAATGCAGGGCCATCCCGGCGGCCTGGAACACAGCCGCTATCTGACCAAACTGGCCTTTCTGCCCCAGGGCTGCCGCTGGCTGGATATGGGAGCTGGTGACGGAGAAGGGGTCAGGCTTCTGCGGGAAGAGGGATACGAAGCCCAGGGCCTGGACCTGTGTCCCCGGGGAAGTGACGTAGAACCCGGTGATTTTCTCCATACCCCCTGGGAAGCAGCTTCCTTTGACGGCATTCTCAGCCAGTGCAGCTTTTATGTCAGCGGCAATGTGCCGGGTGCTATCCAGGAGGCGGCAAGACTTCTGCGCCCCGGCGGCAAGCTGGTATTCTCGGACGTGACCGAGGATGTGGTAGCACTGCTAAACCAGTGCCGCACAGCGGGGTTTGCGGTGCGGCACATAGAAGATATGACAAGCAGCTGGCGGGCGTACTATCTGGAAGCCCTTTGGACCCAGGAGCATGTATGTGCGCCCAAGGGAAAGCACATCAGTTATGTACTGTTCGTATGCGAAAGGATGTGAGCCGATGGACCTGGAAGAACGGATTTTAGAGTTGAGCCGCTGCGGTTACGCCTGCGGACAGATATTGGCCATTTTGCTGATGGAAACCTTTTCAGAGGATGATCCCGGCTTTGTCCGAAGTATGCAGGGGCTCAACGGCGGCATTGGCGGCAGCGGCCATCTTTGCGGCTGTATGCCGGCGGGCTGCTGCATGATCTCCTACTTTACAGGAAAGCCGGAGGAAGCCGCCTATGAGCATCCGGCCCACAAGGCGGCCCTGGCAGAGTTTACCCAGTGGTTCGTCGGATGGGCAGAGGAGGAATTTCAGGCGACAGACTGCCGGGATATTGTGGGCATCAGCCCTGCAAAAAAGGTGCAGTATTGCCCCGGTATTATTGCCGCAACCTACGAAAAATGTATGGAAATATTGGAGAAAAAAGGAATTCTCACATGAAAAAATTTGCGGTATTCAGCGGTTTTCTAGGCTCCGGAAAAACCACCACCATGATGGCCCTGACGAAATTCTTTTCTGCCCACCACGGCAAAGCCGCCATGATCAGCAATGACTTAGGGCAGCAAAGTCTGGCAGATCACAAACTGGCCGCTCTTTCCGGCTGCAATGCCTCGGAACTGACAGGCAGCTGCATCTGCTACATCACCAAGACTCTAGTTGAACGTCTGGACAGCCTCTTTGACAAGGAGGGCTGTGAACTGGTGATTTCCGATATTCCCGGCTTCGGCGTGGGGGCCTTGGATCACGTTTACCACACCCTCCAACGGGATTACCCGGGCCGGTACGAGTTGGCACCCTTTACGGTGCTGACGGAACCCCAGGTATTGTCCCAATTGCGCTCAGGAAACAGCGACATCCACTATATCCTCCATACCCAGCTGGTGGAAGCGGATCTGATCGTTCTGAACAAGTGCGATCTTCTGACCCAGGCGGAAGCAGAGCGGGAATGCCGCTGGCTGGAAACCCATTACCCCCAGGCCAGGGTTATCCCCATCAGTGCCTTGACAGGTGCTGGCCTGGAGGACCTTTCTCAGGCCATGATCCGGCAGTCTGCCTCCATGCACAGGCCGGATATTGGCTACGGCGGAGAGGCCTTTGACCAGGCCATGGGCCGGATCAGCGAGTATTATATCCAGTACCACGCCACCGTCTGCTGCAATGACTTTGACGGCAACGCCTATTTAATGGATTTGGCCCAAACCGTCCGGCGGGAAGTGGCCGCCATTGGCCAGGATATTCCCCACCTGAAACTGCTGGCCTGGACCGCTGAGGGGGATTTTGGAAAGGTAGACATGTTGGGCATTGGCCGGGATATTGCCGTGACCAAAACCTTTATCGCCCCCTGTACGGAGTTGGCGGTGATGCTCAATTGCTCTGCCGTCTGCCCCAGTGGGGATGTCCAGGCCATTCTCTCCGGGGCGGTGGAATCCCTCTGTGAACCGTATAATCTGAGCTATCTTGTATTCAAAGAAGAATGTTTTGGCATGAGGTGAAAAAATGGCATCCTTTCCCAGAAAAACCCGCTCGGTATGCCCGGTCTGCCTGAAAAATATCCCGGCCCAGCTGGAACATCGGGAAGACGGCTCCGTATTCCTTTCCAAGCAGTGTCCGGAGCATGGGGCCTTTTCGGCTGATGTGTGGCGGGGCAATGTGGATTTTGATACATGGACACAGTGCGCCCAGCCTTTGGGGGAACTGGGAACCCAGTGTCCCCAAAACTGCGGCCTTTGTCCGGAACATGAATCCGGCACTTGCTGTGTTCTTTTGGAGGTCACAAAACGCTGTGATCTTCGGTGCGCTTTCTGCTTTGCGGACGGCGGGCAGCAGGAACCGGACATGCCCTTGGAGCAGGTGAAAAAGGCCATTGACCGCATTCATACCCTCTGCGGAAAACCCCTCCTACAGCTCTCCGGCGGGGAGCCGACTCTGCGGGACGACTTGCCGGAACTGGTGCGGTACGCCAAAGAGGTGGGGTGCAGCTATGTTCAGGTGAATACCAACGGACTGAGGCTGGCCCGGGACGTGGAATATGCCAAGGCCCTTGCCAAGGCGGGGCTGGACATTGTATTTTTACAGTTTGACGGCACCCGGCAGGAAATTTATGAAAAACTCCGGGGAAGACCCTTGCTGGAAGATAAAATCCGGGCGATCGATGTCTGTGCAGCCCTGGGTCTGGGGGTCACTCTGGTGCCAACGGTTGTACCGGGGGTCAATACGGAGAATTTGGGGGAATTGGTGGCTTTTGCAAAGGAACGGGTCCCTGGGGTTCGGGGCATTCACTTTCAGCCGGTTTCCTATTTTGGCCGCTGCCCGGAGGGAAGCAGGGTACGGTATACCCTGGATGATCTGATGGCGGACCTTTCGGGACAAGTAGGTATTCCCTTGGATAGCTTTATGCCCTCCCAATGCGACCATCCGCTCTGCGGGTTCCACGCCAACTTCCTGGTGGAGCCTACGGGAAAGCTGCGGCCCCTTTCCAATATCACCCACTCCGCCCAGAGAAAGTGCGGGGCCTCCCACAACCGGGAGTATGTGGCCCGGCACTGGCGGCGTTATCCCCAGGAAGCGGCCCCCCAGGAGATGCTTTCCGATGAAATGGATTTTGATACCTTTTTGTATTGTCTGCGCCACAGAAGTTTGACCCTTTCTTCCATGGTATTCCAGGACGCGGGCAATCTGAACATCGAACGGCTGCACCGTTGCAGCCTCCACGTATACGCCGAGGGGAAAATCAAACCTTTCTGCGCCCACTATCTGACTTGCTTTTATGAATCGGACGAAACTGGAACAATGGATCGAGAGGGTTGAGGGAATTCCCCATTTGACCCGGGAGAACCTGCAAGACCTGCAATTGCGCCGCCTGAATGAAACCCTGGCCCGTCTGCCCAAAAGCCAGGGGCTGCCCCGTCAGGTTTCCTCTTTGGATGCCCTGTCTTGTTTGCCCTTTACCACGCCCCAGATGCTGTCAGACAATCCGGGGCGGTATCTTGCAACCTCTCAGGCCCAAGTCAGCCGGGTGATTTCCGGAGCCACCTCCGGCACCACCGGCCCTGCCAAACGGGTTTTTTATACGGCGGCAGACTGCCAGCATACCGTGGGCTTTTTTGCCGCCGGTATCTCGGAAATGCTCTTGCCTGGGGAAAAATGCCTGATTGCCTTTCCTTTTTCCGGCACTTTTGGCCTGGGAGACCTGATTGCGAGGGCAGTGGAGTCCCTGGGGGCCATTCCCGTCCGGGGCGGATTTGGGATATGCTGGGCAGAAGCGGCCCGGCAGATAGAACAAACAGGGGCCACGGCTTATATTGGCTTTCCGGTCCCGCTGCTTAGTCTGCTCCGGCTGTATCCCGGGCTTCCCATCCGCCACGCCTTGGTATCGGGGGATGCCTGTCCCGCTGGGGTCATGGAGGAATTGGAGTCCCTTTTGGGGAATCCCCTTTATCCCCACTACGGCAGCCGGGAGTGTGGCCTGGGTGGTGCTGTGACATGCCCAGCTTTGGAGGGGATGCACCTGCGGGAAAATCATATCATTGCGGAAATCGTAGACTCCCAGGGCCGGGTGCTGCCCCAGGGGGCCTATGGGGAACTGGTTATTACCACCGTCGGCCTGGAAGCCATGCCCCTGATCCGATACCGCACCGGGGACTATACCCGTTTCCTGCCCCCTTGTCCCTGCGGCGGCATTACACGGCGTATTGGCCCTGTGTCAAGGCTTGAGGAACCAGTTTCCATAGAGGCATTGGACAGCGCACTCTTTTCCGTCCCTGCCCTTGTGGACTACACCGCCCGGTATGAAAATGGGCTATACATCTGTGCAAAAACATTGCTTCCCGGGCAGGAAAGCCTACTCTATTCCGCTGCCCGTTCTCTGTATCCGAATTTGTCCATCCACATTGAAACCACTGCCGCATCCTGTGAGGACCGTCCGTTGTATCTGGGCAAGCGGCATATTCTCAAATAAAGGGGGAACGCCATGGTCAAGGATTTGGAAAAGCCACGCCATGTGTACCTGGTCCGCCACGGAACACCGGTGTTTCCCGGTCCGGGCAAGTATTGTATCGGCATTACGGACATTCCCTTGAGCCGGGAGGGGGAAAACCAGGGCCGTCTTGCCGGGGCCTATCTCCGGTCTAAAGGGGTCCGGCAATGCTATACAAGCCCCTTGCTCCGGGCGTTGGATACGGCCCGGGCCATGGATATTCCGCTGCGCATTCACCCCGACCTACGGGAGCAATATGCCGGTATCTGGGAGGGACTGCCTTTCTCGGAAATCGAAAAAAGATGGCCGAGTTTCTATGCCCAGCGGGGAGAAGACCCCACCTTGCCGCCCCCCGGTGGGGAGACTCTGGATGAATGCGCCCGGCGGTTTGAGGGTGCGTTAAATGAAATCCTTGGAAAAACCCAGGAACGTGTGGCGGTGGTCGCCCACCTGACGGTGATCCGTGCTTTCCTTTGCGGCATTCAACAAATTCCAATGGAAAATATCAGAACGCTGTCCGTTCCCTATGGCTCCGTGACCCGGCTTTGCTGGGAAAACGGAGACTGGAAAGTAGAGGAAATCGGCAGTGTACCCATTTAAGGAGGTCAATCAGTGAAAAAAATGTTCCATGAGATCCGGCAGCGGCTGGAGCAAGGGGAAAACCTGGTGCTGGTGACGGTTATCGCATCTTCCGGCGCAACCCCCCGAGGGGCAGGAGCCAGAATGCTGGTAGGGCAGGAGGGCCGCATCTGCGGCACCATCGGCGGCGGTGCGGTGGAGTATCGCTCCATGAAAATCGCCCAGAAAGTCCTGGAAGAACAAACATCCCGGGGCCAGGATTTTACCCTGACCCGGGATGATGTTCAGAATCTTGGCATGATCTGCGGCGGCAATTGCAGCGTTTATTTCCACTTTATCGCCGCCCACGATGCCCAGGCCATCGACATTGCCCGTCAGGCAGATAGGGCCATGGAAGAGGGCCGGGATGTGTGGCTGGTGGAGGAACTCAGCGAGAATGGCCGCTTGGCTGTCTGCGGAGAAGACGGTCAGGTACCCACCATGGGGCAATTCCCCAGGCCCTTGGGCCAGGTCCCCAGACGGCTGACTTTGGAGGGAAGAGAATACTTCCTGGAACAAATCAGTTCTTCCAGCCGGGTCTATGTCCTGGGCTGCGGCCATGTGGCCCAGGAACTGGTTCCGGTGCTGGCCCGTGTGGGGTTCCGCTGCGTTGTTATGGATGACCGTCCGGAATTTGCCAACCGGGGTCTGTTCCCCCAGGCAGAGCAGGTGCTATTGGTGGATTTTGAGCGAATTTGTGATTTTATTACCGTTACAGAAAAGGACTTCGTTTGCATCATGACCCGGGGCCACTCCTATGACACGGTGCTGCAAGCCCAAATCCTCCGCACCCCCGCCTCTTACATCGGTGTTATTGGCAGCGCACACAAAAAAGCCGGTGTGTTCCGCCGCCTGAAAGAGGAATTCGGCTGCACAGACCAGGACTTGGAGCGCATCACCACCCCCATCGGCCTGAGCATCCTGGCCCAGACCCCGGCAGAGATCGCTATTTCCATCACCGCCCAGATGATTCAGCACCGGGCCATGATGACCCGAAAAAACGCCTGACAGCGGCAAAAGAATAAAATGAAACGCTGGAATCCCGTTGAGATTCCAGCGTTTTGCCCTATTTGGTGCGGGTGTTCATAACGGATTTTATTTTATAGGCAGGAACACACAGATTTTTGCAACGGCGTATTGTAAATGCAGTGTGAGAGATATGTTCTATCGCGCAAGCAAGCTAAGGAAACCGCTGATTTAAGGGAACTCTGAATCAATCATTTTTTAACTCGATTCAAGAACAAGACGGAATTTATCAAGGGGTTTCTCTGCAAAAGTTACAGATTGTATCGTATCTTCTACAAAGTTTGCGTACTCGTCTCTCGACATAGTAAAAAACTTATGCTGTAACTTGTTTGTCAAACATAATTGTCTTCCGCTATTGCATACATCATCGAAAAATTTTGACATCACCGAGCAGTTTAAGGTTTCCATTATCCACGAGAATTGCGCCAGCTTGCACAGCGGTTGCATACACGGTTTTACCACGTTCAGCAAGTACCCGTTGTATCGACTCATCCTGTTCCGAAGTCCCCTCATAGTGAACTTCCAAATAAAAATCATTCAGATAAGGAAGCCCCTTATAATACCTAAATTCGGGGTAATCATCATCGGGAGACAAATGGTACTCTGCTAACTGAATGACAGCACCAGCACTATAGCCCATCAGAATCCCATCATGTTGCATCAAAATATCATACAAATCGAACTCTTTGATTCGATCCATCATTCTGTCCGGCAACCCACCAAGGAAATATACAATGTTTGCGCTTTTGATTTTTTGAGCTGCAGATTCCTTTGTGTCGGTGAAATAATTGATAAAGCTAATGTTTTCTTCCGGGATGCCATAAGTAGCAAAGCCTCCAACAATCCCGTCGTGATATTTGCCACATTCCTTGCTATACAAAGCATTCCAATCCGACAAGGATTTTACACGGTTGTCTCTAAAGGAGAACGCTACGACCGTAACAGAATGATTTGGCTGTATGTAGTTTTTCAATTCGTCATAGAGCCAAGGCGCATCTATGTCAAATCCTTCAAGTAAAATGTTAATCATTGTTTTATCTCCTTTGCTTGTATTTGTGCTTTTTCCAGTACATCTGCAAAGCGCTGTATCGGCTCCACAAGCGTCTCAGCGTAGTCGAATGTCTCTTTATCGTTTCGATATTCCAACGGACTTCTGCGAACTATCAACGCATATCTAAGGGCATCCGGATTGGGGCAGAGATTGTTTTCCAACGCCCATTCTGCGGCTTTTGTCTTTGCGATGATTTTGCCGGTGCGAAGTGTATAGATGCACCGAGCTATATCCAACATCCAACCGAAAGAGTAGAAGCTCCGCCCGGTGCTTTGTGCGTATTTTCTGATTGTTTCATAGTGGCGTTTAACGTCGGCATACAGTTCGTGGAACGTGGGATATTTCAGGTCCTTTCGTATATCCTTTCCGTACAAGAGGACGCTGCTCTCGACCAGCTCTGCAATGCCGAAGCTGTCAAACGCATAACTATCGGTAATTCGTTCTCCGCTTGTGCCCCAATATACTACACGGTCAGTTTTCTTTGAGAGGAACGCATCCAGGGTGAGCATCCCGCCCTCAAAAGAACGGTAATAGGGATTATCGGGATCATCTACAAGCATAGCTTGGCGAAGTCCAACGAGCGATTTTGCCTGTTCTTCCGTTATTCGCTTGCTTGTCAATACAAGAATATCAAGATCGCTCCAACCCAATCTGAAATCATTCAGTACAGACGAACCATACATATAAATTGAAGGTTCACAATCCGAGAGAATACCGCTGATTTCACGAACCGTAGTATTGATAGCGAGCTGTCATTCTTTTCGTTCTGATCCTGCGGGATGCAGGACATATTTCTGATTTGGGTAATCAAATTCTTCAATAAGCTCGTCTGCAACAAAACCGTACTTTTCATACAACGCTCTTGGTGCGGTTCCTTTTTCATCGTCTGCCCGGAACGTCGATACAGATATTTCTTTTGTCACATCCAAATTGGCAAGTGCTTCATCCATGAGCATTGAAGCCACGCCACGGCGACGGTATTCGGGCGAAACAGCGAGACAGCAGATCATGTTATGTTCTCGTGAGAACAGCATAACACCGGCAATCTCGTTTTCGTCCTTTACGCAGATAGCCTGTCTTTTGCCCATGAATTTGAGAACGGTGGCACGATGCTCGTTTAGCTTCTCTTGCGTTTCCAGACCGGGAAAGTTCCATCTTACCTGTGTTACCAGGCTCATCCATTTTTCAATATTTTCGGGTACTCCATAATAGAGCTGCACAGCATTTCACCTCCATTCATCATTCAATTTATCTTCAAAGGGGGTCGTTTTGCTCGTGGATATAAATTTCAACAATAATTATAGCACAAAAATGTGAAAAAATCCACAATTTTCACGAATTAACGCAAAAAAAGCGGGAGTGCATCGTTCAAAAATGCACTCCCGCTGAAATTTTATCGTTCCCAACTGTCTCGATTTTTCTTCTTGCTCTGCTTCTGCTGTGCCTGCTGTTGCTGTTTCCGGCGAATGAGATCCCGCACAGAGCGTACTTCCGCTTCCTCGTGGAGCAGATTTGCCACATCACGCTTACTGTCGTGCATCAGCATCGGATCGTATTTCTCTCCATAGGCGGTTTTCACCTTGTCAGCGGCAGAGCGTTTCTTTTCCTCACGAAGGGCAAGCCGTGCATCCATCAGCTCGGCGGCATCCAGAGCGACAGCTTGTTCTCTCAGCTCGGCATACTGCTTAGAATCTACGCAATAACAGCCCAGAGGGAACAAGACGAAAAACACAGGGTGCTGACACAAAATCGGCACCTTAACACAGCCCCCGCCGGAGAGCCTGTCCCTCTACAAAAACATTGTTCGATATGGTGCGGAGGCAGGACTCGATTGCTGACTTTGCGGAGCAAAGTCATATGGTTGCAATTAAGCTTTGAACTGGTGGCCGCCAAATGCCACCGGCATTTGGCATTTAGATGGGTTCGAATTCTGTCACTCGACAACGAAAAAAAGGGCCGCCTTGGCGACCCTTTTTTCGTTGGTCGGAGTGTCGGGATTCGAACCCGAGGCCTCTTGGACCCGAACCAAGCGCGATACCAAACTTCGCCACACCCCGATAGCCCCAGTATTATACTCAATAATCGCCGGGATGTCAAGTGCTGTAGTGATATTTTGAAAAACATCGGTATGATTTTTCTGGGACGAACATATATTGTGGGGGAGGGGAGGCTATGGGCTATCGGATCGAGTATGGCCCCCAAAAAGGTCACAGGAAAGCTTTTTGGATTGTGGCAGCAGCACTGTTGCTGACGGCTCTGTTTTTGCCTAGGACAGTCTTGGAGCGGTTGTTGCTTCCCGGGGACCCTCAGGTGACCAAGGAGGCCTTGGGTCAGCTGCTTTTGGGGCTGCGGCAGGGCGTTGCGCCCGGACAGGCTGTGGTGGTGTTTTGCCAGAGCATCCTGCGGGGAGCCGGAATTGGGTAGAGTACAGGCATCTGGTTGGGGCTGTGTGCTGCTGGCTCTGGCACTGCTGGTGCTGCCTCTGCCCTGGCTTGCGGCGGCAGTGACAGCGGCTCTATTTCATGAACTGTGCCATGGGGCCGTTGCCGTGGCGTTGGGCGGTTCCCTGGGGAATATCCGCCTGGGGGAAAGAGGGGCCACAATGGAGGTCGGGGGACTCTCCAATGGTCGGGAACTGTTGGCGGCGGCAGCGGGTCCGGTGGGAAGCCTGGGACTGCTGCTGCTGGGAAGATTCTTTCCCAGGCTCGCCCTATGCGGTTTGGTTCAGGGCCTTTATAATCTGCTGCCCATTTACCCTCTGGATGGAGGGCGCATTCTTTTTTGCCTGATCCGATTCCGGCATTCCGAGGGATTGGCTTTGAAAATCTGCCGCCGGATCGGGGCTTTGGCAGGGGCTTTGGCGGGGCTGGGACTTCTTTGGCTGGGCCTGTACCCTGGGGCCATCCTGGTTCTTTGGATGGCTGCCCGAAATATCACTTGCAAAGATGGCAAACTCAGAGTACAATAGGGCTACCAATTCCAAAGAGGTAACAAGATGACAGAACTCAAAAACCGCATTCTGCCCACGGTTCAAAAGCCTGCAAGATATGTAGGCGGTGAATGGGGGCAGATTTGCAAGAACAAGGAAGATGTGGCCCTGCGAGTGGCGTTCTGCTTCCCGGATACCTATGAGATCGGCATGTCCAATGTGGGAATGCGGATTTTATACGGGGTCATGAACCGGATCCCGGATGTATGGTGCGAGCGGGTCTTTGCCCCCTGGGGGGATATGGAGCGGGCCATGGTGGAAAACGACCTGCCCCTGTGGGCCTTGGAGAGCCAGGACCCGGTAAAGGATTTTGACATGGTGGCCTTTACCATCGGCTACGAAATGTCCTATTCCAATATTTTGAATATGCTCCGGCTCTCCGGGATTCCTCTCCACGCCAAAGAGCGGAAAGGCCTCCAAAACATGGTCTTTGCCGGTGGTGTCTGTGCCTTTAATCCGGAACCGCTGGCGGAGTTTGTGGATTTCTTTTCCCTGGGAGAGGGGGAGGAAAGCACCGTGGAGATTCTGGATTGCTACCGGAGGGCCAAACAGGGCAACTGGGAAAAAGACCAATTCCTGAAAGAGGTTTCTAAAATTCCCGGGGTTTATGTACCCTCTTTCTATACCCACCAATATGATGACCAGGGTGTTCTGCGGGCGGTGATCCCGGTGGACGGTGCCCCGGAGGTGGTTACAAAACGGATCGTTGAAAACCTGGATACCGCCTATTTTCCCACGGAAATGATTGTCCCCTCTACAGAAATCGTCCATGACCGGGCCAATTTAGAGGTGTTTCGTGGCTGTATCCGTGGCTGCCGCTTCTGTCAGGCGGGCTTTTCCTGCCGCCCGGTGCGGAAAAAAAGCCCGGAGGTCTTGTATGACCAGGCCCGGCAACTGATGGAAAACACGGGCTTCAATGAAGTCACCTTGTCCAGTCTTTCCACCTCGGATTACCGGGGATTGAAAGCACTGACAGATCAGATGCTTCCCTACTGTGAGGCAAACCACATTTCCCTGTCGGTGCCATCCCTGCGGGCGGACAACTTTTCCCGGGAACTGATGGAGAAACTTCAGGCGGTTCGGAAATCCGGCCTGACTTTCGCCCCGGAAGCGGGAACCCAGCGGCTGCGGGATGTGATTAACAAGAACCTGACAGAGGAAGAAATTTTGACCACCTGCACCCAGGCCTTTGCCGGGGGATGGAGCAGCGTCAAACTCTATTTCATGCTGGGTCTGCCTACGGAAACCGATGAGGATGTATTGGGCATTGCGGAGCTGGTCTACAAGGTCATCCAGGCCTGGAAAGAACACGCCGTCAACAAAAAGCGGGGCTTGCGGGTCCATGTGGCCACGGCCTATTTTGTACCCAAGCCTCATACGCCTTTCCAGTGGGAGCAGCAGATCACGCCCCAGGAGTATTTGCGCCGGTGCAAGCTGCTGAAAGACCATTTCTATTCCAAATCCATTGAATATGATTACCACAGCCCGGATTTAAGCCGCCTGGAAGCGGTGTTTGCCCGGGGTGACCGCCGTCTTGGTCCCGTGATCGAGGAGGCCGTCAGACAGGGGGCCAGGCTGGATGGCTGGGACGAGTATTTCCGCTACGATTTGTGGCAGGACGCTTTCCAAAAGTGCGGCGTGGACCCGGATTTCTACACCGTCCGTGGCTACGGGGAGGACGAGATTCTGCCCTGGGATATGATCGATGTAGGCGTTACCAAGAAATTTTTGCTGCGGGAACGGCGGGAGGCCTACCAGGGCCGGGTGACCCCGGATTGCCGCCACGGCTGCGCCGGCTGCGGTGCTTCCCAGCTGCTCAAGGAGGTCCGGTGCGATGATTAGACTTTTATTCGAGAAAACCGGTACCGCCGTTTGGATGTCCCACCTGGATTTGATGCGGGTGTTTCAGCGTGCCTTTAAGCGGGCGGGGCTGCCCCTGACCCATACCAAGGGCTTTAACCCAAGACCCTCAGTATCCATTGCCCTGCCGTTGTCTGTAGGGGTGGAAAGTAAGTGTGAACTGCTGGACTTTGACTTGGAGGGGGAACCGGTGCCGGAGGAGGAAATTTTGGGGCGGCTCAATGCTTGCCTGGTACCCGGTGTCAAGGGCCTTGCTTGCTATCAGGGGGGCCGGAAACTCCGGGATCTGGCCCTGCTTCAATGCAGACTCACCCTGGAATATGACCGGGGCATCCCCCAGGGGGCTATGGATGCCATTCTGGCCCTCTTTTCCCGGGAAAGCCTGGTGGTTTCTAAAAAGGGGAAGAACGGCCTGGTAGACCAGGACATTATTCCTATGATCTATGGCCTGAACCTGGAAGAGGCGGGAGCGGGGCAGCTGCTGATGAATGCCTGTATCTGCTGCCAGAATCCCACCCTGAACCCCAATCAATTGCTGGAGGCCATCAAGGTCTATCTACCGGAGCTGGCCCCGGACTTTTGCCATGTGGCAAGAGAAGAAATTTACGACAGTCAGAAAAATATATTTCGGTAAGGAGAATGTAATGATGGACGAGAAAATGATGTTGGAAGAATGCCCCATTTGCCGTGGCCCCGGAATGCTGCTGCATGAGGGCGGCTGGAATGTGCAGGTAGAGTGCGTGGATTGCTCTGCCCACACGGTTTTCGTGGAGTACGCCAACGAAGAGGAAAAACGCTGCGCCGAGGAAACCGTTGTCCACCTGTGGAACATCGGCAAGGTGGTCAGCAGCGAGCGGGGCGAGTAATGCCCCCAAAAACACCTCCTCCGCCTTTTTCGGCGGAGGAGGAAAATAATGCTTGACATTTTATGAATACTGTGTTAATATATCCGAGCTGTCAGGGAACAGCAACGTAAATATCCGGGTGTGGCGAAGTTTGGTATCGCGCTTGAATGGGGTTCAAGAGGCCGCTGGTTCGAATCCAGTCACTCGGACCAAAAAAAGAACACTACCTTTCGGGTGGTGTTCTTTTTTTTGCCCGTGACAGGATTCAAACCCAATTAAATGCCAAATGCCAGCGGCATTTGGCGGCAACCAGTTCAAAAACTGGTTGCAACCTTAAAAACGCCACAGTGTATTTTGAGGATACAGTTCCTCGTGCCGACATGCCTCTTTGTTAGAATCAAATATGCCGCTTGCACCTTCCATATCCGCAACAACAACCAATTGCTTCATTTTTGTATACTCCAAACTATTTCTTTATTGGATGTCTGATAACCGTTTTCCATTTTTCCGGAGGAACCTTTCTCGCATCGGACAGATAGATTTCGTGATGTAATCTTTCCTTATTCAGGTCATTTGTGTATCCGTTCTGCTCCAAATACGCATCCATTCGTGCAACGGTTGTGGGTTCCTCATCAAATGGCCCCAAGTGCATGATTTGAACGCACAAGCCCTCATCGATCGTCATAAATTCTGCCGAAGAACAATCCAGCTTTTTCTTTTTCGTTGCGGCTTCAACGGCCCATTCAAAGTCCTCTTTCGTTATGAAATCAGGCAAGCGGATAACGGAGATCCAGTTGAAAGTGGACTTATCAGTATAATCCACGCCGTCTGTGTGTTCTTGCCACCAGAAGCCCTCAAGCGGTGGAACAACATATTCAAAAAAACCGGAAATTTTATGATCCGTTTTATAACTCATTTTCAGAGTATAGGCGACTGCGTATAATACGCCGATTGCCCGCTGATAGGCCCCGCCATCTTCGTTCGGATCACCTGCTCCTCTGACTGCAATATAATTTGCTTTTGGAACGAGTACGATTTCCGGTTGATTTTTGGGCATATAGAATTCTTTGTATTCTTTCTTAAAATCAAAAGCCATAACTACCTCCGAAATCCTGATTTGTTGTCCAACTTTCGTATTCAAATTTTACCATAAACGAACGAACAATTCTACCGCTGCTTTGAAATATATGAGAAAAGTCCGAACAGTTTTCTGCCCGGACTTTTTCACGATGCTTCTTTATAAACGATAATCGGAAGCCTTATCCTCTCAGGAAGCCGTCAATGATCTTGGCCTCGGCTTCCTCCTCGGTCAGTCCCAGAGTGCGGAGTTTGATAATCTGCTCTCCGGCAATTTTACCGATGGCGGCCTCATGGATGAGTCCCGCGTCAATGTTTCCGGCGTAAAGCTCCGGGGCGGCGTTGACGGTGCCGTGGTCTACCAGAATGGCATCGCACTCCGAGTGTCCCGTGCAGCGGCAGTTGCCGATGATGCGGGAGTGGTAGTTCTGCTTGGAGTTGCCCTTGGCAACGGACCGGGAAACCAGGTCTACGGCGGAGTCGTCGCCATCCATGGTCACTTCAAATTCGGTTTCGGCGGTTTGGTCAAATTCTGTCAAAATGCTTTCATGGATGGTGAGTCTTGCGCCAGTGTCCAGTCGGGCCTTGGTGGTCCGGGTGGTCCGGTCCACGCCGCCGATTTGAATGGTGTCCATTTCCAGCAGGGCATTTGGCCCCAGGGTCACTTCTGTTACCGGGTCAATAGAGCGGATGCCCTGACCCTTGCCGGTGCCGATGTGTTTTTCCTTGTAAAGCACCTGGGCGTTTTCTTCCAGGAAGAACCGATGGATGCCATTGTGCCGGGCGTTTTCCTCATTGTCCGTGTGGACACCGCAGCCTGCCACAATGGTCACCTTGGCGCCCTTGGAAACAAAAAAGTCGTTGTAAACCACATCGTCCACATTGCCGTGGGTCACACAGGCGGGGATATATACCGTTTCATCCTGGGCTTCCGAAGAAATGTGGATTTCCAAACCGGGATTGTCGGTTTTGGAGTCGATTTGAATATGCTCTGTAGACTGTCTGCCGGCGCAGCCGCCGTTTTCACGGATATTATAGGCTCCGCCGTATTGTCCCTGCAAGTCAGAGATGATCTGGAGCATTTCTTCTGTAATTTTTTCCATAATGTCTCCTCTCTATTCTTTAGCAGGACGGTTTCTGAATGGGGCAGCCCGGGGCCTTTTCACCGGCCAACAGGGTGGGCAAAATCTCCTCCCGGGGTCCGGCGGCCCGAACCTGGCCTGCGGCGATCACGACGATCTCATCGGCAATTTCCAGAATTCGTTCCTGATGGGAAATCACCAGCAACGCCCGGTCCCGCTCCTCCCGGAGACTGCGGAATACTTCAATCAGGCTTGTAAAGCTCCACAGGTCAATACCGGCCTCAGGCTCATCAAATACCAGCAGCCGGGCATTCTTCCGGGCCAGTACCGTGGCGATTTCAATGCGCTTGATCTCGCCGCCGGAAAGGCTGGCATCCACCGACCGCTCCATATAGTCCTGGGCGCAGAGGCCCACTTTGCTCAGATAATTGCAGATTTTGCCATCGTCCAGCTGTTCCTCCGCGGAGATTTCCAGCAGATCCCGGACGGTCAGCCCCTTAAAATGCACAGGGCTTTGGAATGCGTAGGCAATGCCCAGTTTGGCCCGCTGGGTCATATCCAGCTTAGTAATGTCCTGGCCGTCCAAAAGGATGTGGCCGCTGTCTGGGGTATAGAGTCCGGCGGTAAGCTTTGCGATAGAGGTTTTGCCGCCGCCATTGGGTCCGGTCACCACGGTGAGTTTTCCCGCACCGGCACGCATATTGATGCCGTTAATGATTTTTTCGCCGTCCGGAAGGGACCAGACGATGTTCTGTAGTTCCAGCATTGGAGCCTCCTGCTCGGGATCAAAACCGGATCCCGTCTTTTATTCTTTGCTCTCGTATTATACTCTGCTTTCTTCCAATCGTCAATCCCAGGGTAAAAAATCCAAAAACCCGGTAGATATGAATTTTTTGAAAATCTTTCGGAAAACATGAAACAAAACCACTCTTTTTTCCGTCTATATAGGTAAGAGACATTACAAGGGGGGGAGCCTGTATGGAGGGTACCGGGATTTTAAGTCCGCGTTTTTCCCGTTCGGAAGAAGCCATCCGGGAAACGGCGGCAAAATATTTGGACCGCTGGCGCAGACGGCAGTCTTTTAAGCAGGGCGGCGGTCAGGTCCGGCAGGCCTTGGAAGAACTGGGGGCGTGCGTCAGCGGAGAGGGCAGCCTGGAAAACAGTGCCATCCGCAGACAGACTCTGCAAAGCATTCAACGCTTTCTGAATACCTTGACCCCGGTAGAGCGCAGCCTCTTTGTCTGCCGGTACTGGTATTTGGACAGTTCCAAGGAAATTTCCGAAAAAAGCGGCTTTTCTCAGGGAAAAGTTCGGAGTATGCTTTGTAAAATTCGTATTCGTTTAAAGCGGCATCTGGAAGAAGAAAAGGAACTATGCGGCACCGCCGGAGATGCTCCAGCAGCGGTGCCTCTGGCTGTAGAATAGGGTCACGACACACTGTGTACTGCCGGTTTGCACGACACATAGAAACTGAATACCTTCACAGCCGTAGCGGTTCCATTGCTTTTCCTGGAGAATTTGCAGAACATCCACCCGCTGGGGGCCGGACTCCCCCTGCATTCGCAGGCGCAAAGGCTGAATTTTTCCGTCAGCCCCCCATAGGGCAATCACATCCACCGGCTGCAACAGCTGTTCCACCGGGCGGCACCTCCTTTCACTGCTTTTATTATAGCACAAACGTTCGATAACTGCAACGGAAAATTTTGGTTGCGGCAACCCTGCGAGTTTGCTATAATAGCCGAAAAAGAGAAGGGAGGCGGTCAGAAATGAAATACGCCTGTTTGGTCATGGACCATGACGATACGGCGGTCCAGAGTGAGGCCACCGTGAATTATCCCTATTTTGAGCAAGCCGTTCATACCTATTGTCCGGGAGCGGAGGTGTCTTTGGAAAAATATACCTCCGGATGCTACCACCTGGGCTTTGCCCAGATGTGCCGCCAGTGGTATGGCTTTACGGACCAGGACTTAGAGGAGGAATTTAAGGGATGGCAGACCTATATCCGCACCCATAGACCCCTGCCTTATCCCGGCATCCGGGAGCTGCTGCAACGGTTCCGCCAGGCCGGGGGAAAAATCTGCGTGGTTTCTCACTCCTGCGAGGAAAACATTACCAGGGATTATAAAGACCACTTTGGGCTACTGCCGGATGCCATTTACGGCTGGGATCTGCCGGAGGAGCAACGCAAGCCCAGCACCTACCCCTTGGAGCGCATCATGGAAACCTACGGCCTGGAGCCGAAGGATTTATTGGTGGTAGACGATATGAAGCCCGCCTGGGAAATGGCCAGCAAGGTCGGCTGCGACATTGCCTTTGCCGGGTGGGGCCGGAAAAACTGCCCGGAGATCGCCCAGGAGATGGAACACCTGTGTACCTACCATTTTGACAGCCCCCAGGAATTGGAAAAGATGCTGTTTGAAGACTTGACAGCCATGGTATAATAAAGGCATCAATGTAATGGGTGAGGTGAGCAGTCTGGAAAAGGAGAGTATCAAGGTCATGGCCCGGAACCGGGAGGCCTATCACGAGTATTTCGTGGAAGAGGAGTTTGAAGCCGGGATCGAGCTGTGCGGTACGGAGGTCAAATCCATCCGGGCAGGTACACTAAACCTGAAAGATGCCTGGTGCGGCATCAAAAACGGGGAACTGATCCTGAACCAGATGCACATTTCTCCCTATGACCATGGCAATATCTTTAACCGGGACGAAAAACGTCCCAGAAAACTGCTGATGCACAAGCGGGAAATCATGCGCTTGCTTGGAAAGGTCAAGCAGGACGGTTATTCCCTGATCCCGCTGTCCGTCTATTTTAAGGGTAGCCGGGTAAAGGTGAAAGTCGGCCTGTGCAAGGGCAAAAAACTATATGATAAGCGTGCCTCCGCTGCGGAGCGGGATGCAAAGCGGCAGATCGAGCGCGCCATGAAGGAGCGGTAACAATGAATCCTACTTTTAAAATCACAATGGAAAACGGCGGCGTGATCGAGGGCGAACTGTACCCCGAGAAAGCCCCCCAGAGCGTTTACAACTTTATCGACCTGGCCAACCACAACTACTATGACGGCCTGATTTTCCATCGGGTGATCCCCGGCTTTATGATCCAGGGCGGCTGCCCCGATGGCACCGGCATGGGCGGCCCCGGCTACTGCATCAAGGGCGAGTTCTTCTTCAACGGTGTGAAGAATGACCTGAAGCACAAGCGCGGTGTACTCAGCATGGCCCGGTCTTCTTCTCCCAACTCCGCCGGAAGCCAGTTCTTCATTATGCACGAGGATGCCAAGCACCTGGACGGACAGTATGCCGCTTTCGGCAAGGTGACCTCCGGCATGGACGTGGTGGATGCCATTGCCGCTACCAAGACCGGCCCCAATGACCGCCCTGTGGCAGAACAGAAAATTGCTTCCATCACCGTGGACACCCACGGCGAGACCTATCCCGAACCCAAGAAGCTGCCGGATCCCTACGGTCGGTTCTGATTTAACATTTCCCGCCGGGGACTATTCCCCGGCGGAAACCCCAGCACCTTTCTTCCAGACGGGGCCGTACTGGTTTCGACGGGGGTAGTGAGGCTGGAATAGCGGGCCGTGGCACCTGACCACGATAAAACGGGTAACTTTTTAAATTTAACTGACAACAATACTGTTGCCCTGGCTGCCTGATTAGGCGCCCATCCGCCCCGGAAGGTCCACGAGCCGGGCTCGGGTGTGATTTGAGTGGAGTCCGTGCGTACACTAAGCTTTGCGTGTACCATGCATCATGAAGCTACCAATTCCCGTAGGGTGTTTGTTCCCGCCGGGATGAGGGAATGTAAATAACAAACTGCGCCCGGAGAGATTCTTTCCAAGTTGCTTTCGGACAGGGGTTCGATTCCCCTCGGCTCCACCAAATAAAAAACCACCCCCACGGGGTGGTTTTTTATTTGGTGAATCCAAAGAGGAGAATCGAACCCATCTAAATCAGAGTGCCGGTGGCACTCTGGTGCATTTCGGCTCGACGAAATGCACACTACAATTTAATCGATTCCCCACGGCTTGTACCACTTTCCGACCAACGCCACCCCCACGGGGTGGTTTTTTATTTGGTGAATCCAAAAAGGGGAATCGAACCCCTCTGAACCAGAGCGCCTTTGGTGCTACCGCGTCCACTCCCCGGGCTTTGGCAGCAATTCTTCACCAAACCCTGGTGTGGGGCGGATGACAGTCATTTTTGGAATGCCGGTTCCGTCCAGGTAGATGGCTTCGTAGATGTAGGAATCCCAGGAAATGCCGAGTTCGACTTTCCACATATTGGTGTCCGAATCAAAGCTTACGGAATCCACATTGTAGTCGTTGCGGCTGCATTCCTGCTTGGCCCGGGCCAAAATGGAATTTCGGTTGGGGGAAATAAGGGGGTCAACGTTTCCAAAATCCGATGTTTTCTTTTCGTAAGCCAGATGTTCCAGGGCCTCCATTTCCTGCGTATAGGAAAAGAACGGCGGTGTGTCCAGATCAATAGCATTGATTTGTTCCCTTATTTTGTCGGCTGTGTCGGAAAGAACCTTTGCATTTACGGTATATTCGGGGCAGACCAGGGTCAGCTCTTGAAGATTTCCCTGGGTATCATACCGGATATGCAGTTCCTGACCACTTAATTGAACCACATTGTCCTCCTCATCGTATACTTTTTGAACAATGGTTTCCGGATCCTTTACCAGAATGATCTCTGTTCCGTCAACTGTTACAGAGTCCACGCCTCTGCTGAAATAGTCGAATTCGTCCAGATAGAGCGTAAAATTCTCTAAGGTTACATATTCGGCACTTTCCACGCTTTTTGGGATAGCTGTCGTTTGGCCGCTGCCCCAGCGCAGATGGCTTTTCTGAGCCTTTCGCATGATATAGCCGTAATCTGAAAGATAACTGTCATCTTTCAGAGAATAGGTAACATCGTGCAATAAATGATTTTGGCCTACTTTCCACAAATCGGTGATGCTGTAGATGTCCTTTGAAAAATCGTCTAAAATGTTCTGTTTTTTGATGGAAATGTGATAGGTATCTCCGTTGACAAGGTTTTGAAATGCCTTTACATAGGCATCCACATAGGGTTTGACATCCAGGGTATAGATTCTGAATTTGGCGTAACAGCCCTTTTGGGAGCTGGTCCCATGGGGGTCCGTCAGCGTTACCATCATGCCCAAACGGTAGTGTCCCGCTTCCAGTTGGCCATAGCTGGCACCGTAATCCGCAATCCAGTGAACATCGTCGTTACAGGCCAAGGTTTGCTTTGGCACATACCAGGGCATTCCGTTTAATGTGGGCAATTCTTCGTAGGAAGTTCCGTTCCATTTTTCAATCCAGTATTCCGAGTCCGTCTCCAGAATACCCTCTGCTTCCTGACTCCAGGTTTTTGCGGAAATGGTCAGTGCGGAAGTTTCCGGCTGGGCAATGGACAAGGTGATGTCTACATCGTCAATATACCAATCAGCCGCCACTGCCCCCAAGACGGTCCCTTTGTTATACTCGGTCAGGACTTCCTGCTCCTCCGGTGTCCAGTGTAGATTTCGCATGACCGCCCCATAGGCGGTTGTGGCCATGGTTATCATAATGGCGGCGATCAACAGAAATCGGAGTGGCCGGTGGCTTCTGCGTTCCTGCCGATAGGTTGCCGCTTCATGCACAAATTCTTCCGGAATACAATCCATTGCGGAAAAAAGGTCAATTGGTTTCATACAGAGCCTCCTTTGCAAGCAGCGTTTTCAGCTTTTCCCGGCACCGATGCAGAATCGACTTTACTTTCGGCTGGGAAAACCCCATTTCTTTGGCGATTTCAGGAACAGTAGAAAGGAAATAATACCGTTTCAGAAAAATGATTCGGTCCTGTGGAGAGATTGCTTTGCAAAAGGTCTGGATGGCAGATTCCAGTTCCTTGCGTGCGATCTCCTGTTCTAAGTCAAAGGGACCGGCGATACATTCTTCCAGTTCGTCTAAGGCTACGTTGATTTCTCCACCGCCCCGTCTTTGGGCGGACAGGCTGCGCCAACGGCTGATGGATAAATTGCGGGTGATCCGGCCCAGAAAGGCAGACAAGCTCTTAGGGTTTGTGGGTGGAATTTGATTCCACGCAGCCAAATAAGTATCGCTGACACACTCCTCCGCATCCTGGGCGTTATTCAAGATACGGTGGGAAATAGAAAAGCAAAACCTGCCGTATTTTTGATCGATATTTTCAATTGCCCGTTCGGAACGCTGCCGCAGAAGTTCAATGATTTTTTCGTCTTCCAAGTAAATCTCTCCTTACGATTTGAGGCCCTCTATCTATCCAGTCGCAAACGGGAGACAAAAAGATTCGTCATTTTACAAAATTTTATCATGGAACCGGAAGCCTGGCAACAAGCGAATGGCAAATAGGGCGATTTTGCCTTGCAATCGTCCTTTTGGAATGGTAGAATACAAACGATCATACTAGGGAAGCTCTGATTAAGAACGATTCTGAACAGCCTGGTTCAGAAAGGGTATCTGACCATTGATACCGCAAAGGTTCCCTATCTTTACCGCCTGCACTAGCATTATCCTTATTCATAGGCCATCAAAAAGAGCGAACTGCCAAAACACAGACAGTCCGCTCTAAATCACATCGGATCTCCAATCTGAAACAGGGAAGAAAGATGAATATTGACTGGGATAAGGAATAATAAAAACAGAGCGCATTGATAAGCTGGAATACAGGTCAGCAGAAAAAGGTGGCAGAGCCAAAATAAGAGGTCCATTTGGAAATAATTTCATGGCTTCGAGCTTCTATAATCATCATAATATTCCGCAGGGTTTTTGGAGGAATACGGGAATTATTATTGCAGAGGTAGCTGCGCCCGGTAGCTGTGATCCAGATTTTGGTGGCATTGGCAGATGGTGCGCCCTCGGCAACATGGACATGGACTGGTTCTAAAGGATCGTTTTCATTTGACCAGAAGTAGACCCAATAAGAGCCGATTTTAAAAACCTGCGGCACTGTCGAAGCCTCCTTCTTTGGAAAACTGAAGAATCAAATGTGCGGTGGAATGAATGACTTCATCGTACCGCTCCATTTCTTTTTGGCTGAAACCGGATATATCCTGCCAATGATACCCCGGCAAAATGCAGACGGCACTATGGAATCCGTCTTTGGAATCCGGTTTTTCTACATAGACTTTTACGGTGCCGTCCGACCGCATCTCAGAGTGAACGATTTCCGCAGAGTCATCCAAGGTCAAAAATGGGTACATCATAACGATACCTCCTAAATACAGGGCCAAAACTGTATTTGTAGTCTAGCAGTTTCAAAGTTTTTTGTCAAGCCGATTGTAGAGAACAAGCTTCCAGGGAGAGCAATTTCTATTTATTTTTTGCAAAAATGTTATAATCATACTATTATCTGACAAAAAATTTATTATGTCCAATCAACTGTTTGTGAGGTGCATACAATGACATTTACACAGCATTATACGTCCCCTCTGGGCATTATGCTTTTGTCGGCGGATGAAATCGGTCTCACCGGGGTGTGGTTTGGGGGGGCGAAGTATTTCGCCGCAAATCTTCCGGCCGAACACACGGAGCGGGAGACCTCTGTTCTTCGGGAAACGAAGGAATGGCTGGATATTTACTTTACCGGGAAAGATCCAGGTTTTCTGCCGCCGCTGCATCTGAAAGGTTCCGCGTTCCGGAAAAACGTCTGGGAGCTTCTTCTGGAAATTCCTTATGGGCAGACCGGGACCTATGGCTCGATTGCACAAAAGCTTTGCCAGAAGCTGGGGGTTAACAACATGTCTCCCCAGGCCGTTGGCGGGGCGGTGGGACACAACCCGATTTCTCTATTGATCCCCTGCCATCGGGTGGTGGGGGCTGATGGCAGCCTGACCGGATACGCAGGCGGTATGGAGCGAAAGCAGAAGCTCCTGGAACTGGAACAGGTAGATTGGAGCCGCTTCCTCCGGCCATAGTCGGTGGCAAAAGCAGAGGCGCAGCAATTCTATATTCCGTGGCGGTATGGTCATTTTTGAATGCCCGTACCGTCAAACTGTTTTTTGCAAAATTTAGGTAAAATAAGTAAACACAAAGAGGAAAAAGTATGCTATAATCTACAACATGCACAAAAGCGGCGGGGTATTGCCACAGAGCGGGCGTTTGTCGCTTATGGAAAAGCAGAATAACAAAGAGGAGAAAATGATCATGTCTAAAATCGTCAACGAGGCAAAAATCAAGAATCCATTCATCGCCAAAATCAGGGAGCTTCTGGAGCATCGGGCGTTCTGGCTGTATCTTCTGGTGGATGAGGCCGAAAAGAGAGGCCTGGACCCCACAGACTTTGCCTCCGCTGCCATTAGCCGGTGCGGCATCTCTCAGGGCAACGACCTGGTGAAAAAGGGCGGCACCAAAAGCCTGAAAGGCCTTAAAAAGACCCTCTTTACCAAGGCGGCCCGGTGGGTCTTTGAAATGGATGTGGTGGAAAGCACCGATGACACCCTCTACCTGGATTTCCACTACTGCCCCCTGGTCAAGGCCTGGCAGAAAGCCGGCTGCACCGACGAGGAGATCGCCAGACTTTGTGACATTGCCATGTGCGGCGACCACGGCATCGGCAAATGCTTTGATGCCCGGCTGGAACTGCCCAAGGCCATTGCCAAGGGTGACGAAATCTGCGCACTGCGCTACATCAAGTCCGGCAGCCAGCAGGTGGAGAAATGAAAAAAGCGGATACTTCCTTGCTCGTAAGACTGTGCCTGTCGCAATTTGCGGTGGGCCTGTTTACGACCATCGGTATATCAAAAAGACCGTGGAGCAGGCGTTTCCCTATGCGGCAGCGGTACCCTTTATTCTCCCGGCGGGAACGGATGCAAGACGGTTTACCGGCCTTTCCGATGCAGTGTCCGCTTTGCGCCCATTGATATTGACAAGCAGCAGTACGCCTCTGTTCATGGAGAAAACGAGAATATCAGCGTTGAAAAACTCCATCTGGCGGTGGACTTCTACAAGTCGCTGCTTCGGAATTACCCGTAGGTTCCAAATGTAAACATCAAGACTCCCCCGCTTCGGCGGGGGATATTTGCGCAAAGAAGTGGTTTATAATCCAAAGTAAAGGCTTTCTGCATATTTCTTTTTGCTTTTTTATGTGGTAGAATAAAAATAAAAAGGGGAGAGGCGGACATATGGCAATCGTAACTTTTTACTGCGGGGATCCGAAAAACGCCCCCAAAACCACCCAGGGGGCCCATTTGGGGGCCAACGCAATTTTACTTTGGCAGGACAAGCTGTTGTTGGAGCGCCGGGTGGATGCGCCTGTCTGGGGGCTGATCGGCGGTGGGGCAAAAAAACAGGAAACCGGGCGGCAGGCCATTGTCCGGGAGGTTTATGAGGAACTGGGGCTGCGGCTCCCGCCCCAGGCCTTTCGGAAGCTGCAGGTTTACGGAGACCCAGGCCGCATTGCCGCCTATCAGGACGGCAGTGTGTGGCGGATGGTCATCGTCCTCTACGGCTATGAATTTGCCCAGGAGCCGGTGTTACATAAAAGCAAGGAGTCACGGGAACTTCGCTTTTTCACCCGGGAGGAGGTAAAGGGGCTGCCTCTTGCTGTGACACATCGGGATATTATTGAAGACTGGTTCCTGACAAGAGAGAATTTTGACTGAAAAAATCAGTAGCCAGCCCTATTTTTACACGAATAATCTGTTAATAATATACATAAATACAAATTATACTTGTATATTCTATTCATTTGTGATAGAATGTATCCCGACGGCGCAGTATCCTAGTCAGAGTGACCGTTTTCCAGGAAGGGCCTAAAAATCCTTTGAAGGGCACATCGGTGAAGTCCCTGGTGTCTGCTTTTTACGCCCAGTTTAGGGTGGATGCTGGGGGTTAAGGATTCCGGGCGCGCTCCAATGGCATGGGGCATACGACCCGTTTTCCGTGGAGACCTGGTATTGTGCGACGACGGATAGAACCTCTAGCGAGGCCCGCTCGCGTACGAGCCAGGAATAGAACCTGCAAGGCAGTGCACAGAATCGTGTTGCTGCGTGCAGCGTAGCCTGCCTTGAGTGAATATGAGGGGAAAGAAGATCAGGCGGCCGGTTGCCGTGGCCATGGCAACAGCCGATATCGCTTCTGGAAACCATATTTGCAAAAGAGGCTAAGACCTCGGTTTTCTCTGCTGTGGAAAACACCTAGGCTGTCGTAACTGGGCAGACAGGAGATTGCGGTACGGACTAAGTGGCAATCGGGTACGTCCGCTGGCGACACGGATGCGATGGAATGAAACGGAAACGGCCTGCGCGGCAACGGCAGGTTTCCATTGGGGAAAACAAACCCGACCTAAGCCGTAAGATTTATCCTGTCTGCTGCCGTCATTTTATTTCTAAACATAATAGGGGAGAATTCCTGTGTCAAAAACCGATGGAGACAGTAGCAAGCGGCAGCAAAAAAAAGCACTTCGATGGGCCCTTACCATTTTCCTGGTGACCATCGCTGTTTCCGCTACCATCAGCTTTGTGTCCGGTGAAGTAATGGACCGCAGCTCTATGGCAGTGGCTTTTTTAATTCTGCTGTTCATTGTGGCTGTGGGTATTGTATTTGATATTGTAGGCGTGGCGGTGACTTCCGCCGATGAAAAACCCTTTCATTCCATGGCATCCCGGCGTGTTTCCGGGGCCAGGGAAGCCATTCGACTTTTGCGCAATGCCGAGAAGGTCAGTTCCATCTGCAACGATGTGGTGGGCGACATCTGCGGCGTTGTTTCCGGTGCGGCCTCGGCAACCATTGCGGCCAGAGCCATTATGTATCTGGATTTCTCCTGGCCCCAGCTGGTGAGCCTGGGGATGTCTGCCCTGGTTGCCGGGCTTACCGTCGGCGGAAAGGCCATCGGGAAAACTGTTGCCATGAACTCCTGTACGGAAATCGTATTTCTGGTGGGGCAGATTTTGGCGACTTTTGACCGGTGGAAAAACTGGCCGCGGAAAAAGATAACAAAGAAAAAAGGATGAAGTGTGCTGTGGGAATCTTACAGGATATTCATTGCCAGCAGGACTTGCTGAACCTGACCGAGCCGCAAAAGGCTTGCTTGTGCCGGGAGATCCGGGAGTTTTTGATTGAAAATGTGGCAAAGACCGGCGGCCATCTGGCCGGAAACCTGGGCGTTGTAGAGCTTTCTGTTGCCATTGAAACCGTATATAATACACAGAAGGACCGCCTGGTTTTTGATGTCGGCCATCAGTCTTATGTCCATAAGCTGCTGACGGGACGCCAGGCGGATTTTCCCAGTCTGCGGCAGTATGGGGGGCTTTCCGGATTTCCGAAACCCTCGGAAAGCGTGACGGATGCCTTTGTGGCAGGCCACGCTTCCAGTTCTGTGTCCATTGCCCTGGGTATGGCCCGGGCACGTACCCTTTTGAACCAGGATTATAATGTGGTCGCCGTGGTGGGTGACGGTGCTGCCACCGGCGGCATGATTTATGAAGCCCTGAATGATTTGGCGGTCAGCAAGGAGCCCATGGTGGTCATCCTCAATGACAACGAAATGTCCATCAGCAAGTCTATCGGCGGCCTGTCCCGGCATCTTTCCCGGGTTCGCAGCAGCCAGAATTACCTCCATGCCAAACGGTATTATCGAACCATTCTGAAAAAAATCCCCGGGGGCAATGCTGTCTATAAGGCGACTTCTCACATGAAAAACCGCCTGAAACGGTTGCTCATGCCTGGAACCATGTTTGAAAATATGGGCATTACCTATCTGGGCCCGGCAGACGGCCATGATTTGCCTGGAATCACGGCACTGATCAATTCCGCAAAAGAAATGCGGGAGCCTGTGCTGGTCCATGTGATCACCAAAAAGGGTTGTGGATACCCCCCTGCCCAGGAGGATCCCACCCGTTTCCACGGCATCGGAAAATTTGACCCGGCCACCGGTAAAAGCCTGGGAGCGAATATTCCCACTTATTCCGGGTCTTTTGGCCAGACCATGGTGGATCTGGCATCCAGAGACAGCCGGATTTGCGCCATTACGGCGGCCATGTCCTCCGGTACCGGTTTGACAGAATTTATGCGCCGGTTCCCGGAGCGCACCTTTGACGTGGGCATTGCGGAGGAACACGCCGTGTCCATGGCAGGAGGTCTTGCCAAGCAAGGCATGATTCCGGTCGTCGCCCTTTATTCCACGTTCCTGCAGCGGTCCTACGACCAGCTGATGCAGGATATTGTCATGCTGCATTTACATGCGGTGCTGGCCATTGACCGTGCAGGGCTGGTGGGCGATGACGGCCCCACCCACCATGGCGTGTTTGACGTGGGCTTCCTGGGTCAGATGCCGGGCATGCTGATTCTAGCTCCTGCAAGCCTTTCGGAGCAGCGGGATATGCTGCGCTGGGCCATAGAAGTTTATGACGGCCCAGTGGCCGTGCGCTATCCCCGGGGTGGTCAAGGAGCGTATACCGGTTCCGCATGGCAGGATAGTATGGATGTATCGGAAGGGAATCTGTGCTGCCATCGGTCGGGCAGTGATGTGACCCTGGTGACCTATGGGGGGCTTATCAATAATGTGCTGGAAAGCGCGCAGATTTTGGAGCGGCAGGGGATTCAAGCTTCTGTTCTGCGGCTGATGAATCTCAGCGTTTTCCCTGGGGAGCAGATTCTGAAGGCAGGACCGGGGCCAATCGTGGTGATCGAGGAGACCTGCACCGGCAGCGGCATCCGGGAGCGTCTGGCCTGGCAGCTTCGTACCTTGGAGCCGGAGAGAATGGTCAGCGGCATTGATCTGGGTCCGGATTTTGTGCCCCACGGCTCCCAGGAGAAGCTCTATTCGCTTTGTGGCCTGGATGCGGCATCAATTGCGGAATTTGTAAGAGGGGTGACCCGAGATGAAGATTAAAAAACGGCTGGATGTGCTTTTAACAGAGCAGGGTTATGCGGAAAATCGCACCAAGGCCCAGGCCATTATTATGAGCGGAATCGTCTACGTAGACGGACAGAAAGCGGACAAACCCGGCACCTCCTATGAGGAGTCGGTCTCTATTGAGGTTCGGGGAGCGGTGTGTCCCTATGTAAGCCGGGGTGGCCTGAAGCTGGAAAAAGCCCTGCGGGACTTTGGTGTCAAACCGGAGGGCTTCGTATGCTCGGATTCCGGTGCCTCTACCGGCGGCTTTACGGATTGTCTATTGCAGCAGGGGGCCAGGAAAGTCTTTGCCATCGATGTTGGCTACGGCCAGCTGGACTGGAAAATCCGTTCCGATCCCCGGGTGGTGGTCATGGAAAAGACCAATATCCGCTATGTGACTCCGGAACAGCTGGGGGAGCCTTTGGACCTGTCTGTTGTGGATGTCAGCTTTATTTCTCTGAAAATCGTTCTGCCAGCCATTGAGAAGCTTTTGAAACCCACAGGCCAGGTGCTGTGCCTGATCAAGCCTCAGTTTGAGGCGGGGCGGGAAAAGGTCGGAAAAAAAGGAGTCGTCCGGGAAAAAAGCACCCATAAAGAGGTGCTGGATGATTTTGTTTCTCTGGCGGACAGCCTGGACTTTCGCATTCTTGGCCTGACCTTTTCTCCCGTGAAAGGCCCGGAGGGGAACATTGAGTTCCTGGGACATCTGAGTCTGGCTCCCGATGCCCAGGGCATTCGCCCGGATACCGGGGACGTGGTGGAGCAGGCCCATGCCGCTCTTGACAAAGGAGCGGATCTATGAAGAACGTGATTCTGACCCCCAATCCTTACCGGGATCGGAATTTCCAAACGGTTCGTGCCGCCATGCAGATTTTGAAGGATGCGGGTTTGCGGGTCAGCCTGTGCTTGCCTTTTGATGTAGACCGGAGCTATGAGCTTCCAAAGGATCTGCGGTTTTCCAGATTGGAGCGGGAACTGAACACCGCCGATGCGGTGATTTGCTTTGGCGGTGACGGAACGATCCTGCACACGGCCAAGGCGGCCACCAAGCGGGGGCTCCCCATTCTCGGTGTGAATATTGGCACCATGGGCTTTTTGGCGGAGCTGGAAAGCTCTGAACTGAACCAGCTGCCCAAGCTTGCTACAGGAGATTACCGCATGGATCCCAGAATGATGCTGGATGTAACAGTTCAGCGGGATCGGGATATTATATTTCACGATATTTGCCTGAATGATGTGGTGGTCACCAAAGGTGCAGTGGCTCGAATCGTCTACTTAAGCGTAGAATGTGACGGCGTTCAGGCCCTGACCTGCGGTGGGGACGGTGTGATCATCTCCACGCCCAGCGGCTCCACGGCCTATAATCTCTCTGCCGGAGGCCCGATTGTAGAGCCGGATGCCCGGAATATGATCATCACCCCCATCTGCGCCCATGACATTTGCAGCCGCTGTATTGTGACCTCGGACCGGCGGGTTCTTACCGTCCGCATGATTCAGAATGCCCGACGTAACGCGTTCCTTTCCGTAGATGGAGGAAAGGCTGTACGGCTCAATATGGGAGATGTGGTGACCATCCGAAAATCCAAATATGAAACAAAGCTGCTGAAACTCAACGACCGCAGCTTTTATGATGTGGTGAATGCCAAATTTCAAAGGAAGTAAGAGGAACTTGCAATGAAATCCAAAAGACAGGCCAAGATCATCGAGATCATCTCCAACGCAAATGTGGAGACCCAAGAGCAGCTGCTGAAGGCCTTGGAGGAAGAAGGCTTCACCAGCACCCAGGCGACCATTTCCCGGGACATTAAGGAACTGCGCATTGTCAAGGAGCTGACAAGCCTTGGCTCCTACCGCTACAGTGTGCCGGAAAAGGATGTGCCGCCGGCCCTTTCGGACAGGCTCAATACCATTTTCCGGGAATGCGTCATCAGCATTGACTATGCGGAAAACCTCATCGTCATTCATACCCTGCCGGGTCTGGCCAGTGCTGCCGGGTCTGCCCTGGATGCCATGAAAATCAGTGTGGTTCTGGGCACTCTGGCCGGTGACGATACGGTGGTCATCGTTATGCGGGATGCCGCCGCTGCGGCTGCTTTCTGTGGAGAGATCAAAGCGGTGATCCGCTAAAAGGAGAGAGAACCTTGCTGAGCCTATTGCACATTGAAAATATTGCGGTAATTGAGCAGGCGGACATCTCCTTTGACCCGGGTTTTAACGTTCTCACCGGTGAGACCGGTGCCGGTAAATCCATTGTGATCGATGCCATCTCCGCCATTCTGGGCAAACGGGCCTACCGGGACATGATCCGCACCGGAACCAATAAAGCATCCGTCCGGGCGGTGTTTACCAACGTTCCGAACTTTCCCTGGTTTGGGGAGAATGGCGTGGAGTATGATGAAGAAACCGTGATCCAGCGGGATATTTTCATGGACGGTAAAAATGTCTGCCGGGTAAACGGCAGCCTGGTTACCGTGTCCATTTTGCAGAAGCTGGGACTTGAGCTTATCAATATTCACGGTCAGCATGATTCTGCCACACTGTTTGATGAAGAAAACCACTTGCGTTTTCTGGATGCCTTTGCGGATAACGAGTCCCTTTTGCAGGACTATCGGGAAAAATTCGCCGCCGTCAGTGCCCTTCGCCGGGAAATCGACCGGATGACCATGGACGAGGGGGAGAAACTTCGCCGGATGGAGACCCTCAAGTATCAGGTAGAGGAAATCGAAAAGGCGGATTTGAAGGCAGGAGAGGACGAGGAATTGGAGCAGCGCAGAAAACTGCTGCAAAATTCCGAGAAACTTTCTCAAGGGCTGGAAGAAGCCGCAGAGTCCCTTTTGGGTGGCGATGACTCTGACGGTGCGGCGGCATTGCTTGCCCAAGCGGCCTATGCCCTGGGCCGCATTGCCCGATACAGTGATGATTATACGGCGTTTCAGGAGCGGCTTACAGACCTTAAATACCAGGTTCAGGATATTGCCGACGAAGTTCGGGATGCGTTGGAGGAGCTGAGCTATTCCGCCGACGAGCTGGAACAAATCGAGTCCCGGCTGGACATCATTCACAGACTTCGCCGGAAATACGGCACCACCTGCCAGGAAATCCTGGAATACCTGGAAAATGCCCGGAAAGAACTGGATGAAATCGAGTTTGCGGACGACCGGGTGGAGCAGCTGAAAAAGAAGCTTTCCGCAAAGGAAAAAGCCGCCTGGGAGGCGGCCATGCTCCTGCGGAAGGACCGTCAGGAAAAAGGGAAAGTGCTGGCAGAAAAAATCCTTTCGGAGCTGCGGCAGCTGGATATGCCCCGGGTGCAGTTTCAGTGCCGGTTCCGGGAAACGGAACTGGGGGCTGACGGTGCGGATCTGGTGGCCTTTTATCTGTCTGCCAATGCCGGTGAGGATTTGAAGCCTCTGAGCAAGGTGGCCTCCGGCGGCGAGTTGGCCCGAATCATGCTCTCTATGAAAAACGTTCTGGCGGAAAAGGATGCGGTGGATACCTTGATTTTTGACGAGGTGGATACCGGTGTATCCGGCAGAGCCGCCCAGCGCATTGCGGAAAAGCTGCGCTCTCTGGCAAAGCATAAGCAAGTGCTGTGCGTGACCCATCTGCCCCAATTGGCCGCCCTGGCGGATACCCATATGCTCATTGCCAAGTCTGAGCACGACGGAAGAACCTTTACAACGGTGACTCCTTTGGACCGAGAGGGCCGGAAGCAAGAACTGGCCAGAATCATTGGAGGAACCAATATTACAGAAATTACGTTAAAAAGTGCAGAAGAAATGCTATTACAACCCTGAAAACTTCGGCATTTTGCTGCTTGACAAAGGGCTGGGCTTCTGTTACAATACGTCACAACGCAGAGATGGGAAAAAGTATGCTTAGTGAATCCCTTTCAGAGAGCCGCCGGAGGGTGCGAGGCGGCAGGAACCTATGCAGAACATACCTCCCGGAGCGGCTTTCCTGAAGCAACAGTAGGGAAAGACGGGTGCGCCCGATACAGCGTCGCCGCCTGCGGGGCGGCATGAGGGGTGGGTTGTGAGGCTCTCCCAAACTGAGGTGGTACCGTGCTTTATGCGCCCTCTGTCTTTTAATGGACAGAGGGCGCTTATTTTTTATCAGGCCGAATCCGAAATCTGCTGTTTGGTATGCTGCCAGTTTCCGGACAGGACCTGGGAAAGGATGAGAAAAATGAAAATTTATGATGAATTGGTGGCCCGTGGACTGATCGCCCAGGTGACCAACGAGGAAGAAATTCGGGAAATGGTGGATAACGGCAAGGCAACGTTCTATATCGGCTTTGACCCCACGGCCGATTCTCTCCATGTAGGCCATTTTATGGCTCTGTGCCTTATGAAGCGGCTGCAGATGGCAGGAAACAAGCCCATTGCCCTGATTGGCGGCGGCACTGCCATGATCGGTGACCCCTCCGGCCGGACCGACATGCGCTCCATGATGACCCGGGAGACCATTGACCACAACTGCGCTTGCTTCAAAAAGCAGATGGAGCGGTTTATCGAGTTCGGAGAAGGCAAGGCCCAGATGGTGAACAATGCCGACTGGCTGCTGAACCTCAATTACATTGACTTCATCCGGGACGTGGGAGCCTGCTTCTCCGTGAACAACATGCTCCGGGCCGAGTGCTTCAAGCAGCGGATGGAAAAGGGCCTGAGCTTCCTGGAATTCAACTACATGCCCATGCAGTCCTACGACTTCTACTACCTCTTCCAGCACTACGGCTGCAACATGCAGTTTGGCGGCAATGACCAGTGGAGCAACATGCTGGGCGGTACGGAGCTGATTCGTAGAAAACTGGGCAAGGATGCTCACGCCATGACCATCACCCTGCTCCTCAACTCCGAGGGCAAGAAGATGGGCAAGACCGCCAGAGGTGCCGTGTGGCTGGACCCCAATAAGACCAGCCCCTACGAGTTCTACCAGTACTGGCGGAACGTGGACGATGCCGATGTTATGAAGTGCATCCGGATGCTGACTTTCCTGCCTCTGGAACAGATTGATGAAATGGACGGCTGGAAAGATTCTAAAATCAACGATGCCAAGGAAATCCTGGCCTTTGAACTGACCAAGCTGGTTCACGGCGAGGAGGAGGCCCTGAAAGCCCAGGCTTCCGCCAAGGCTCTGTTCTCCGGTGACGGCAACGACGCAAACCTCCCCACCACCGAACTGACGGAGGAGCAGCTGACCGATGGCAAAATCGGTCTTCTGAGCCTGATGGTGGCCTGTGGTCTGGCAAGCTCCAACGGCGATGCCCGGAAGAACGTGGCGGGCGGCGGCGTGTCCGTCAACGATGAGAAAGTAACGGACATCAAGTTTGAAGTGACCCGGGAAATGCTTCAGCAGGGCGTGAAGCTCCGCAAGGGCAAGAAGGTATTCCACAAAGCAATCCTGAAATAAGACGTTCTACGCCGGAGGGATCCCTCCGGCGTAGTTTTTTACAGCAGGGAAGCCAGGGCTTCCTTTGTTTCCGGACTGGCATTGCCCAGGGGCAGACGGCAGCTGCCGCAGTCCAACCCGATCTGCTTCAAGGCTTCTTTCACAGGCACCGGATTTACTTCCCGAAACAGGGCCTGGATCAAGGGCAGAAGCTTGCATTGCAGGTCCGAGGCCGTGTCAAAGTCGCCGTCCAGTGCCGCTTTCGTCATGGCCCGGGTCAGTTCCGGCTCCACGTTGGAAACAACAGAAATAACACCCGATGCCCCCAGAGAAAGGGCGGGGACGGCCAGATCGTCATTGCCGCACCAAACAGAAAAATCCCGGGGGCATTGGTGCCGGGTCCAGGCGATTTTTCGAATGTCGGCACTGGCTTCCTTTACACCCACAATATTGGGGATTTCCGCCAACTTTTGGTAGATGGAGACAGGAATGTCCAGCCCTGTTCGGCTGGGAACATTGTAAAGGATCACCGGTATGGAAACGGCTTCGGCAATGTGGCGGTAGTGCCGGTACAGGCCCTCTTCTGTTGCCTTATTATAGTAGGGGCTGACCACAAGCAGGGCATCTGCCCCCAATTCCTGGGCGGCCTGACTCAGGGCCACGGCGTGGGCTGTGTTATTGGAGCCGGTTCCGGCGATAAAGGGAACACCCTCCGGAATGGCTTCCCGGGAAGTCTTAAAAAGTTCCAGCTTTTCCGTGTCCGTTAAAGCCGCGGATTCTCCTGTGGTGCCGCAGATGAGCAGGGCATCCACCCCCGCTAACTCCTGCCGCCGGATCAGCTGCCGGAGCATGGGGGTATTGAGCCGGTTTTCCAGAAACGGGGTCACCAGAGCGGTGCAGACCCCTGTAAAAATTGGCTTTGTCATAAAATCCCTCCCATGCAGTCTATGCTTTTCCGGCCCATTTTGTCTGTTGCAAAAACAGGGAAAATGCACTATACTATAAAGAACTACGATTCGGAGGAAACAGTATTGAAAACCCATGATTTTTATTATGATCTGCCGGAGGAACTGATCGCCCAGACCCCTCTGCAAAAGCGGGATGCCTCCCGGCTTATGACTCTGGACCGGGTCACGGGTGCGGTGGAGCATAAGCATTTTTACGATATTATCGATTACTTAAACCCCGGGGACTGTCTGGTGATGAACGATTCCCGGGTGCTGCCTGCAAGACTCCTGGGCCACCGTCCCACCGGCGGTGCAGTGGAGGTACTGCTGCTGCGGGATCTGGGGAATAAGTGCTGGGAGTGCCTTTGCAAGCCCGGACGAAAGATGCAGCCCGGTAGCGAAGTGATTTTTGGAAACGGTGAGTTGACGGCTGTAGTAAAAGAAGTCCGGGAGGATGGCAACCGGGTGGTGGAATTCCATTACGACGGCATCTTCCTGGAGGTGTTGGAGCGTTTGGGAAAAATGCCACTGCCGCCCTATATCAAAGAGGAGCTACAGGACCAGGAGCGTTACCAAACAGTTTACTCCCGGGAAGTGGGCTCTGCCGCGGCCCCCACAGCCGGACTGCATTTTACCCAGGAGTTGCTGGATAAAATACGGGAAAAGGGTGTCAAAACTGCCTTTGTGACCCTCCATGTGGGCTTGGGGACTTTCCGTCCCGTAAAGGCCGATGACATCTTGGAGCATCACATGCACAGCGAGCTTTGCATGATGAATGAGGAGACCGCCCAAATCCTGAACGACACGAAAGCCTCCGGTGGCCGGATCATCTGCGTTGGCACCACTTCCTGTCGAACTCTGGAATCCCTGGTCAAAGAGGACGGAACCTTTGAGGCCGCTTCCCGCTGGACGGAAATTTTCATCTACCCGGGCTACACCTTTAAGGCCATGGATGCCCTCATCACCAATTTCCATCTGCCGGAAAGCACCCTGGTGATGCTGGTCTCCGCCTTCGCCGGCCGGGAACACGTTTTGAATGCCTACCGGACCGCCGTAGAAAACCGCTATCGGTTCTTTAGCTTTGGGGATGCCATGTATATTGGCAATATTTGAGAATAAAAGAGGGACGCTATGTTTCAGTTATTAAAAACCGAGGGAAAAGCCCGCCGGGGTGTGTTTACCTGCGCCCATGGGACGGTGCAGACACCTGTATTTATGAATGTAGGCACCCAGGGGGCCATTAAAGGGGCCCTCAGTGCGGCGGACCTGAAGAATATCGGCTGCCAGGTAGAGCTCAGCAATACCTATCACCTGCATCTGCGGCCCACAGACCAGGTGGTGCGGCAGATGGGAGGTCTGCACAAATTCATGACCTGGGACGGCCCCATCCTGACGGATTCCGGCGGATTCCAGGTGTTCAGTCTGTCCTCTCTGCGGAAAATCAAAGAGGAGGGCGTGTATTTTGCCTCCCATATTGACGGACACAAGATTTTTATGGGCCCTGAGGAGAGTATGCAGATCCAGTCCAACCTGGGCAGCGACATCTGCATGGCCTTTGACGAGTGCATTGAAAATCCCTCTCCCCGGGATTATGTGCAAAAAAGCGTGGACAGAACCTACCGCTGGCTGGTACGCTGCAAGGCGGAAAATGCCCGGCTGAACAGCTTGCCGGGTACCGTCAATCCCCAGCAGATGCTCTGGGGCATCAACCAGGGCGGCACCTATGCCGATATTCGTGTGGAGCATATGAAGCGCATTGCGGAGCTGGACCTGCCGGGCTATGCCATCGGCGGCTTGGCAGTGGGGGAGACGGCCCAGGAGATGTATGACATCATCGATGCCGTAGAACCCTTTATGCCGGCAGACCGGACCCGGTATCTCATGGGTGTGGGTACTCCCACCAATATTATTGAGGCCGTGGCCCGGGGCGTGGACTTCTTTGACTGCGTGATGCCCGCCCGGAATGCCCGCCATGCCCGACTCTTTACCTGGGAGGGGGCCATCAACCTGAAAAACGCCAAATATCAGCTGGATTCCAGCCCCATCGATCCCAAGTGTGATTGCCCGGTATGCCGCCGCTACTCCAAGGCATATATCCGGCATCTGTTTATTGCCGACGAAATGCTGGCCATGCGGCTGTCCGTCATGCACAATTTGTATTTTTATAACAAACTCATGGAACGTATCCGGGATGCCTTGGACAACGGGACATTCGCCCAGTTCCGGGCGGAATACTCGGAAAAACTGGCGAGAAGAATTTAAAAAGCATTGAAATCTAAAGCAATTCTTAAGCTTTCCAATTCTTAATTTTTTATAATCCTGGTTGAAATAACACACTCTGCGTGGTATAATTCTGTCAGTTTCGCATGAGCTTGCGGAAGCTCTGAAAGGAAGTTCGGAAAGCAATATGGGCATCTATTCCAAAGTCAATACCAGAATGCGGATGCCAAAGCTGCTTTCTGTTTTCGTAGCACTGATGCTGCTTGTTCAAACAGTCCCGTTCCTCACTTTGGCGGAGGAGACAAAGGACTCTGACTCTGAGAAAGAAACAATTCAGGAAGAAACTTTTCCCAATGCAGAGGATACCCAGGAGGAAGAAATTTCGGAAGAACCGTCTCAGCCGGAACATTTTTTCCCGGATTATACCCTGGATGATTATGCCGATGTGATGTACGGTTCCGGCACCATTAAAGATAACGGCTGTAGTGTATGCTGTATGGCCAGCGTGGCAACATTCTTAACAGGCCGCCAGTATTACCCGGACGAACTGGCCCGATGGTTTGGATCCAAGGCGGAAAACAATGTAGACAGAATTCGTTACATGGCCAGAGCCTTGCAGCTGCCTATGACAGAGGCGGAGAATTATATCTTTGTCAAGGAAGCCCTGATGGAGGGAAAGGTCGTCATTCAGCTGATGAACGGCAGATCCCTTTTTACAAAAGCCCAGCATTTTATTCTGCTGAAAGGCTTTAATGAAGAGGGAAAAATCATGGTCTATGACCCCTCTGTATCCAACCGGATCAGTTGGCGGTTGAAAGACGGATTTGAAAACGGTTTTACCACAGATGAGATCTGCTGGGGCTATGATGGAGCCTTTATTTTTGACCCGGCAAAAATGCCGGAGGAGCCTTTTATCTATGAACCGCCGGTTCGGCCCTATGTAGAACCCCGCTACGATGGGTTAAAGTTGACAGACGAGGAGACAAAGCTTCTGGCAAAGCTCGTCTGGGTGGAAGCCCGGGGAGAAAGCGAAGATGGTCAACAGGCTATTGCGGAAGTGGTACTCAACCGCCTGACCTCCGGCAATTTTGGTACGTCCATTACGGCCATGATCAACGATGAAAGCCAATTTGTTCCCCACAAACTGATCGTTGCGGCAAAACCTGGTCAGGCCCAGTATGAGGCCATCGACCGTGCCCTGTATGGGCCATACGTGCTTCCCAAGGACGTACAGTTTTATGGCCGTGTCCGCACCACTGACAGTGTCTGGGGGGAGATCGGTGGACATATCTTCTGTTACCCCTGGCATTATCTTGATAAATAATTCTCTAAAGCACCGCTTCGGCGGTGCTTTTTTAATAGGCAAGCGGTTCTGCGAAAGGGGAAATGGCCCGGTGTGCCGAATATATTTCGTAGGCACATGGAAGTTTGTGTGTTTCCTGTTTTTGAAAAAGCAAAGAGTTAGGATACGCTAATTTTTTGCGAGAAAAATACTGGTATAAAATAGGCAGTTTGCATAAAAAAGGATCTATTCTGACAAAATGCACAAAACGGATGTTGCGAAAGACCGTAAAATTTGCTATAATGAGTCCGCCTATATCAAAGGAGGAATATGATATGCTGGATGAATCCTACTACCGGAAGACGGATGAGATCATTGCCCACTACGGCAGAGAGGCCAAGGCATTGATCCCCATCATGCAGGATGTTCAAGCGGAATACCGCTACCTGCCCGGTGAGCTCCTCGCCTACATTGCAAAGCAGATCGGAATTACCGAGACAAAAGCTTACAGTGTTGCTACTTTCTACGAAAACTTTTCTTTTGAAGCCAAGGGAAAATATGTCATTAAGGTATGTGACGGCACGGCTTGCCATGTGCGCCACTCCACCCCGGTTCTGGAAGCCCTTTGGAAAGAACTGGGCCTGAGCAAAAAGAAACGCACCACCGATGACATGATGTTCACGGTGGAAACGGTTTCCTGTCTGGGTGCCTGTGGTTTGGCACCTACCATGATGGTCAACGAGCAGGTCTATCCGGCCATGACGCCGGAAAAGGCCCTGGCACTGATTGCGGAATTGAGAGGTAAAGGCTGATGATCCAGAATATTGAAGATCTGTCCCGTGAAAGGGAAAAAGCCGTTGCGGAATTGAACGGCTATGATTGCCGTGTGCTGGTTTGCTCCGGTACCGGTTGTATTGCCACCGGCTCTGATAAAATCCACAAGCTGCTGGAAGAATTGATTGCGGATAACCCTGAAATCGATCTGGTCTTTGCGCCCCATGATGACCATGACCGGCCCAATATCGGCGTGAAAAAGACCGGCTGCCAGGGCTTCTGTGAGCTTGGCCCCCTGGTTCGCATCCAGAAAGGCGACAAGATGGTTCAGTACGTCAAGGTCCAGCCGGAGGACTGCAAAGAAATCTATGAAAAGACCATCCTGGGCGGCGACGTGATCGAGCGGCTGCTGTACCACAAGGGTGAAAAGAAGTACGTCGGTCCTGAGGAGATCCCCTTTATTGCCAAGCAGACCCGCATCGTTCTGGAAAACTGCGGCAAGCTGGATGCCGAGTCCCTGGATGAATATCTGGCCTCCGGCGGTTTCAAGGCTCTGGAAAAGGCCATGTTCCAGATGGACCGGGATCAGATCATTGAGGAAATCGACAAGTCCGGCCTTCGTGGCCGTGGCGGCGGTGGCTTCCCTGCCGGCAAGAAGTGGAAGCAGGTGGCCCGGCAGAAAGACCCCATCCGCTATGTGGTCTGCAACGGTGACGAGGGTGACCCCGGTGCCTTTATGGACGGCTCCGTTATGGAAGGCGACCCCTTTAAGCTGATCGAGGGCATGATGATTGCCGGCTATGCAGTCCGCTCCTCTGACGGCTACATCTACGTCCGTGCCGAATATCCCATGTCCGTTGCCCGTCTGCGCCATGCCATCGCCCTGCTGGAAGAACGGGGACTGCTGGGTGACAACATCCTGGGCTCTGACTTCTCGTTCCACCTGCACATCAATCGTGGTGCCGGTGCCTTTGTCTGCGGTGAAGGCTCTGCGCTGACTGCATCCATTGAAGGCAACCGTGGTATGCCCCGTGTGAAGCCTCCCAGAACCGTTGAAAAGGGCCTGTGGGAGCGGCCTACGGTGCTGAACAACGTAGAAACCTATGCCAACGTACCCAAGATCATCCTCCAGGGTGCGGACTGGTATCGCTCCATTGGTACTGCCGGAAGCCCCGGCACCAAGACCTTCTCCCTGACCGGTGCCATTGAGAATACGGGCCTGATCGAAGTGCCCATGGGCTCCACCCTCCGGGAAATCATTTTCGATATTGGCGGCGGCCTGAAAAACGGTGCCACCTTTAAGGCGGTCCAGATCGGCGGCCCCTCCGGCGGCTGCCTGACCGAGCAGCACTTGGACGAGCCTCTGGACTTTGACTCCGTGAAGAAGTTCAACGCCATCGTCGGCTCCGGCGGCATGGTGGTCATGGATGAGCATACCTGTATGGTGGAAGTGGCCCGTTTCTTCATGTCCTTTACCCAGCGGGAGAGCTGTGGCAAGTGTGTTCCCTGCCGGGAGGGTACCAAGCGGATGCTGGAGATTCTGGAGAAGATCGTCAACGGCCAGGGAGAACTGGAAGACCTGGACAAGCTGGAAGAACTGGCAACCATGGTTAAGACCATGGCCCTGTGCGGCCTTGGAAAGTCCGCGCCTCTTCCCGTTATTTCTACCCTCTGCACCTTCCGGGATGAGTATATTGAGCATATCGTGGATAAGAAGTGCCGGGCCAAGGTCTGTACCGCTCTGCGCAAATATGTCATTAACCCTGATTTCTGTAAGGGCTGTGGCAAGTGTGCTCGGAACTGTCCTGTGAACGCCATCTCCGGCAAGGTCAAGAATCCTTATCATATCGATCCCACCGTCTGCATCAAGTGCGGCGCCTGTAAGGAAAACTGCGCCTTTGATGCCATCTATGTAGAAGCGTAAGGAGGGGCAGTCATGGGAACCATTACGATTAACGGAAAAAAAGTTGAATTTACCGATGAAAAAAATGTTCTGACCATTATCCGCAAGGCCGGCATTGATATGCCAACGCTGTGCTATCATTCGGAACTGAGCACCTTTGGTGCCTGCCGCCTGTGTACCGTAGAGAATGACCGGGGCCAGTGCTTCGCCTCCTGTTCCGAGGAGCCCAGAGACGGCATGGTCATCTATACCCATACGGAGCGCCTGCGCCGTCACCGGAAGCTGATCGTGGAGCTGCTGCTGGCTGCCCACTGCCGGGACTGCACCACCTGTGTTAAGTCCGGCGAGTGTGTCTTGCAGGACCTGGCCCACAAAATGGGCATCCGGGAGGTCCGCTTCCAGGACTACAAGGAGCTCAAACCTGTAGACTACAGCTCTCCCTCCATTGTCCGGGACCCCAATAAGTGCATCCTCTGCGGCAACTGTGTCCGGGTTTGCTCGGAAATCCAGGGCGTCGGCGTTCTGGGCTTTGCCCACCGTGGCACCGAGGCGGAGGTAACGCCTGCTTTCAATAAGAAGCTGTCCCAGACCCAGTGTGTCAGCTGCGGCCAGTGCCGTGTATTCTGCCCCACCGGCGCTCTGACCATCCGCACCCATATGGACGAGGTTTACGCCGCCCTGGGTGACCCCAATATCCGGGTCGTGGCCCAGATCGCCCCTGCCGTTCGGGTGGCGGTGGGCGATGCCTTTGGCCTGCCCAACGGCGAAAACGCCATGGGGAAAGTCGTGGCGGCTCTCCACGCCATGGGCTTTGACGAAGTGTTTGATACCAGCTATTCCGCCGACCTGACGGTCATGGAAGAATCCGCAGAGTTCCTGGATCGGGTGAAAAACGGCGGAAAGCTGCCGCTGCTGACCTCCTGCTGTCCCGCCTGGGTGAAGTTCGTGGACAACGAATTCCCGGAAATGAAAGAAAATGTATCGACCTGCCGGTCTCCCCAGGGAATGTTCTCTGCGGTCATCAAGGATTACTACCGTGATCCCGCTCATTCTGGCGGCAAAAAGACCTTTGTTGTGTCCATTATGCCCTGTACCGCCAAGAAGATGGAGGCCATTCGGCCCAACTCTTTCACCAAGGGCGAGCAGGACACGGATGTGGTTCTGACCACCACGGAACTGACCCGGATGATCAAGAACTTTGGCATTGCCTTTGATAAGATCGAGCCCGAGGCTTGTGATATGCCTTTCGGCCTGAGTTCCGGTGGCGGTGTGATTTTCGGTGTCACCGGCGGTGTTACCGAAGCTGTCCTGCGCCGTCTGGCGGATGACCACAATGCGGCGACCCTGAACGCCATTGCTGCCTGCGGCATCCGTGGCGACGAGGGCATCAAGGAAGCCACCATTCCCTATAACGGGATGGATGTCAAGATTTGCGTGGTCTCCGGCCTGGCCAACGCCCGAAAGGTCATGGAGCAGGTGGAGTCCGGCGAGAAGGAGTACCACCTGATTGAAGTCATGGCTTGCCGCCGGGGCTGCATCATGGGCGGTGGACAGCCCATCCCTGCCGGTCCCAGACACAAGGCTGCCCGGGCCAAGGGCCTTTACAAAGCAGACAAAGACCGTATCCTGCGGAAGTCCGATGAGAACCCCCTGATGGATGTGTTCTACAACGGTTATTTCAAGGGCAAGGCCCACGAACTGCTGCACAATCCTGAATAAACTTCAAAGGGCGTGACCGGAACGGTCACGCCCAAAAATATGGCATTGCAAAAATATCACCAGTCCGGTGTGAGCCGGGGAAGCAGTGGACAGCTGCGGAATATTTCGTGGGTGAGGGCCCGGTATTCGTTTACATCGGTGGTTTTCTTTAGCCTTTTACCCAATTTTTCCGCTCCATCAAACCGGCATAGCAGATAACGCCAGTTCTCTTTGAGTCGGAACATAGCATTCCGGGAGCCTCCAAACAGAGCAATGTACTGTTCCAACAGATCGTCGTAAAACTTTTCCAGGGCGGCAGCGGTGGTTCCCACCGGGGTGAGCATTCCAGGGTCGCCTATAAGCCCCCGACCCAGCATAACTTTTTCTACGGTGGGAAACTGCCGGGAAAAGTCGTCAATCTCTTGGAGCGCGTTGAGATTTCCGTTGTAGCACACCGGATTTTTGCTGTTTTCCAATGCGGTCTTAAAGACTTGCAAATGCACGGGTCCGCTATAAAAGGCGGTCCGTACCCGGGGGTGAATGATCAGCAGGGAAACCGGATAGCGATTGTAGATTTCCAGAAGCGTTTCAAATTCTTCCGGCTTTTCGACACCTAGACGGGTTTTCAGGGAAACAGGCAGGGGCGCGGAGGTGTAGATTTGTTCCAGAAACCGGTCCAGGGTCTCCGGGTCCCGGAGCATCCCGGAACCTTTTCCTTTGGAGAAGACCGTGCCGGAGGGACAGCCCAGATTCAGATTTACCTCCCGGTATCCCCGGTCCTTGCATTGCTCTGCCGCCCATAAAAAATCCTCCGGATTTTTGCATAGAATCTGGGGTACAGCCTGAAAGGATTCCTGGTTCGCAAAGGGCAGCTCCCGGGACTCTCTGGGGGTCAGACTTCTGTGAACGGTAGGGGAGAAGAAGGGCATATAGTATTTGTCCACACCGGGAAAATAGGTGTGGTGCAGATGGCGGTATACGCTGTCCGTCAAGCCCTCCATGGGGGCAAAATAGTATTCCATAAAGCATTCCTCAAAAAGGGGCGGCCCGAAAGCCGCCCCTTTGGCTTGTTTAGATTTCCATGATCACGGGCAGGATCATGGGATTGCGCTTGGTGGTCTTGAACAGGTAACCGCTGATGTCATTTTTAATGGCAGACTTAATGGCAGACCAGTCTCTTACCCGCTTGCGTTGGCAGCGTTCAATGGCTTCAATAGCCACCTGCCGCAGATCTTCCATCAGTTCCTCGGACTCCTTCACGTAGATGAAGCCCCGGGTGATGATGTCCGGGCCGGAAACCACGCTGCCGTCCTGGCTGCTGAGGTTGACACAGACAACGATCATGCCGTCCTGGGCCAGATGCTTCCGGTCCCGCAGCACCACACTGCCCACATCACCCACGCCGGTGCCGTCCACAAAGACCTTTCCGGCGGGAACCGTGCCGTTAACCTTGCAGGATTTTCCGGTAAACTCAAAGACGGTGCCGATTTCTCCAATATGGATGTTCCGAGGACTCATCCCCATGGACTGGGCCAGTTTGGCGTGGATCTGCAAATGCCGCTGCTCCCCGTGGAGGGGCAGGAAGAACCGGGGCTTTACCAGACCGTGGACGATTTTCAGTTCCTCCTGGCAAGCGTGACCGGATACATGGAGACCCTCGCTCTTTTCGTAAACCACATCGGCACCTTTCCGATAAAGCTCGTTGATGATCCGGGAAATGGCCTTTTCGTTTCCGGGAATGGCAGAAGCGGAAATAATGATCCGGTCCCCGGAAGTAACGTCTACCTGCTTGTGGGTGGAGAAAGCCATGCGGTAAAGGGCGGACATGTTTTCGCCCTGAGAGCCGGTGGAAACAATGACCAGCTTGTTCTTGGGAATGCTCTTGATGGTATTCAAGTCCACAATGGTGCCGGGCTTGACCTTCAGGTATCCCAATTCCTGGGCAACTTTCAGCATGTTTTCCATGCTGCGGCCCGTAACGGCCACTTTCCGACCATAGCGTTGGGCAGTGGCGATGACACTCTGGATCCGGTGCATGTTGGAGGCAAAGGTGGTGATGATGATCCGCTGGTCGCAGTTGCGGAACTGCCGGTCCAGGCTCTCCGCTACCACGTTTTCACTGGGGGTATAACCGGCACGCTCTACATTGGTAGAGTCTGCCAGCAGGGCCAGAACACCCTGGTTGCCCAGCTCACCCAGCCGGGCCAGGTTCATCATGCCGTCAGCGGAGGTGGGGTCAATTTTGAAGTCACCGGTCATGATCACGGTACCCACAGGGGTTTTAATGGCAAAGGCCACCGCATCGGCAATGGAATGGTTTACGTGAATGAACTCCACGCTGAAACATCCGGCTTTCACCACGTCACCGGGCTTGTGGGTCACCAGTTTGACGGTGTCTGCCAGATGGTGCTCCTCCAGTTTCAGTTTGATCAGGCCGTTGGTCATGGCGGTGCCGTGGATGGGGCAGTTTACCTGGCGCATGCAGTAGGGGATAGAGCCAATGTGGTCTTCGTGGCCATGGGTGATGAACATTCCACGGAGTTTCTTCTGGTTGGACACCAGATAAGAAAAGTCGGGGATCACCAGGTCAACACCGTACATATCTTCATCCGGGAAGCCTACGCCGCAGTCCACTACGATCATGTCTTTTCCGTATTCCAGAACGGTAATGTTTTTACCGATTTCATCCAGTCCACCCAGGGGGATAATTTTCAATTTTTCAGCCAATTTGTTCAATAACTCCTTTCAAAACATCAATACTCTAAAATTACATAGCAAACAAAGCAGCCGTGTCGGGAAAAGATGGCCCTGTAACGCCGTTTTTCTCCGAGAAACGCCTGCATATATTCCAAATAAAGTTACCCCTGCCGTATGGACAGGCATTTTTCATTCCGGCCGGTCCGCCTGGGTGCCCGGAGGCAATTGCGGGGAACCAAAAGAAAAGGGGCTTCTTTGGGGGCACGAAGTGCCCTTCTGTTTTGTCTGCCAGGTCTGCCTACCTGCGCAATTCGTCAGGTATTATAGCACAGCTTCCTCAAAAAGTATACATTTATTTTTGAAAACTTTTTTAGAAGCGAAAAAGCGCAGAAAAACAGTTGCCAATAGGCGGCTTGTTTGCTATAATAAAATAACCTATAATTGCATACAGGAAGGGGCCGGACAATGGAGAAGAAGCTGGAGCGACTGCTGAAACCCGGGAAGGGTATCTATTTTATAATACTGTTTGGCTTTTGCGCCCTTGCTTTTTTGACGGGTAAAACATGGATCGGCGTGGGGGAGCTGGTGGTCGCTCTGCTGACCCTGGTGTTTTACCTGGTGGAGCGGCAATACCGGAAGCGGGCTTTGCAGCAGTATCTGCAATCGGACCCGGATTCCATGGAGAGTGTCTGCAAAGGGGATGGCCCGCTGCCGGCTCTGATGGTACAGATGGACGACGGAACCGTTGTTTGGGAGAATTACCGTTTCTCCCAGCTCAGCGGCGGCTTGAAGGCACTGTCCGATGAAAAGCTTGGGGATGTGCTGCCCGGTATTACCTTGGATTTTCTGACAGCGGGAAAAAATGAAGCCCCCCAGGACGTGATGCTGGGCAAGGGCCGTTACCGGGTTTACGGGACCATGCTCCGCTCTGCCGGAAGCAGATTGGCGGTTTTGTACCTCAGCGATTTAACGGAAATGTACCAGGTGCGGGATGAATATATCCGCTCCCGTCCTGTGGTTGCCATTATTCTCATTGATAACTACGAGGAAATGACCCAGAATTTGACGGAAAGTGCCATTTCCAAGCTGAACGCCAATCTGAACGACACCATTACCCAGTGGACAGAGGATTACCGGGGCCTTTTGCGCCGGTTAGAGCGAAACCGGTTCCTGTTTATTTTTGAAAAACGGGATTTGGAACGGGCCAAGGCGGATAAATTCTCTCTGCTGGAAAAAATCCATAAAATTGCCAGCCCCTCTGGCCTGGCCGCCTCTATTTCCATCGGTCTGGGCGTAGACGGTGCGGATTTTGAAGAAGGCTACAGCTTTGCGGCATTGAGTATTGAAATGGCCCTGAGCCGGGGCGGTGACCAGGCGGTTATCAAGGACCGGTTCAACTTTGATTTCTACGGCGGCCGCAGCAAGGAAACCGAGTACCGCAGCAAGGTCCGTTCCAGAGTGACAGCCAATTCTTTGATGGAGCTGATCGCCCAAAGCGACCATGTATTTATAATGGGCCACCGAAGTGCGGATCTGGATTCTCTGGGTGCTGCCGTGGGCATCAATTGCCTGTGCCGGAAGAAGGGCAAGAAGGCCAGCATTGTCATTGATTTGGAAAACAACGCCTGTCCCAGACTGCTGGAAGAGCTTCGGAATGTGCCGGAGTATCGGGACGTGTTTATTTCCGGCCAGGATGCCCTGCTTGCCTGTGACAACAAGAGCATTCTGATCGTGGTGGATACCAACCGGCCGGATCAGGTGGAGTTTAAGCCTCTGCTGGAAGCCATTTCCAAGGTCTGTGTGGTGGACCATCACCGCCGGGCCGCAGATTATATCAACCCCGTGGTGGTCAATCTTCACGAAACCTACGCCTCCTCCGCTTCGGAGCTGGTAACGGAACTTGTGACCTATGCGGTGGAAGGCCGGGATGTACTGCCCATTGAAGCCAAGAGCCTGATGGCCGGTATCTGCCTGGACACCAAGTTCTTTAATGTCCGGACCGGGGAGCGTACCTTTGAAGCGGCAGCAGTGCTTCGCCGCCTGGGTGCGGATACCACGGAAGTGAAGCTTCTGCTGCAAAACGACTTCCATGACACCCTGGAAAAGTACCAAATCATTAAGGAAGCCAAGCTCTATCGGGATGAACTGGCCATTGCGGCTTTGGAGCAGACCACAAGCAGAATCCTGGCTGCCCAGGCGGCAGATGAACTGCTGAATATTTCCGGTATCACTGCTTCCTTTGTGCTGTACCCCGATGGAGATGTGACCATCATTTCTGCCCGCAGCATTGGCTCTGCCAACGTGCAGGTGATTCTGGAACCCCTGGGCGGCGGCGGAAACGCTGCAACTGCCGGGGCACAGATGCAGGGTGTCAGCGTAAAGGATGCGTTGGATAAACTGATCGCATCAATTGATGCGTTCTATGAAGAATAAGGAGAATATGAAAATGAAAGTTATTTTACTGCAAGATGTTCGTGGAAAGGGCAAGAAAGGCCAGATGTTGGAAGTTTCTGACGGCTACGCCCGGAACTATATGCTGCCCAGAAAAATCGCCATTGAGGCTACTGCCGATGCGGTGAACACCATGCGCATGAACGATAAGGCCACCCAGGAGCGGATTGCCAAGGAGAAGGCAGAGGCCATGGAAACCTCCAAGAAGCTCCGGGAACTGACGGTCACCGTTACGGCCAAGGGCGGTGGAAACGGGCGGCTGTTCGGCTCCATCACCAACCAGGAAATTGCGGATGCACTGAAAGCAGCCGCCGGAATCACCCTGGACAAGCGGAAAATCGTCATTGCCGATGCCATTAAGAACGTTGGCACTTACACCGTGACCTGCAAGCTGGGTTACGAGATCACAGCGCCTCTGACGGTAAAAATCGTAGAGGCATAATGCCCGATTATAGTTGCGCAAAGGAGAGAAGCTATGGATGAAGAATTGTTGGCCAGACAGCAGCCCCAGTCCTTGGAGGCAGAGCAGGCCGTATTAGGCTCTATTCTCATCGATAGCCGGTGCGTAGCAGAGGTCATCGGGATCCTCAAGCCGGAGGATTTTTACCTGGAACAGAACCGGGAGATTTATGAAACGGTTTATACCATGTTCAATTTCTCCGAGACCATCGACCCTGTGACCGTTCTGGATAAGCTCAAAGAGCTGGGCTATTATCACGACAACTCCAAAGAGTACGTGATGCAGCTGATGGAGATCACGCCCACCGCTGCCAATGTGGTGCGCTATGCCAATATCGTCCAGGAAAAGTCCATGCTCCGTGGTCTGGGCCAGGCGGCGGGCGATATTTCCGAGATGGTCTACGAGCAGACAGGTACTGCCGGAGAGATTCTGGAAACGGCGGAAAAGAAAATCTACGCCCTCCGGAAAGGCGAGCGGGGGGACAGTCTGGAGCATATCGGTACCACACTGCACAAGGTATTTGACCGCCTGGACGAGCTATCCCAGTCGGATTCTGCCATTGCAGGCATGTCCACGGGACTAAAAGATCTGGACAGCAAGATCAACGGCCTGAACAAGTCCGACCTTCTGCTGATCGCAGCCCGCCCTGCCATGGGTAAATCTTCCTTTGCTTTGAATATCGGTGCCAATGTAGCCCATACCTACAAGAAAACCGTGGCGATTTTCAACCTGGAAATGTCCCGGGAACAGCTGGCCATGCGTTTGCTGGCCAATAAGAGCTATGTGGAACTGCAAAAGCTGGCAACCGGCAAGCTGACGGATGAGGAATGGACCAAACTGTGCATGGCTTCCGATGAACTGAGCCGGATGGATATTCGTATTGACGACAATCCCACGGTAACGGTTGCGGATATTAACGCAAAATGCCGCCGCCTGGACAATCTGGGCCTGATCATCATCGATTATTTGCAGCTGATGCAAGGCTCCGGCTACGGAAAGAACAGTGAAAACCGAGTGGTCGTTGTAGGTGAGATTTCCCGTTCTCTTAAAATCATGGCCAAGGAACTGAATGTGCCGGTGATTTGCCTGAGTCAGCTCTCCCGTGCGGTGGAAAGCCGTACTGACAAGCGGCCCATACTGTCGGATCTCCGGGAATCCGGTGCCATTGAACAGGATGCGGACTCCGTGATGTTCATTTATCGGGATGAGTATTATAACCCCAATACCGAGGATAAGGGTATTGCCGAGTGCATCGTGGCCAAAAACCGTCACGGCGAAACCGGTGCGGTAAAGCTCCAGTGGATCGGCCAATATCAGTCCTTTGCGGACCGGGAGTGGAAACATGCTGAGTAAACTCCGGGCTTTCCTGAAAACCAACCGCATGATTCAGCCGGGAGACCGGGTGATCGTGGCCCTGTCCGGCGGGGCGGACTCGGTGGCCCTGACTTTTGGGCTTTACCTATTAAAGGAAGAACTGGGCATTACCCTGGAAGCCGCCCACTTTAACCACCATCTTCGTGGAGAAGAATCCCACCGGGATGAAGCCTTTGTCCGGGCGTTCTGCCAAAGCTACGGCATTCCTCTCCATGTCTCCGGGGCCAAGGTATTGCCCGGGAAAAAGGGTCTGGAGGCCTCGGCCAGAGAGGCCCGATACGCTTTCCTGCGAAGTCTTCCCGGCAAGGTGGCAACAGCCCACACGGCGGATGATAATGCCGAAACCGTTCTGCTGCGGCTGCTGCGAGGCACCGGATTAAAGGGGCTGGGGGCTATTGCACCGGTCAACGGGAATATTATTCGCCCCATGCTTTCCATTACCAGAGAAGAAGTGGAGGCGTTCTTGGAGGAATATGCCCTTTCCCATGTAGAGGACAGTTCCAACGGAGAAAATGCCTTTTTGAGGAACCGGGTTCGCCATGAGATCATGCCCCTTTTGCGGCAGGAGAATCCAAGAATCGGTGAAAACCTGTCGGCCATGGCGCAGAACTTGCGGCAGGAGGAAGCCTTTTTGCAGTCCTTACTGCCGGAAACCATGCCGCCGGTATCCCAGCTGAAAGAACTGCCCGGGCCCATTCGCCATCGACTTTTGGAGCGTTTCCTAAAAGACAGCGGGGTAAAGGAACCGGAACAGGTACACATCCTTCAAATGGAATCGTTGGTGTTTCACTGGAATCCCTCGGCTTCCATGCAGTTTCCCGGTGGAGTCACCATTGGCAGAGAATATGACCGGCTGGTGAAGCGGGAACGGGTGCAGACACTTCTAGCTTACCCGTTGCAATGTCCGGGATGCACGGAAATCCCAGAACTCGGGGTGACAGTCCAATGCACCCCGGCAGATACACTTTCCGGTGGGAATGGCTTTTATATTCAGCCACAGGGAACCCTTGTGCTGAGAAGCCGGATGGCCGGTGACTGCATGACCCTTTCCGGTGGAACAAAATCCTTGAAAAAACTGTATATCGACCGCAAGATCCCTGCATCAAAACGCCCAATGGTTCCTGTTCTGGCGGATGACAGGGGCGTTCTGGCGGTTTTTGGCCTGGGTGTTTCCGAGGAACGCCGGGCTTTGACACTGCCCGCTGTGTGGGTGCGGCTGGTGTCAAACAATCAAGAGAAGAATAATGGAGGTACGGAGAATGGAAAATGATATTCTGAAGGTCCTGCTTACCGAAGAACAGATCCGTCAGCGTGTTCGGGAACTGGGCGAGGAACTGACCCGGGATTATGAGGGCAAGTCCCCTGTGATCGTGGGTGTTCTCAAAGGCGTGGTGGTTTTCTATGCGGATATGATCCGGGAAATCAAGACCCCCTGCCAGATGGATTTTATGTGGATCTCGTCCTATGCCGGAACTGCTTCCACGGGCAATATGGAGGTCAAGCGGGATATTTCCTCTGATATTAAGGGTCGCCATGTGCTGATATTGGAAGACATTTATGATACCGGCAATTCTCTGGACTTTACCTATCGGCATCTTCTGTCCAAAGAGCCTGCATCTTTGAAAATCTGTACGTTCCTGGATAAGCCCGAGCGTCGGAAGCCCGGTATTACCCTGAAACCCGACTATGTGGGCTACACCGTCCCCAATGAGTTTGTGGTGGGCTATGGCCTGGATTACAACGAATACTATCGCAATCTTCCCTATATCGGTGTTTTGAAGCCGGAAGTATATTGCGATTAATAAGGAGTTTCTATTTTGAACTATAAAAAGCTGATACCATCGGTGCTGTATTTGGCAGCGCTGTTTCTGGTACTTTCCTGGGCCAGCGGGTTGATGACCACCGGTGGGCCATCGGTACCCTATTCCCAGGTGGTGGAACTGATCCAGCAGGAGCAGGTCAGAAGCTTTGTGGTCCGGGAGAATACCATTACCATGGAGCTGAACACCCCGGTGAAGGGTCAAACGGAAATCAAGGCCAATCTTGCCCAGCCGGAACGCTTCTTCCAGGAGTATGAGGACCTGTTTCGGGAGCAGCAGGAAAAGGGCGTGCTGGAAAGCTACGACCTGATTCCGGGAAAGGCCTTTTCTGCCTATGACTTTGTGCTGCCCCTGCTGATCGTCGGCGTGGTGCTGCTGGTGCTGTGGACCATGCTGATGGGTAAAATGAACGGCACCAATCCCATGGCAAACTTCGGAAAGGCCCGGACGGTTCTGGGCGTTCCTGACGGACGGAAAGTCACCTTTGCGGATGTAGCCGGTGCGGATGAAGAAAAAGAGGAATTGCAGGAAATCGTAGACTTTTTGCGGGCACCCGGCAAGTTCGCCCAGATCGGTGCCAGAATTCCCCACGGCATTTTGCTGGTGGGCCCTCCCGGTACGGGCAAGACCCTGCTGGCCCGGGCTGTAGCCGGAGAAGCCGGTGTACAGTTCCTGTCCATTTCCGGTTCTGATTTTGTTGAAATGTATGTGGGCGTTGGTGCCAGCCGTGTCCGGGACCTGTTTGAGCAGGCCAAAAAGTTGGCTCCCGCCATTGTATTCATTGACGAGATCGATGCCGTTGGCCGCAAGCGCGGCACCGGACTGGGCGGCGGCCATGATGAAAAAGAGCAGACCTTGAACCAGTTGCTGGTGGAAATGGATGGCTTTGGCCATACCGAGGGGATCATTGTGCTTGCTGCCACCAACCGTCCGGACATTCTGGATCCGGCCTTGCTGCGGCCCGGCCGATTCGACCGGCAGATCCAGGTGAACCGCCCGGATGTGAAAGGCCGGGAAGAAATTCTGAAAGTCCACGCCAAGGACAAAAAGCTGGACGATTCCGTGAATCTGCGGACCATCGCCCGGGCGACTTCCGGCTTTACCGGTGCGGATTTGAGCAATCTTCTGAACGAAGCGGCCATTATGGCGGCTCGGGCAGACAGAATGGTTCTCAATATGGAGGACATCAACGAGGCCCTTATGAAAATCGTGGCAGGACCTGCCAAGCACAGCCATGTGCAGTCCCGCCGGGATTTGAAGACCACTGCTATTCACGAGGCGGGCCATGCGGTGGCCATGTATCGACTGCCCTCCCATGACCCGGTGCGTCAGATCTCCATTGTACCCCGGGGCAGAAGCCTGGGTGCCACCTGGTACCTGCCTAAGGATGACTCCTCCAATCTGACCCGCAATGAAATGTACGAACAAATCGTGGGCCTGTTGGGTGGCCGTGTGGCAGAGGCGCTGTATGTAGGGGATATTTCCGTAGGTGCTTCCAACGACATTGAGCGAGCCACCAAGCTGGCCAAGGATATGGTCGCCCGTTACGGCATGTGCGAAAAGCTGGGTACCGTTTCCTATCTGGACGATGGCGAGGTGTTCATTGGTCGGGATTACCAGAATACCAAGAGCTATTCCGAAAAGGTCGCCGGAACCATTGACGAGGAGGTTAAAATCCTCATTGACCGGGCTTACGAGGACTGCAAGGCCATCTTGACCCAGGATGGGGAGAAGCTGCATCAGGTGGTGGACTACTTGATGGCCAATGAGACCATGAGCGGCGCGCAGTTTGCGGATTTGATGGAAGGCCGCCAGATTTCTGATACCTCCGCCACATCCCTGACGGACGGCTACGAGGAGCCGGAGGAATAAAGCGAACGCTGAATACAGTAAAAAACGAGATCGGGATGACAAAAGCCATCCTGATCTCGTCTTTTTTTACGGAATGTACACCACCGGGTTTCCGGTCCGGGGCTTGCTCTCGTGGATGGGCAGGCCGTTCTGCGTATCCGGGTAGCCCAGGGCCAAGGCACCGTAGGGCTTTTCCGCCGGGTCCATGCCCAGGGTTTCAAGATAATGGAGAATCTCTGTATCATCATTGAGGGTTTTCAGCTGATTGATCCAACAGCTGCCCAGTTCCAAGAAACTCGCCATGAGCATCATGTTTTCCAGGGCGCAGCTGCAATCGGCCTGGTTGTTGGGGTTGTCGATTCGATTGCAGACAACAATAAAAACAGGAGGGGCGTAGTGAAAAACATAATCTTCCGGCCTGGAAACACCGGCCTTTTGGAATCCCTGACGAACCAATTCTGCAAGAATATCCATTACATCCCTGTTTTCAATGACCAAAAACCGGGTCTGCTGCAAGTTCATTCCGCTGGGCGCAAACCGTCCGGCCTCCACAACCTGATCTCGCAGCGCGGCGGGAACGGCCTTGGGAAGAAATTTTCGGGTGCTTCTCCGGCTTTTCAAAAAGTCCAATAGGTTCTCCATGGAAAATCATCCTTTCATTAGTGGATACGTTCACTTTACCACAAAACACGGTTTGTGGCAATTCTATTTTCCGGAAAAAAGGGCAATCTATTTTGTTCCTGGTTTAAAAATATAAGAGGAGCGCAGAAGCTTGCACTTTCCGGTGTTGCAAAACGGTTCCTAATCTGTTATGATAAGATAAACTCTGAATAAATCGGATGGGGATGGAAAAGTGAAATGAGAAAGTTGTTTTGTTTTGTGATGCTTCTGCTGGCTTTGGCGATGCCTGCATGGGCAGAGGGGGCGCCCACGGAAATCTCCACACCTGAGGATTTGGCAGCCATGGCCAATGATCCTTCCGGAAGCTATGTTCTTACGGAGGATCTGGACATGGAGGGCATCACCTGGAACTGCTTTGATTTTTCCGGCACTCTGGACGGAAACGGTCACAGCATTCTGAATCTGTCTGTGACCCAGCCTGGCGAAAATACGGAAACAGCTCTGGATGGGAACCAGAAGGAGTATCCGGCGGTATACGCAGGACTCTTTGCCAAGCTGGAAGGGGCAGAGGTCAAGAATCTGAACCTTGTTAATATCCGGGCCCTGGTGGAAACAGACCAGCCTTGCTTCCTGGGCGGTATCGCCGGTTACAGCATGGATAGTACGGTTTCCGGATGTACAGTTACCGGCCAGTTGGAGTTGCGGGCGCATGAGGGCATTCTGGGTGTGGCAGGTGTTTTAGGCTATGGCGTGGGCACCATTGACGGCTGCACCGTGGATGTGACCCTTATTTGTGTGGATACCGATGCCCAGACCAGTGACGAGCAGTTTTTAGGCGGTGCATTTGCCACTGGCTTTATGTCTGTTACCGACAGTAATATCCGGTTGGATGCCTATATCTCCGAGCATGGCTTTGTCCACAGCGGCGGCGTGGCCGGTATGCTGCTGCAATACCCCATCGGCATGGGAAAAAGCTCCCAGATCACCGGCAATACTGTTGATGCCTCCATTACGTTCTTTGAACATAGTGCCAAACGGCGGGCCTATTGCGGGGAAGTGGTGGGCGAACTGCTCAAAACCATGAATTTCAATTACGGCATCAATAACAACACCAAAACCCTCCGGAAGAATGAAGTAAAAACCTATGACACGGAGCTTCGCCCGGAAAAGTGTGCCAACCCCCATTATACGGAAAACGTGGTTGCCTCGGATTGTCAGAACTATGGCTATACGGAATATACCTGTGACACCTGCGGCTACAGCTTCCGGGATCATTATCAGCTCCATGCCCACACAGTTCACCAATGGACCACAGAAAAGGCTGCTACAGAGTCTGAAACCGGCCTGAGTACCGGCATTTGTGACGTTTGCGGGGAAACCGTGGAACGGGTAGACCCGGTGCTGACTACGCCGGAGGAGACCCAGCAGGAAAATAAGCCGGATGACCTGGCTTTGACGGCAGAGAATGCCGCAAGCCTTAAAATCTACAGTGCGGTGTGGGTTTGGGTGATGGTTGGTGTCCTTGTGGTGGCGGTGGCTGCCATTGTGGTTCTGCTTTCCTTTGGAAAGCCCCGGGAAAAGGCCAAGCACGAAAAACGGTATAACCCGAAAAAGGGCGGAAAATACGCAAGATAAATTCAAAGCGCCTCCTGTAAATGAACAGGGGGCGCTGCTTTTTCAGCGGATGTAGTGGGTGAATACTCTGGGTTCTTTCTCAGGAAGCCCGAAAGCTTCCTTTCCAAGGGCAATGCTTTTCATCAGGAATACCATGTTTCTGGCCAATGCCCGCATGGTCTGCTTTCCTTCCTCGTCCTGATCTGCCTCTCCCGGAAGACGGCCATGGATGCTGTTCCAGTACTGGCTGGAAGCCAGGGGCATACCGGAAATGGTAAAATACTTGTTCAGTTCGTCAAAGGTGGCGCTGCACCCGCCCCGTCTGGCACAGACCACACTGGCACCCACTTTCATGGTCAGGTCGGAATGGCAACTATAAAAAAGCCGATCCAGGAAAGAAATCAGGGTTCCGTTGGCAGAGGCATAATAAACAGGGCTGGCGACGACAACGCCGTCGGCCTGGGACAGAAGCGGGGCTGCCTGATTTACCATATCATCAAAGACACATTTTCCCAGTTTTCCGCACTGATTGCAGGCAATGCATCCCCGGATGTTCTGCATGCCCACATCCAGTTGGGTGTAGCTTACACCGTTTTCATCAAAGATTCTTTTCATTTCTCCCAGGGCAAACTCCGTATTGCCGCCCTTGCGGGGGCTTCCATTGAGAATCAAAACATTCATAAATTGAAATCTCCTTTCAAGTTCCGTTTTCACAGCAGCGGCGCAATGGCCTTGACCAGATAGCCGGTGAGTTTTACCACCAGCTTTTCCTCCCGACAGGTCTGGAATGTGACCTTGCGGCACTTCATAAAGGTGTTTAGAAAATCCTTCCGAATGTCTTCAAGACAGCTGGTGTCTTTCAGATAGGCGGCGCACTCAAAGTGGTGGTAAAGACTGCGGTAGTCCAGATTGATGGTGCCCACCACGGCTTCCCGCTGGTCGCTGAGGAAGACTTTGGCGTGAACAAACCCCGGTTCATATTCATAAATCTTTACTCCGGCGGCCAGCAATGCCTTATAGTGGGTTTTGGCCAAGGCGTAGGGTATTTTCTTATCCGGAATTCCCGGCAAAATCAGCCGTACATCCACACCCCGCTGGGCGGCAAACTTGATGGCAGATTCCGTTTCTCCATCCAGAATCAGATAAGGGGTCATGATATAAACATATTGGGTTGCCCGGTTCAAAATGTCAATATAGACCATTTCGCCCAGTTTTTGCTTGTCCAGAGGATTATCCGCATAGGGGATCACATAGCCGTGACCAGCAGAAGCGGGGACAGGGGAGACCAGGGTTTCCGGGAAATCGGGATACTTTTCGTCGATATTCCACATTTGCAGAAACATCAACTGGAAGCTCTGCACCGCATCACCTTTGAGCATAATGGCCGTGTCCTTCCAGTGGCCGAACCGAACCTCCTGATTGATATATTCATCCGCCAGATTTACACCGCCGGTAAAGGCGGTTTGTCCGTCAATGACCAGAATTTTCCGATGGTCCCGGTAATTATAGTGAGAGGAGATCAGGGGCTCGATGGGAGAGAACATTTTGCAGCGGATGCCCAGGGCTTCCAGCCGCCGGGGGTAATCATAGGGCAGGGTGGTAAGCTCACAGGTGCCGTCATACATCATCCGCACGTCCAGCCCCTCCTGGGCCTTTTGAGCCAGGATTTCCAGGATGCGGCCCCACATCAGGCCCTCTCTGACAATAAAATATTCCAGGTAGATAAAGCGTTCCGCCTTGCGCAGTTCTTCCAGCATTTTTGCCCATTTATCTTCACCCAGGGGAAAATAGGTGACTTCCGTGTTGGTGTAAACGGGGAAGCTACCGCAGGAAGCAATGTATTGGCTGAGGCCTGCAACCCCCGGGTCCTCCTGACGAAGGGCCTCCAAAATTTCCGGCTCCTGTTTGACCAGGTGGTGGGACATGGCCTCGCTGCGGTCCACCAGGGCTTTCAGTGTCCGTCGGCCCCATTCGCTTTGAGTCCACACGTAGAAAAAGCAGCCGAAAATCGGCAGCACATAGATGATCAGCAGCCACGTGATTTTTGCGGAGGGGTCCATGGAGCTGTTCACCAGAACCAGCAGAACCAAAACGGTAAATAAGGCGCCGCCTCCCAAGACCAGAGGCATCTGATCTTCAAACCAGAAGAAAAGGGCCAATAGAAGTACAGCTTGTATCAACAAGGAGAACAGCAGAATGGCATTGCGCCCAAAAAATATGCGCAAGAAATTTTTCTTTCCCTTTTCCAGCAGGGATAACCCCAGGTCATTCCGCTCCTTTGGGTACATCCGAACCGCCTCCTTTTCCTGTGAAACTTCCCTTTTATTATAGTCAAAAGAGAAAACGAATGCAATCAGTTTTTTCCAGCGCTCAAAAAGAAAGAACTCTTAATTTTTATCAGATGGTTTGCTTTCTGAAAATCCATATGTTATAATTCTCTAAGAGAATAGGGAAAGAGTGACGTTATGAAAATCGGAATTTTTACAGATACATTTTATCCGGAAGTGAACGGTGTGGCCACGTCCTGCCTGAATCTTTATAAGGAACTGGAACGACAGGGCCATGAGGTTCATGTCTACGGACCCAAATGCAAGGGGTGGGAAAACTTTCAGAGTTCCCATTTGCACTATCTGGAGTCTGCCCAGTTTTTGCTGCTTAAAGACCGGAATGTGGCTTTGCCCGGGTACGGCACCATTCGTCAGGCACTGGATATGCACTTTGATGTGGTACATACCAACAGTGAGTTCGTTATGGGTTTTCTGGGCCGGTATGTGGCAAGACACACGGGCTGCGCCCGGGTACACACCTACCACACCGCCTGGGAGGACTATACCTATTACATCACCCACGGCGTTGGAGACAGTGCCGCCAAAAACTTGACCAAGCGATACAGTGAGTGGTGGTGTGACCATTTTGACCGGGTGGTGGTGCCTACGGCAAAAACAGAGAATCTGCTGCGGCAGTATGGGGTAGAGGCCCCTATTGAAATCATTCCCAGCGGCATGGATCTGCGCCGTTTTTCGCCGGAATGCCACAGCCTGCCGGAACGGGAGGCCGCCCGGGCAGAGTGCGGCGTACCGGCGGGAAAAAGAGTCCTGCTCTACATTGGCCGGTTGGCAAAGGAAAAGAATATGGAAAAGATCCTCCGGGTGTTTCCGCCTCTGGTGGAGCGTTGTCCGGATGTACATCTGGTCATTATCGGGGAGGGCCCCCTTAAACAGAGCCTTTGGAATCAGGCCCGGGAGCTGGGGGTAGAGGACAGCGTATCCATTGTAGGGGCAAAGCCCTGGGAGAAGATCGACAGGTATTATGCTATCGGAGACGTATTTGTCAGCGCCTCTCACTCAGAAACCCAGGGCCTGACCTATATTGAGGCGGCGGCTTCCGGGCTGTGCGTTTGTGCAGTAAACGACCCTTGCCTATTAGGCGTGTTTCAGGACGGTGTCAGTGCTATATTGGCAGGGGAGTCCGATGAGGAACTGCTGACGAGTTTGGTACTGGCCTTTAGCCCTGTTGGGAAAAGCATTCGCTTCAATGCGGTGGAGGCTGCCAAGCCCTACAGCACGGAGCAGTTCGCCAAACGAATCGAACAGTGTTATTGTGCGGCAATTGAGGCGCACCAAAGTGCTTTTGCGGAGATTTGATTCAGGGCTGGGACAAGGCGTGCTCAATAGCCTCCGGTACAAATACATATCGATGCTCCGGTCTGCCTCTGCCTGCCCCTGTGGGGGTGGGCAGAGGTTTTATCATGCCCAAATCATAGAGCTTCTGTAAAATCCTCCGGCTGCTGCGGAGGGTAACACCCAGAATGGGGCCCAGTTCCGAGGCGGTCAGAACGGTTTTGGGGTCTTTCCGGTACAGTCCCACCAGCCGCAAAAGATTGGTATTGTCGATCCCAAGCCGGTGGGCAAACTGAATGGCATTTCCGTCCTGATAGCTGTAGCGGATAGATTGGGCCCGGCTCAAAGGACCGGTCAATATTTCCGGCTCCCCACTGACCAGAAAGCCTTCGTTCAGACCATAGCGGGTACTTTCCAGCAGCGCCCGCTCGGCATGATACTGGCTGGTCTGCTCACTGGGGTGGATGCCAATGCCTACGGAGAAGGGGAAGGAAAGATTTTTTCGCAAAATGGCCATCATTTTTTGCAGATTCAGTTTCTTACAGTCCTCGTTGGGCAGGGTGGCACGGGCCACAAAGCGGTCAAAGCTGTGGTCAATGCTGAACGACAGGTCACGTTCCTTCCGGAAGTCCACCAGAAATTTATAGAGGGTGGCTGTTCTGTATTCCCGCTCCTCCTCAGAATGCCCTTCATTTTCGGGCAGGTGGATGATGACGGTCACCACGCTACTGTCCCGGATGCTTTTGAGCCGTTCCTGGTTGACTGCCTCTGTAATGGCACCGTTAACCATTTGCTCGGTGGGGTTCACCGGCTCATAGGGGATGCCCAGCTTTTCCCACTGGGAAAGGTTGCTGATGCTGCGGCTCACCACATAGTCGATTTTTCCGGCCTGCCAAAGCTCTGCACCCCGCTGGGTAATGTGGGCATAGTCATAATCCGGCTCCTCAAAAAAATAGGGCAGCTGGTCTTTGGGCAAATAAGCCTGTAGATTCAGATAGTTGTTTTGCGGGGTGAGAAAATCCAGATACAGCCGGTTCAGTTCTACCTCCGGGTGCCGCAAATGAAAATTCAGAAGAATGCTCAATACATCCGCAATACTGTAAACCGTAAACACGCAGGGAATCGGGCTGTCCGGATAGTGCCGGTGCATATAGTGGTAACCCAGTTCCCCGGAAAACAGGATAATGTCGCAGCTGCTCCGGCAGTCGGCATAAATGTCGTCAATGTCCGTCAGACTGTCATAGGTATAGGATCGGAAAGCACAGTCAAAATCGTGTTCCGTAATCACTTTTTGTATCGTTTCCAAAAAACGATATGGCGTAACGATGGCAACGGTGATCATCAATAGAACTCCTTTCCTGAGATTCAGAGTTTCCTCGGAAACAGTATATCATATTTTTAGGATACTTCAACCGGGCCGGTAGCGGAATATGAAAAAGGGACAAGAATCCAAGTTTATCGGAAATTATGTGAACTATTTGACAAAACAATCCTTTTTCGGTAAAATAATGGGCAGTATCAGGAAAGGAAGTACCTTATTTTGCGCCGACTATTTTGCCGCTGCCTTCTATGGCTGTTGATTGTTTCCTGTGGCGTGTCCTTGGCCCCCTATGGGGCAGCAGAAGCATTGCAGATAGAGCTTGCCTCAGAGGCTGCAGTTCTAATGGATGCGCAGACCGGCCAGATCCTTTATGATAAAAACGCCTATTTGGTCATGTACCCTGCCAGTATTACAAAGGTGCTGACGGGCCTGCTGGCTCTGGAACACGGAAATCCGGAGCAGGAGCTTACGGTGTCTGACCAGGTTCTTGCCCAGGTTCCCCGGTCGTCTTCCCATATTGCCCTCCAGCCGGGTGAAAAAATCACCATGGGTGATGCGCTGTACGCCCTTGCCATTTCCTCGGCCAATGATGCAGCGGTGGCCATCGCGGAGGAAATCTCCGGCAGTGTAGAAGCTTTTGCAGAGCTGATGAATCAGGAGGCCTCCGAATTGGGGGTGCTGAACAGCCACTTTGTAAACCCCAACGGTTTGCCATCTGTGGAGCATTATACCACAGCCTATGATATGGCCCTGATCACGGCCCGGGCCCTGAAAGAACCGGATTTTCTGCGGTATTTTGGCAGTGGGGCCTATGTGATCCCTGCTACCAATTTATCCGGACCCCGGAATCTGACCGCTAAAAATCAGTTTATTGATGGCCAGCGCATCTGCCAGGGACTTTTATTCAGCAAAACCGGCTGGACGACGGCCGCCCAGGGCACCTTGGTTTCCGCCGCCAGACGGGACGGGACCACGCTGATCGCTGTGACACTGAAATCCCCTATGATGGATGATAAGTACATCGATACCCAGAAGCTCTTTGATTACGGCTTTGAGGAGTTTCACCGCTTTACAGTGGATGAAACCTACATTCTTGCCCAGCTGTCTGAGGAACATTTGACAGATGTGAGCCTGGAGAACTTTGAACCCTTTTCAATATTGATCCCCAAAGAGCTTCAGGAGGAGGATGTCCGCTTGGTTATTCCCGGAGGCTTTGACCCCAGTTCCGGAGTCGCAACTATTCCCATTTCAGTGGTGGCCCGGAATAAAGCAGGGGAAGTCCTTCTTTTACGGGAGGAGCTGCTGAATGTAAGCGTTTCCAATGCATCCAATGGGGAACCGGAGGCGTTGATGGCATCTGTCACAGGTCAGCCCCACGCCTTGGGCTGGATTCCCCTGGGCCTTGTCGGCCTGGTGGTTCTGGGGTCGCTTGCCATGGCGGTTTTGCAAAACAAAAAACGAAAATAACGGTCAGCTGGGACTTCCGCATCATGGGAGGTCCCAGCTTTTATAAAAAATAGTTATTGACAAAACAACAAATATAGAGTATCATTCTGAATGTTGATTTTACAACAAGCAAGGAGGTATCCTGTGGACGGGCGATTTGAAACCTTTACGGTGCTGATCGGGAAAATCAGCAGAAACATCAAACGCTTAAAAACCTGTCAAATGGCACAGCTGGACCTGAAAGGACCTCACGTTTCCTGCCTGTACTATCTGTACAGTTCGGGCCCTCTGACCGCCGCGGAGCTTTGCGACCGGTGCGAGGAGGACAAGGCTGCCATTTCCAGATCTTTGGAATTTTTGGAACAAAAGGGCTATCTGGTCTGTCAAAGGGAAAAAACCAGGAAGTACAAGACACCTCTGGTACTGACCACCAAGGGGCAGCAGGCAGGCCGGGAAGTTTCCGAACGGGTCGAACAAATGCTGGCCCAGGCAAGCCAGGGACTTACCGACGAAGAACGTCAGATCATGTATGGAGCCCTGGAAAAAATCAGCAGCAATCTAGATGCACTAACGGATAAAACAAGGAGATAAAGCTATGGCGGTTCGCATTATTGTAGATTCTTCTACGGACGTTTCAGAAACCTATCGGAATAAAATCCGGGTGGTGCCTCTGGCGGTTTGCTTTGGACAGACCGAGTATTTGGACGGCGTTACTTTGGATAAGCAGGATTTTTACAAAAAGCTGGTGGAAAGCGATGTGCTGCCCACCACCAGTCAGGCAACCCCGGCTGCCTTTGACGAGGTTTTCCGGGATGTTGCCGCAGCAGGGGACAGTGCGGTGGTGATCACTCTGGCCTCAACGCTTTCCGGCACTTATCAGAGTGCCTGTCTGGCAGCGGAGAGTTACGAGAATATTCACGTGGTAGATGGTATGACGGTGGCCATCGGTACCGGTGTTCTGGCGGAATTTGCCGTGGATTTGGCTGAGAGCGGCATGGATGCAGAGCAAATTGCAGAAGAAGTAGCCATGAAGCGGGAAGATGTTCGGGTGATTGCCCTGCTGGACACCCTGGAATATCTGAAAAAAGGCGGCAGAATCTCCAAGACGGTGGCCTTTGCCGGAGGGGTGCTGAATATCAAGCCCGTTGTGACCCTTGAAAATGGCCAGGTGCAGCTCATCGGCAAGGCCAGAGGCTCCCGGAACGGCAACAACCTACTGGTGGAGAAAATCAACGAAAGCGGCGGCGTGGATTTTTCCAAACCCGTTCTTCTTGGATATACAGGCCTGACCTCTGCACTGCTGGATAAGTATGAGGCAGACAGCAGTGACCTGTGGCAGGGCCATACAGAGAAGCTGGAACGGTGTCTGATGTGCAGCGTTATTGGTACCCACGCCGGCCCTGGTGCGGTGGCGGTGGCTTTCTTCCGCAAAGCGTAAACGATTTCCCGGGAAAGAGCAAAAGAAAGCCTCTTTCCCGGGACTCTTTTATGCAAAATAGGGAATACATGGAAAATACTTGATTTTTACAAAAAAACTGTTATACTAACGTAGGTAGATACGGAGAGTTACTCAAGTGGTCGAAGAGGCGTGACTCGAAATCTCGTAGGGCGTGGAAGCGTCGCCAGGGTTCAAATCCCTGACTCTCCGCCAATTTTGTGAAAGCAAAGGATAATAGAGAATAGAGAATTGGAAGTTCCAGTTTCTCTGTTATCTGTTGTCCTTTGCTTTTTCTTTGGAATATAGAAAGAGGGAATATTGTGACACACCGATCAGCAACCACCACAAGAGACATGACCAAGGGAAACATTGTCAAGCAAGTACTGTTGTTTTCTCTGCCGCTGATGCTGGGAAACATCTTCCAGATGCTTTATAATACGGTGGATTCCGTAGTCGTGGGGCAGTTCGTCGGCACCCAGGCCCTGGCGGCGGTGGGCTCCACGACCATGATCGTCAATATGCTGGTGTTTTTCTTCAACGGTTTTTCCATCGGTGCCAGTGTGGTGATCGGTGTGCATTTTGGTGCAAAAAATATGGAAAAGCTCCATAAAGCCGTGGAGACCACTATGGCCGTCACCTTTATAATGAGTATTTTGTTTACCCTTCTAGGCTTTTTCGGGGTCAGACCCATGCTGCGGTTCATGTCCACGCCGGAAGATGTATTTCCGGAGGCCACCACCTATTTGCAAATCTATTTTGCAGGCTTCTCCGGATTGCTGATTTACAATATGGGCAGCGGTATTCTCCGCTCTGTGGGAGATACCACCAGGCCCCTGTATTTCCTGGTTCTCACCAGCATTCTGAATATTGTGCTGGATCTGGTGTTTGTACTGGTGTTCAAAATGGGCATTGCCGGTGTGGCCTATGCGACCATTCTGTCCCAGTTTGTGTCGGCGGGGCTGGTATTGCTGCTGCTGAGCACCTCCAAGGACATTTACAGACTGACCTGGGGGGATTTGACCATAGACGGCGGTATTCTGGCACATATTTTTTCCGTGGGACTTCCAGCCGGTATTCAGGCTGTGATCACCGCTTTTTCCAACGTATTTGTGCAGTCCTACATCAATTTCTTCGGATCCAGCTGCATGGCCGGTTGGAGCTGCTACAACAAACTGGATCAGTTTGTAATGCTGCCGATGCAGAGCATGGCTATGGCTTCTACCACATTTGTCAGCCAGAATGTCGGGGCGCACCAGCCAAAACGGGCGGAAAAGGGTACCTATACAACCGTTGGCCTGACGCTTCTGATCACCGGCGTGATCGTTGCGCTGCTGATGATTCTTGCCGCCCCTGCGGTGGAACTCTTTTCCCAGGACCCGGATGTGATTTCTTACGGAGCCATGTTTATCCGGCTCAATGTGCTGTTTTTGCTGTTTAATTGTGTCAACCATGTTCTGGCCGGTGCCCTCCGGGGAATGGGCGATTCCAAGGGGCCCATGCTGATTATGATTTTCGCTTTTGTGGCGGTGCGGCAGTCTTATCTGTACTATGTGACCCGGTTTGTCCGCAACACCGCCCTGATCGTCGGCTTTGGTTATCCGGTGGGCTGGGTTTCCTGCTGCCTTATTGAGGTCAGCTATTTCCTGCTTCGGAAGAAAAAACTGTTGCACCGGTTAGAGACCGTGGAGCTCCACTGATGGTTGAGGAGGAAAGGGAGAATACCCATGACATTTGCCTATAAAAGATTTCTCCGTCTTCCCAAGCCCACCAAAGAGGACTTTCGGGGAGACCGGGAGCGGATATTGGATGCCCTGAAGCCCCTGCCTGCCCAAATGACCCTGGAGGCCATGAGAACACTCTATCCTCTGCTTTCCCAGGCAGACTATGCCGTTACGGTAACACTGTGTCCCGGAAGCATGGGGATGGAAGTCGTTCGGGTAGAACCGGGGGATACAACAGATCGGCTTTACGGCCTTGCGCTGGACATTGGAAGCACCACTTTGGAAATGGAACTGGTGGATATGAACACCGGTGCTGTTCTTCGCAATGTGGGGTGCGTAAACAGTCAGGTCTCCTTTGGACTCAACATTTTAGACCGCATTCTGGCAGTAAAAGAAAACCGGGAGCATTTGGAAGACCTACGCCGCCTGGTGGTTGGAGATGTGAACCGATTGATCAGCCAGGCAACGGATGGGTTGGTGCTGCCGGAGGAGATTTCTGCTTTGGTTATCGGCGGAAACACCACCATGATCCATTTCTTTCTGGGGTGTGACCCTTGGCTGGTGTTCCAGAATCCATACGCCCCGGCATTTTTTGACCCGGGTATCCACGCCGCCCCTGCGTTGGGCGTGAACCTTGTGTGCAATGTGTTCTGTTTCCCAGCCAAAGCCAATTACCTTGGGGGAGACATTACGGCGGGGCTGCTGCTGACGGATTTGGATACGGCAGACAAGCCATCAATTTTTCTGGACATCGGCACCAACGGGGAGCTGTGCCTTGGCTGCAAGGATTATCTTTTGATGGGTGCCGGGGCAGCAGGGCCTGCCTTGGAGGGCTTCGGAAGCAAATACGGTATGCGGGCCCAGACAGGGGCCATCCGGCACCTGAGTCTGGATGCGAAGGGTATATTCCATCTGGATGTCATCGGTGGTGGAGAACCCGAGGGCATTTGTGGCACCGGTATCTTTGACCTGGTGGCCCAGTGCTACCTCTGGGGCTGGATACAGGGGAATGGCACCGTTGATTTTGACCGGGCAGGGGACCATGCCATAGAGGTCTGGGACGAGGCGAGCATGCGCAGCATCCCGGCCATCGTCTATTATCGCAAAGGGGATAAGGCCCTTTATTTCACCCAGGCGGATATTCAGGAATTTATTCGCTGTAAGGCAGCGGCCCATACCATGGTGGTCACCCTGCTTGACTACTGTGGCCTGACCTTGGAAGATGTGGGAAATGTCTATTTGGCCGGAGGATTTGGAACCCATATTAACTTGGAATCCGCTGTGACCGTGGGCATTTATCCGGATATTGACAGGAGCAAAATGAAGCTTTTGGGCAACACCTCCCTGGCGGGGGCCAGGAAGCTGCTGCTGGATGGGTCTTGCCTGGATCGGGTACGCTGGTTTCTGGAAACCGGGGAATACCTGCATTTTGCGGAAATGGATTTGTTTCTGGAAAACATGATGGCGGCCAATTTCATTCCCCATACAAACAAAAGCCTCTATCCCAGCGTAAAGCAAAAATTTAGGACATAAATTTTATTTTCCTCTTTACAGAACCGTGGCTTTCTTATATAATGCAATTATCTGTGCAATCCATGAAAAGTGAGAGTATTTTATGAATATTGAGTTTGATACCTATAAGCAGAAACTGAATGACTGCCGTCCCGCTCTGGACGGACTGGCAGAATCCCTGAACCTTTCCGGTATGCGCAACGAGTTGGAGCGGCTTCACGCCATGCAGGAGGCCCCCGGCTTTTGGGATGACCCGGAAAAGAGCCAGAAGGTCGCCATTAAAGTAAAGCAGACCGAGGCAAAAATCGAGCGCTATGAGAAAATGCTTTCTTCCTGGGACGATATGATGACCATTTGCGAGATGGCCGCCGAGGAAGACGATGACTCCATGCTGGAAGAACTGAAAGAGGGCTTTGAGCTTCTGGAGGAACAGATGGAGACCTGCCGTCTGGAAACCCTGCTCACCGGTCACTACGACAAGAATAACGCCCTGATGAGCTTCCATGCCGGTGCCGGCGGCACCGAGGCCCAGGACTGGTGCCAGATGCTATACCGGATGTATACCCGCTGGGCAGAGCGCCACGGCTTTACCTATAAGATCCTGGACTATCTGGAGGGGGACGAGGCGGGCCTCAAGTCTGCGGATATTATGATCGAGGGCGAAAACGCCTATGGCTTTCTGAAAGGCGAAAACGGTGTCCACCGTCTGGTTCGGGTTTCTCCCTTTGATGCCAACGCCCGGCGGCAGACTTCTTTCTCTGCCATTGAGGTCATTCCCGAAATCGAGGATGACAGCCAGGATGTAGACATCCGTCCGGAGGATTACGAAATGCAGGTGTTCCGTTCCTCCGGTGCCGGCGGTCAGCATATCAATAAGACCTCCTCTGCTGTGCGCTTGATCCACAAGGCCACCGGAATTGTGGTATCCTGCCAGACGGAACGTAGCCAGTTCCAGAATAAGGAAACCTGTCTTAAAATGCTGCGCTCCAAGCTGGTGGAGATCAAGGAGCGGGAGCATCTGGATAAGATTTCCGATATCAAGGGTGTCCAGCAAAAGATCGAGTGGGGCAGCCAGATCCGCAACTATGTATTTATGCCCTATACCCTGGTAAAAGATACCCGCACCGGCTGTGAGACTTCTAATGTAAACGCCGTCATGGATGGGGCCTTGGACCCCTTTATTGAAAGCTATCTCAATTGTCTGGCTACCGGCAACTGGGTACAAAAATAAGGATTTTCCCCGGAAAAGAACGAATTCGTTCTTGCATTTTGCGGGAAGCTGTGCTATACTTGATAGGCTATTTGAGGCTACTGGCCCAATACCGTTCGCATTCCGCGAATCAGCGGAGGGAGGTTTGTCACGATGAATGTTTTACAGATGATTCTGGTTGTCCTGGAGGCAATCGCAAGCATTGCTCTGATTGTGGTAGTTCTGCTGCAGTCCGGCAAGGAGGCTGGCCTGTCCGGCGCTCTGACCGGTGGCTCTGATTCCTACCTGAGCAAAAACAAGAAGGCTGGTCTGGACCATGTTCTTGCTTCCTCTACCAAGTGGATCGCAATTGCCTGGATCCTGCTGACCCTGGCTCTGAGCCTGGTGTGATTCCCAGAATAAATGAACAGAAGGCCATGGATTCCATCCATGGTCTTTGTTATTTTTGCCCAGTGACTTTTGAAGCTGCTTGTGGTAGTATAGAAGAAAATAAATAGGGAAGCTCCAACCTCCACCGGTCAGAGTCTGAAACATCAGATTCTGACCGCAAATGGGTTATTCGGAGTTTCCGGATGAAAGGGGTTTGTTTTGATGTCCGATAGAAAGCTGGAGGGGCTGGAGCCTCAGGCGGTTTTCCGTTATTTTGAAGAAATCTGCGCCATTCCCCATGGCAGCCGCAATACAAAGGCCATCAGTGATTACCTGGTAGCCTTCGCCCAGGCCCATGACCTTTCCTATATTCAGGATGAGAGCAACAATGTGATCCTCTTTGCCCCCGGTACCTGCGGCATGGAGGACCATGCGCCGGTGATTCTTCAGGGCCATATGGACATGGTATGTGAGAAAGATACCGCCTGCACCCTGGATATGGCCACGGATGGGCTGGATCTGGCCCATGACGGGGTGTCCGTTTACGCCCGAGGCACCACCCTGGGCGGCGACGACGGCATTGCTGTTGCCTACGCTCTGGCCATTTTGGATGACCCTTCCATTGCCCACCCACCTCTGGAAGTGATCATCACGGTGGACGAGGAAATCGGCATGCTGGGTGCGGCGGCTGTTGACCTGTCCTCTCTGAAGGGGCGGACTATGGTGAATCTGGATTCTGAGGACGAGGGCGTCTTTACGGTATCCTGCGCCGGTGGCGCAAGGAGTACCATTTCTCTGAAAGCGGAGCGAAAGGCGGTTTACGGTCCCTGCGTCCGTCTGGCGGTAGAGAATCTTCAGGGTGGTCACTCCGGACAGGAGATCGACAAGAACCGTGCCAATGCCAATAAGGTCATGGGCGAGTTCCTGGGCCGTATCCAAAAGCTCATGCCTTTGTGTCTGACCTCTTTCTCCGGCGGCAGCAAAGACAACGCCATTCCCCGTTCCTGCCAGGCTACCGTGGTTGCCATGGGTATTGGAATCGAGCGAATCAACGACATTGCTGCAGAGCTTCAGCAGGAGATCCGGCAGACCTATGACGAGCCGGAGGCAACAATTCAGGCCTTTGACGTAGACGCACTGGGCGGAAATGCCCTGACCACCACTGCCACCGCCGATGTGATTTCTTTGCTGTGTACCGTTCCAAACGGTGTCCAGGCCTATTGCCCGGATATGCCGGAGCTGGTGCAGACCAGCCTGAACCTGGGCGTTGCCAAGCTGGGGGAGACTTTCAGTGTGACGTTCTCCGTCCGCAGCTCCGTCAACCAGGAGAAGGATGCCTTGACCGGAAAACTCCGGGAGTTGGCGGACTTCTACGGTGCTTCCTACAGCCAGATGGGTACTTACCCCGCTTGGGAGTACAAAAAGGACTCCAAGCTTCGGGATGTGATGGTATCCGTTTATACAAAGATGTTTGGGAAAGAGCCGCAGGTCCTGGCCATTCATGCGGGCCTTGAGTGCGGTCTGCTGGGCGAAAAGCTTCCGGGCCTGGACTGCGTGTCCATTGGACCGCAGATGCACGACATCCATACCAGCCGTGAAAAGCTGGAGATCGCCTCTACCAAGCGCACCTGGGACTTCCTGCTGGAAGTGCTGAAAGAGCTATAATAGGGAAACTCTGAATAAATCGTCTGTGGCTGAGCAGCGAATCTTTTGCCCCCAGTCTGCGGTTTGAAAAATGGGAAATACACAAAGTATTCCCTCATTTTCCAAACCTTGCCTGGAAGCAAAATCTTTCGCCGTCAGCTCTTGTCGATTTAATCAGATCTTCCATAGATACCATGACCGGTGCCTTTCTGGGTGCCGGTCATTTTTGACCTTTTTTGATTCTTTACTACTTGCAAAAGGCCAGACTGTGCGGTAACATAGGACTATCTATTTTTGGAGGTGCGCGTATGAACGCAAACGAGATCATGGGTATTTTTTCCGATACCGCCTATGTGCGGACCGGCGGAAGCCCGGAAGAACTGAAAACTGCGGAATATTTGCTGTCCCGGCTGCATGCCTGTGGCCTGACCGGTTCCTTGGAAGCTTTTGAAGTGGATATGGCGGAGATTCTGGAAGCGGAACTTACCGTTGACGGGAAAACCATCCCTTGCAAGGGCTATAAAAACGCCGGAAACGCTGCCGTAGAGGCAGAACTCTATTATCTGCGCAATACCGATGACTATTCTCTGAGCCGCTGCAAAGGTAAAATCGTGATGATTGACGGCTATCTTGGCTATTGGCGGTATCAGGACTTGCTTTCCAATGGGGCCTTGGGCTACATCACCTATGACGGCAACGCCAATTATACGGACCGGGACATTGACCAGCGGGAACTTCGCAGCTATGTCTCCCAGGGAAACAAGCTCCCTGGCGTGAATATCAATGCCAAGGATGCCATTGCCCTGATCCGGGACAGCGGCAAAACGGCGAAAATCGTTTTAAAGCAGAACGAGTATACTGGGAAGTCCCATAATGTGATTCTGGACTTGCCGGGAGAGCGGGAGGATGTGATCGTCTTTACCGCCCACTATGATTCTACCTCTCTTTCCCAGGGTGCTTACGACAATATGTCCGGTTCTGTGGGACTTTTGGCCATTGCGGAGTTCTTTGCCAGTCATCCTCATAGCTGCGGTCTGCGCTTTGTCTGGTGCGGCAGCGAGGAGCGAGGGCTGCTTGGTTCCAAGGCCTACTGCGCCCAGCATGAGGAAGAATTGGGAAAAATCGCCCTGAATATCAATCTGGATATGATCGGCTGCATTATGGGCAAATTCATCGGCTGTGTCACCGGCGAGGAAAAGCTCTGCCATTATATTTCCTACTTGGGTTCGGAGCTGGGCTTCGGCATTGAGGTCAGCCAGGATGTGTATTCCAGCGATTCCACCCCCTTTGCGGATAAGGGTGTCCCTGCGGTGTCCTTTGCCCGTCTGGCCCCGGGCAATACCGCCACGATTCACAATAGCTATGATACCATGGCTGTGATGAGCGGCAGCCAGATGGAGGCGGATATTGACTTTATCATCGCTTTTGCAAACCGTTTCGCCAACGCCAAACGCTGCCCGGTGGCCAAAACCATGCCGGAGAACATGAAGCAAAAGCTGGATGAATACCTGTGCCGGAAGCGTCCGGAGAAAAAATGACCAATTTGTGAATTCTTTAGAGAAAAATGCCTGATTTGTTGGGACAATCGCCTATATTCTTATGGTGAAAGCCATGATAAAATGGTAGACACTTGGTAAGCGTACCAGAGAATAGAAAGAAGAAGGGTCAAAACGAATGTTTGAAAAGCTATTCCATTTGTCTGAAAACAAGACAACGGTAAGAACGGAACTGATCGCCGGACTTACCACCTTTATGACCATGGCGTACATCATCGCCCTGAACCCCAATCTGCTGACCGGTTTCGGTGCTGAGGGCCAGGAGCTGTGGAACGGTGTATTCCTGGCGACCTGTCTGGCCTCTGCCGTGGGCATGTTTGCCATGGCATTTCTTGCCAACAAGCCCTTTGCGCTGGCTCCCGGCATGGGCCTGAACAGCTTCTTTGCTGTGGTGGTTGGCAACATTGTGGCCATGACCGGCATGACCTATGTGGCCTCGTTCCAGGCCGCTCTGGTGATCATCCTGATCGAGGGCATTATTTTCCTGTTCCTGTCTGTGCTGAATGTCCGGGAGAAGATCGTTGAGTCCATTCCTCTTGGTGTGCGGCTGGGCATTTCTCCTGCCATTGGTCTGATGCTGATGAACATCGGCCTTGGCTCCAACGTTGGCGTCTACGCAGAGGGCAACGGCTTTTCCGCGCCTTTCTTTGTCATGCGGGATTTCTTCGGTGCCCTGACCCCCAGTGTTCTCCGGAGCAACATGGGCGATGCCGGTTACGCCACCATGGTTCTGACGGTGGTGACCATGTTTGCCGGTCTCTTTGCCATTGTGGCCATGTCCAAGAAGAATGTAAAAGGTTCTGTGCTGTATGGTATGCTGGTTGCTTCTGTGATTTACTGGGTAGGGGAGTCTGTGTTCCTGCATACCAATCCCTTTGCTTCTCTGGCCACCGCTTCCTTTGTGCCTCCTTTTGCGGATATGGCAAAGACCACCCTGTTCCACTTCAATTTTGCCGGCTTCCTGGAAATCGGCTGGTTTACTGCTGTGACCCTCATCGTTACGTTCTGCATCATCGACATGTTTGACACCATCGGCACCCTGGTTGGCACTGCTTCCCGGGCCGGTATGGTGGACGAGAACGGCAATATGCCCAACATGAAAGAGGCGCTGCTGTCCGATGCCATCGGTACCGTGGCCGGTGCTTGCACCGGTACTTCCACGGTGACCACCTTCGTAGAGTCTGCTTCCGGCGTGGAGGCCGGCGGCCGTACCGGCCTGACTGCTGCCACCACCGGTGTGCTGTTCCTGGCCTGTATGTTCCTGGCCCCTGTGGCGGCCATTATTCCCGCTGCTGCCACTTCCTCCGCTCTGATTTACGTAGGCGTTCTCATGCTCATGGGCCTGAAAAACGTGAACTTTGAGGATATGGACCAGATGGTTCCTGTGTCCCTGATGCTCATTGGTATGCCCGTTTCCGGCTCCATCGGCCATGCCATCGGTATTGGCCTCATTTCCTACACCATCATCAAGGTATTCGGCGGCAAGGCCAAGGAGGTCTCTCTGCTGACCTACGCCATCTCCCTGCTGTTCCTGGTGAAGTTCTTCCTGGCTGTATAAACCAGAACGAAAAACCTAAAAATCCCCTGGAATCTGGTCAGTTCAAGATTCCAGGGGATTTTATTGTTTATTTGCGGCGGACTTTTTGCTGAGGACTTGTTTTGGGTCTGCCGGGGCTGCTTTTGGGAGCAGAGGACGGTTTGGACGGTTTGGAAGCTTTGACAGGCACAGGGGGCTTCCTGCCCTTTTGCGGTGCTACCTTAGAGCCGGGTTTCTTCTCCATGGCTCTGGGTGGAGAGCTGTAGCCGCCCTTTTTGGGGGGAACTGCCCGAATCAGACATTTGGGGCCGGACCCGATCAGATCTTCCCGGTGGGCTGCCATTAGGGCTTCCCGCACCAGGTAGTAGTTCTTGGGGTCCCGATACTGAATAAGTGCCCGCTGCATGGCCTTTTCGTGGGGGTCCGTTGGGACATAGACCTTTTCCATGGTCCGGGGGTCTAAGCCTGTGTAATACATCACCGTGGACAAGGTAGAGGGTGTGGGATAAAAGTCCTGAACCTGTTCCGGGTTATATCCCATGTCCCGAATGTACTCCGCCAGCTCCACAGCTTCTTTCATGGTAGAACCGGGGTGGCTGGACATGAGATAGGGAACCAGGAATTGGTTCATGCCATATTGCTTGTTGAGCGCAAAATACTTGTCCACAAACCGATTGTATACGGCGTTCCGGGGTTTCCCCATGCGGCTGAGGACGGCATCGGAAACATGCTCCGGGGCTACTTTCAGCTGACCGGAAATATGGTATTGCACCAGCTCTTTAAAGAAAGTGTCCTTTTTATCCGCCAGCAGATAATCAAACCGGATGCCGCTGCGAACGAATACTTTTTTCACGCCGGGAATCTTCCGCAGTTTCCGAAGCAGTGCCACATAGTCAGAGTGGTCTGCATTCATATTTTTGCAGGGGGTGGGGAACAGGCATTGCCGCCCGCCGCAGGCACCCTTGGTCATCTGCTTTTCACAGGCGGGGTGCCGGAAGTTGGCGGTGGGTCCGCCTACATCGTGGATATAACCCTTAAAATCCGGATCCTTTACCATTTTTTCTGCCTCGGAAAGAATGGATTCATGGCTCCGTACCTGGACGATCCGGCCCTGGTGGAAGGTCAGGGCGCAGAACGAGCAGGCTCCGAAGCACCCCCGGTTGCTGACCAGGCTGAACTTCACTTCTTCAATAGCAGGCACACCCCCCAGCTTTTGATAGCTGGGATGATAGGTTCGGCAATAGGGGAGGCTGTAAACCTCGTCCATTTCCTCCATGGTCAATGGCTTCTGCGGGGGATTCTGTACCACAAACTCCTTGCCGTAGGGTTCTGCCAGCCGTTTGGCCGTAAAGGGGTCGCAGTTCGAATACTGCGTCTTAAAGGATTGGGCATAGCTGCGCTTGTTTTTCTGAATTTCCTCAAAGGAGGGCAGCACAATGGTGGGTAGGCTCTCGTCTAGCTCTTTAGTCTTAAAGACCGTACCGTCAATGTAAGTAATATCCTTAACATCCATTCCGGCGTTTAAGGCATCGGCAATTTCTACGATGCTCTTTTCACCCATGCCGTACATCAGCAGGTCCGCCTGAGAATCCAGCAGGATGGAGCGTTTCATGCTGTCGGACCAATAGTCATAGTGGCCCAACCGCCGGAGACTGGCTTCAATGCCGCCGATGAGAATGGGAATGTCTTTATAGGTTTGCCGAATCAAATTGCAATAGACGGTGGTGGCGTAATCCGGACGCTTGCCCATGATGCCGCCGGGGGTGAAAGAATCCGTTTTCCGGCGGTGCCGGGTGACGGAATAGTGGTTCACCATGGAGTCCATATTGCCGCCGCTGACCAGAAAGCCCAGCCGGGGAGGGCCGTAAACATTGATGGATTTGGGGTCACGCCAGTCCGGCTGGGAGATGATCCCCACGCTGTATCCCCGACTTTCCAGAATTCTGCTGATAATGGCATGACCGAAGGAGGGGTGGTCTACATAAGCGTCACCGATCACATAGACAAAATCCGGCTGCAGGATCCCTCGGTCCTGCAGCTCCTGCTTGGTAATGGGTAAAAAATCCATAGTATTCTCCGTTGCTTCTTTTTGACCGTATTCCAAAACCCTGTGGCGGGCATGAAAGGGGGTGTTCTACGGTCAGTTTTTCTTTCTCTCGACCTTCTTTTTGGTGCCGTCAGGCTGGAGAATATAGGTGTTCTCCAACTGTCCTACGAGATTGGCCTTGACAGAATCAATATAAATTCTGCGCAGCCGGTCCCGCTCCTCGGTTTCCTCCGGGGTCAGGGAGCCTTGTTTTGCTTTTTTTGCCAGCACGTTGATCCGTGCAATCACATCTTGCATTTCCATAATGAACCTCACACATATTTCTGAATCGTTACACAGTAACGGTCTTTTTTGCTTTTTCCGCCGATTTGGCTTAGCCGGATTTTGCCCAGGCCCCGAACAGAGATTTTGGAACCCTCCGTAACCTGTTTGTCGGGCTTTTCGCAGGGCAACCCGTCAATGGCCGCCTTTCCGGTGGTGACGTAGCTGGCAGCCAGAGACCTGCCAATGCGAAAACCGGAGGAAATCACACTATCCAGCCGCAGAGAAGCCAGGGTATCCCGTATTTCTTGAAACTTTGGTTCCGGCATCCGAAGCTCCGTCAAAGGGATGGAGCACAGGTGCAGTGCGGTGCGTCCGGCGCAGCGCAGATTATCCAGCACATAGGGGGCGATTTCCGCTGTCACAAAGAACAGGCACCGCCCCGGCTCGATACAAATATCTCCAACGGTTTCCCGGCCAATGCCCGCACCCATCAACGCCCCCAGAATATCCCGGTGGGTCAGAGAATCTTCTGCAAAGAAACTGGCTTCCAGACACACCAGGGGACCATCGGGCCACAACAGTGCATCTTCCTCCATATAGTCCGGCAGGTAGACAAGCATCTTTCGCTCCGCATCGGCATAGCCGCCAAACCGGTACAGTCCTGGCAGATCGCCAAAGAGGAAATTAGAAAGTTCCAGTTCTCTGGGAGACAAAAAGCAGGTGTTCGCCGGAACATTTTTTAGATTACCGGCGTTGATTTTATCCCAGAGCTTGGCAAGCAACAGCTTTTCTTCTCCGGTTTTTGCAATTTTATTGATTTGATTGCGGTCCATAGCATCACCAATTTACATTATAGCACATCTTTTCCCCGGTGAAAAGAAGTTTTTCTTGTGCCGAGGGGCACAATCGTGTATAATACGAAAAAACGGAGAAAGGAATTCGGTATGGTCATCGGAATTATTGGCGGCGGCGCATCCGGAATGGCGGCGGCACTGGCGGCAGCAGAGCACCCTGAAAACCAGGTGTTCTTGCTGGAGCGGCAGCAAAGGGTAGGACGGAAGCTACAAGCAACGGGAAATGGCCGCTGCAATTTGACGAATCTACATGCCCTGGAGGGGGGCTACCATGGGGAGGACAGTGGATTCTCCCAATATGCTCTGGAACGGTTTTCTCCTGCAGATACCTTAAAATGGTTTGAGCGCATGGGCCTTGTGACGGTGACGGAGGCTTCCGGCCGGGTCTACCCTTTTTCAGATCAGGCAAATTCCGTGGTAGACATCCTGCGCTTTGCTCTGGATAAGCCCAATGTCCGGCTGGTGACTGGGGTGGAGGTTCAAAAAGCGAAGCGGGAAGCAGATGGCTTTCTGTTGGAAACCACCCAGGGGGCGTTTTTCTGTCACAGGCTGATCATAGCCTGCGGGGGCCTTGCTGGTACCAAGCTGGGCGGCTCCATGTCCGGCTACAAGCTGCTGCGAAGCTTTGGCCACAGCTGCACCCGTCTGCGGCCGACCCTTGTTCAAATCAAAACGGACTGGCCCGGTATTTCTGCTCTGAAAGGGGTGCGGGCGCAGTGCAAGGCAGAAATCACTTGTGACGGTGCCTTTTGGTCCGGAAGCACAGGGGAAATTCAGTTTACGGAATGGGGCCTTTCCGGGCCTGTCATGTTCGAAATTTCCAGAGACGTATGTCAGAAGAAAGGAAACTGGGTCTGTACGCTGGATTTGCTGCCCCAGATGGAGGAAGAAGCAGTGGGTTCTTTGCTGGAAGCCCGTCGGGAGACCAATCTGCCTGCCTCCGAGTTGTTTACAGGCATCCTCCACAACCGTCTGGGAAGGGTTCTGACCCAGGAATGCGGTATCAGTGCCAATCGGGAAATTGCCCGGCTTTCCGGGGAAGACCTGAAACTGGCGGCAAAAACGGCGAAGTGCTTTCCGGTCCATTTAACGGAGGCCTTGGGCATGGACAGTGCCCAGGTCACAGCCGGAGGCATTGTAACGGCAGAGTTTTATAGCAATACCCTGGAAAGCAAACTGGTTCCCGGGCTTTATGCCTGCGGCGAGGTGCTGGATGTAGATGGGGACTGCGGCGGGTATAATCTTCAGTGGGCCTGGAGTTCCGGAAGATTGGCTGGCCAAAGTGCCGGAGAGGAATAAAAAATGCTTAGAATACGAGATATTTCCATGTATCCCGGGCAAGACGAGGGGGCCTTGGTGTATGAGGCGGCAAAGGCGCTGCGCATCTCTGCTTCGGAGATCTGCTCCCTTCAAATTGCCCGGCGTTCTGTGGATGCAAGAAAGAAGCCGGATGTAAAAATCATCTATACGGTAGACGTGGCCCTGAAAAGCGGAGAGGGAAGGGTGCTCAAAAAATGCGGAAACAAGCGGGTGGCACAAGCCCCTGTCCAGGGTTACCGGCCCCCCAAGTTTCGGCCTGGGGAAGATAAACGGCCCGTGGTCATTGGCTTCGGCCCTGCCGGTATTTTTGCGGCCCTGATTCTGGCCATGGCCGGTCAGCGGCCCATTGTTTTGGAGCGGGGCGAGGATGCTGCAAGCCGCCACGAAAAGGTGGAGGCTTTCTGGGAAACAGGTGTTTTGGACAGTCGAACAAACGTACAGTTTGGAGAAGGGGGTGCCGGTACCTTTTCTGACGGAAAACTGAATACCGGCGTCAACAACCCCAGAATCCAGTGGATCTTACAGCAATTCGTCTCTGCCGGTGCCCAGGAGGATATTCTGTATGATGCCAAGCCCCATGTTGGGACGGATGTCCTTTTGGAGGTCGTTCAGAATCTCCGGGGCAGAATTCAGGCACTGGGTGGGGAAGTGCGGTTTTGCAGCCAGGTCACAAAACTCCATTTAGAGGGAGAACAGCTTACGGGTGTGGAACTGGACACCGGGGAAACGATTCCCTGTGACCGTGCGGTGCTGGCCATTGGCCACAGTGCCAGAGATACTTTTGAAACCCTGCTGTCCCAGGGGGTACCGATGGAGCCAAAACCTTTTGCCATGGGTGTCCGTATTGAACAGTTACAGGAAAAAATCAATGCTTCCCAGTATGGCACACAGAATGTCCATTTGCCCCCGGCGGATTACAAGCTGGTGCAGCATTTGCAGGACAGCACGGTGTACACCTTCTGCATGTGTCCCGGCGGCTATGTGGTGGCAGCGGCCTCTGAGGAGGGCAGAACCGTAACAAACGGAATGAGCTACTGTGCCCGGAGCGGCGACAATGCCAATGCGGCGTTGCTGGTCACGGTGAACCCCCAGGAATTCCCGGAGCCGGGCCCTCTGGGGGGCATGGTCTGGCAGCGGAAAATCGAAGAAGCGGCTTACCGCCTGACTGGCAGCTACCAGGCCCCGGCCCAAAGGGTGGGGGACTTTCTGGCAGGCAGACCAAGCTGTGGCCCTGGCGGCGTTACCCCCACCTACCGCCCGGGGGTGGTTTGGACAGACCTCCATCAGTGCCTGCCTGAGAAAATCACAAAGGCCTTGGAGGAGGCTCTGCCGGAACTTGAACGAAAGCTGCACGGCTTTGGAGACCCGGATGCGGTTTTGACGGCTCCGGAAACCAGAAGTTCCTCGCCTGTGCGGATTTTGCGGGACGAGACCCGACAATCCCCCATCCGGGGGCTCTATCCCACCGGCGAGGGGGCTGGCTACGCAGGGGGCATTATGTCCGCCGCCATCGACGGGATCCAGACCGCCGAGGCGATTTTGGAGGAAATGCAGCATAAATGATGAACATCCCGAACCTTCCTTTTTTTGAAGATTCGGGATGTTTTGATGAAAGTGGATGTAAAGTTCAGAAGTAGCCCTTGTATTTTGCGAAAAGAAACAGACAAATGCCAATTTGCACTGCCAGAATCAGTGGAATGCCCAGGGTAAACTTGAGGTGCCGGGTCTTGTGGTGAACGGCGTACATTCCCAGCAGTGCGCCAATGCCGCCGCCAAGAATAGCGGTGGACATCAAAGTGGCTTCTGAGATGCGCCATAGATTTTTCTTCGCTTTCCACTTGTCAATTAGCATAAGCAGGAAGGCAACGGCATTGATTAAAAGCAGATACAGGATTAAGATTTCTTTCATGGAAAGGACCTTTCTGGAGGGATGTTTTTGAAAAAGAGCGTGCTGTTGGGAATACTGCTGCTGCTTTTGGCCGGGTGCGGCAGTCAGGAGACTTTTGAAACGGTGGCGGATGTATTGGATGTCCCGGCGGTGGCCCAGCCCCGGGAAATCCTGGTAGACCTTCCGGGGGAAGACGGGCAGGAGATTCTGGAAACGGCTACAGGGCAATTCTACCTGTCTGAGGACTATGAGATCAGCGTGGAAGTGCTGGAAGCCGGAGATTTGGATGCCACACTGAAAACTCTTTGCGGCCGCAAACGGGAAGACCTGACCGTCATGGAAACGGCGGCAGATGGGATAAAACGGTATGAGTTTGTATGGGCTGCTACAGGGGAAACCGGGGAGCTGCTGGGCCGGGGGACAGTTTTGGATGATGGAAACTACCATTACTGTCTGACGGTTCAACGTCCGGCAGATGGAAACGAAGACACTCAAATCGTTTGGAGTCAGGTTTTTTCTTCCTTTTCGCTGGCCTGATACTGGGCACTGACCTGACGGCACAGTTCCAGACAGGCTTTCTGAACACTGGCAGGATAGAGAATTTTTGCCTTGTCTCCAAAGCCAATGACCCAGCTTAAAAACATGGGACTTTGGGCCACGTCAGCGGTAAATACAAAATGGTCTTCTCCGTCTGGAAACAGCATCACACTGGTGCCAAACCGGTCCACTACCACATTGGTCAGGCTTTTATGGAAGCGCATTTTGACCTGCACCGTTTTGCCGTTAAACATATGGAATTGCTTTTGGGCGTAGTCATTCAGTGCCTGCCCGGTCAACTCTGGGCAGGGATCCCGGCGGGTTGGCAGAAGTTGGATCTGGTTCATGCGGTCCACCCGGTAATTGGTCACGCCGTGGCGGGGAGACAGGGCCAGAAGGTAGCAGTTTTCATTGTCCTGGTAGATGCCATAAGGGCTGGCTGTATATTCTTTGTCCCGAAACCGGGGCCTGCCATCCAGGCCCCAGTCAAAATAGCGGAAGGAAATCTGGCAGTTTTTGACAATGGCCTCCTGGATGGTATCTACATCATAATAAATGGATTGGTTCATGTTCTTGATACGTCCGGCCACCACCACATTCCGGCAGACCTGTTCCGCTTCCTGCTGGCTGGTGAGACTGCAAAGTTTCTGAATCAGTTCCAGGGATTTGTCTTCTGTCAGAAACCGGCTGGACTGGACAGCGGCAATCAGCAGCTTGATTTCCGGCAGCTGAAAGTCCCGCTGGCCAATGTAATAACCGCCGTTTTTGCCACGATAAATCAGAATATCTACACCAAATTCCTGCAAAACGGCAATGGTGGAATAGATTGTTTTTCGATTACAGAGAATGTCCTTTTTTTCCAGCATTTGCTGTAACTCTATTGCTCTCACCGGATGGTTCTGGTGGGAGTTTTTTTGCAGGTAATCCCAAATATACAGGATGATCAGCTTCTGCTTATCGGATTTTGCCATGAATGCCACTTCCTCTCCATCTTTCTCCCCTCTATTATAGCACAAGATTGGAACTGAAGAAAACGATAATTTGATTTTTTTGAAAAAATATGATACCATATGGCAAAAGTTCCTGAAAGGGGGAATCTGGAATGCTGGTACTGGGATGCCATATGTCTTCTGTAAGCGGTTATGGGGTTATGGTTCGTCAATGCAAGGTCATGGATGCCAATACCCTTGCGTTCTTCACGAGAAATCCCCGGAGCGGCCGATGTAAGCCCCAGGACCCTTATGACGTTTCAGCCGCATTGCAGTTGATGCACCACTACCAGATAGGCCCCATGGTTGCCCACGGTCCGTATATTATGAATCTCTGCGGCAGAAATGAGGAGGTCCGGGGATTCGCAGAGGAGATTTTGGAGGATGATCTTCGTCGGCTTTCGGTTTTCCCTGGATCTTTCTATAACATCCACCCCGGAAATCATGTGGGTCAGGGTGTAGAGCAGGGAATCGAGTACATTGTCCAGGCGCTGCGGAAGGCCCTGGAACCGGACTACCCTGTGACCATCCTGCTGGAAACCATGTCTGGGAAGGGGAGCGAACTCGGAAGAAGTTTTGAGGAGATGCGCATGATTCTGGATGCCGTCGGCAGTCCCAAGGTCGGCGTTTGTATGGATACCTGTCATGTGTTTGATGCCGGATATGATTTGGCTGGGAATGTAGCTGGCGTTTTCGAGGAATTTGACCGGGTGGTCGGTTTGGAGCGACTGAAAGCGCTGCACTTAAATGACTCTATGAATAGCTGCGGAAGTCACAAAGACCGACATGAGCGCATCGGGCAGGGCAAAATCGGGATAGATGCTTTTCAGTACATTTTAGATGATCCTGCCCTTAATGGAAAACCCATGATTTTGGAGACCCCTAACAACCTGGATGGCTACGAACGAGAAATCAAAATGCTGCGCAGGATGGGGAGCATTTACAAGGAGACTACGTTTTGAACCAATTACATGAACTATTTGATCTGGTTCTTTCATCCAGAGATACATATGCGGCGGTTTTTCTGGCCATATCCCGGTATTTGGTTCCGGCCCTGGGCCTGTGGCTGCTGCTGCACTGTGCCCGGCCCCTGATTTCTTTCCGCAGGGAGCCGGAAATATGGGCGTGGCTCAAGTTTTCCGATGGCTCCCAGGTGGCGGTGACCCACTGGGAAAATGTCATTGGCAGAAGCAAAAGCAGCGATATTACCATTGCCCTTTCTACAGTGTCCCGGAACCATGCCGTTTTGACCCGGTATGATGACGGCAGCTGGACCATTTCAGATGCCAGTTCCAAAACCGGCACCTGGGTCAACGGAGACCGGGTAGACATCTGCGCCCTCCATGAGGGAGATACGGTTTCCATCGGCGGCGTGGATATGACCCTACAGCCCATCACCAAACGGCAGGAGCAACTGCAATCACAGCTGCGGACCAAGGGTTCCAGCGGTTGGAGTGGTCTATTGGGGTTGCTGATTTTGACGCTGCTGCAAATGACTATGTTTATCGGCTTCCTGCTGAACGGACCTGCAGAGGAGTATCCGCTCTATCTGCTGGGTTTTGGCAGTGTAATGGCCTGCCAGTGGCTGCTGTTTGTCTTCTATCTGATGATTCGCAGAAGTTCCTTTGAGGTGGAAACGCTGGCATTCTTCCTTTGTACCATTGGCGTGGCGGCCATTGCCACGGTAAAGCCGGGAGAACTGGGAAAGCAGTCTGCGGCCATGTTCTTAGGGGTCATCATGTTCCTGGTGATCGGTTGGTCTCTGCGGGACTTGGAGCGGGCCAAGCGGGTGCGTTACCTGGCGGTGCTGGCAGGTGTTGGCTTCCTGGTGGTGACCTTGCTGTTTGGCAAGGAATACTACGGTGCCAAAAACTGGCTGGTGATCGGCGGCATGTCCCTACAGCCCTCGGAGCTTTCCAAGGTGTGCTTTGTCTACGCTGGCGCTTCCACCATGGACCGGATCATGAATAAACGGAATCTGATTCTTTTCATCGCCTATTCCGTTGTGATCTGTGGATTGCTGGCCATTATGAATGACTTTGGCACGGCAATGATTTTCTTCTGTGCATTCCTGATCATTGCCTATCTTCGTTCCGGCAGCGTGGGCACCATCGCTTTGGCCTGTACGGCTTTGGCTTTTGCCGGAGTTTTGGCCATTCAAATTGCGCCCCATGCCATGAACCGGTTTGCCAACTGGCGGCATATCTGGGAAAGCCCCTATACCTCCGGCTATCAGCAGACCCAGGCCATCATGTGCATTGCCTCCGGCGGCCTCTACGGTTTAGGGCCGGGGAATGGCTATCTGCAAAAGGTGTTTGCCGCAGACTCAGACATTGTGTTTGCCACCATCTCTGAGGAATGGGGGCTGCTGATGGCACTGCAGGCGGTTTTGGCCATTTCCGTGCTGGGACTTTTCTCCATGCGCACCTCCCGGGTTTCCCGCAGCAGTTTTTACTGCATCGGTGGCTGTACGGCGGCGGGGATCCTTCTGATACAGGCATCCCTCAATTGCCTGGGCACGGTAGATGTTTTGCCCTTTACCGGCGTGACTTTTCCATTCCTTTCCAATGGCGGAACCAGCATGATTGGTGCCTGGGGACTGCTGGCTTTTGTAAAAGCGGCGGATACCCGCCAGAATGCCAGTTTTGCCGTGCGATTTAACAAATAGGAGTATACCAATGAACAGAGTAACCAAAAGAACCTGGATGATGTTCCTTTTCGTGGGGCTGCTTCTGGGAGGAATGGGCTTTTTTGTAGGGGAGTATGTGCTGCAAGCGGACCGATGGATCGTTTCCACAGGCTCGCCCCATATTTACAAAAACAGCAATCTGGGCCGAGGGACTGTAGTGGATCGGGATGGGGTGCTGCTGCTGGATATGACCGACGGCAGAACCTATTCAGACAACGCCCAGACCCGTGCCTCTACCATGCACTGGCTGGGCGATCGGAATGGCAGCATTCAGGCGGGGGCCGTTACAAATTACGCCGCCATGATGGCTGGCTACGACAAGGTCAGCGGCCTGTACGACTACAGCGGAAGTGAGGGTGTGATCCGTCTGGGACTGTCGGCCGCCGTGCAGAATGCGGCACTGGAAGCCCTCAATGGCCGCAAGGGTACCGTTGGCATCTATAACTACCAAACCGGCCAGATCCTATGTGCCGTCACGTCTCCCACCTATGACCCGGACAATATACCGGATATTGAGGGGGATTCCTCCGGAAAATATGAGGGTGTTTACCTGAACCGCTTTTTGCAGTCTACTTATGTGCCGGGGTCCATTTATAAAGTCGTCACCGTGGCGGCTGCGCTGGAATGCGTACCCGGAATTGAGGGCATGACTTTCTACTGTGACGGGGCTTATGAATACGGCACCGAGGCTGTGACCTGTGAGACTGCCCACGGCACCCTGGACTTAAAAGGCGCACTGGCCCATTCCTGCAATTGCAGCTTTGCGCAAATCGCCAAGCTGGTGGGCAGAAAGAACATGGAAAAGTACGTTTCCAAATATGCCATTACAGAGCCGGTGTCCTTTGACGGTGTGACCAGTGCCAGGGGAAATTACGATATTTCCAATACCGGCGGCGCATCCTTTGCCTGGAGCTGCATCGGGCAGCACTCGGACCTGATCAACCCGGCACGGTTTATGACTTTCCTGGGAACCATCGCCGCAGGGGGAAAAGGGGTAGAGCCATATCTGGTTGCCTCTGTGGAGCGGAACGGAGAAACCGTATATGAAGCCCAGGCAAAGACCACCGGACGGATTATGAGCGAGAAAACCGCGGAGAAACTGAAAAGCTATCTTCGTAACGACGTACAGACCATTTATGGTGACGGCCATTTCCCCGGCCTTTCCGTCTGTGCCAAATCCGGCACCAGCCAGCTGGGCGGGGGGCAGAAGTCCAACGCCATGTTTGCGGGCTTCCTGGCAGATGAAGCATATCCGCTTGCCTTTATTGTGGTCGTTGAAAACGGCGGCTATGGCAGCGCGGCCTGTGTACCAGTGCTTTCCCAGGTCCTTCCGGTGTGCAAGACGGAATTGGACCAACACAGATGATAAAAATCCCGGAGCTTTTTGATCGCTCCGGGATTTTTGCTACGGTGGGCGGACAGGTGTCCGAGATGCGCTGACAGATGACATATTGTGGTTTTTGTACAAAAAATGAAGGAATTATAAAATAACATTAGTGGTGTTTACCTTGTTGACAAATGTCCTTGTGAGAGATACAATATGTTCACATTCAACAAGGAGGTAACGGCTATGTTTCAGAAAATGCACAATGAAAAAGTAGAGTATCAGCTTGCATGGCCCGTTGCCGCTTGCTTGATAATTCCCGTATTGTTGCTAGCCGGTTTGCGGGTCGTTGAGCTGTGTGCGCTGAGTCTGCGAATTATGGGGTAGTTGCGCAGTCGGGGCTTCATGTTGTATGAAGAGGCGACTGCGGGTGCAGCCGCTTTTTTATAGTTTTCCAAGTTTCTATGTAAAGGAGAAAAGAAAAATGAAAAAGGTACTTGCATTCACCATGGCTCTGGCTATGGTAGCCGCTTCCTTCGCTGGCTGCGGCAACAGTTCCTCTACCAGCGCTGCTGCGACCACAGCCGCCGCTGGCGAAACCGCCGCTGCTGTTCAGGGTAACGGCACCGTTAAAATTGGCATGTCCGGCCCTCTGACCGGCGGTGCCTCCGCTTATGGCCTGGCTGTCAAGGCTGGCATGGAGATCGCCGTTGAGGAGATCAACGCCAAGGACGGCCTGCAGCTGGAGTTCAACGCCCAGGATGATGAAGCCGATGGCGAAAAGGCTGTTTCCGCTTACAATGTTCTGAAAGACTGGGGCATGCAGGTCATGGCCGGTCAGGTCACCACCGGTGCCGCTCTGGCCGTTGCGCCTGAGTCTTTCGCTGACAACATGTTCAACCTGACTCCCTCTGCTTCTGCTGAGTCTCTGGCTACCACCGGTGACAACATCTTCCAGATGTGCTTCACCGACCCCAACCAGGGCGCCAGTGCCGCAGAACTGGTTTCCACCAAGTATGCTGGCTCCAAGGTCGGCATCATCTACGATTCCTCTGACGACTATTCCAGCGGCCTGTACAAGGGCTTCTCCGCAAATGCCGCTACCATGGGCGTTGAAATCGTAGCTACCACTTCCTTTACCGCTGACAACAAGGCGGACCTGTCCACTCAGGTGACCAAGTGCCAGGAGGCCGGTGCGGATCTGGTGTTCCTGCCCATCTACTACACTGAGGCTGCTCAGATCCTGAGCTACGCCAACAGAATCGGCTACACCCCCAAGTTCTTCGGCTGTGACGGCATGGATGGTATCCTGACTGTTGAGGGCTTTGACACCGCTCTGGCTGAGGGTCTGGCTCTGATGACTCCTTTCGATGCCAATGCTTCTGATGAGGCGATTCAGTCCTTTGTCACCAAGTTCAAGGCAAAGATGGATGGCCTGGTTCCCAATCAGTTCGCTGCTGACGGCTACGATGTAATTTACGCCATCTATGACGCTCTGACCGCCGCCGGTGTCACCGGCACCGAGTCCGCTTCCGAAATCTGTGATGCGCTGAAAGCTCAGTTTACCACCATGACCGTAGATGGTCTTACCGGCACCGGTATGCACTGGGATGAGAACGGCATGATCTCCAAGGCTCCCGCTGCTGTGGTCATTGAGAACGGCGTGTACGTTCCCATGGCTTAATTCAAAAACGTTTCTATCACGGGGATGGAGGGCGTTCCGCCCTTCATCCCTGAAAACGGAATCAGCAGTCTATGAGAGCAGCAAGGTTTTGCCGCTGTCATAGGCTGTTGAGGTTGAGAAAGAGGGGTTTTTATGAAAATTATTCAGTATCTGATCAACGGTATCAGCATTGGCTCTGTCTATGCCATTATTGCTCTGGGTTATACCATGGTTTACGGCATTGCGAAAATGCTGAATTTTGCCCACGGCGATATTATTATGGTAGGTGCTTATATCTCCTTTTGTGTGACCAATTATCTGGGTCTGCCGGTGACGGTTTCCATTCTGGCGGCCATGGCGGTTTGTACCGTTTTGGGTATGCTCATTGAGGCCCTGGCCTATAAGCCCTTGCGGGGGACGCCCAGTTTGGCGGTTTTGATCACCGCCATCGGTGTCAGCTATTTTCTGCAGAACGCTGCCCAGCTGATTTGGTCTTCCAGCCCCAAAAACTACACCAGCATTGTGACGTTCCAGCCCATTCGGCTGCTAGATGGGCAGCTGGTCATCACCGGTGAGGTCATTGTGACCATCATCGCCTCGGTCATCATTATGTTGGGCCTGACCTGGTTTACCGGCAGCACTCGCACCGGAAAGGCCATGCGGGCTGTTTCCGAAGACCGGGAGGCGGCGGAGCTCATGGGCATCAATGTGAACAGAACCATTTCTACCACCTTTGCCATTGGCTCTGCCTTGGCGGCCATTGCGGGTGTTCTGCTGTGCTCCACCGTTCCCACCCTGCAGCCCACCACCGGCTCCATGCCTGGCATTCGCGCCTTTACGGCGGCGGTGCTGGGAGGCATTGGCTCCATTCCCGGTGCCATGCTGGGCGGTATTCTGCTGGGAATTATTGAGACCTTCAGCAAGGCCTATTTAAGTCCCCAGTTTAGTGATGCCATTGTATTTTTGGTCCTGATTCTGATCCTTTTGGTAAAACCGGCAGGGTTGCTTGGCAAGCAAGTCCAGGAAAAGGTTTGAGGTGAGAGCTATGAAAAAGCAAAATCGCAATAAAATTAAAGACGCTTCTACATATATCCTGGTAACGGTTGCTTTCGTTGTCCTCCAATTGCTGGCCTCTCAGGGCAAGCTGAACAGCACCACCAAGGGCTTTCTTGTTCCTGCCTGCGCTTATATCGTACTGGCAGTTTCCCTGAATCTGCTTGTGGGCATCTGCGGAGAACTGAGCCTGGGCCATGCGGGATTCATGGGCATTGGCGCATTTACCGGCATTATTGTTACCGCTCTTCTTACCCAGGCCGTACCCAATGGCGTTGCGCGCCTGACCATCGGAATGATGGTTGGCGGCATGCTGGCCGGTGCCATCGCTTTTTTGGTAGGCATTCCGGTACTGCGGCTGCGGGGCGATTACCTGGCCATTGTGACCCTTGCCTTTGGTGAAATTATGAAAAACATCTTTGGCAATCTGTATCTGGGCGTAGATGAAAACGGACTCCACGCAACCATCGCTTCCGATGGCCTGACGCTGGCCGAGGGCGGAAAGATGATTATTTCCGGACCCCGGGGCGCAACGGGCATTACCAAGCTCTCTACCTTCGCCATGGGTTTTGCCCTGATTCTCTTTACCTTGTTTGTTGTCCAGAATCTGATCAATTCCAAAGAGGGCCGGGCCATTAAGGCTGTTCGGGACAACCGCATCGCTGCAGAGTCCGTGGGCATCAATGTAACGGCGTTTCGTATGAAAGCTTTTGTGGTATCCGCATTTCTTGCTGGTATGGCCGGTGCCCTGTATGCCATGAACTATGGCTCCATTACCGCCTCCAAGTTTAATTTCAACACCTCGATCAATATTCTGGTGTTCGTTGTTCTGGGCGGCATGGGTAATATTCTTGGCTCCATTATCTCCGCCACGGTGCTGTACATCCTGCCCGAGGCCATGCGTGGGCTGCAGGATTACCGGATGATCATTTACGCCGTGGTTTTGATTCTGGTCATGCTCTTTACCTGGTCTCCCAAGGCAAAGGATATGGTGTCTGTGGTAACGGATAAGATCAAGTGCATGTTCTGCAAGAATGGAAAGGAGGCAGCTTCCAATGAATGATTATTCCAAAAAGATTCTGAAAGTGCCTACCGTTACTTTCGTCCGGGAACAGGACCAGGGCAAGCAGCCGGTTTTGGATGTACGGAATCTGGGCATTGATTTTGGCGGCCTCACAGCGGTGGATAGCTTTAATATCACCATCGGCCCTACCGAGATTTCCGGTCTGATCGGCCCTAACGGTGCTGGTAAAACTACGATTTTCAACCTGCTCACCGGTGTTTACCAGCCCACCCGGGGAAGCGTGCTGGTCAATGGGATTGACATTAAGGGAATGCCCGTTCATAAGGTCAACAAACTTGGTATTGCCCGGACTTTCCAGAATATCCGCCTGTTTACGGATATGTCCGTGCTGGACAACGTAAAAGTCGGTATGCACAATGACATCAAGTGCAGCTTCTTTTCCAGTGTCCTGCACTTGCCCAGCTATTATAGATCCGAGCAAATGGCCAACGACAAGGCCATGGAGTTGCTGGATTTCATGGGGCTTGGGGAATATGCCCATACCAAGGCCGGGAGCCTTCCCTACGGTGTGCAGCGCCGCCTGGAAATTGTCCGGGCCCTGGCTACCAATCCCTCTGTGATTTTGCTGGATGAGCCTGCCGCCGGTATGAACCCCAGTGAGACCACGGAACTGATGCACCAGATCCGCCGCATCCGAGACACGTTCCACGTGGCAATTTTCCTGATCGAGCATGATATGAATCTGGTGATGAACGTCTGTGAGGCCATCGCCGTGGTAAACTACGGGCGGATCATCGCCAAGGGAACGCCGGATGAAATTCGGTCAGATCCGGCGGTCATTGAAGCCTATCTTGGTAAAGAGGAGGGCGAGGGCCATGCTTAAAATTGAAAACATCGATGTATATTACGGCGCCATTCACGCCGTCAAGAATGTTTCTTTTCAGGTAGGAGAGGGGGAAATCGTAGCCCTGATCGGTGCCAACGGCGCCGGAAAAAGTACGATTCTAAAAACCATTTCCGGCCTGATGCACCCCAGAAATGGCAGTATCACCTTCTGCGACCAGAATATCACCCATACAGAGGCCTATAAGCTGCTCCGGACCGGTCTTGCCCATGTGCCGGAGGGCCGCCGGATCTTCCTGGAAATGACGGTGCAGGAGAATCTGGAAATGGGTGCGTATATCAATAAATCCGTATCCCAGGAGGACCTGGATATGGTCTTTAATTACTTCCCAAGACTTCAAGAACGCCGGAAGCAAATCGCCGGGACTCTGTCTGGCGGTGAGCAGCAGATGTTGGCCATGTCCCGTGCGCTGATGTCCCATCCCAAGCTGATGATGCTGGATGAGCCGTCTATGGGTCTGGCCCCCATCATTGTGGATCAGGTCTTTGGAATCATCAAAGAGCTTCACAAATCCGGCACCACCATTCTTTTGGTGGAGCAGAACGCCAGAAAGGCCCTGCAAATTGCGGACCGGGCTTACGTTCTGGAAACCGGCTCCATTACCCTCAGCGGCACCGGCCCGGAGCTTGCCAAGTCCGATGCGGTGCGCAAGGCCTATTTGGGCGGATAACGGTCATAAAAAAACACTCCCTGCATACTTTGTGGCAGGGGGTGTTTTTACGTGTGCCGGAAAAACCAGATGCGTGGAGGATGTTTGGTCTGCTTGGGTTTGGGAATGCTGGTGGGGCAGTGGGTGAATTCCGTTTTCCTTTGTGTACTGGCAGGTCTAACGCTGCTGGTATTGGGCTGCTGCATTGTAGGGCGGCGATAGAGGGCATAAACACCCTTGGAGGCACATAGAGTTACCCAGAATCGAACTGCGATCATGAAGGAGTGAGTTCCGTGGAGCTGCAATTGAAAAATAGGGAGATTTCCTATCTGGAACCTGTGATTTTGGAATGCAGGAATTTGGAGCAGACCCAGGAGGTTCGTGTGCCGGAGGGTCTGCCGGATATTGACCGTATTTTAGGTTGCTGGGGGCAGCTGATCCTCCGCAGCAAGGAATGGCGAACGGATACCGTATTGGTTTCCGGCGGCCTGATGCTTCGGGTGCTGTATAAGCCGGAAGGGGAGGGGACACCGCAAATGCTGGACAGCTGGGTGCCTTTTCAGGCAAAATGGGAACTGCCCAGAGATAGCCGGGACGGCAGTATTCTGGTGCAGCCACTGATCCGTTTTCTGGATGGCCGTTCTTTGTCCCCCAGAAAGATACTGGTTCGCTGCGGTATTGGCCTGAATCTCATGGCCCTGGTACCGGAGAATTTGTCCTTTCCGGAACCGGATGCCGTGCCGGAAGACGTACAGCTTCTGCAAAAGACGGTTCCACTCCGGCTGTTTGGCCAGGCGGGCGAAAAAAGCTTTGCCATGGAGGAACCCTTATCTGCCTCCGGCATGGACATGACGGGACAAAAGGTTTTTTACAGCACCGCACAGCCGGTGCTGACAGAGCAGAAAGTGGTGGGCGATAAAATCGCCTTCCGGGGTGCGGTCAATCTGCATGTGCTGTTCTGCAGCCCGGAGGGGGAGCTGGTAGGACGGGACTTTACATTCCCGTTTTCCCAGCTGGCGGAGCTGGACCGGGCCTGCGGCTCCGAGGCGGAGGTCGACGTTCAGATTTGTGTGACGAGTTTAGAGCTTGAGGAAGGCGGTGACGGAAGCAAGGTGGTAAAAGCTGCCTTTACGGCCCAGTATGCCGTCAGTGACGTAACAAAAATCCAGGTCGTGGAGGATGGCTACAGCACCCTAAGACCTCTGAAACTGAACCGGCAGGTACTTCCTGCAACATCCATTCTGGAACAGCGGTGGGAGACACTGGCCGGGGAAGCGGCACTCCCGGCTGAAATCCACAGCGAAGCGGACATGGCCGTGCTCTGGGAGTTTCCTCTCTGGGACCCGATCCCCGGGGGATACCGCTTGGAAAGCACGGGAACCATAGAACTTCTCTCCCAGCAGGAGCAGGGGATAGAGGACTTTGCGGTAGGCTGGCAGGGCTGCACCGAAGTAAAAGCCGTTGAAGGGATGCGGCTGGCCGTTACTGGGATGACCCCGGGCCCTCTCCAATTAAATCCGGGGGCAGGAAAAATCACCATGGATTTGGGTGTTCATCTGACCGTGCTGTCCAAAGACGGCCTGAATGTGGTATCTTCCATGGAACTGGGGGAGCCGGTGGCCAGAGATTTGTCCCGGCCCAGTCTGATTTTGCGCCGGGCCGGAGATGCAGGGCTGTGGGAGCTGGCCAAGGAAAGCGGCTCTACCATGGCGGCCATTGCCCAGGCAAACGGACTGACTGAGGAGCCAAACAAGGGGCAAATGCTTTTGATCCCTCTATCGTAAGGAACCTCTGAATAAATCGCCTGCGGCTGGACAGTGGATCTTTTGCTCCCAGTCTGCGGTATGAAAAGTGGGAAATACACAAAGTATTCCTCCACTTTCCATACCTTGCCTGAAAACAAAATCTCTCACTGCCAGCTCTTGCCGATTTAATCAGAGCTTCCATAAAACAACAAAGCACCGTCCCGGGGGAGAGCCGGGGCGGCGCTTCTGGCAAACCTGTCGCATAAAATTGGGGGAAGTCTGCCATCGACTAGAGTAGCGAATCAGACTGCTTTTTTACAAGGGGAAACTGTCGAATCCGGAAAAAATACTATCAGGAATTATAGCGAACCTCAGTGGTTTCGTTGGGATTTCCCTGGAAGAACCGGGTCAGGTTGTCAATGGTGGTGTTGGCGATGCTGTCCAACGCCTCCTGGGTCAGGAACGCCTGGTGGGAAGTGACGATCACATTGGGCATGGCAATGAGCCGTACCAGCTTGTCATCCTGCACGATATGACCAGAGAAGTCTTCATAGAAGAAGTCACCTTCCTCCTCGTAAACGTCCAGACAGGCGGCACCTACCTTCTTGTCCTTGATGCCGTTGATCAAATCCTCAGTATTGACCAGAGCGCCACGGGAGGTGTTGATAATGGTAACGCCTTTCTTCATTCTGGCGATGGAGGCGGCATCAATAATATGCCGGGTCTCCTCGGTCAGGGGGCAGTGGAGGGAGATAATGTCAGATTTTTCAAAAAGCTCCGGCAGCTCCACGTAGTTTAGGCCACTGTCTTTAACGGGGAATTTGTCATAGGCCAGAATGTTCATGCCAAAGCCCTTGCAAATGTCGGCAAAGACACGGCCAATTTTGCCGGTGCCGACGATGCCCACGGTTTTTCCGTGCAGGTCAAAGCCAGCCAGCCCTTGGAGACTGAAATTGAAGTCCCGGGTGCGGATATAGGCTTTGTGGGTCCGGCGGTTGATGGTCAGCAGCAGAGCCATGGCATGCTCGGCCACAGCGTAGGGAGAGTAGGCGGGTACACGGTAAACGGGAAGCTTTCCCTGGCAAGCCCGGATGTCCACATTGTTAAAGCCGGCGCACCGAAGCACCAGAACCTTGACCCCCATTTCGCAGAGCTTCTCCACCACAGTGGCGGAAACCGTATCGTTTACAAACACGCACACCGCATCATAGCCCTGGGCCAGAGACACCGTATCCTCGTTCAGCCGGGTTTCAAAATACTTGATCTGCAAATCAGAATTGGCGGAATAGTGGTCAAAACCGGGAATATCATAGGGTTTGGTATCAAAAAATGCAACTTTCATTGTTCATTACCTCCATCAGTATTTGTTTATCGATACAATAATAACGAATGATTTCTGCTTTGTCAATAGTATTTTACTTCCATCATTATTTTTGACGCAATAGGGAAAACTATACAAGAAAGAGGAGGACTTTTTGTAAATAATCACGGATAGAAGAACAGCGGTTGCGTTTTTTAGAAAAAAGAGTATAATATCCTTGATTATAAAGACAGGAGACAGATTGGAATGCTCGATAAAATCCGGAATCTCATCAAGGCCCATTGGGATATTATCTCTTACCTCTTTTTTGGCGTTTTGACCACGGTGGTCAATTACTTGATTTATCTGCCGTGTCTGAATTTGCTGCACTTGTCCGCGGCTGTCAGCAATTGCATCGCCTGGGTGGTGGCCGTGCTGTTTGCCTATGTGACCAACAAACCCTTTGTATTTAAGAGTCATGACTGGTCTATGGCTACGGTCATTCCGGAATTTGGAAAATTCGTTGCCACCCGCATTTCCTCCGGTGTATTGGAGACTGCGATTTTGTTCATTGCCGTGGATACCCTGGGGGGAAACGGCAATATCTGGAAGCTTATTACCCAGGTCTTGGTCATCGTCATCAACTACGTTGGCAGCAAGCTTTTGGTGTTCCGTAACACACAATAAACACACTGGGGCAGCAGGGAAGTGCTGCCCCAAAAATTGACCCTTGACATTTCCTGGCGAATATGCTAGTATATCCAAGCAGTCAGCTGAATAGCTATTGATTCGGAGTGATACCCAAGAGGCCGAAGGGGCTCCCCTGCTAAGGGAGTAGGCGTCTAAAAAGCGCGCGAGGGTTCAAATCCCTCTCACTCCGCCATTTGCCTGTTTTACATTTTTGTAGAACAGGCATTTTTTGGAGAGATGTCCGAGTGGTTTAAGGAGCTGGTCTTGAAAACCAGTGACGCGGCAACGCGCCGTGGGTTCGAATCCCACTCTCTCCGCCAACACCCTTTGGAAGCAGCTACGGCATTGGATCACCCGCCTGGAACGAAAGCTCTGGGCGGCACACACCAAATTAGTCAGCCACTTTAACTTGCAAATGTCGGACTGGACAACATTTTAACGAGTCTTCTTCTCCCATCCAATTCCCCCTGCAAAAAGCAGGAGTCGAAGCGCTTCGTTTTGCGTCCTACCGTTTCATTGCTCCTTGCACGCCACCGACGGATGGCTGGTTGAACCAGATTGTGCAGATCAACGCAGTAGGGCGGCTCGTAGGCTGACACCTTCTCGATAACTTTGTCCATGTAACTACGGGGAGTTCCGGTTCCTGTAGTTTTTATTGAGGTGGGCGGATATGCGAAAGCGTATCCGCCTGTTGCCATTCTTGTCGATTATAGCATGGCCTTTTTTAATTGCAACTATTATTTTGATATCATTAGTCAATGTCACAGGGGAAAATGGCAAAACTCATATGCTTGTGGACATTGTATAAGACATTGAGTTGCGTAACATCGCAGCCAACGCAGTAGTGGTTGAAGTCGGAGTAGTTCACGAATCTGAAATTAACATAGCGAGAGGGCTTCTGACAACGTATGCCGTCCGACTGGGTTTCAGGTCTAATTTCCAAAGTCATACACCGAACAGGAGGAAATCCAAATGACCCAAAAGAATACACAGCTGAAGCTAAACGCACCGATCAACTTGTTCTTTGCCGTAGTGCTGATTCAGGGTATCGGCACCTTCGCATTCCTGAAAAAGTTCAAAAGTGCCAATTTTCTGGGCCTGACCATTGCAACGCTGCCGCTACAGCTGTACTGCGTCTACAGGATCTGCGCTCAGAACAGTGATTGTTTCAAGTTTGACCAGAATCTGCACTTGTTTCTGGGCAGCAAAACCCTCAAACGGGAGTTTCATGCGTGGCAGAAATTGGCGGTACTGGCGGGTTTCGCCGCTGTAGTTTTGTTCTGGATCGCCCAGAAAGCTGCCGTTGCAAAGAACGGGCCTGTTTATTTTACCGCCGTCGTCGTTGCCACCATCGCCTGCTATTTTGTCAACGTCGGGATAAGCTACACCTACATGTATCTCAAAATGAAGTATGCAGTCTATCTGGCGGGCGAAGATCCCATGGAGTTTGAACGCTGCTGCGCAGTTATGCGTGAGTGCGACACCGAGCAGCGCCGGTTTCTGTTCCCGGAAGAACGGTATGCAGAAGGCTCTGAACGGCTGAAAAAGGCACAAAAAAGACTCCGCAATAGAAGCGACATCGTGTGCGCCCTGGAGATGAAGGAGAAATATGGGAGCGGCTATGTCGTGACCGAAGCGGATAAGAAACAGTATTTCGCCAACTTCATGGAGCAAAAACAAAATCTCCTCGACTCCAATTCCACCACTCTGACTCTGTATGAGCAGCTGCTTATCGCACCCGATATCAGCCTCCGTGAGAAAGCCAAGTACGGCATCCCCCTGACTGAGGACGAGGCCCGGCTTATGGCGGAGTGGAAGCAAGAGGAAGAAGCAAGAGCAAAGATCAGGGTGGAGGAAGAAAGAGCAAAAGCCAGGGAGGAAGAAGCAAACGCAAAGATCAGGGCGGAAGAAGCACAGCGGGAACGTGAGCGGCGGGAAAAAGACCGCATCCGGCGCACGGATTCCTACGGCTATGTTGTCAAGGACCCGGAGGATATTGTCGTCCGAACTGATAAAGATGGGAATGAAATCCGTGTGGCATTCACGAATCTGTTCCTATTCTACTTCCAGGACGTCGAAGGCTTCGACCTGAGCAGATCCATTTGGAATGATTTCGGATACGAAAGCTGTGACAGCACCCTGATCTCTCGCTACGAGGCGTTCTGCAAGGCTCTGAAGGTGTGGGCTATGAAGCAGCCTGTCCATGACCGCTTCCTGGCAAAGCTGACTGCAAAGGATGCTTTCTATCTTTTCCAGTACGCAGAAAAGTCCGTCATTGCTCCTCTGGACAAAGAAGCCGTTCTGACCAGAAAGCAGTTCAGCGACCTGTGCTACTACGCAAAAAGCTATGACTACCCTGATATCTCCCGCTTGGAAAAGGCAGCAGCGTACCTGTCTAATCTGGCTCAGGGAATGCAGGGAGAGCAGAAGGTGGCAGAGCAAATTCGGCTGTCTCTGCAAGGCCGTGAAGGTCAGCCCATCTTCGTCAACGAGAATGACGCACCCGACGCTCATTGCTACATCAATGCCCCTGTGAACGGCAATGGCAAGCCCCTCCGGGCAGAAATCGACCATCTGATCGTCGCTCCCTGCGGTATCATTCACATTGAAACCAAGACACGGGTAGGGGAGCCTCACGTCCACGGCAATGGCAGCTACTACTTCTTGACCGGCAACGGCACGGAAAAGGCCACGGATGCCATGCAAGTCACCCGCCACGATAACGTGATCCGCATGGTCGTGGGTGATATTCCTCGGTACTCCATCATTTGCTTTGCGAGCGACAGCAATCAGAACATCATCTACGACGACGGTGTGAAGCCTGAATATGTCCAATTCGCAACCCTGCCGGAGCTGTCCTCTGTCCTGGATCGTCTTTTGACGGACAAAACCAAGGATTGCCTGACCACAGAAGATGTGAAGGCCGTCGCCCAGAAGCTCCGTGGCGCAAGAAAATCCCATTAAGTGATGCAATCGCATGGTAGATTCAATGCTAAGCTCGATTGAATTTTTGAACGAACACGATGGATTTGCCGTATACTCAAACGGGCGAATGTGAAAATCCGGATGAAGAACAGAGTAGGGAAGGGAAGAAAGCTGACCTCCTTGAGAAACTTACTTTGGAGAATAAAAGTCTGAAAAAGGCCGTCCTTTTGATGGCCTTTGCAAGTATAGTCCTATCTGTAATGCTAATCGCAAAATAAGAAAGGAATGGATTCTATGTTGTTTATCATATTTCTAGTGCTTTTTCTTGCAATTAATTTTTGGGTAGACCAGTGCATAGAAGAAGCCAAAGCGGCGGTTCTGGAGCCGAGACAGCTTACAGCATTTTATGTGATTGCGGCGGTGATCTTGCTGATTTACCTTTGCGTGCGAGCATTTCGGAACCGACCCGGAGCATATGACTACAGCAAAAAAAACCGGAACCGACCCGGAATATCTGACTACCTCGGCAAGGAAATACTGGACGATGACGCTCCAGATGAATTCGAGTATGAACTTGATATGCTCTAATACAAAACCATGCCATAGGGACAGTGCTGTGGCCCTGAGAGGGGAGTCCCTGCGGCGTGCGCTTGGAAACTGAATGGTTCCTTCAGTAGAATCGTACTCGGCTGCGGGGCAGTCGGATCAGTGCCTTCCGAAGACGCTTCTTGTGACGGCCCTGTTTCTGGTTCAGAAACAGGGATATACCAGGCGAACATCATGTGACAGGATTTTGCATGAAACAAAAATTTTCGCTGCTTTGTGAAAAAACTATTGACAAATGCTTCCTGGCATGATATTATGTCCAAGCGTTGAGCGTAAGCTTGCGTTTGAGTGAAGAAATGGGCGAGTGGTGGAATTGGTAGACTCGCTAGATTCAGGTTCTAGTGTTCATTGCGGACGTGCGGGTTCAAGTCCCGCCTCGCCCACCAATTTCTTTCCTCAATGAAAAAGCTGATACGGGCGAGTGGTGGAATTGGTAGACTCGCTAGATTCAGGTTCTAGTGTTCATTGCGGACGTGCGGGTTCAAGTCCCGCCTCGCCCACCAGCTTTTTCTTTTCTTTCATACATATGGGCGAGTGGTGGAATTGGTAGACTCGCTAGATTCAGGTTCTAGTGTCCATTACGGACGTGCGGGTTCAAGTCCCGCCTCGCCCACCATAGAGAGACATCAGTTTTGATACAGCGGTATCTTGACTGGTGGCTTTTTCTTTTTGTAAAATTCCGATTTGCGATTGTTTTTTGACTTTTGACCCTGTTGCCAAAGCCCCGGATTATTTATTGAAAAATAGTGAAAAAGGACTTGCATTTTCTGAATGCCTGTGCTAAAATAAATCGGTCTGAAATCAAGGTGTGTCCTCTGCCACAAAAACTGTGGGTATGAACGCCTAATATTTAAGGAGGACAATTGTTATGGATTTGGTAAAAGCATTGAACAGCCAGTACATGAAGGAAGAACTGCCCGAAGTTCGGGTAGGCGACACCGTTCGTGTACACGTTCGCATCAAGGAAGGCGCTCGTGAGCGTATCCAGGTTTTCGAAGGCACCATCATTGCCCGGAAGCATGGCGGCATCGGTGAGACCATCACTGTTCGTCGTGTGTCCTACGGTGTCGGCTGCGAGAAGGTCTTCCCCCTGCATTCTCCCAACGTTGCCATGATCGAGACCGTCCGTAAGGGTCAGGTTCGCCGTGCGAAGCTGTACTACCTGCGTGACCGTTTCGGCAAGGCTGCCAAGGTCAAGGAGAAGGTTTAATCTGCTTTTCATAAAAAGAGAGGGCTTGGCCCTCTTTTTTTATACGCTGGATGAACTTTTTTGAAATTCTATTTTTACTTCTGGAAATGCCCGGAAAGCTGTGGTACAATAGAAAAATCGTATACCGGTATTGCCAAAACGCTGGGAGGAAATACAGTTGGCCAGAATGAAGAAGCAAGAACATAAAGAGGAAGAAAAGAAACTGACTCCGGCCCAAAGTGTTGTCATGTATCTCCATGATCTGCTGTGGATGCTGGCAGTGATCCTGATCGTTTTTCTGGTGTTTTTCAGGATCATTGTGGTTTCCGGCCCCTCCATGCGGCAGACCCTGCTGGATGGAGACTACCTGCTGCTGGTCAGTAATCTGTTTTACAAGGAGCCCCAGGCAGGGGATGTGGTGGTTGTCAGCAAGCAGAGTTATGACGACGGAAAGCCCATCGTAAAGCGGGTGATTGCCACCCAGGGACAAATCGTGGATATGGACTTTGTAAACGGTATTGTCTATGTAGATGGGCTTCCTCTGGAAGAAGACTATGTTAATACCCCTACCAACCTGGACGAAGGAACAGTGTTCCCCCAAATCGTGGAGGATGGCTGCGTGTTCGTCATGGGAGACAACCGTAACAATTCCAAGGACAGCCGTAGTCCGGAAATCGGTCAGGTAGATACCAGAGAAGTTTTGGGAAAAGTCGCCCTGCTGCTGTTCCCAGGAACAGACGGGGGTAATCAGGAAAGAAATATGCAGAGAATTGGAACGGTGCAATAAGATGGAGAATATGAATATTCAGTGGTACCCGGGACACATGACCAAAACCCGGCGGCAGATCGAGGCGGATCTAAAGCAGGTGGATGCGGTTTGCGAAATCGTCGATGCCCGGATCCCTGTGTCCAGCCGGAATCCGGATATTGATGCCATTTGCGGCAATAAGCCCAGAATGATCGTCCTGAACCGTATGGACTTGGCAGACCCGGCGGCCACCAGTCGGTGGAAGACTTATTTTGAAAAAAAGGGTATGGCTGTTATTGCGACGGACTGCAAAACCAAGCGGGGAATTTCCAGTTTTACCCCTGCGGCCCGGACGGCCTGTGCGGAAAAGTTGGCAAGAGATGCGGCAAAGGGAATGAATCGCCCTCTGCGGGTCATGGTCGTGGGCATCCCCAACGTAGGAAAATCCACTTTGATCAACCAGATTTCCGGAAGAAAGGGTGCCAAGGCAGAAAACCGGCCCGGTGTTACCAGAGGAAAACAGTGGGTCACGGTGGATGCCGGTTTGCAGCTGCTGGACACGCCGGGTATTCTTTGGCCTAAGTTTGAAGACCCGGAGGTCGGCATGATGCTTGCTTTTACCGGTGCGGTAAAAGAGGGCGTTATTGATGTGGAGGAGCTGTCTTGCAGACTATTGGAGTTGCTGCTGACCTATTATCCTCAAACACTGAAAGAACGCTATAAGGTAGAAGCCCCCCAAGGCACCCCTGGATACGAGCTCTTGGAAATGGCAGGTAAAAATCGGGGGTATTTGCTCTCCCGGGGGGAAATCCATACGGAGCGGATGGCAAAGGTGCTGTTGGATGAATTCCGCAGTGGAAAACTGGGAAAATTTACCCTGGAACAGCCGAAGGAGGAAGACCATGTCTGAAATCGATCTTTGGGCCATTGAAGAGGAATACCCGGACATCCAGCTGATTTGCGGGGTGGACGAAGCGGGGAGAGGGCCTTTGGCAGGGCCTGTATGCGCAGCGGCGGTGATTTTGCCAAAGCACTTGGAAATTCCTGGTCTCAATGACAGCAAGAAACTGTCGGACAAACGACGCCGGGAACTGTTTCCACTGATTCAGGCGCAGGCTCTGGCCTATGGCATCGCCTTTGCCAGCCAGGAAGAAATCGATGAGCTGAACATTTTGCAGGCCACCTTTTTAGCCATGGGCAGAGCCTTGGAGCAATTGGAGCCAAAGGCGCAGTTTGCCCTGATTGACGGAAACCGGCAGACGGACTTTGGCATTCCCTGCAGAACCGTAGTCCAGGGGGACAGCCTCAGTGCCAACATTGCGGCGGCTTCCGTCCTGGCGAAGGTCACCCGAGACGACTATATGATCAAAATGGCAGAAACCTATCCGGGCTATGGCTTTGAAATCCACAAGGGCTATGGCACCAAGGCCCATTATGCCGCTCTGCGGGAACTGGGACCTTGTCCCATTCACCGGAAGACCTTCCTTAAAAAGTTCTATGGCGAATCTGCTGGGTAACTGGGGAGAGGCCCAGGCGGCGGAATATCTGCGGCGAAAGGGCTACAGTATTGTAACCACCAATTTCCGCTGCCGCTTTGGTGAAATTGATTTGATCGTCCGCAACCGAAAATTCCTGGTGTTCGTGGAAGTGAAACTGCGCAAAAATGCCAATTTCGCCCAGGCCCGGGAGTTTGTAGATTACAAAAAGCAGCAGCGTCTGCGTACAACGGCTTCTCTTTACTTATCCCGTTGTCCCACGGCCTTACAGCCAAGGTTTGACGTGATCGAGGTCTACGCCCCCCAGGGGATGGAAACGGCGAAGCCTGTCATCAATCATTTGGAGGATGCATTTCAATGAAGTTTCCTGTATTTGACCTGCACTGTGACACGGCCCTGCGGCTGCTGGGTGACGACGGCAATCAGGCGGGCAGTCTTAAATCCAACCAAGGACATATCGATTTGACCCGGGCCAAGGCGCTTCCCGGATATTGCCAGTGCTTTGCCTGTTTTACCACACCTTCCATGTCCGAAAAGGACTGGTACGGCGTGTCTCCCGTGGTCATGTTTGAACGGGAGATCGCAACCGTTCAGCGGGAAATCGATAAAAACAAAAGAATGATCAGCCTGGTCTACAGTCCTAAGGAGATTCGGCAGAATCTTGAAAAAGGAAAAATGTCGGCACTTTTGACCATTGAGGGACCGGCTGGCTTTGAATTTGACCCGGATCTGCTGGAAAATCTTTACCAAATCGGCTTCCGGATTTCTACCCTTGGTTGGAATGAGCAAAACGTTCTGACCGGCTCCCATCAGACTGGCGAGGGCTTGACAGATTTGGGAAGAAGCTATGTACGCAAATGCCAGGAACTGGGTATTCTGGTGGATGTGAGCCACATCAGTGACAAAGGCTTCTGGGACATTATGGACATCACCCAGGCCCCGGTGATCGCCACCCATTCTAACAGCCGCACCCTTTGCGGCCACAGCCGAAACCTGACGGATGATATGTTCCGGGCCATCCGGGAAACCGGCGGCGTTGTGGGTATCAATCAGTTTGCAAATTTCTTGGGAGACAACCCCACCCTGGATACCATCTGTGAACACATCTTCCATTTCCTGGAAATGGACCCGGAGGGGACACATGTTGCCTTGGGTGGCGATTTGGACGGCTGTTCCGCCCTGGCAGAGGGCTTTGAGGGTATCGAGAGTTACGAAGCTCTGGCAAACCGTCTGCTGGAACGTGGGCTGACGGAAGAAACGGTTATGAATCTATACTGGAATAATGCGTTGGGAGTGATGGACGCTGCGGTACAGAACAACTAGAAACCCCGAGGCCTGCTTTGAGGAACTACAGGCCTTTCGGGAGGACCGAAGCCCGGACGGTGGACTTTATGTACCGGAACTGGTTCCCAAATTTTCCAAAGAGGAAATTCTGGAACTGGGGCGGATGACGGAAAACGCCGCCGCCGCAAAGCTGATGGCCCTATATCTGGGTGAACGGATTTCTTCTTGGGATCTGGATTTTTCCGTAGGCCGCCGATGGGTACGCCGGAACGAATTGGACAGAAAGAACGTTCTTTTGGAATGCTGGCACAACCCGGAAGGGGAGATCGCCTACCTGTTTCGGTTCCTCTCGGAACGGCTGGATCAGCCTCTGGGCTTTTGGGCAAAAACAGTCGTCCGTATGGCGGCTGCCGGAACGATGATTGCGGGTATGACGGTGGAAAATCGAATCAGCTGGGAAGAACCGGCGGAGTTTGCCGCAATTTCCGGGGATTTCTCCGGTATTCTTGCTGGAATGTACCTGAAAGCCATGGGCTTTCCCATCGGAAAATTAGTGTGCTGCTGCAATGAGAACAACAGCGTTTGGGAACTGGTACACCTGGGCCAACTGCGAACGGACGGTATCTGTCAGCAAACGCTGACTCCGGTAGCGGATACCCTGCTTCCACAGGGGCTGGAACATCTGCTGTGCTGCCTTGGCGGTGAACAGGCGGCGCTGGAATATGCCCGGTGTGCCTATATGGGGCTGAGCTTTGCACCGGACGAAAATCTGCTGGCAAAGCTGCAAACCATTTTGTTTGTAGGCGTGGTAAGCCGGGAACGCCTGGAATTGACGCTTACCGGTGTCCTTAAAAACTACGGCTGTCTGCTCTCGCCCTACGGGGCCATGGCCTATGCGGCGGCCCAGGACTATCGGGCAAAAAGCGGAGAAAACCGTCTGTGCCTGATGTTGTCAGACCGAAATCCGGCTCTGGACACCCAGAATTTGGGAACCCTTTTGGGCATTACCCAGAATGCGGTGCGGGACTATTTAAACAAGGGGAGGTGAGTGCTGTGGCACTGTATGCCATTGGAGATTTGCATCTGTGTCTCGGCGCACCGAAACCCATGGATGTATTCGGCGGGGCCTGGGTCGGATATATGGAGAAACTTCGGCAGGGTATGTCGGTGATCGGCCCGGAGGATACGGTGGTGCTGCTGGGGGATCTGAGCTGGGCCTTGGACCTGCCCGGTGCCAGAGAGGACTTTGCCTGGTTGCAGGAAATTCCCGGTGAAAAAATCATCTTAAAAGGAAACCACGATTACTGGTGGAGCACCCAGGCGAAATTCGAAAAATTCTGCACCGAACACGGCTTCACCCAAATGCACCTTTTGAATAACAACTGCTTCTTTTATGAAGATGTGGCAATTTGCGGTACCAGAGGCTGGTTCTTTGAGGAGGAACGGTCCGGTACCCACGATGAAAAGGTGTTCCGCCGGGAACTGATGCGCCTGGAAGCATCCTTAAAAGCGGCAGGGGAACGGCAAAAGTTGGTTTTCCTCCATTACCCTCCCAGGTATAAAGGGTACACCTGTCCGGAAATTTTGGAACTTCTGAAAAAATATGAGGTTCGGCAATGCTTTTACGGCCATCTTCATGGAGCCAGCCACCGTCTTGCCATGGAAGGACTGTGGGATGGGGTGGAATACAGGCTTCTGTCTGCGGACTATCTGAATTTTCGGCCCTACAAAGTAAAAAATTGAAAAGTTTTTAAGAAAAGTATGGACAACGCTTACTTTATTTGATAGAATATATCGGCTATGTAAAAATATAAATAAAGGGTGCGGTTTTCGGCACCTATCAGGAGGTATATTTACATGAACGTAAAGAACGTAGAAAGAAACGGCAACCAGGCCACCATCGTCGTCGAGATCGACAAGGACCTGATGGAGACCGGTATCAACAAGGCTTACATGAAAGCCCGCAAGAGCATTATGATCCCCGGCTTCCGGAAGGGCAAGGCTCCCCGGAAGATGATCGAGGCCATGTACGGTGCCCACGTTTTTTATGAAGACGGTCTGGAAGAGATCTTCCCCGAAATCTATGATTTCGCCGTTGCCAAGCAGGAGGGCTTCAAGGCCATCGGCCGTCCCAGCCTGACCGATATGCAGATCGCTGACGACAACACCGTCACTCTGGCCCTGACCACCGATGTTTACCCCGAGGTCACTCTGGGCCAGTACAAGGGTCTGGAAGTAGAGAAGGCAGAGCCCACCGTTACCGATGCCCAGGTTCAGGCAGAGCTGGATAACATGGCTCAGAACGTTGCTTCCACCGAGAACGTGGAGCGGGCCGCCGAAATGGGCGACACTGCCAACATCGATTTCGAGGGCTTTGACAACGGCGTTCCCTTTGAGGGCGGCAAGGGCGATAACTTCGACCTGAAGCTGGGCAGCCACTCCTTTGTTCCCGGCTTTGAGGAGCAGATCGTGGGCATGAACGTTGGCGAGGAGAAGGACATCGACATCACCTTCCCCGAGGACTACCACAAGGAGCTGGCCGGTAAGGCTGTTGTGTTCCACGTCAAGCTGAACAAGCTGACTGAGACCATTGTTCCCCAGCAGGATGATGAGTTTGCCAAGGATGTATCAGAGTTCGACACTCTGGAAGAACTGAAGGCTGACATCAAGGCCAAGGCACTGGAAAAGGCCACCAAGCAGCTGGATTCCGCTTTTGAGAACGCTGCCATTGAGAAAGCTGCTGAGAACACCACCGTGGATATGCCCAACGCCCTGGTAGAGAAGGAGCTGGACATCCAGATGGAGCGGTTCGGCTACCAGCTGCAGATGAGCGGCTACTCTATGGAGCAGTACGCCAAGATGATGGGCGGCGATGTGAACACCATGCGCAACGCCTTCCGTCCCACTGCCGAGAAGCAGGCCAAGATTTCCGTGACCCTGGAGAAGATCGCCGAGGTGGAGAATATCTCCGTTTCCGAGGAGGATATTGCCGAGGAACTGGAAAACATGGCCAAGCAGTACGAGATGGACGTAGAAAAGATCAAGGAGCTGGTTCCTACCGAGGAACTGACCGAGTCCCTGAAGACCCGGAAAGCTGTGAAGATCATCGTTGACAGTGCTGTCGCTGTCGCTCCCAAGGCAGAAGAAAAGGCCGAGGAATAAGCTTTTTCCCAAATGGTTAGAATGTTTCACGGCATAACCAATACAGCGATTTAAGAAATTTTACCGGGATGGGAAGGAACTTCGGTTTCTTCCCGTCCGGTGGGTTTCTTGGGCCGCTATCTGAAAGGAGACATCACCATGAGTTTAGTACCCTATGTTGTTGAGCAGACCAGCCGCGGCGAACGAAGCTATGATATTTTTTCCCGCTTGCTGAATGACCGCATTATTTTCCTGTCCGAGGAAGTCAACGACACCACCGCCAGTCTGGTGGTTGCCCAGCTGCTGTACCTGGAAGCCCAGGATCCGGATAAGGACATTCAGTTCTATATCAATTCTCCCGGTGGCAGCGTAACAGCCGGTATGGCAATTTATGACACCATGCAGTACATCAAGTGCGATGTAGCTACGATTTGTGTGGGCATGGCCGCTTCTATGGGTGCGTTCCTGCTGAGTGCCGGCACCAAGGGAAAGCGGATGGCACTGCCCAATTCCGAAATTATGATCCACCAGCCCTCTGCCGGTACCCAGGGCCAGATCACAGACATGGCCATTCACCTGAAGCGGCTGGAAACCATCAAGGCACGGATGAACCGGATCATGTCCCAGAATACCGGAAGAACCTTGGAGGAAGTAACCGCTGCCTGTGAGCGGGATAACTTCATGAGTGCCGAGGAAGCCAAGGACTTTGGCCTTATTGACCGAATTCTGGAGCATCATTGATTTTTTGAAAGAAACGAGGTGCCGGGTATATGGCAAGAACAAATGAGCCGCCGGTTCGGTGCAGTTTCTGCGGGAAGCGGGAAGCTCAGGCCGGCCGGCTGATCGCCGGCCCTGGTGTTTATATTTGCAGCGATTGTGTGCAGGCTTGCAGCGATTTGCTGCGGGATGAAATGGACATGGGCAGCAGCAGTTCTCTCCCTCAAATGGAGAAATTGCCCACGCCTATGGAAATGAAGGCCTTTATGGACCATTATATCATCGGGCAGGAGGAGGCCAAGACGGCCCTTGCTGTTGCGGTGTATAACCATTACAAGCGGATCGCATTTCCGGACTATTCCGATGTAGATCTGCAAAAGAGCAACATTCTCCTGATCGGACCCACGGGCTGCGGCAAGACCCTCTTTGCCCAGACCCTGGCAAAGATTCTGAATGTGCCCTTTGCTATTGCGGATGCCACCACTCTGACAGAGGCGGGCTATGTAGGCGACGATGTAGAGAATATTCTGCTGCGGTTGCTGCAAGCTGCTGATTTTGACGTGGAACTGGCCCAGCGTGGCATCATTTACATTGATGAAATGGACAAAATCGCCAGAAAGAGCGAGAATACTTCCATTACCCGGGATGTCTCCGGTGAGGGTGTTCAGCAGGCCCTTTTGAAGATTCTGGAAGGAACCGTTGCCAATGTTCCCCCCCAGGGCGGACGGAAGCACCCCCAGCAGGAAATGATCCAGGTGGATACCACCAACATCCTCTTTATCTGCGGCGGTGCCTTTGACGGCCTGGATAAGATCATCGAAGCCCGGACGGACCGCAGCAGCATTGGCTTTGATGCCCCTGTAGAGAGCCGGAAGAGCCGGGATGTGGGAAAACTCCTGGCCCAGGTAGAGCCTCACGATTTGATGAAGTTTGGCATTATCCCGGAACTGATTGGCCGTATGCCCATGATTTCCTGCCTTGAAAGCCTGACCCAGGAAGATTTGGTTCGAATCATGGTCGAGCCAAAGAATGCCATTGCCCGGCAATATCAGAAGCTGCTGGAAATGGATGGCGTGACGCTGGAAATCACCGATGATGCCCTCAAGGCCATTGCGAAAAAGGCTATTGACCGTCAAATCGGTGCCAGAGGTCTGCGGGCCATTATGGAAAAAATCATGACCGGTATCATGTTCCAGATCCCGTCGGATCTGTCCATCCAAAAGGTCGTTCTGACACCTGAGTGTGTGGAGGGCGGAGAACCTACCATTATTCGTGATGCCGCTCATCCCAGAAAGCCCCTGAACGGGAAAAAATAATAGGGCGGTTTTCCGCCGATTTAGGGGGGTAGTGCATTCTACCCCCTTTTGTTTTCATAACTCCAAAGAAGGAGGGATACCAATGAGCGAAATGATTTATGCCGGAAATATGCCGATTCTGGCCCTGAGAGGCCTGGCGATTTTTCCGGACCAGACCGTCCACTTTGACGTTGGGCGGCCCAAATCCGTCTATGCCCTGGAAGCGGCCATGAAGGAGAATCAAACCATTTTTCTGGTACCGCAAAAGGATTTCATGGTTGATGACCCCAGCCTTTCAGACCTGTATTCCATCGGTACCGTTGCACAGGTCAAGCAGGTGTTAAAGGCCCCGGATGAAAATCTGCGTGTGCTTGTCACCGGCCTGACCCGTGGCCGTATCACAGAGGTCAAGCAGAATACGCCCTATCTTATGGGCATGGTGGAGTCTGTTTCTGCAGTACAAAGCACGGATTCTCTCAAGAGCCGTGCCATGCGCCGGGAAGCCAATTCCTTGTATGCCACATACACAGAAATCACAGAGCATCCCAGCCAGATGATTCAGATGAAGATGTTTACCAGCGAGGATAATGGCTTTCTGGCCGACTCCATCGGGCAGAACTCCGGGCTGGACATTGAGGACAAGGCGGCACTGCTTTGCCAGCTGAACCCTAACAAGCGACTGGAAATGGCAATTTCCATGCTGCGGCAGGAAATTGAGGTATTGAAGCTTGAATCGGAGATCCATGACCGGACACGGACCAACATGGACCAGAACCAGCGGGATTATTATCTGCGGGAGCAGATCAAAGCCATCCGGGAGGAACTGGGCGAGGGTGACGAGGATGCGGAGCTGGACGAGGATATTACCCGCATCAAGGCACTGCATCTGCCGGAGGAGCAGGAGAAAAAACTCGTAAAGGATGCCGAGAAGCTTAAAAAGCAGCCCTTTGGCTCCTCTGAGGCCTCTGTCCTGCGCAATTACCTGGATACCGTGCTGGATCTTCCCTGGAATGTGAAGACCAAAGATCGGGTAGATGTGGCTGCCGCCCGAAAAATCCTTGATAAAGACCATTTTGGTATGGAAAAGGTGAAAGAGCGGATTTTGGAGGCCATGGCCGTAAAGGAAATGGCCCCGGATAGCCAGCACCAGATTCTGTGCCTGGTGGGCCCTCCTGGTGTGGGCAAAACCTCCATTGCTTATTCCATCGCCCGTAGCATGAACCGGAAGATGGTTCGTATTTCCTTGGGTGGCGTCCATGATGAGGCGGACATCCGTGGTCATCGGAAAACCTATGTCGGTGCCATGCCCGGACGGATCATGGCTGCTATGACCCAGGCAGGAACTTCCAATCCGGTGATCCTCTTGGACGAAATCGACAAAATGGGTTCTGACTACCGTGGTGACCCCAGTGCGGCGCTTCTGGAAGTTCTGGACGGAGAGCAGAACAGTACCTACCGGGATCATTATATCGAAATTCCCTTTGATTTGTCTGATGTGATGTTCATCACCACGGCCAACACCCTGGATACGGTGCCGAGACCGCTGCTGGACCGGATGGAGATCATTGAACTTGGCTCTTATTCCGATGAGGAAAAGTTGATGATCGCCAAGAACCATCTGTTCCCCAAGCAGTTCAAGAAGCATGGCCTTAAAAAGTCCCAGCTGAAAATCACGGATGACGCCATCCGGGAGATCATCTGCTGCTATACCCGGGAGTCCGGTGTCCGGAATCTGGAGCGATACATTGGCCAAATCTGCCGTAAGACCGACATGCAGCTTCTGTCCCAGGAGGATGTTAAAAAGGTCACTGTCACCGGCGGAAATCTGGAAGAATTCCTGGGTGTACGGAAATTCCTGCCGGATCGGCTGCCGGGAGCGGATCAGGTGGGTCTGGTGACCGGCCTGGCCTGGACCAGCGTAGGCGGCGAGACCCTGGAAGTGGAAGTCAACGTCATGGACGGCTCCGGCAAATTGGAGCTGACCGGCAATCTGGGAGACGTAATGAAGGAGTCTGCCCATGCGGCCCTGAGTTATATCCGTGCGAACGCTTCCAAGCTGGGTGTTCCCGGGGATTTTTACAAGACCAAGGACATCCATGTCCATTTTCCCGAAGGTGCTGTGCCCAAGGACGGCCCCTCTGCCGGTGTGACGGTTTGCACCGCCATGGTGTCCGCCTTGACCAATACCACGGTGCGGCGGGATATTGCCATGACCGGCGAGATTTCTCTCCGTGGCCGGGTCATGCGCATCGGAGGTCTGAAGGAAAAGACCATGGCCGCTCTGCGCCATGGTGTCCGCACGGTGATCATTCCAAAGGACAACGAGCGGGATTTGGAAGAAATTGACCCCACGGTCCGCAAACAGCTGAACTTTATCAGCGCTTCCGTGGTAGACACCGTACTGGATGCCGCCCTGAACCGGACCACCGAAATGAATCCGGCAATTCTGGGTACGCTTCCGGAAGATGTCTCCGGGAAGGTTCGCAGACCGGAAATTCGGCAGTAAGGAGGCAGCAATGAATTTTCAAAATGTGGAATTTTTGATTTCCGCTGCCTCCCCCAAGGATTTCCCGGGAAAGCGGCTGCCGGAAATCGCCTTCGCCGGAAAGTCCAATGTGGGCAAATCCTCTGTCATTAACCGTCTGCTGCAAAGAAAGAGCATGGCCAAGGTAGGGGATAAGCCGGGGAAGACCGTCCACGTGAATTATTTTCTCCTGGCCCAACAGTGCTATCTGGTAGATTTGCCCGGCTACGGCTTTGCCAAAGTCCCCCAGGCGGAAAAGGACCGCTGGGCCAGACTGATGGAGGATTATTTTGCTGCCAACCGCATTACCCTGGGGGTGCTGATTGTGGACTACCGCCATCCCCCCACGAATAATGACATCACCATGGCAAAATGGTTTCTGGATTCCGGCTGCCCCTTTGTGGTTCTGGCCAACAAAAAGGATAAGCTGAAAAAAAGTGAGTTAGAGCCAAATCTTGCCCTCATTCGTCAGGATTTGGAGTTGCCGGAGGATTGCCCTGTGATTCCCTTCTCCGCAGAAAAGGGAGACGGTCGGGAAGAATTGGTCAAGCAAATTCTTCGGGCCGTTAAAATGTGATCGCCGGGTTTTGGTGTCCTACCATATCAATTAAAACAAAACAGCACTCTGTTTCCCAGAGAGTCTTTCTGACTGTCCTAGGGAATACAGAGTGCTGCTTCTTTTGGCTTTTTACTTTCCTTCCGCAACGGCCTGCTTCAGAGCGGCCGCCAGCTGATCGGGGCAGGAGGTGGACTTGGAGCCGCACTGAATGCCCGCAACCTTTTCAATCACATCCTGGGCGTTCATGCCCTCAACCAGTGCGCCAATTCCTTTCAGATTGCCATTGCAGCCGCCAATGAACTGGACGTTGTGAACCTTTCCGTCCTCCAAATCGAAGAAAATCGTCCGGGAACAGGTGCCTTTGGTGGTATACTCGTAGTGCATGATCAATATCCTCTCTATTTCTATTTGGTTAAATCCGCAACGCTCGCCCCTATGAGCTGGATGATGGGTTCTGGCGGTACGATGATTTGATGCCCCCGCTCTCCGGCGGACAGGGCGATTTCCTCTGACAGCAGACACAGTTCATCAAAGAAAGTAGGGTATTTCTTCTTCATGCCGATGGGACTGCACCCGCCGCGAATGTAGCCTGTGAGATTCAGCAGTTCCTTTACATGCACAAGCTCCATATTCTTGTCGCCTGCTGCCCTGGCTGCTTTTTTAAGGTCCAGTTCCTGATAAACGGGAATACAGAACACGTTGATACCGGTCCGCTCTCCACGGGCGACCAGGGTTTTAAAAACCTGTTCTTCCGGCATCCCTATAGCCTGGGCGGCATGGATTCCGCTTAAATCGTTTTCATCGTAATCGTAGAACTTTTCAGAGCAGGGGATCCCTGCCCGCTCCACAAAGCGAATGGCATTTGTTTTTGCTGACATATTTATCACCGCCCGTATTATAACCCGTTTTTTTCAATTTGGCAAGAATGAAATTGTCCAATGGGGTTATGCTAGAAAACAAAGGAGGGTGAAAGATGGAAAAGAATGCGGATTTTAAAAAAGAAGAACGAAACCAAATACTGGAGCTTGGCTCTGACATGACCCGCTCCCAGCAGGGAAATATTTATACCTTGACCATTATCGGCCAAATCGAAGGCCACCAGGTCGCGCCGGAAACGGTAAAGACCACAAAGTATGAACACATCCTGCCGCTTCTGGCGGGAATCGAGGAAAGCGACGATGTGGACGGTCTTCTGCTGCTCCTCAATACCGTGGGTGGAGATATTGAGGCGGGACTTGCCATTGCGGAAATGATCTCCGGTATGAAAAAGCCCACCGTATCTTTGGTGTTGGGAGGCGGTCACTCCATTGGAATTCCCCTGGCTGTCTGCACCAAACGGTCTTTCATTACGCCAACGGCCAGTATGACCGTCCATCCCGTTCGCATGACAGGCCTTGTGGTAGGCGCACCCCAGACATTCCGGTATTTCCAGAGAATACAGGAGCAGATCACAGAATTTGTCACCGCCAATTCCAAGATTTCCAAAAAAGAATTTGAGCGTTATATGATGGCCACAGGGGAAATGGCCACGGATGTGGGAACCATCCTCTACGGCAAGGAAGCGGTGGCATCTGGCCTCATTGACCACCTTGGAGGGCTGAATGATGCGCTGAGCTGCCTGCACCGTATGATCGAAAAGCGGAAACACGAAAAGTAATGTGTATATCCCCCTGCCGCAAGTTTTCTGGCAGGGGGATATTATTGAGAAAAAAACATTGTATTTTTCTGGATTTGTGATACAATGAACGAAAGTATGCAGTGCCAAAGCATGCAGATGTTTAGGAGGGAATTATTATGGCTGAATATAAGCAGTACATTACCCAGGCTGAAGAAAACGGGAATGTTTTGATTTCTGAAGATGTTGTAGAAGTGATCGCAGAACATGCGGTTTCCGAGGTGGAAGGCGCAGCCGGTATTTATGCCAAGCCCGGCAACGAGGTTGCGGAGTTTGTTGGTGTTAAAAACTGGGGCAAGGGCCTGAAAATTATGATCGCAGAAGACAATTCCGTGACCATTGATGCGGATATTCTGATTTGCTACGGCTACAGCGTTGTGGATGTGGCCGACAGTGTGCAGACCGCGGTGGCTTCCGCCGTGGAATCCATGACCGGTGTGAAGGTCCATGCGGTCAATGTCAATGTCTGCGGAATCTCCCGTAAGTAAGAGGAGTTGTCATGACAAGATCTGATGCAAGAGAACTGGCCGTCCATTTGATTTACGCCCGGGAGTTTACCGGTGAAGAACCGGAAAGCGTGGTTGCCACCCGGTTTAACAAAGAGTACTATTCCACTCTGTCCCAGGAGAATACCGTCTATACTGACCGTCCCAGCAATGCCCAGCTGCGCTATATTGATACCGTGGTTTCTGGTGTTGCCAACCGCAGTGAAGAGCTGAATGCCGTGATCCAGCAGTATTCCATCGGCTGGGACATCAGCCGGATTTCCAGATTGACCCGGTGTGTCATGCAGCTGGCGATTTTCGAGATTCTGTATGTTGATGACGTTCCCACCGGCGCTGCCATTGCCGAGGCTGTCCGTCTGGCAAAACGTTACGACGGTGATGATACCGGCGCTTTCGCAAACGGCATTCTGGGTGCTTTCGCCAGAAGCCTTACCGAGCAGAAAGAGGAAAACTGATATGAGTGTGGTTGGCATTGATACCAGCAATTATACAACCTCCATTGCCTATCTGGATGAGCAATGGGGGGAGAATTGCGGAAAGCTGCTTCCTGTAAAACAGGGGGCGCTGGGACTGCGCCAATCCGATGCCGTTTTTGCACATACGAAAAGCCTGCCGGAGCTGTCTGGCAGGCTGTTTTCCCATATTCCTGAGAAAAATATAACGGCAATTGGTGTCAGTACCCGGCCAAGAGCGGTGGAAGGCAGCTATATGCCCTGCTTTTTGGTGGGCGTATCCCATGCGGCCCTCCTGTCCCAGGCCCTTGGGGTTCCTTTGATAGAGGTTTCCCATCAGCAGGGCCATATTGCGGCGGCCCTGTGGAGTGCGAAGCGGATGGATTTGATGGACAGCCCATTCCTATCCTGGCACCTTTCCGGTGGTACCACAGAACTGCTGCTGGTTTCGCCGGATGGCAGGAACGTCAAGTGTGAAAAAATCGGTGGCACCACGGATATTTCCGCCGGTCAGCTGATCGACCGTACCGGCCAGCTGTTGGGCTTGCCGTTTCCCGCCGGAAAACACCTGGATGAACTGAGTAACGAAGCAACAGGGAATGACCGGTTCCGTGTAAAATGCACCGAGCGCAGCTTCTCTTTTTCCGGAATTCAAAACAAGGTACAGCAGTATTATGAGCAGGGGCAGACACCCCCGGAGACGGCGGCTTTTGCCCTGCGGTGTGTAGCTGGGGCCGTATTTCAGGCCACGCAGCAAGCACTGGATGCTTACCCGGGGCTTCCTGTGGTTTTCTCCGGCGGTGTGGCATCCAACAAGCTTCTGCGGCAATGGATGGCACCGCTAAAGTCGATTTTTGCGGAACCACAGTATTCTACCGACAACGCCATGGGCGTTGCAGTCCTTGCAAAACGTCTGACGGAGGGATAACATGCCACAGATTTATTCCATTACACAGGTCAACGAATACATTCAGGGCATGATGAATGCAGACCCCCGCCTGAGCCAGGTGGCCGTCCGTGGAGAGATCAGCAACTATAAATGCTATCCCTCCGGTCACCACTATTTTACCCTAAAGGATGAATCATCCGCCTTAAAGTGTGTCATGTTTAAGGGAAACGCCATGGGACTTCGGTTTCGTCCCGCCAACGGCATGAAGGTCATCGCCCTGGGGCGAATCACAGTGTACTCCAGAGACGGGCAGTACCAACTCTACTGTTCCGCAATGACCGTGGACGGCGTAGGCGATTTGTACGCAGCCTTTGAACAGACCAAAAAGAAACTGGCACAGCAGGGACTCTTTGACCCGGAAAAAAAGAAGAAACTTCCAAAATATCCCGGAACCATTGGCGTTGTGACCAGCTCCGCCGGAGCGGCAGTACATGATATTCTGCGGATCCTTCGGAAGCGCTACCCTTTGACACAGGTAAAGCTTTTTCCGGTGCGGGTACAGGGAACGGCAGCCCCAGAGGAAATTGCGGCGGCGATCCGTTACGCCAACGCCTGGAAGCTTGCAGATTTGCTGATCGTCGGACGGGGCGGCGGCTCTTTGGAGGATTTGTGGGCCTTTAATGATGAACGGGTGGCCTATGCCATTTATGAGTCGGAAATTCCGGTGATTTCCGCAGTCGGCCACGAACCGGATGTGACCATTGCGGACTATGTGGCAGACCTTCGGGCGGCCACACCCTCCAACGGTGCGGAATTGGCGGTGCCGGACCAGGAAGCTTTGGCGCAAAACTTGGATGCACTGTATGCCGCCATGGCAGGAGCCCTGAACCGTCAGCTAAAGCTGGAAACCACCAGGCTTCAAGCCTTGGCTTCCAACCCGGCCCTGCGAAGCCCATTGGCCTATATGGAGAGCAAGGGAAAAGAGCTGCTGCTGCTGAAAAACAGAATGACGGCGGCTCAGGAGCGGATCCTCTCTGCCCGGAATGCCCAATTTGTAGCCTCTGTTTCAAAGCTGGATGCCATGAGCCCACTGAAAGTATTAAGCCGGGGCTATGCCATGGCACTGACCCCCAATGGGGCGGTACTGCGGTCTGTGAAGCAGGTAACAAAGGGTGCGGAAATATCAATTATGGTCAGTGACGGTACCGTTGCTGCCTCGGTTTTAAGTGCAAAGGAGACTGGCGATGAATCAAAAGAACCAAACGTTTGAGCAGAACATGGAGCGCTTGGAGCAGATCGTGCGGGCCATGGAACGGGGCGATGTGGCACTGGATGAATCCCTCAAGCTGTTCCAGGAGGGGACAGAGCTGGTTCGCAGCTGTGAAAAGCTATTGGAGACCGCAAAGCTCCAGGTGCAGCAGATCACCGCCGGAGCAGACGGAGAACCGAAGGAGGTACTTTTTGATGAAGAATCTTGAAGAAGTATCCCTGAACTATCGGAAGCAAATCGAAGCCTATCTGGAATCCATCTACACCCCCTACAGCCAGGAGCCTCAGAAACTGATTTTTGAGGCCGCCAACTATAGCCTCCTGGCAGGCGGAAAACGGCTTCGCCCAATTTTTACATTGGATTTCTGCAAGATGTGCGGTGGAGACCCCAAGGATGCCTTGCCTTTGGCGGCGGCAACGGAAATGATCCACACCTACAGCCTGATCCACGATGATCTGCCCTGCATGGACAATGACGATTACCGCCGGGGCCGCCTGACCAATCACAAGGTCTACGGAGAGGGCATGGCCGTTCTGGCAGGGGATGCGTTGCTGACAGATGCTTTTGCGGTGGCGACCCGGGCAAACCTGCAAGACCGGAAGCAGCTTGCCAATGCCATTGGTATTCTCAGCGAGTGTGCCGGTTCTCTGGGTATGATCGGGGGGCAGGTGCTGGACATTCTCAGCGAAGAACGGAAATGTTCTGAGCAGGAGGTTCTGGATATTCAGTCCAGAAAAACTGGTGCCCTCATTCGCTGCGCCTGCGCACTGGGTGTCATCGCCGGGAACGGCAGTGAGCAGCAGCTGCACTGTGCCATCAAATTTGCAGGCCTCCTGGGTCTGGCGTTCCAAATCCGGGATGACATTCTGGACGTGATCGGTGATGCGGCAGAGCTTGGCAAGGCTACCGGCGTGGATACGGGTAAAAACACCTTTGTCAGACTCTATGGAGTCAACAAGTGCGAAGAACTGGTCAAGCAGTACACCCAGGAAGCTTTGGACTGCCTGGATGGATTTTCCGATACAGAATACATGCGCCAGTTGGCCATCAGCCTGACCGAACGCAGAAATTAAAAAATAATGCCCGTGGGATTTGAAAACAACGCCCACGGGCTATGTTTTTACCCCGGCTTTTTAGGGAAAAATTTCAAAAGAGCCTGAGGGGGTTGTGAAAGTTGCCAAAAAGGAAGGCCTAAAATTCGTGAAAAGCACCATTTGAAATAATCCGAAAAATTTGATATTATATCACCATAGATATATTTTGTCAAGAGGAGGATTTTTCCATGTTTCAGGTGGGCGAGATGGCGGTGTACGGGACTCATGGGGTATGCCAGGTAACGGACATTCAGGAACGGGTCGTTGATAAGGAACCCCGGCGATATTTGGTGCTGAAACCGGTTGGGCATAGCGGAAGCCAGTATCTTGTGCCGGTGGGAAATGAGGCGGCCATGTCAAAGCTGTGTCCTCTGGCCTGTCAGGAGGAGTTGGAGCGGCTGCTTTCTGCCCCGGAGATTCGGGTCAGCAACTGGATACCGGATGAAAACAAGCGGAAGCAGTTCTACAGAACCCTCAGCGGTACCAGCCGGGAGTGCCTTTTCCAGACGGTATGCACGCTCTACACCCACCGGGCCAATCAGAAAGCCCAGGGAAAGCGACTGCACATGTGTGACGAAAACTTTTTGCGTGACGCGGAAAAAATGCTTTCCGGAGAGCTAGAGGTGGTTCTGGGGCTCAGCAGCCCGGAGGCACTGCATTATCTTCGCAGAAGCTTAGGTGCATAAAAAGCAGGGACGGCCAAAATCGCTGTCCCTGTTTTTTGGCGTTTTGTGTGTAAGGAAAAGTAGAGCTTTATTTCAAAAGCTGCAGAAGTTCCTCCGGCGTATCTACAATGGCAGCGGGGCCTGCCTGACGGATCTCCTCAAGGTCCCCATATCCCCAGCTGACAGCAATGGTGGGAATACCATGGGCCTTGGCACCGATCACATCGTACTTTGTATCTCCGACCATGGTTTTTTCTGCATCCCGTCCAACCTGCTCCAGGAGGTATTCGATCACCGCTTCTTTGCTGTTCCGGCCACCCTCCATGGCGGCACCGCAGATTTTGTCAAAATATTTTGCCAAATCAAAATGTTCCAGAACCTCAACAGCGGTTTCTTCCGGCTTGGAGGTAGCAACATAAAGCAGATACCCTCGCTGCTTCAACGCAGCCAAAAGCTCCTTGATTCCGGGATAAGGCTTGTTTTCAAACTTTCCAATAGGAATGTACCGGCTGCGAAAAACTTGAACCGCTTCCTCCGTCCGCTCCCTGGGAATGCCAAATTTCTCAAAAGTATCCCACAGAGGCGGCCCAACAAACACACCCATTTTTTCCCGGGGAGGGACAGGATAGCCCATCTGTGCAAAGGCATATTGGGCGCAATTGATGATCCCTTCTCCGGAGTCTGTCAGTGTTCCATCCAGGTCAAACAGTACCGCTTTCATAACATCATCCTTTCTGCTCCCTATGATAACACAATTCTTTTCCATTCGCAAGAATGTTCCTGGTTGAAGCATCCGGATTTCTGTGTTATGATGGGTTTATCAACCACTCAAGCTGGGAGGAAATCGCTCCGAATGAAAAAAATATATGTTCGTGCTTTTTGTCAGTCCAATTTAGGGGACGATTTGTTTGTTTTGCAGCTGGCAAAACGGTATCGGGATACAACGTTTTATGTCTATGCCCTTGGAGACAACCAACGCTCTTTTGAGGGGCAGCCTAATATCGTGCTTCCTACCTTCAAAGACCGGTTCCGTCGGAAGTTGACCCATGCTTTGAAACTTCCACGGAAAGAGGCATTCGACGGTCAGGGGCTGGACGGTACGGTCGTTATTGGGGGCTCCATTCTATGGGAGGGTGCCAGTCTCTCTTTTGGTCAGGAAAATGGCCCTTGTTACCTCATTGGTGCCAACTGTGAAAAGGGCTATTCGGAGAATTTTACAAAGATCCTGGGCGAAACACTTTCAGAGCTTTCAGACTGCTGCTTCCGTGATCATTTTTCCGGTGCGCTCTTTGAGGGCATCCCCTCAGTTCGTTGTGCCCCGGATGTGCTCTATGGCTGGCGGCCCCGGCAGGTTTTGCAAAGAGGAACCGGCATCGGTATCAGTGTAGTTGGCACAAAGGGCTGTTTCCGGGAAGAACAGGTACGTGAAGGATATTATAGGGCCATTGCTGAACTGTGTGACCTTTGTGTTTCCCAGGGTATTCCTGTACGTCTTTTGGGCTTTTGCGCCGTAGAAGGGGATGGAGAAGCCATGAAGGCAATTATAGACCGGGCCACTCATCCGGAAGGCATCAAGTCTATGCTCTATGCAGGGGTTCCCGAACGGATGCTCTACGAACTCAATAAATGCGAAACCATCGTTGCTACCCGGTTCCATGCCATGATTCTGGGCTGGGTCCTTGGAAAAAATGTCCTGCCGGTCATCTATAACGAAAAACAAACCCACATCCTGGAGGACGTGGGTTTTCAGGGACCGATATGGAATGCGCTGGCAGGGGAGACTACGACCGGTCAAGCCTTGCTGGATGCCTGCTTGTTGAATGCCGGCCGGCTGGACATCGGGGCGCTTCGCCGGGATGCTGAAGATCAATTTGCAGGGCTGGACCAATTTTTGAAGCCCTGAGCGAAAACTATTTCTTGAATCTGGCTGCATAGCCGCAGCGGCGACACAGGGGCTCTGGGGCCTGGTGATCAGAAAAGCCTTCAAAAATGGCTTTTGCTCTGGGAGATGCCAGTATTTCTCCCAAATCCTCCTCAAATAGATTGCCAAGTTTAATGTCGCCCTCGTGATCCAGGCAGCAGGGCACCACCGTGCCGTCCCAAAGAACGCCAAGCTGATCTCGCAGTCCGTAGCAGAAGTAAGGGCCCGGCATTTCCGGAGCTGACAGGTCCGGCCAGTCAAATTTATCGTCGGGCTCCAGGAAAACCCGGTCTCCAATGGCAGTACCTTTGCGACCAGGAACCCAGGGCGCCGGAAAAGCCCGATGCAGAGCATGCAGGATTTCTTCGTTTCGCTTGTCTGCACCGCCGCTGTTCCAAAGTCTGTAAACCACGATTTTCTTTCCCTGAGCCGCCTGGCCGAAGGCAAGGCAGTCCTGTAAATAGCTTTCAAAGGGAACGGACAAATCGTTTGCTTCAAAAGCGTGGAGTGAAATATTGATTTTGTGGAGCGCCGGGGCATTTAACAGCACCTCCTGCCGGCTACGCAGCAAGGTACCGTTGGTTGTCAGGATGACCCGAAAGCCTTTCTCTCCGGCAAGAGTCAGGTATTGTTCCAGCTTTGGATGACACAGCGGCTCTCCCATCAGGTGAAAATACAAAAAGTCCGTATAAGGGCGCAACTGTTCCAGTGCCAAAAGAAAACGGTCTTCTGTTAAAACACCCTTTTCTCGCTTGGTGCCTGGGCAAAAGGTACAGGAAAGGTTGCATTTATTGGAAATTTCCAGATAAACCTTCCGAAATCGCTTCATAATGCGCATCCTTTCATAAATCAGGGGCGGCAAAATTGCCGCCCCGTTTTTTCGAGGGTGTTTTTACAGCAGAGGGATTCCGGCTTTGTCGCAGACCTCCAGAGTCTCCTTGTCCCAAATGCTGGATTGAACTTCCCCGATGTGGGCACAGCCCATAAGCAGCATGGAAAGCCGGGACTGGCCGATGCCGCCGCCAATGGTCAAAGGCAGTTCATCATTTAAGAGCATTTGGTGGAAGGGAAGGCCTCTGCGGTCATCGCAGTTTGCCAAGCGCAGCTGCCGGTCAAGAGATGCCGCATCCACGCGGATACCCATGGAGGAAATCTCTAAAGCACGGTTTAGCACCGTATCCCAGAAGAAAATATCGCAGTTCAGCTCCCAATCATCATAGTCCGGCGCACGGCCATCATGGGGCTTCCCGGAGCGCAGGGCCCCACCGATCTGCATAATGCAGCTTGTAGGATGCTCTTTGACGTAGGCATTTTCCCGCTGAGAGGGGGTCAAATCCGGATACAGGTCTTCCAGTTCCTGGGTTGTAATAAAACTCACGTCCCGGCTCAGAGAAACCCGCAGCTGCGGATAACGGACATGAAGCCGGTCATTGGTGTCACAAATAGAGCGCACAATGGCCTCCACAATGAGTTTTAGGTAGTCCAGATTCCGGTTTTCCCGGGTAATGACCTTTTCCCAGTCCCACTGGTCTACGTAAATAGAGTGAATGTTGTCCAGTTCCTCGTCCCGGCGGATGGCGTTCATATCTGTGTAGAGTCCATTGCCCACGGTAAAATGATACCTCTTGAGGGCAAGCCGCTTCCACTTGGCCAGGGAGTGAACGACCTGGGCATCCTTCTGCACGGCGGGAATATCAAAGCTGACAGGCCGCTCGTAGCCATTCAGGTTGTCATTCAGGCCAGAATCCTCCGTTACAAACAGAGGTGCAGATACCCGCTTCAGGTTTAAGGCACTGGAAAACTCTTGCTGAAAGGTTTGCTTGATGTAGGCAATGGCCCGCTGGGTGTCGTAGGCATCCAGGGCGGGGGAGTAGTGTTCTGGAATCGTGATGGTGCGCATAGTATTCGCCGCTTTCTTTCTGATTTTTCCCTTGCTTTCAGGGGAAGGTAATTTTTAGAACATATCTTTCAGATGTTCTTTGGATTCTTCTACCGCATCGGATAGCCGTTTTTGCAGGGCTTCCCGACGTTCTTCCAGCCGTGCCAGCCCCTCCATCAGCTCGCCATTGACTTTGAACATGGGTTCCAGAGCTTTCCGGTGGCGGATATATTTACCGCTTTTGTATTGCTCTATGACGATTTGATACCGCTCCCGGGCAGCAGATACCGCTTCCTCCCAGCTGATGTAAAGCTCCTGCTGGGCCTTTTGACCGATGGAGGCCATGGATGACTTTTGGAGGTGTTCCAAACAGGTCGCCATGCTCTGGGCGGTTTCTTCAATCAAAAGCCCGTTACGGTCGTCTGTAATGCCCTCGGCCGCACAGCTGCCTTTGATCAATACAGCCCCCAGACCGCAAGCAGCCGCTTCCCGTACAACCAGACCGTTGGTGTCAAAAGTAGAGGGGAACAAAAACAGATCTGCCCGGCAGTACCAGGCCCGCAGCTTTTCCCGGTCAGCCTGGGGTCCGGCGAAAAAGCACTTGTCCGTAAGGCCCAATTCCTGGGCGTAGGCTTTTACAGCATCATAGTCCCCGCCGCCGCCTACAAATACCATGCGAAAATCTTTTTCTTTGGCATTCAGCATGGCCAGGGCATCTAAGGTAATACGCAAGCCCTTATACCACATAATGCGGCCTACAAAGAGATACAGAGGAACGTCCTCAGGCAGGTCAAATCCGGCAGTCACTTCTGCAATCAGTTCCTGGCTGACTCTGCCCCGGGGCAAATCTACACCGTTGTACATGATCACACAGTCGCCCTCGTAGCCCAATGCCCGCAGATTTTCCGCAGCCCCCTGACTGACGGCCCAGACCTCATCACAGGCGTTGATATTTTCCAGAAGTGCCCGTTTGCTGCCCTCTTGCAAGGCTTTGCTTCGAATCAGGTTGGCAATATCCACATCGAATTTGGTATGGTAGGTCATTACAAGGGGAACATCCAGCACCTGCCGTAGTTCTCTGCCCAGCATATTGGAAACAATGGGGCAGTGGCTGTGCAGAAGCCCCACCTGGTTGCCATCCAATCGGCGCAGCAAGTCCGGGGCGAAAGGGATACCTGCCATATATCCGGCAGTGCGATTCCGCAAATCCAGGGCCGGGTACCGAAAGACCGGGTAGGGGAAAGAGGAATCATCCGCACCGGGATACTCCGGCGTGATGACCACCGGATTTTCACCGGCATCAGAGAGATTTTTTGCGTAATTTACCACCGCGTTGGCAACGCCATCGATCACCGGGGGAAAGGAATCGTTCAGCAGACAGATGGTTTCTTTCATAGTCACACCCCTTGCATGAGATTTATGTCAAGAATACCAAAAACCGAAAACAATGTCAATGGATTTGTCCGTACTTCTCCCAGAGGTATCGCATGGCCATTGCATAGCCCTCTAACCCATGGCCTTTAATGGTCTTCTCGCAGTACATACCGGCATAGGAGATTTGCCGGAAAGATTCCCGACTGTCCACATCGGAGATGTGAACCTCCACCGCTGGAATAGAAACCGCTTTTAAGGCATCCAGAATGGCCACACTGGTATGGGTGTAGGCAGCGGGATTGATGACAATGCCGTCTACACAGCCGAAAGCCTGCTGAATTTTATCTACCAGACAGCCCTCATGGTTGGATTGGTATTGTTCTACCTCCACGCCCAATTTCTTGCCGGTGTCCTCCAACAACTGCAACAAATCGGAAAAGGTTTGCTTTCCGTAAATCCCCGGCTCCCGAATACCCAGCATGTTGATATTTGGCCCGTTTAAGACAAGCAGCTTCATTATGTACCTCCCGTTCCTAGCTTTTTCAGAATTTCCGCTACCGTTTCCTGGGGTGTACCGCAGTTTTCTACAGTAATATCTTCAAAGGCTCCATATAGCGGCGCACGTTTCTGATACAGCTCCTCCAAGTGTCCGGCCACGGACAGGGGCCTGCCTTCTGTAGGCAGGAGAGCAGTCGGACGTTGCAACCAAACAATGGTACCGTTTCGGTGCAACGCACTGTAGTTTTCAGGTCTTGTGACACATCCGCCACCAGTGGCAAGAACCAGTCCAGAATGCTTCCCTAAATCTTGCAGAACCTCTGTTTCCATCGCTCTGAACACGGCTTCGCCTTCCAGAGGGATGATCTGGGTGATGGGCCGTCCTGCCCGCTGCTCCAAAACTGCATCTGCATCTACAAACACCCGCCCCAGGCACTGGGCAAGTAGTTTCCCAATGGTGGTTTTCCCGGAACCAGGCATACCGATGAGGATGATGTTTTCCATTTCCCGCCGCAAGTCCTCATAAATGCTCTGGATGCAGCGGTCATCAATAAGCGTTCCTGTAAACCATTCCGCACTTTCCTTTGCCTGAGCCACCAGCATCAGCAGCCCGTTGACGGCTGGCAGGCCCCGCTTTTCTGCTTCCAGAAGGAGCTTTGTTCTGGCGGGATTGTAAATCACATCCAGTACCCCTTCCAGTCTTGGAAACTGGCTCAAATCTTCAATGGCCGCTTCCTCCACATTGGGATACATCCCCAAGGGCGTGGTATTGACGATCAAGGCGGCATCCCGATGTTTTTCCAGATTCCGGTAGTTGTCCGGGCCGGAGCGGGACAGGACTACTACATTGGCCCCGGACTCCCGCAGAACCGCCTGGGCCGTGTTGGAAGCACCGCCGCTGCCGCAGACCAGAGCCTTTTTCCCGGAGACAGAGATACCGCTTGCCTTTAACATGGTCTTAAAGCCGAAAAAATCCGTATTGTGTCCAATAAGTGTTCCATCCGGCTGCCGAACAATGGTATTGACGGCACCAAGCTTCCGGGCGGTGGGAGAAAGGGCATCCAAAAAGGGAATGACCTCTTTTTTATAGGGGATGGTGACATTGAGTCCTTGAAAGTCTCCAAACCGAAGAAACTGCTCCAGCTCCTGAGGCTCCTTTTCAAACAGACAATAGCTGTAGGAGGCCAGTTTCTTGTGGATTTGAGGGGAGTAGCTATGTCCCAGGGTTTTACCAAGCAAACCGCATTTCATTCAGACCACCTCCGAAAAGCTTCCCAGGTACTTAAATTCCTCGCAGAATTCCTTCAATTCTCCCATAAGCTCCCGGAACTCCTGGGAATAGATGGAGGTTTCCAAATCGAAATAGAACATAAACTCAAAGTCCCGTTCCGGTATTGGCCGGGATTCCAGCTTCGTAACGTTGATTCCCAAGGCGTAGATTCTGGCAAGGACTTTATAGAGCGCACCGGGTTTGTGATTTAAGACCATCATAATGCTGGTCTTGTCCGCCCCCGGAAAAATCTCCAGATTCTTGCTGATACAGATGAACCGTGTGCGGTTGTTTCCCTTATCCTGGATAGAAGAAGCCAGGTTTTCCAGCCCATACAGCTCCATGCAGGCGCGGCTGCTGATGGCCGCCACATCCTGTCGCCCGGAGGATGCCACCATTTCTGATGCCACTGCCGTATTGGCCACTGCCACCACATTGACGTTTTTCAGATTGTGCAGAAAGCCGCTGCACTGATTGATGGCCTGTTCATGGGAATAAATCACCCGAATATCTTCCATTTTTGCCCCAGGGGCAGCCAACAGATTGTGGTCGATTTTCAGCCGGAAGCTTCTGACGATGTAAAAATCATGTTGCAGCATCAGATCATACACCTTGGTTACAGACCCGGCAGTGGAGTTTTCAATAGGAAGTACACCATATTTGCAAAGGCCATCATCAATCGCCTGAAAAACCTCGTCAAAGGTTCTGAAATACCGGATCATGGGGGTTTTGAATACCTTCTCACAGGCCAGCTGGGAATAGGCTCCCTCCACACCCTGACAGGCCACCATGGCTTCCTGGGGGAACAGCACCGGCGTTTCCCGGATGGCCTGGGAGATTTTTTCATACAGCTCCGGGTCTTCGCCGTTGCGCTTCTTCTGATAACTGCGGCTCAGCTCAAAGAGCATGGAATACAGCGTCCGTGTGTAGGCGGCCATTTCCGGTCCCGCTTTTTGGGAAACGTCCTGAAGCTTCTCCCGTTCCCGGGCCGGCACAAAAATAGGAAGCCCGTTTTCTTTTTTATAGTCTGCCACCTGGGCCGCAATGTCCATTCTTTTGCAGAATAGCTTGACGAGTTCATCATCGATTTCATCAATCTGCGCCCTTAGTTCTTTTAAATCCATACTTGTTCTCCTCAGGGGCGAAAGTTGCCCTCACCCAGTAATACATCCATCAAAACAATGGCCGCCGCCGCTTCCACCACTGGCACAGCCCGGGGTACAATGCAAGGGTCGTGGCGACCCTTGACGGTAAGCTCCCGATTTTCCATATTAGAGAGACTGATGCTTTTTTGAGGCAGGGAAATGGAAGGGGTGGGTTTTAGAGCGATGCGGAAAATCAGAGGCATTCCATCGGTGATGCCGCCCAAAATACCGCCGCAGTTGTTTGTTTCCGTCAGAACTTTTCCGTTTACCACCCGGAAAGGGTCATTATTCTCGCTGCCAAGCATTTCCGCAACGCCAAAGCCTGCTCCAAATTCCACGCCTTTTACCGCAGGGATCCCATAGAGCATTTGGGCCAGCCGACTTTCCATACCGCCAAACATGGGTTCCCCCAGTCCTGCCGGAAGCCCGGTAACGGCACACTCCACGATCCCGCCCACACTGTCTCCCAGGGCCTTGACATTTTGAATTCTTTCCTGCATGGCATTGCCTTTTTGGACATCCAAAGTTGGAAAATCCCGGTTTACCCCATCCAGCTGCGGTGCTATGGGATCAAAAGGCGTATCCCATATGCCTCCGATGGCAGCAATGTGGGCGGCGATGCGGATGGACTTGCGTTCCAGCCATTGCTTGCAAAGGCCTCCTGCAATGCACAGGGGGGCCGTCAGCCGCCCGGAAAAGTGGCCTCCTCCAGCACTGTCCTGGAAGCCGCCGTATTTGATTTGGGCGGTGTAATCCCCATGCCCCGGCCGGGGACTGTTCTTTAGGTCTTCATAGTCCCCGGAGCGGGTATTGGTATTCCGGATTTGGGCGGCAATGGGGGCACCGCAGGTAATATCATTTACCAGCCCTCCTAAAAATTCCGGTACATCCCCCTCTTTCCTGGGGGTCGAATAGGCGTTTTGCCCCGGGGCCCGGCGGCGGAGAAAATCGGCCAGGGCCTCCATATCCACGGGCAAGCCCCCAGGAATGCCGTCCAGTACCATCCCAATGGCAGGACCGTGGGATTGTCCGAAAATCGATAGCTTTAAATGTTCACCGTACGTGCTGCTCATAGCTGCCTCCCAATCGTTTGAATTCCCCAAAGAAGCTGGGGTAGGATTTTTCGGTACACTCTGCCCCCAGGATGGTAACGCTCTTGCTGCATACCGTAGAAGCGACGGCTGCGGACATGGCAATGCGGTGGTCATTGCGGCTGTCTACCGTACCACCGGTAAGGCCGGTGCCATAGACCCGCAGGGTATCTCCCACCGCCTCCGCTTTGCCTCCCAGGTCTTTGAGCATTTGAATTACCGATTCAACCCGGTCCGATTCTTTCAGCCGCAACCGATGAATATTTGTAAACACAGCACCGTGAGCAGCTGCTGCCACAACGGATAAAATAGGCACAAGGTCCGGAATGTCGGCGGCGCAAATGGTACGTTGTTCTTTTACAAGCTCCGGCAGCAGTGTAAAGCAAGCCCGATCTCCTTGGGCGGAATCCAAATTCAGGTTTTCCACCTGAATGTCACTTTCCAGAGCCTTGGCCGCCAGAAAGAAGGCAGCATTGCTCCAGTCACCCTCTACAGACTGTTTTCCCGGGGAATGGAAGCACCCGCCGGAAACCGCCAGGCCCTCTGTATTTTTGCCGAATAGAGCCATGACCCGCTGTGTCATGGTCGCATAGGGGGCGGATTCCAACTGGCCCAGTACTGTCAGGCGGCTTTCTCCCGGCACCAGGGCCAGTGCCAGCAAAAGCCCCGTAATAAACTGGCTGGAAACACCGCCATTAATTGTGTAAGTACCCGCTTGCAGTCTTCCTTGACAGCGCACCGTGTTTTCCGTTGGGCGGGACAGGTGGCAGCCCATTCGTTCCATTTCCTCCCATAAAGGACTGAGCGGCCGCTGGGGGAGACGACCGTTCAATAAAAAGGTGGTGTCACACCCCAAAGCACCGGCCACCGGCAGCAGAAAACGAAGGGTAGAGCCGCTGTCCTGACAGGATAGGATGGCACTTTTTGGAACTTTCTGTATGGGTGTTACCGCAAAGCCCTGTGGGCTGCGGGTAATTTGCGCACCCAGAGCAATCAGACATTGGGCAGTCGCGTCAATGTCCCGGTTGGTTTCCGGGCAGCCTAAAAAAGTAGGCGCATCTGCAAAAGCGGCGCAAATCAGCATTCTGTGGGCCTGGGATTTAGAGGGGATGGCTCCTACTTTCCCTTGAAGCTTTCCAGGCGTGATGGTCAGATCCATAGTCACATCCCCGCCTCGATCCAGCCCAGTATGTCGTCCACGGGAACGGGCGTGAGTACACAACTGCCAATGGCCTCGGGAACAACCAGACTCACGCTTGAACCGGCCCGCTTCTTATCTGAGAGAGCCGTTTTTGCAATACGTTCCGGGGAAATATCCGTGGCGGTGGGCAAACCGTAGAGGGCCAGGGCATTGAGAATGCGAAAACAGTCTTCCTCTCCCAGAATGCCTTTGTGTGCCGCAGCTCTGGCAATTATGGCAAGGCCGATGGCTACAGATTTTCCGTGAGACAGGGTGTAATTGCTCTGGGCCTCTACACCGTGGCCAAAGGTATGCCCTAAGTTCAAAAGCTTCCGGGCGCCGTTGTCGTATTCGTCCATGGCGACTACATCCCGTTTTAGGGTGACACAACGCTCAATAACCGTCTCCCGGTCAAAGTCAGGGCCGGTTTTGGCCAGATACTCAAAAAATGCCCGGTCAAAAATAACCCCGTATTTCAAAACCTCCGCACAGCCATCCCTGAAAATGCCCTGGGGAAGGGTATCCAGCGTGTCCGTATCGCACAGTACCAGGCTTGGCTGCCAAAATGCCCCGACCATATTTTTACCGCCGGGAACGTCAATGGCTGTTTTTCCCCCTACAGAGGAATCAACCGCCGCCAAAAGGGTGGTAGGCACCTGAATAAAGCGAATGCCACGCTGGAACGTCGCTGCCGCAAATCCGGTCAGATCTCCTACCACGCCACCGCCTAAGGCCACCAGCGCATCTGTCCGGGTCAGGTGGTTTTCTACCAGAAAAGTTTGCAATTTCCAATAGGTTTCGCTGCTTTTGCTGGACTCTCCCGCTGGAAACACAAAGCGCAAAACCCGGATCCCCGCCCAGCGCAGACTTTCCTCTGCCTGATTTCCGTAAAGGGGATCTACGGTACTGTCACTGACAAGACATACCGTTTGGATGTTGCCCAGAGAGCGAACACAGCTGCCCAACTGGCACAGCAGTCCCGGCCCTATCAGAATATCATATCGGCGGGAGGCCGCTACCGTTACCGTTTTCATCCGTCCACTTCCTCCTTTGCTTTTTTACCCGCTTCCAGCAGTGCGGTCAGGGTATCCGCATCCCGGTTTGACAGGGCATCCCGGTAAGCCTGTAGGGCATTCATATAGGTGTCCAACTCAAAGAGAAGATTCTCCCGGTTCTCCAAGAACAGCTCACTCCACATGGGGGCGTTGAGCCAGGCTACTCTGGTCAAATCCTTATAACTTCCCGCCGAGAAACCCTTGTGCTTTTGGGCAGTAGGGGACTTGATAAAGGCATTGCTCAGCACATGGGGCATCTGAGAGGTAAAGGCAATCATTTTGTCATGCTCCTGGGCACTGGTCACGGAGAACATGCCAAACCCACAAGGTTCCAGGGCATCTTTCACCCGTTGCAGCAGACCAATGTCGTCATACCGGGGAGGAACCAGCACCATAGGTGCCCCTTGAAACAGGTCGCCCCGGCTGTACTTAAAGCCGGAAAACTGGGAGCCTGCCATGGGGTGGCCCCCTACAAAGGTAAATCCGTATTTCTTGGCCACCGGGAAGCACCGGGTACAGACTTCTTTTTTAATGCCGCAGCAATCCAGCACCAAGGTTTCTTTCCGAAGGTACCGGCCATTTTCTTCCAGCCAACAGGCACAGTCCCCGGGATACACGGCAAGGAAAATTAGGTCACACTTGCAAGCAGTAGATTCATCCAGTCTTCCCTGGACCGCACCGGAGAGAATGGCAAAGGATAAGGTCTTTTCATCGCTGTCCTTTGCATAGACCGTATGACCGGCCAGGGCATAGGCTCTGGCCAGAGAGCCACCAATCAGGCCCAGACCCAGAACACCTACGGTCATGCCAACACCTCCCGGAGACTATGGACCCGGCGGCTAACCTCCCTGAACTGGGCAGGAGTCAGAGACTGCGCTCCATCACACAGGGCTTTTTCCGGTGCGTTATGCACCTCGATCATCAGCCCGTCGGCACCGGCGGCTACAGCGGCGCAGGACATGCTGGATACCAGCCGGGCTTTGCCTGTGGCGTGGCTGGGGTCTGCGATCACGGGAAGATGGCTCAGTTCGTGCAGTACAGGAATGGCGGAAATATCCATGGTATTGCGGGTGTAGGTTTCAAAGGTTCGGATACCCCGCTCACAGAGAATGACATTTTCATTTCCCTCACTCATAATGTATTCCGCACTCATCAGCAATTCCTGCAAGGTGTTGGCCAAGCCCCGCTTCAAAAGGATGGGCTTCTTTGTCTTGCCCAGTTCTTTCAGAAGGTCAAAATTCTGCATATTCCGGGCGCCGACCTGAATCAGATCTACATTTTGAAACAGGTCCAGGGTGTTAATATTCATGATTTCCGTTACAATGGGCAGTCCTGTTTCCTGCTTGGCAATTTCCAGAAGCCGCAGACCTTCCGCACCCAGGCCCTGAAAGGCGTAGGGGGAAGTTCTGGGTTTAAAGGCCCCGCCCCGGAGCATGGTTGCGCCGCTTTCCTTTACCGCTTTGGCGATGCCCACCAGCTGTTCCTCAGATTCCACCGAGCAAGGCCCGGCAATGATGCTAAAATAGCCGCCCCCAATGCGGGTATTGCCAACCTCCACAATGGTATCCTTCGGGTGAAATTTCCGGTTCGCCTGCTTGAAAGGCTCCGAAACCCGCTTGACGGACTCGACCATTTCCAGGGATGCCAGAAGCTCGATGTCCACCCGGCTGGTGTCACCCACCAGGCCAAGAATGGTCACTTGCTTTCCTTCGGATACATGCACATCCAACTCCTGATTTTTCAGCCAGGTAATCAGCCGTTCTTTCTGCTCCTGGGTGGTATTGTTCTTTAAAATCGCGATCATTTTCTCCATCTCCTTGTAAAAAATAAACGCCGCACGGAAATTCGTGCGGCGTAACGCTTCCTATTTCGATCCCAAAAGAATCGTAGCACAAATTTCTATTACTTTTTTCGGGTAAAAAAGTAATAGTAGTAATAAAAGTTGGCTGCGAACAGGTTCTGCATTCGAGTTGCCCTCCAAAATGGGATACTCAGAGTATACCACCGGAATGCGCAAATTGCAAGAGGTATCCCCAAAAATGTTTTTAGGAAATGAATTTTTGTTTTTGCAGAAAAGGCAGTGGACATTTCCGATAGTATGTTTTATAATTAGATAAGTTTCCTTAGGAATGGTGCAAGGAGGTTTCCCATGGAGTATCTTTCTCAGTTGAATCCCGCCCAGCGGCAGGCCGCTACGACAACGGAGGGGTATATCCGTGTGGTGGCCGGTGCCGGTTCCGGCAAGACCAAAACGCTGACTGCCCGGTATTTGTACCTGGTAGATGTTCTGGGCATCTCCACCGCCAATATTCTTTGCGTTACCTTTACCAACAAGGCTGCGGCGGAAATGAAAAAGCGGATCCGCAAACAGCTTCCGGATCAGGATCTTGCCCGTATCACCACCTTTCATGGCTTTTGTGTCAGTCTATTGAAAGAGGACAGTCATGTGGTGGGGTATCCGAAAGCCTTTCTCATTATGGATGAGGAAGACAAAAAGGCCATGCTGGCAACGGTTTTTGAGGATCTGGGCATTACGGGCCGGGACATTACCATCCAGGAGGCCATTGACCACATTGGCTGGCGCAAAGGCGGCAGAGGGTACGTCAAAACCCTGGTTGACCCTGATCTTGACCACCTTTTGGAGCTGACCCAAAGTGCTTCCACCTTAAAGGATAAAATTCTCTATCGCTATTTTTATGAGCAGCGCAAGTGCTTTGCCCTGGATTTTGATGATTTGGTCTATTTTGCGCTGCATATTCTAAACAGCAGCAGGGAAGTGCTGGAAAAGTGGCAGAAGCGTCTGGAATACATCATGGTAGACGAATTCCAGGACATTGACAAAGACCAGTACGCCCTGGCAGAACTGCTTTCCGGCTATCACAAAAACCTCTTTGTTGTAGGGGACCCGGATCAGACCATCTATACCTGGCGGGGCGCAAACGTGAATTTCATTCTGGAATTCCCCAGCCGTCATCCCGGAGCCACCACCATTTACCTCAACGAAAACTACCGCTCCACTCCCCAGATTTTGGCAGCTTCCAATGCCTTGATCGGGAAAAATCGGGATCGGCTGGAAAAGCAGCTTACCGCAGTGCGGAAAGATGACCGCAAGCCTCTGTATTTCCACGCCAAGACCAGTGCCTTGGAAGCGGATTGGGTCACGGCCAATATGCGTGCGCTCCATGAGGGAGAGGAAGCCCTGTCCTATTCGGATATGGCCGTGCTTTACCGTGCGCATTACGTATCCCGTGCTCTGGAAGAATCCCTTTTTAAGAATAGAATTCCTTATGTCCTATACTCCGGCGTGGAGTTTTACAAACGCAAGGAAATCAAAGACGTGATCAGTTATCTGCGCATGGTGTATCACCCGGACGACATCAGCTTTCTGCGGACCGTCAATGAACCCCGCAGAGGCGTAGGCCGCACACGCATTGCAGCCCTGAAAGCCTATGCCGCCCAACATGGGGGTACGCTTTACGATGCGCTGCTTGCCAATCTCAATACAGATTCTTTCCGCAGAAGCCGTGCCGGAGAATACGCCCGACTGATTGAAAAGTATCGGGCTATTTTTGAGACCATGGATCTGACCGATTTGCTGGCCGGAGTACTTCAGGACAGCGGCTATGAAAACGCCCTGCGCACAGCAGGGGAGGAAGAACGTCTGGACAACCTGGCTGAATTAAAGCAGGCCATCTTTGAGTTTACCCGAAAAGCAGGGGAGACTGTAACTCTGGGCAATTATTTAGACCATGCGGCACTGTTTACCAACATGGATACCGGTGAGCGGACCCAGGCGGTAAAGCTGATGACCATCCATTCTGCCAAGGGGTTGGAGTTTCCGGTGGTGTTCCTCTGCGGTCTGTCCGAAGGTATTTTCCCCGGAAAGCGGGCCAACACCCGGGAAAAACTAGAGGAAGAACGGCGGCTTTGCTATGTAGCCTTTACCCGCTCCCGGGACCGGCTGTTTTTGTCCGATGCAGCAGGACAGGGCTATGACGGTTCCTTCCGGTATCCCAGCCGTTTTCTTTTTAATGCCGAGAAGGAAAATGTAGATTATGCCGTTCCGCTGGAGCCGGGACTGGAAGAAAAAACCATGGAGCAGATTCGCAATACCGAGGATTTGGGGCCTCAGCAGTCGGTACCCGCTGACCTGGTCGGCCGCCGGGTCAATCATCCGGTGTTTGGTGCCGGAAATGTGATCGGTATTCCCCGGGATGGCCAGGGACTGATCGTTCAATTTGATACCATCGTCACTCCAAGAACTTTTTCAGATGCCTCTAAAATCAGTTTCCAATAACGCCTCTTGTAATTTCCCCGAAACCATAGTATAATAAGTTACGTTAGTGTGTTTTATTATGCCGGTTTCGGGGTCATCTTCTCACCGGCAAGTAAAGGAGCCGTTGCCCATGGGCAGACACGGAAAAGAGAAACTGAATATTGCCATGCTGGGTCAGAAACGGGTTCCCTCCCGGGAGGGAGGCGTTGAGGTGGTGGTGGAAGAACTCTCCACCAGAATGGTGGCCATGGGCCATCGGGTCACCTGCTACAATCGCTCCGGCCATCACATCAGCGGCAAAGAATTTGACACGGAGGCTTTGAAATCCTATAAGGGAATCCGACTGAAAACCGTACCGACCGTCAACCGAAAAGGCTTTGCCGCCATGACTTCTTCCGTATTTGGGGCGCTGTTCTGTGCCTTTTCTCCCTACGATGTTGTGCATTTTCATGCGGAAGGCCCCTGCGCCATGCTGTGGCTGCCCAAGCTTTTTGGGAAACGCTGTATTGCTACCATCCACGGCATTGACTGGCAGCGGGCAAAGTGGGGCGGCCTTGCCAGCCGTTATATTAAATTCGGCGAATGGGTAGCCGTCCACTGTGCTGATGAGATCATTGTTCTGTCTCAGAACGTGCAGAATTACTTTCTGGAAACCTACGGCCGGAAGACTGTCTTTATCCCCAACGGCATCAGCCGCCCGGTGTGCTGCCAGCCGCAGGAAATCACCGCTCTTTACGGTCTGGGGAAGAATGACTATATTCTGTTTTTAGGCCGTCTGGTGCCGGAAAAGGGATTGGCCAATCTGGTTCTTGCTTTCCGGCAGGTAAAAACCGACAAGAAACTGGTGATTGCAGGCGGCAGTTCTGACTCCGGTGTCTTTAAGCGGGAACTGATTTCCCTGGCCGATGGAGATGATCGGATCCTGTTTACGGATTTTGTCCAGGGGCGGCCTTTAGAGGAACTTTACAGCAATGCCTATTTTTATACCCTGCCATCGGATTTGGAGGGAATGCCTCTGAGTCTTTTGGAGGCAATGAGCTATAGCAATGCCTGTCTGGTTTCTGATATTCCGGAATGCACCGAGGTGGTCAAAAACCACGCTGTGACGTTCCAAAAGGGAAACAGAGATGATTTGCGGGAAAAGCTGCAAATGCTGTGTGATTCCCCGGAAACCGTTGCCCGATTTAAGGAAGGTGCCTGCGAATACATTCTTGGAAAATACAATTGGGACGATGTTGTTCAGCAAACACTGGCCCTATATTAAGGAGAATCTATGAAAATTCTCATAATCAACAAGTTTCTGCACCCAAATGGCGGGTCGGAAACCTATATTTTCCGGTTGGGGGCTTATTTGCAGTCTCAGGGCCATGAGGTCCAGTATTTTGGCATGGAGCATTCCGGCCGCTGTGTAGGAAACCACGTAAATGCTTACACCAAGGATATGGACTTTCACGGGGGCTCCAAGCTCGCAAAGCTTCTGTATCCCGTAAAGACCATTTATTCCTCCGAGGCCCGGAAAAAGCTGCGGCTGGTTTTAGAGGATTTCCAGCCGGATGTATGCCATTTGAATAATTTCAACTACCAGTTGACACCCAGCATTCTTCTGGAACTGCGGAATTGGAAAAAAGAAGGGCATCCGTGTCGGGTAATTTATACCGCCCACGACTATCAGTTGGTCTGCCCAAACCATCTGTGCCGGAATCCGCAAACAGACGAGAACTGTGAAAAATGCTTGGGCGGACACTTTGAGAATTGCCTGAAAGGCCGGTGCATTCATGGTTCCCGGGCCAAAAGTCTTGTTGGAATGCTGGAAGCCCGGATTTGGAACAGCAATCGGGTATATGAAAACATCGACACCATTCTTTGCTGCTCCCAATTTATGAAAACGAAGCTGGATACAAATCCGGTACTGGCATCCAGAACCGTTGCGCTCCACAATTTTGTGGAGGATATTCCCTGGAAAGAAGCCCAAAAGAAGGACTATGTCCTCTATTTTGGAAGATTCAGCCAGGAAAAAGGTGTAGAAACCTTGGTTAAAGCCTGTAAAGAGCTTCCTCAGATTCCCTTTGTTTTTGCAGGAACCGGGCCTTTGGAATCCTTGCTCGGACAAGCTTCTAATATTCAAAACCTGGGTTTTTTACAAGGAACTGCTTTGGAAACGGTGGTACGCCAAGCCCGATTCTCCATATGCCCCTCCGAATGCTATGAAAACTGTCCCTTTTCCGTTATGGAGAGCCAGCTCTACGGCACTCCGGTGGTTGGTGCCCGTATTGGGGGTATCCCGGAACTCATCCAGGAGGGAAAGACCGGGTTCTTATTTGAAAGCGGCGATGTAGCCCAGCTCAAGCAGACGATCCTGCGGCTGTGGGAAGCTCCCGGGCTGATGGAGCAACTAAGCGAAAACTGTCGGGATCTTCCCTTTGATACTTTGCCTGTTTATTACCAAAAACTCATGGAAATATACCGTGGATGCGGGGATATGCCCGCCCAGGAGGAGAATACTCATGGCTAATCAGAAGAAACTCAATGGTACCGTCATTGTGACCTACCGCTGCAATGCAAGATGCTCCATGTGCAGCCGCTATAAGGCTCCCTCCAAGCCGGAGGAGGAATTGACCCTGGATACCATCCGCAAGCTGCCCCCCATGTACTTTACCAATATCACCGGCGGTGAGCCCTTCATTCGCAAGGATCTTCCGGATATTGTCAGAGAGCTGTACAAAAAGAGTGACCGCATCGTGATTTCCACCAACGGTTTCTTTACGGACCGCATTGTGGAGCTGTGCAAGGAATTCCCTCAAATCGGCATCCGCATTTCCATTGAGGGCCTGGAAGAAACCAATAATGCCATCCGGGGTCTGCCCAACGGTTACCAGAGAGGCTATGAGACTCTGAAAACCCTGCGGGAAATGGGCATGAAAGACGTGGGCTTCGGCATGACGGTTCAGGATAAAAACGCAAAAGATCTGGTGCCCCTTTATAATATTTCCAATGAAATGGGCATGGAATTTGCCACGGCCACCCTCCATAACAGCTTCTACTTTGTGGAGTCTAAAAACATCATCCATGACCGGCCTATGGTCGCCAAGAACTTTGAAGACCTGATCAATGCACTGCTGAGAAGCTCCAGCCCCAAAAAGTGGTTCCGGGCCTATTTTAACCACGGCCTTATCAACTATCTCTACTCCCAGCCAAGACTTTTGCCCTGTGACATGAGTTTCGATACCTTCTTCATTGACCCCTACGGAGATGTAATGCCCTGCAACGGCACCAAGGACAAGGAGGTTATGGGCAATCTGAATACCCAGAGTTGGGAAGAACTGTGGAACAGCTCCCAGGCCCAGGCCGTGCGAAAAAAAGTCCGCTGCTGTGACCGGAATTGCTGGATGATCGGCTCTGCGAGCCCGGCCATGCACAAGTATATCTGGAAGCCCGCTGCCTGGGTTCTGTGGCACAAGACCAAGGCTCTGTTCACAAAACACCCTTATTCCATGTATGAGCTGAAAATTTGCCGGGACTACCGTGACGGCAAAATCACCAAAGAGGCTCTGGACAAATGCAGCACCTGTGATTTGAACTGTGCCGCTTCCAACGGCTTGAGCCAGGAATCCCAGGAGCAGCTGAAAGACTATTCCGGCGAAGAAATCGTGGCCCGGGACATTGCCAAGCAATTCGGCGAATTATAAAAAAGATTGCAGGAACGACAGAAACTGTTCCTGCAATCTTTCATTTTCTTACGTATTCAAATAAGCTTGCATTTCCGCCTGAACCGAAGCCTCACAGCTGCGCATGGCGAGGATCGTTTTTTCCATCAGCGTATCCAGAGTCCAGCCCAAACGCTCCGCCCCTTGAGAGATGACTTCCCGGGAGCAGCCTGCGGCAAACTTTTTATCCTTGAATTTCTTTTTCAAGCTGGAAACCTCCAGGTCCATAACGCTTTTGCTGGGTCTCATCCGTGCAGCAGCACCGATCAGTCCCGTCAGCTCATCCACGGCAAAGAGCACCTTTTCCATAGGTGCTACCGGCTCCACATCACAGCACAGCCCATAACCGTGGGAGCATACTCCATGGACAAATTCGGGTTCAGCGTGAATTTCTTCCAGCAGTTCCGGTGCTTTCAGGCAATGCTCCTGAGGATATTTTTCAAAATCCACATCATGGAGCAATCCAACAAGACTCCAAAAATGAACATCTTCACCCATTTCCTGGGCAAAATAAGCCATACATCCCTCTACCGTCAGTCCATGAAGGATATGAAACGGTTCCTGGTTGTATTTTTGCAGCAGCTCCAAGGCTTGATTTCTTGTGATTTCTGTATGCATCTGTGTTCCTTCTTTCCGGTGTTGTCCCTTTGATCATCCAAGAGGATGCTCTACATTGTAGTTTTCTGAAAGGCTCTTGTCAACTTGCATTGGTGATTTTTTTCTGTTATACTGAATTCAAACTTCTGCTTATAAAGGGGGCTTCTCTATGGGTGATATGGTAGATTATATTCGCTGGCGGGGAGATTTGTCCTTTTCGGCATCGCCGCCCAATGAAGTGGATGCAATTATTTTCTCCACCCTGAGTTATATTCCTTTTCGGGGCATGGCAGAACTGCATCCGGAAAAGCCCATTTCTCTGCATCTGGCGGTTTCTGAGTTCTTTTCATTCCCAACACCTCCTGACTACGTTCGTGCCAAAAACGATTTGGAGCTTCTGCGCCTGGCAGGGGAGAGCCGACGTTTTGGTGAGATAGAGGTGATGGAATATAGAACGAAATTCATCAAGGAACGGGACACCCAATTTGCCGGGGTCACCTTTCGGCTGGACGATGGCAGCTTGTTTATATCTTTCCGGGGTACCGATAACACCCTTGTAGGCTGGAAAGAAGATTTCAGCATGTGTTTTCGGCAGGTGATCCCGTCCCAGGCCCTGGCAAAGCAATATCTTCAAGACGTTCTGATGGTCTATCCCGGGCCGGTTCGGGTCAGTGGCCACTCCAAGGGCGGGAATATCGCCGTTTACGCAGTATCCCAAAGTGCTCCGGTGATCCGAAACCGGGTGTTGGAGGTCTATAACCAGGAGGGGCCGGGGTTTTCTCAGGAATTTCTATCTGACCCGGGGTATGAGAGCATCGTGCCGAAAATTAAAACCTATGTACCCCAAGGTTCCATGATCGGCATGATCCTCTACCGACTGGAACCGGTTCTCATTGTCAAAAGTAATCAGGCCGGGATCATGCAGCACGACCCTTTTAGCTGGGAAATCTGCGGCACCCAAATGCTACGGATGCCGGCCCTGACCTCCGGCAGCCTGTTTTTACAGCGAACCCTGGAAAATTGGCTTGCGGGCATGGGTAGGGAAGACCGTATTCGCATGGTCAATACCCTGTACGACCTTTTGACCTCCGGGGATGTGGAGGTTATGGAAGATATTCTCCAGCCCAAAAGTCTGATCAACTATATTTCCAGGCTCAGAAATTCAGAGCAGCTTCGTAAATATTTGTCAGCAGATATTAATAGCCTTTTGAAGGCCGCCCGGGAAGCCTGGCAGCAGTCTCAGACTCCCCAGCCCTAAAAAGGATGCTTTCTTGTCGTCTTCTACAAAGATGGCGGCAGAAAACTGGTGGATTTGGACAGAATCGACTCTTGCTTTTTCCCTCTGGCTGCCTTAAAATCAACATAGATTATGTGTATACATCTCAATTGAAAGGAATGTTTCCCGATTATGGCTGAAATCCTGAATGTCCCTGAGATTTTTGGCAGTGATGTTTTTAACGAGGCAGTTATGAAGCAGCGCCTGCCGGTAGAGATTTACCGAGCATGGGAGAATTGTATCCAAACAGGTTCCACGCTGCCACTGGACGTGGCCAACGAAATTGCGGAGGCCATGAAAATCTGGGCATTGGAAAAGGGAGCCACCCATTACACCCATTGGTTCCAGCCCATGACCGGTATCACTGCTGAGAAGCACGATTCCTTTATTACACCTACCGGTGATGGCCGGGTCATTATGGAATTCTCCGGCAAAGAACTGGTACGTGGCGAACCGGATGCCAGTTCTTTCCCCTCCGGCGGCCTGCGGGCAACCTTTGAGGCCAGAGGATATACCGCCTGGGATCCTACAGCCTGCGCCTTTGTGAAAGACGGCAGTCTCTACATCCCCACCATGTTTTTCTCCTATACGGGAGATTCCCTGGACAAGAAGACCCCTTTGCTCCGCTCGTTGGAGGAGGTATCCCGAGAGGCCATCCGCATTCTCAGGCTCTTTGGAGATACCCAGACCCACCGGATCATTACCTGCGTTGGGGCAGAGCAGGAGTATTTTCTGCTGCCCAAAGACCTGTATGCCCAGCGGGAAGACCTTCGGCTGACCGGGCGGACGCTGTTCGGTGCCCCCGCACCCAAGGGCCAGGAATTGGATGACCATTATTTTGCGGCCATCCGTACCCGGGTTTCTGAATTCATGCAAGACCTGGATGAACAGCTGTGGCGTCTGGGTATCCTTTCCAAGACCAAGCACAACGAAGGCGCACCCTGCCAGCATGAACTGGCCCCCATCTATACCGATGCCAACAAAGCCTGCGATGACAACCAGCTCATCATGCGCATCATGAAGAAATGCGCTGCCAAGCACAATCTGGTGTGCTTGCTCCATGAAAAGCCCTTTGCCGGTGTCAACGGCAGTGGCAAACACAACAACTGGTCGCTGTCTACGGATATGGGAAAAAATCTGTTCAGCCCCGGAAAGACCCCCCGGCAAAACGCCCAGTTTCTGGTGTTCCTGGCGGCATTCATTCAGGGCGCTGACGAATATCAGGAATTCCTGCGCTGCACCGTGGCCTCTGCCAGCAATGACACCCGACTGGGTGCCAATGAAGCGCCTCCCGCCATTGTCTCTATTTTTCTGGGAGACGAACTGAATGCGGTGGTGAAGTCCATTATTGATGGAACCAATTACACAGAGCCTGAAAAAAGCCTGCTGCGCATCGGCGTAGACGTGATGCCCGCTATTCCCAAAGACACCACGGACCGAAACCGCACCAGCCCTCTGGCCTTTACCGGTAATAAATTTGAACTGCGAATGCTGGGTTCTTCCCAGTCCATCGCAGGCCCCAACATTGCCCTGAATACCATTATGGCCGAGGAACTGGGCCGGTTTGCAGATGTTTTGGAAAACGCCAAGGACTTTGACAAGGCACTGCAAAAGCTGGTCTATCAGGCATTAAAGGACCACAGCCGGATTATTTTCGACGGCAACGGCTATTCTGAGGAATGGCGGCAGGAGGCTGCCCGCCGGGGCCTTAGCAATCTGCCCTCTACCGCTGAGGCCATGCGTTCCTACCTGTCGCCTAAGAATATTGAACTGGTCACCAAACACGGCGTTTTTACGGAAACCGAATTCCGGGCCAGACATGCTATTTACCTGGATGACTACCGCAAAAAAATCAATATTGAAGCCAGAACCATGGTTGATATGACTGTGCAGCAGATTCTTCCGGCTGCCATGGGCTACACCGATGCCTTGTGCGGAGGTGTTGCATCTAAAAAGGGACTGGGCGTCAGCTGCAGAGGAGAGATGGCACTGATTCAAAGGCTGTCTGCTGCCTGTGATGCTGCCTACGATACCGTTGAGCAGTTAAAGGACGCTCTAAACCATACGCCGGTAGAAGAAGAGGCCGCTGCCGATCATTGCCACAGTGTGATCGTACCCCTGATGGAAGAACTCCGCCACCAGGCGGATATTCTGGAAAAGAATACCGCAAAGTCCTATTGGCCCTATCCCACTTATTCTGACCTTCTGTTCTATTAAGTAATGGATCCCGCCGCTATCCATCTCCGGAATGCGGCGGGATTTGCTGCCCTTTGCCCCATTAGAAAGGAGCGCTAACCGACAAGAAAATCGGTTAGCGCTCTGCTTTTTACTTTTTGTGATTTTTCTTCCGGTTGTCCATGGGCATTACCCGGATTTTGCCCTCTTCCAGTACCAAAGCACTGCGGGCGGGGAGATAGAGAGAAATAACGGAATTTCCCTTCTTGTCTACGATTGCGGGATAGGAGGATCGGGTGACCAGGTCGTTGCCGCCATATTTGCTGTCGTCTGTGTTCAGGACGATTTTGTAGTCAGCCATGTGGGGGAGACTGGCCCGAACATCCGTAAAGGATTTGGTGGGATGGAAATTGAAAGCGAACATCAGGCCCTGGCGGTAGAATACCAGAATTTTCTTTTCGCTGTCATTCAGTCTCAAATCGCCAAAGTGCATTTTGAACAGATCCACACGTTTGGCCAGCTCGATCATGTCCTGGTCAAACTCACCCAGCCACTGGTATTTGAGGTAGCCGTTGTCCCGCAGGCTCCACTGGCGGCGGCAGTAGTGGAAGCTCCAGCCGTTGCCCTCCCGGGGGAAATCGATCCATTCCGGATGGCCAAACTCATTGCCCATAAAGTTCAGGTAGGCTTCACCGCCACCGGCCAGGGTAAAGAGACGGGCCATTTTGTGCAGGGCGATGGCTCTGTCGATCACCGGATTGTGGATCGCCTTATCCATGTCCGTGTACATAGCCGCATCAGCCAGCCGGAAAATCAGGGTTTTGTCACCTACCAGAGCCTGGTCGTGGCTCTCCACATAGGCAACGGTATTTTCACCGGGGCGGCGCATACACATGCTGCACCACATCTGGAAAATGTCCCAGTCCTCATCCCGTACATCCCTTACGGTGCGGACCCACATATCGGGAAGTCCCATGCCCAGTCGGTAGTCAAAGCCAATTCCGCCGTCAGCAATGGGCAGACACATACCGGGCATACCGGACATATCCTCCGCAATGGTCACCGCCATGGGGTTTACCTGCCGAATCATCTGGTTCGCCAGCTGCAAGTAAGTAATGGCTTCCGTATGCGTGTTATAGGAGAAATATTTGTCGTTGGTGTTAAAGTCGGTGCCCAGGCCATGGTCATGGTAGAGCATGGAGGTAACACCGTCAAAACGGAAGCCGTCAAAATGATATTCGGTCATCCAGAATTTCAGGTTGCTGAGCAGGAAATGGATAACACCGGTCTTTCCGTAGTCAAAGCACTTGGTATCCCAGGCGGGGTGGTCACCCTTGCTGCCGTCATGGAAGAACTGCCAGGTGGTACCATCAAACATATTGATGCCCTCGGTGGTGTTCTTCACCGCATGGGAATGCACCACGTCCATGATCACGCAAAGGCCCATTTCGTGGGCTTTATTGACCAGGTACTTCAGGTCCTCCGGTTTGCCGAACCAGCTGGAAGCGGCGTAGAAGTTGGCTACCTGATAGCCGAAGCTGCCATAATAGGGATGCTCCATAATGGCCATAAGTTGGATCGTATTGTACCCGGCCCGCTTGATTCTGGGCAGGATCAGGTCGGCAAATTCCCGATAGGTGCCCACCTTTCCTTCCTCTTGCGCCATGCCAACATGGGCCTCATAAATAAAGAGGGAATCCTCCCGGCGGAAATTCCGATCCGTCCAAGGGAATTTCTTCTGGTCGTCCGTTACCTCACAGACCCATTCCACGCTGCCCTCCTGCTGGATCACACGGCGGGCATAAAGGGGAATATGCCATGTACGCTGCATAAAGGCATCAACCACCGTTTTGACTTTGCAGCCTTCCCACAAGGCATCATCACCAGGAAGATACAGCTCCCAATTGCCGTCTCCAATATTGGTCAGGGGATGGGAGGTGGGGTTCCAGTCGTTGAATTCACCGGACAAATACAGCTGATAGGCGCTGGGCGCCCATTCCCGATAATACCAGCCTCCGGGCACATGATGAAAACCGAAATATTCATATGCGTTGGAAAAATCACTGAGGTTCTGGCCCTTTGAAAGGATTCTGTTTTGGGTATCCTGATATAAATGCATTCGCAGGTCAATATCACCGGCGAAGTCTTTTAGCTGGGGATTCAGTTCCAAAATACGGTACATGATTGTAACTCCTCTCAAAAGACTTGTCAATTTCCCATAGTACAAGCCTTTTCTTTCTGCATCAATTGTATAAGATTGACAGCATTCTGTCAACTGTCAAAAGGGAATTACTGTACAAAGATTATCTGTTGTTCTCCGCAGCCCGATTTTCCGTAACAAAACAGCTGGTTCTTTGGGTTGAATAATCTTCCTTTGTGGTGTATAATAAAGGAAAAAATTTTGGAGGGCTCAAATTTGAACAAAACCAATAGGAGCCGTGCCTGCTTTGCCTGGGCCCTTGTGGCGGTGGGAGTTGTATTGCTGTACCGTGGGCGGTATGGGTTTTGCTGGTCTGATGAAAGCTTCTATCTGACCTTTGCCCAGCGGATGTGGAACGGTCAGCACCTGATTCTGGATGAGTGGCATCCGGTTCAGTTCTATTCTGTCTTGTTCTATCCTGTACTCAGTCTCTATCACAGTCTTTTTGGAACGGAAGGGATTTATCTTTTCGCCAGAAGTCTCTATACACTGCTGGCCCTGGCAGCTTCTTTGCTGCTTTATGCCACCCTTTGCAAAAAAGAAAAGCCCCTGATTTCCTTTCTGTGTGCCGGGTTGCTTTTAAGCTATTCCCGGGGAAACATCTGGGGGCTTAGTTATTATAATTTGTTTGTCCTTCTTTGTGTCTCGGCCTGGTGTATGTTCTTGCAGGGGCAGGGGATTCCTGGCAAAAAACGGAAAGCGCTCTTTTTACTGGGCGGCGTATTTTTAAGTGGCGCAGTGCTTTGTGTACCTTATTTTGCTCTGTTTGTAATTCTCGGAGTTGCTGTGGCTCTTGTGTACCGGCCCGGCAGGGAAGCAGGGACATGGAGCCTTCTGGGCATCTGCATTGCAGCAGCGGTATTTATCGTTGCGTTCCTTCCAAAAGATTTTGCTGGAATACTGAGCAATTTGCAGCAGATTTTTACAGACCCGGAACACGCCGGGGGCCCGATAACAAATCTGGTTGCCGCCATGCAGGATGTAAAAATGCTCTATTATTACGAAGCGGGACTGGTCATACTGTCCATGCTGGTCCTTTTGATCGGGGCAAAGCTTTTTCCAAAATCCATTGGAACGCTTCCCGGTCTGCTGATCGCACTGGCGGGAGCAGCGGTGTCTTTCTGGCGCTATCGTCTGGCGGAAACCGGCTTTGCAGCCTATACCTTTGCCCTGTTTTGCCTGCCCGGGCTGAGCCTGTGCTGGTTCCGGCGGCAAATCTCCATACAGGCTTTGTCCCTGCGGCTGTTGGGCGCCGCCATGGGCCTTTCCATGGCCCTGAGTTCCAATACGGAGGCCATTGCCTTTACCGCAGGCCTGCCGGTATATGCCATGGGCGTTGTCCTACAGTTTGCTTCCTTGCCCGATGCGGAGAGAAATCTCCGCTGTGTGAGCATCATTCTGGTCTGTGCCACATTGGCAATGACCCTGTTCAGCCGACTTACCAGTGTGTTCCGGGATGGACCCATAGATACTCTGACGGTTTCCATGACGAGAGGACCGGCGAAGGGGATTCATACCACGAAGCTCCACGCCCAGCAATACGAATCCATTCTTGAGATGGCATCGGATTTGAATGGCACCTATACACCGGATAATACCGTTTTCTTTTCCAAAATTTTGCCCTGGGGTTATCTGACCGTGGATTTTTCCTGCGGTGTCCCCACCGCCTGGCGTACCCCGCTGGACAGTCTGCGGTTGGAAAGTTACAGTGAAACCCATGATCTTCCGGATATTGTGGTGGTGCTGCACCCGGAACTTGGCGATCATGCCACAAACGCATTTCCCAATGACAACCACCTTTCCGGTTGGCTTTGGGAACAGATGCAAGAAAAACAGTACCAGCACTTGGAATATTCCTGCGCCGACGTTTACGTGTCGCCGGATGCAGATCGAAAGGAGTAAACTATGCACCCTGTTCTTTACATTGTCATTCCCTGCTATAATGAGGAAAAAGTTCTTCCCATTACTGCCCCCATGTTTCTGAAAAAAATCCAGGATTTGGAAGCCGCCGGGAAAGTGTCCCAGGATAGCCGTGTTCTTTTTGTAAACGACGGCTCTAAAGACAACACCTGGAACATTATTGAAAACCTTTCCAAAAACGACCCTCATTATCTTGGCATCAGCCAAAGTCGCAACCGTGGGCATCAGAATGCAGTCCTGGCAGGACTCATGGAGGCCAAAGACCGCTGCGACATTACCATTTCCATTGATTGCGACGGCCAGGACGACATCAACGCCATGGATAAAATGGTGGATGCCTACTTGGATGGCTGTGAGGTCGTCTACGGTGTGCGCAGCAAGCGGGACACCGATACTTTCTTCAAACGTTTCACCGCCGAGGGCTTCTATAAGCTTATGAATTGGATGGGGGCCGAAGTGGTTTTCAACCATGCGGACTACCGCCTGATTTCCAGCAGGGTTTTACAGGAATTTGCCAACTTCAAGGAGGTCAATATTTTCCTGCGGGGCATGATTCCTCTGGTGGGCTTCAAGAGTACCAGTGTCTATTATGAGCGGGCCGAGCGGATCGCCGGAGAAAGCCACTATCCCTTGAAAAAGATGCTGGCTCTGGCCTTTGACGGCATCACCAGTCTTTCCGTAAAGCCCATCCGGATGATCACCGGGTTTGGCTGTATTGTATCCCTGCTGAGCTTTATTGCCGTGATCTGGGCCCTGGTCTCCCATTTCGTAGGTAGCACCGTCAGCGGCTGGGCCTCCACCGTCTGCATCGTCTGCTTTATGGGCGGTGTTCAGCTTATTTGCCTTGGCGTGATCGGTGAGTACATCGGAAAGATTTACATGGAAACCAAGCACCGGCCCAGATATATTATCAGTGAACGCACCTGGGAAGAGGACGATAAGGACCGCTGATTGGTATTTCCGGTAAAATGCCCCCATGATTGCTTAAAAACCCGGCCTTTCCAGGTCGGGTTTTTGCGAGTTCACTGGGAATCTTCTTCTCCAATAACCTCTTTTGCAATATATATAGGGCGATTCTTGCTTTGCTCAAAGTTCCGGCCCACATATTCTCCGATAATACCAATGCAAAACAGCTGCATGCTGGAATAAAACAGCAGCAGAACAATGATGGTCGCATATCCGGGAACAGCAATACCCTTGATCAGCTTTTCCAGAATCACGCAAATCAAATAAATCAATGCGGCAACACCTGTAGCAGAACCCAGAATGGTTGCAAGCCGCAGCGGTGCTGTGGAAAAGCCAACGATCCCTTCCATGGCGTAGTTCAAAAGCTTCCAGAAACTCCACTTGGTAGACCCATTCTGCCGCGGGCAGGCGGTATAGGGAATAAAGAGGGTGTTATAGCCGACCCAGGCAAAAATTCCCTTGGAAAAGCGGTGATATTCACCAAGTTCCAGAATGCTGTCACGAACACTTCGGCGGAAAGTTCGGAAATCACTGGCATCTGCCTGCAAGGAAACTTTGGAAAGGCGATTGATGATGGAATAAAAACTCCTTTTGAAGAAAGACAGCACTTTTCCTTCATTGCGGCGATCCTGATAGGCGGCCACTATATCGTATTCCGGTTCTTCCTCCAACATTTGAACCATATCCCGCACAATTTCCGGGCGTTGCTGCAAATCCGCATCAATAAGGCTGATGTAATCTCCGGAGGCATGCTGTAATCCTGCGTAAATTCCGGCCTCTTTTCCAAAATTGCGGGAGAAAGAAACGATTTTCACCGGGCAATCCTGCCGGGCATAAATTTTTTTCAAATTATGCAAAGTGGCATCCCGGCTGCCGTCATCCACATAAACGATTTCAATGGCATAGCCGCAGTCCCGGAAAGCATTCAATACCGCCTCGTGAAATGGGATCACATTTTCCCCCTCATTATAACAGGGGACTACCAGGGAAAGCTTGATCATACGCTACACTCCAAATTCGTTAATACACCCTATTATAGTCAGGAATGCACCGTCCGTCAAGAAAAATAGAATTGAGCCTTGACAATCCGGGGATTCTTGGGTAAAATATGTCACAAATGCAAACGCATGGATCGGGAGGTTTCCCCGTTCTGCCGGATTTCAGAGAAAGCGTGGTTGGTGAAAACGCTCAAGACGGCAGGGAAATGGTCGCCCGGGAGCGGACTGCCTGAAAAAAGTAGGGCAGTACGGGTCAGCCCGTTACAGCGTAAGAGTGTCCGGGAAACCGGAAATTCAGGTGGTACCGCGGATTTTTCGCCCTGGGTGTTTTTCACCCGGGGCTTTTTGATGGAAAGGAGATCGTAATGGCAAAAGAATTAAACAAGGTCTACGAGCCCCAGGCCGTAGAAACCGAGATCTACAACATGTGGCAGGAGGGTGGTTACTTCCACGCAGAGCGGGATGAGAACAAGAAGCCCTTTACCATCGTCATGCCCCCTCCCAATGTGACCGGCCAGCTGCACATGGGCCATGCCATGGATGCAACCTTGCAGGACAGCATCATTCGTTTCAAGCGGATGCAGGGCTATAACGCCCTCTGGATCCCCGGTGTGGATCATGCCGGTATTGCCACCCAAATCAAAGTGGAGGAAGAACTGCGGAAAGAGGGCCTGACCCGCTACGATCTGGGCCGTGAAAAGTTCCTGGAACGGGTTTGGGACTGGAAAAACCGATTCGGCAACCGCATTGTAGAGCAGCAGAAGAAGCTGGGTGCCAGCTGTGACTGGGACCGTGCCCGGTTCACCATGGATGAGGGTTGCTCCAAGGCCGTGCGGGAGGTATTCGTCTCCCTGTACGAAAAGGGCCTGATTTACAAAGGCAGCCGCATCATCAACTGGTGTCCCCACTGTGTCACCGCACTGAGTGACGCGGAAGTGGAATATGTGGATAAGCCCGGCCATCTGTGGCACATCCGCTATCCTCTGGAAGACGGTACCGGTGAAGTCATTGTTGCCACCACCCGTCCGGAAACCATGCTGGGTGACTCCGGTGTCTGTGTCAATCCCGAGGATGAGCGCTACCGTTCCATTGTTGGAAAAAATGTGATTCTGCCCCTGCTGAATAAGCCCATTCCCGTGGTTGCCGATGCCTATGCGGAAATGGACTTTGGTACCGGCTGTGTCAAAATGACCCCCGCCCATGACCCCAACGACTTTGAAGTCGGTCTGCGGCACAACCTGGAGGTGATCCGGGTGCTGGATGACGAGGGCAAGGTCAACGAGCTGGGGGGCAAATACCAGGGCCTCGACCGGTATGAAGCCAGAAAACAAATCGTTGCTGACCTGGAAACTCAGGGTTATCTTGTAAAGGTGGAGGACTACTCCCACAATGTGGGAACCTGCTATCGCTGCCATAACGATGTGGAGCCCATCATCTCCGCCCAGTGGTTTGTAAAAATGAAGCCCCTGGCCGAGGAAGCCATTCGGGTAGTCAAGGACGGCGAAACCAAGTTCGTTCCGGAACGCTTTACCAAAACCTACCTGAACTGGATGGAAAACGTTCGTGACTGGTGTATTTCCCGTCAGCTGTGGTGGGGCCATCAGATTCCTGCCTGGACCTGCGCCGACTGCGGTCACATGACGGTTTCCCGGGAGGATGCCTGCAAGTGTGAGCGTTGCGGCTCTACCCATATCGAGCGGGACCCGGACGTTCTGGATACCTGGTTCAGCTCCGCTCTGTGGCCCTTTGAGACCCTGGGCTGGCCGGACAAGAACCCGGACCTGGATTATTTCTATCCCACGGATGTTCTGGTCACCGGTTATGATATTATCTTCTTCTGGGTCGCCCGGATGATTTTCTCCGGCTGTGAACACACCGGCAAAACGCCTTTCCACACCGTATTGATCCATGGCCTGGTGCGTGACGATAAGGGCCGGAAAATGTCCAAGTCTCTGGGCAACGGCATTGACCCCCTGGAAATGATTTCTAAATACGGTTGCGATGCCCTGCGTATGAACATGATCACCGGCAACTCTCCCGGAAATGACATGCGTTTCTATGTGGAACGCTGCGAAGCCATGCGGAATTTTGCAAATAAGCTCTGGAACGCCTCTCGTTACGTTCTAATGAACCTGCGTGAGGACTTTGTGCCGCAGCTTCCCAAGGAACTGGAAATTGCGGATAAGTGGGTGCTTTCCAAGCTGAATACCCTGATTGCAGAGGTCACCGACAACATGGAGCGGTATGAACTGGGCATTGCGGTTCAGAAAATCTACGACTTCATCTGGGATACCTACTGTGACTGGTATATTGAGCTGACCAAGGCCAGACTGTACAGCGAGGATGCTTCCCGCAAGAATACCGCCCTGCAGGTGCTGGTATACGTGCTGGATCAGACCCTCCGTCTGCTGCACCCCTTCATGCCCTTCATTACCGAGGAGATTTGGCAGAGCCTGCCTCAGCGCCAGACTGCTCTGATTGTTGCCCAGTGGCCGGTGGCTTCCGAGGAACTGAATTTTGCCACGGAAGAAGCCCATATGGAGTCTGTTATGAACGCCATCCGGGCTATTCGTAACCGCAGAGCCGAAATGAACGTACCTCCCTCCAAGAAAGCAACGCTGTATGTGCTCACCTCCACCCCCCAGGTCTTTGCCCAGGGTGCGGGCTTTATCCAGCGTTTGGCTTATGCCGACAAGGTGGAGCTGCTGGAAAAGGAGCCCGAAAACCTGAATGGCCTGGTGACCTGTGCCACCGCTGATGCCAAGCTCTATATCCCCATGGGCCAGTTGGTGGACATTGCCAAGGAGCAGGAGCGAATCGGCAAGGAACTGGAAAAGGCCAGAAAGAATCTGGCAAGCCTTAACGGCAAGCTTTCCAACGAGAACTTCATTTCCCGTGCCCCTGAGGCAGTTGTAAATGCCGAGCGGGAAAAAGCCAAAAAGGCTGCCGATCTGATCGCCGCCCTGGAAGAGAGCCTGGCTGCGCTTCAGTCTCTTTGATTCAAAGCAAATAGAAACAATGTGGGAACGGTCTTCGGGCTGTTCCCACATATTTTTTGAAAGGAAATCATCTGAATGATACTGGTCTCCGGAAAGGGATACTGTCTCTTTCCGGCTTTTTTTATTCCCGGATGCCATTCCGACAGGAAGTGCGGAAATCAAAAGCTATACTGAATAGCACCACACACAAAGGAGGATTTTAACATGAATTTTACCAGTTTTCTGGACAGCGGAAAACTGACCGTTGCTCTGACCGGGGAAATCGATCACCACTGCGCCAAGGCCTACATTCAGGTGATTGCCGCAAAAATAGAAACCTATATGCCAGAGGTTTGCGTCCTGGATTTTCGGGATGTGACCTTTGTAGATTCCTCCGGCATCGCCGTGGTCATCAACGCCCTGCGCAGCATGAGCCAAATTGAGGGAAAGCTGCTGCTTACCGGCATTTCTCCCCAGCCCATGCGGGTATTCCGGGCCTCCGGCCTTGACAAGCTTGTGGAAATTCGGGAGGCGGTATCATGAAGTTCGGAAATTATATGATTCTGGAATTCCCCAGTAAATCCTGCAATGAAGCCTTTGCCAGAAGTGCCGTAGCCTGCTTTGCCGCCCAGCTGGACCCCACCCTGGAAGAACTGGGGGATATTCGTACCGCAGTCTCTGAGGCGGTCACCAATTGCATAGTCCACGCATACCCCAAGGAGCTGGGGATCATTACCCTGCGATGCCGGATTCTAAAAGACAATGTTCTGGATATTGTCATCAAGGACAAAGGCGTGGGCATTCCCGATGTGGAGCAGGCCAGACGACCCAGCTTCACCACCGGCGGTGCAGAACGTAGCGGTATGGGCTTTACCATTATGGAAAGTTTCATGTCCAGCCTGGAAATCACCTCTGTAGAAGGTCGGGGCACCTCCGTACATATGCGCCGGAAACTCCAACGGCGGCAATGAGTGTTCCGGAAGAACTGATCATCCGGGCGCAATCGGGAGATGCTTCCGCTGCAGAGCAGCTGGTCAGTGAAAACGCCGGACTGATCTGGGCGGTGGCCCGACGGTTTCAGGGGCGGGGGACGGAATTGGAAGACCTGTATCAATTGGGCTGCCTGGGGTTTTTAAAGGCAGTAGAGCGGTTTGACCCGGCTTTTGGTACCCAGTTTTCCACCTATGCTGTACCAAAAATTTCCGGAGAGATCCGGCGGTTCCTGCGGGATGACGGTGCAGTAAAGGTATCCAGAGGACTCAAAGAGCAGTCTGCCGCCATCAAAGCCGCCCGCAGCCGCCTGACCTTGCAGCTGGGCAGGGAGCCGGGACTTTCAGAGCTTTCCGGCGAAACCGGACTGACCCCAGAAGAAATCGCCATGGCGGAAACCGCCACCGCCGCCACGGAGTCCATCTACCGGGAAACCGGCGAGGAAGGATTCACACTGGAAAACGTGTTGACGGACACCGAATCCGAGGAACGGATGGTTGAAAAAATCGCCCTGCGGCAAGCCATTCAGACTCTTCCTCAGCGGGAATGTCAGGTGGTTTCGCTGCGCTATTTCCACGGGCTGACCCAGCAGCGGACTGCCCAGGTTCTGGGTATCAGTCAGGTCCAGGTCTCCCGCATTGAGAGAAAGGCGCTTGGTCTTCTTCGTGGAAAGCTGTCGGAAGAATTGTAAACCGCTTGCATTTTTGGCCCGTCTGCGGTAAAATAGAGGCCACGAATGAGGGAACCTCTGAATCCATCATCTATAGCCGGGAAACGGCTGTTTCTGGATGGGATCAGGGGTTCCTTAGAAAGAAATGATAGGTGCTTCTATGAATGATGAATTGGATTCCCGTTTTTTGACTGCCCGCCGAAATTATATTGCTTCCCGTTTTGCGTTTCTGAATGATATGCAGCGGGAAGCTGTGCTTACCACGGAAGGCCCCCTGCTGCTGCTGGCCGGTGCCGGAAGCGGAAAAACCACTGTGCTCATCAACCGAATTGCCAACATCCTGCGCTATGGCCGGGCTTCTGACGGCCAGGAGATTCCGGAAGAAATTCAGGATGAGGACGTGTATTTTCTGGAAAACTTTCCGGCTGAACCCACCGAGAAACAGCTGGAACATGCAGACAGGCTCTGTACCTTAGAGCCTACAAAACCCTGGAATGTTATTGCCATCACCTTTACAAACAAGGCTGCCGGAGAGCTGAAAGAACGTTTGACCGCCATGCTGGGAGAGGGTGCTGAGGACATCTGGGCCATGACCTTCCACGCTGCCTGCTGCCGCATCCTGCGCAGATATATTGACCGCATGGGGTATACCTCCAGCTTTACCATTTATGACACCTCGGACTCCGAGCGGCTTATGAAAGAGATCCTAAAGGAATTGGGTCTGGATGATAAAACCTTCCCCCCTCGCTATGTGCTGAGCATCATCGGAAGGCAAAAAGACCGGCTCATTTCTCCGGAGCAAATGCTGGAAGACAGCCAGGGCGCATCGGATCTGCGTATTTTGCAAATTGCCAAGGTCTATGGCATTTATCAAAGTCGTTTGAAAGATAATAACGCCTTGGACTTTGACGATATTCTCTATGTGACTGTCAAGCTTCTCCAACAGGATGCGGAAGTCCGGGAATACTATCAGCGAAAATTTCATTACGTTCTGGTTGACGAGTATCAGGATACCAACCATGTGCAGTATCTTCTGACAGAGCTTCTTGCCGGGAAACACCGCAACATCTGTGTCGTTGGTGACGATGATCAGAGTATTTATCGGTTCCGGGGGGCTACCATTGAAAATATCCTGAATTTCGAGGAACAGTACCCCGGTGCCAGAGCCATTCGCCTGGAGCAGAATTATCGCTCCACCCAATCCATTCTGGATGCGGCCAATGCGGTGATCGCTCATAACCAGGGGCGGAAAGGGAAACACCTTTGGACCTCCAACGGAAGCGGAGAACCGATTCTGGTTTACGAGGCCGAAACCGAAGGGGCAGAGGGCAATTTCGTTGCCAGCCAGATCCTTTCCAAGTCCAAAGGCCATGATTTTAAGGACTATGCTATTTTGTACCGGACCAATGCCCAGTCCAACTCCATGGAATATGCCCTGAAACGAAACGGCATTCCCTACCGGGTCATTGGAGGAATGCGATTCTTTGAACGCTCTGAAATCAAAGATATGCTGTCCTATCTGTGTGTCGTCAACAACCGCTCCGATGACCTACGGTTGGAGCGGATCATCAATAACCCGCCCAGAGGCTTGGGCGCAAAGACCATTGAAACCGTCCAAAAGCTGGCAGCAGCCGAGGGAAAGAGCATCTATGATGTGGTCTGTGACCCCTATAACTATGGGCCTCTTGAAAAATCCGCAGAAAAACTCCTGCGGTTCTCTGCCTTGATTGAAGATTTGGCTGGGCTTTTGGAGAGCGGCATGAGCCTGCCGGAATTCTATGACGAGCTGCTGATCCGTACAGGCTATGCGGATATGCTTACCAATAAGCCCACAGAGGAGAATAAAACCCGGCTGGAAAACGTAAAGGAATTCAAATCCAGTATCCAATCTTACCTGGCCAACACCACCGAGCCCAGCCTTTCCGGATTCCTGGAAGAAATCTCCCTCTATACCGACTTGGAGCAGTACAACGAAGGGGACGATGCGGTGGTGATGATGACCATTCACTCTGCCAAGGGTCTGGAATTCCCCCATGTATTCCTGGTAGGCTTTGAAGACGGCTTGTTCCCGGGAATGCGGGCCATCGGTGACCAGGAGGAGATGGAAGAAGAACGTCGCCTTTGCTACGTGGCCATTACCCGTGCCAAGAAAACCCTGACCCTCAGCCATGCCAGACAGCGTATGATTTACGGCCGCACCTCCTCGGCGCTGCCTTCCCGGTTCTTGAAAGAAATCCCAGAGAGCTGTATTGTCAAACGTGGCGGCTATCGTCCCCAGGTCCAGGAAGGGAAGCGGGAGAGCTATGAGCGGCATGTCGCCCGTGGAAGCGGGTATCTGTCTTCCACCCTCCGGGCGCAGGCTGCCCCGTCAGCCCCTATCCCGGAGTTCAGAAAGGGCGACATGGTGATGCACGCCGCCTTTGGCAAGGGCATGGTGCTTTCTGTGCTGAAAATGGGGGGCGATGCCTTGCTGGAAGTTGCCTTTGACGACATCGGAACCAAAAAGCTCATGGCCAAGGCCGCAGGCACCCATATGAAAAAACTATAACCACATGCGCATGATCCGCTGCTTTCGGCCATAGTTTATCCAATGGGGGTGGTGGTTTGCGCCAGTTGAAAGTTCGTCTGATCCGTTTGAGCGTAAACTTCCTCTTGCTGTCCGCAGTGCTGTTGGGCCTGTTTCTTCTGTTCAGGGCCCACTACCGTCCGCTTCTACGGGAGCTGGCACAGACCCAGGTAAAAAACACCACTTCCGACCTGGCCAACGATGCATTGACCAGCCAGTTGGAGCGAAACAACGTTGCCTATGACCGCATCGTTTATTTTGAGAAAGACTTAAACGGCAAAATCACCGCCATGAAAACGAATATTTTGGAAGTAAACCGGCTGAAAACAGAGCTGTTGACGCTTTTGAATCAGGAGATTCTGTCTCTGGATACCTCCAAACTGGGCATCCCTATAGGAAGCTTGATTTTTCCGGAGCTTTTTGCCGGAAAAGGCTTCTGCATTCCGGTCCATGTGCTGGCAGTCCGAAATTCCGAGGCGGTGTTTGACAGTCAGTTTCAGCAGGCAGGTATCAACCAGACCCTGCACCGGCTGGTTATGGAAATAACGGTCGATGTCAGCATCCTGGTTCTGGGGCAGGCGGAACATTTTTCCGTTTCCAACCAGGTCGTTGTTGCAGAAACCGTGATCGTTGGGGAAGTCCCAAACACATTTTTAACCACAGGAGGCTTATATGGAACCGAAAGAGAGAATTCAGGAGCTGACAAAGCTTCTTAATGAGGCCGGTTACCGATACTATGTACTGGACGATCCCACCATGCAGGATTTTGAATATGACCGGCTGCTGCGGGAACTGGAAGACCTGGAAAAGGCCCATCCGGACCTGGTGTTGCCGGACTCTCCTACCAAGCGGGTAGGGGGACAGGCGGTGAATACCTTTGCGGAAATTCCCCATGCGGTGCCACTTATGAGCTTGCAGGATGTATTCAGCACGGAAGAACTGGATGATTTTTTGAGCCGTGTCCGGGAGGCTGTGCCGGATGCCCTGTTTTCGGTGGAGCCAAAAATTGATGGATTGTCCGTCGCCCTGGAATATGTAGACGGTCAGTTCGTTCGGGGTGCAACCCGGGGGGACGGCGTTGTAGGCGAGGATGTAACCGAGAATCTTCGCACCATTCGCTCCATTCCCATGATCCTTCAAAACGCACCGGCCCGTTTGATCGTCCGGGGTGAAGTATTCATGCCCAAGAAAACCTTCCGGAGCCTGAACGAAGCCCTGGAAGAAAACGGCGAGAAGACCTTTGCAAATCCCAGAAATGCCGCCGCCGGTTCCCTGCGCCAAAAGGACTCCAAAATCACCGCCAAGCGGAAGCTGGATATTCTGGTGTTTAACATCCAGCTGGCAGAGGGGGTATCCTTTCAGAGCCACCGGGAATCTTTGGAATATCTGAAGCAGCTGCACTTTAAGGTGATCCCCTATCAGTGCCTGTCCAGTGCCTCTGACATTCAGAAAGAGGTCACCCGTATCAATTTGGAACGGGAAAAGTACACCTGCGATATTGACGGAGCCGTGATCAAGCTGGACGATCTGGCAGCCCGGGAAACCCTGGGTGCCACCGCCAAATTTCCCCGGTGGGCCGTTGCCTATAAATACCCTCCGGAAGAAAAGCTGACGGTGGTAGAAGACATTCTAATTCAGGTAGGCCGTACCGGTGTTCTGACTCCAAAGGCTGTGGTCCGTCCCATCCAGTTGGCGGGTACTACCGTCACTAACGCCACCCTTCACAATCAGGATTTTATCTCTCGGCTGGATATCCGCATTGGTGATACGGTCAAAATCCGCAAGGCAGGGGAGATCATTCCGGAAATTCTGGAGGTCGATCTGTCCCGCCGCCCGGTGGATGCCGTACCCTATGTTCTGCCGAAAACATGTCCGGTCTGCGGGGCCGCGGTAGAGCGGGACGAAGATGGCGCATTTCTGCGCTGCACCGGCGCGGAGTGTCCCGCTCAGCTGAGCCGGAACATTGCCCATTTTGTCAGCCGGGATGCCATGGACATTGAGGGCCTTGGCAGTGCCATTGTAGACAGCCTTATTGCCAAAGGTGCTATTCACGCACCGGCAGACATCTATTATTTGACCCTGGAGGAGCTTTCCGGCCTTTGGAAATCCGGCACCAAAGCTGCGCAAAAACTGCTCAATGCCATAGAATCCAGCAAGCACCAGGATGTTTCCAGGCTGATTTATGCCCTGGGCATCCGTCAGGTGGGGGCCAAAACCGGAAAAACCTTGGCATCGGCTTTTGGCAATCTGGAAAATCTAATGAATGCCTCTGTTGAGGAACTGACCAATGTGCCGGATGTTGGAGCGGTCACCGCCGAAAGCATCCACGATTGGTTTGCCCAGCCCCAATCCCAGCATATGATCCGCCGTCTGAAAGAGGCCGGTGTAAACTTCGAATCCACCCAAACCATACAGGACACCCGATTCTCCGGAAAAACCATCGTCCTGACCGGTAGTCTTACCCGGTTTACCCGGGAGGAAGCCACGGAGCAAATTGAGCGTTTCGGCGGAAAGTCCGCAGGCTCCGTTTCCAAGAAAACCAGCTTTGTAGTGGCCGGAGAAAATGCGGGCTCCAAAGCCCGCAAGGCCCAGGAACTTGGAATTCCCATTCTCACGGAAGACGAATTCCTGGAATTGATTTCAGAATAAAGCCAAAAAAGCACCCTGCCCAGGCGTTTGAACTGCGCCCCGTCAAGTAGACAACGAAATAATTAACGAAAAGTTCACAGCGCTGCGGCGCTGTGGCACCCAT